>JAWXTY010000001.1:0-229197 GCA_044433115.1 Opitutales bacterium
TTACGCCTATCCCACGATAATAAAACCCACCTAATAATGCTTGCCCTTCAGCGTTGCCTTGATCTGCTGCTTTTTTAAAGTATTCAAAAGCTTTTTTGTAATCTTGCTTTACGCCTTCCCCTGTATAATACAGATTACCTAATCCTGCTTGCCCTTCAGCATTGCCTTGATCGGCAGCTTTTTCAAAATATTCAAAGGCTTTATTGTAGTCTTGCTTTACGCCTTCCCCTGTATAATACAGATTGGCTACAGAACATTGCCCTACAGCGTTGCCTTGATCTGCAGATTTTTTATATAAATTAAAAGCTTCGTAATTCCTACCTTCTTCTAAGCAATAATAAGCCTCTATATTTTTAATAGTATTAGAGCCTTTAAAATATTGACTAGATGCAACGATAGCTATGAACCCAAGAAGTGATAATATTATTAGAGTTAATTTTGACTTTTTCTTTGATTCCAATATTTTTTCATCTATCAAAGAAACATTATCATTTTCCATAATATATCTATTTTGCAGAATTGTCATTTTATCGACAACAATAATTGTAAATACTGTTAAAAGTAAATTTATGACAGATAAAATAATTACAAAATCATAAAAACTAACGAAATCATTAAAATTACTAATATTTTCTGATCGACTTAAATATTGCCTGTCTATAAAACCTCTTAGAATAAGGAAAGCCCACCACAACTTAATAAAAGTAAATTTGTATTTATCTGATTCATATTCACTTTTATTTAATACAAACCAAGCTTGCTTCATTGCAATATAAGGCTTGTATAAATTCAATATAGGTATAAAGAAATATCCTACTGCCCACTTTGGTTTTATCAATGGGAGTTGAGAATACAAGTTTAAATTAAAATCTTTTACCATTTTGATTTTATTTGAATTTAACTTAAAAAACCAGATAAAAAACAGTATAACGGAAATGACATATGAAAGAAGGCTATAGGATGTAATATTATTATTTTCTTCAGTCAGAAAAATCAAATTGTATATGTCAAAGCAAAAGACTATTATTATTGAAATTTTAAATAAATTAGCAAATGCACCGAGCTTAGAATATGAAGATTTACCTTCTTTCGTATCATTATCATCAGAGGGAGTGTGTGTTTGATTTGGGTCATCAACGCTTTTTTTAGCCTGTGCTAGCACAGTTTCTATATTTAATGTATTAGAATATTTTTCCATAATTTTTAATTTTTGTTTGTTTGATTTTTGTTTGTTTGATTCTCTAAATTTATTTAACATCGATGACTAATATTGAGTCTTGAAATTTTCTTGTTTTGCAGGCATTTAGGAAATATACAACTTGCTCAAGCCCCGATACTTTAATATCCTGACTCAAAGAAATCTGCTGTTGCATACCCGACAACTCCCCCTCCGCAAACGCAACACTCCCAGTAAACACAATGCTAAGCACAGCCCCTACAATAAAACACTTCCTCAAACGCTTATAAACTTTAACCTTATTCATTGTCTATGTCCTTAACTCTCTTGAATTAAAATCTTTTCAGCATATCTATAGCCTCAGCTTGTCCTTGATCAGCAGATTTTTTATAATATTCAAAAGCTTTATTGTGATCTTGTTTTACGCCTTTCCCTTTATAATAAAGACTACCTAGACTGCATTGAGCCAAAACATTGCCTTCTTTTGCGTATTTTTCAGCTATATTAAAATTATCTAAAGATGTCTCTAGGTTTTCGATTTCTTCATGTTTGCCTAAAGAAACTTTTGTGTCTATATATTCATAAAATTCTTCTGTTTCGGCGTAGATTTTTATTATGTCTTTTGCTTTTAGTTGAAGAGTTGCGTTTGTTTGGCTGTCTATAATTTTGTCGTTTAGAACTATAGTTACAAATGTTGACTTGTTGTCTTTTGGGTTGGTGCTATTGCCAAATACACATAGGTAGCCATTTTTGTATTCAAAGGCATTGTCTTGTTTGTAAAGCTTATTTAGGGCTTGGATTAAGTCGTTAATTTTAGTATTTTCGCCTTTGGTTTTCGGATTTATATAAAGCACTTCTTCTACTCCATTAGAGTATACACTTAGCTTTGCAGAAGCGTCTCTATAATTTATAAACTTAGCCGCAAGGTTGTTCCTTTTGCTATCTAAGATAATCAAGCCACTCTTTTCTATTTGAATTGTAGGCACATCGCCATTTTTCATATTTTCTATTAGGCTCAAGGAACTTGCTGTGCTTAGCTTTGCTCTATAAGATACAATTACAGATGACTTTGCTGGTAATCTCAAATTCTGCATATCTTCTGGCTTTGCTTGAACATTTGTTCCTTCTATATGAATGTTAGGCAATGGAATACTAAAGTTTTCACTTGAGTTGTTATAAAAGTTTATCTTAAAAAACAAAAATATATCATAAGCTCTTTCTGAACCCGAATAAGATTTTATGCTCTTTTGTAGCTCTTCAAGTTGCTCTCTTTGCGATGTACTAAGTTCGGCTTTAACCCCACTTGTATAATCTTTCTTTGCGTATCCAGAAATTTCCATACCTAAGTTTGCTGTAGGTATAATGCCCATGACAATCCCACCACCTGCTTTAGTAGAAACGCCACCACCTATAGAATTAGAATTGTCTGAGTAAGAAGTTTTCGTCGCATTGCTTGAATCTAAAAAAGACTTAGTGCTACTGGTAGCATAAGAAAAGGAAGTATTTATTTCCTTATCAATCATACAGTCTATACCAATGTCAAAAATACTCCAACCTACATTTATATCTTGGATAACATTTACTTTTTCCTCAGGCAAAAGCTTCTTTAGTGCCTCTATAATTTTCTCATCTGTAAGATTGGAGCCTAATATCTTATCTATATCCTTTAGAGCATGTCCTAGGACTCTATCAGAATACTTTGCCTTATAGTGATTCTCTACCTGCTGAGCTATATCGTATTTGCTTTCTGCAAAGGCAAAAAATGGAATTAGTGATAAAATTTCAAATTCCTTTAATGCTCTTACTTAAATAACTATCTATTGTTAGAGTTAAAAGCTATAGGGTTTAATATACTTTGTAAAGATGTAAATAAAGGGAATATGCTTTTTTAAGGCTACTCCCTGTTCTTTGCAATGCTTTACTTAGTTTTAGTAATTTCTAAAGTATGTAAATAGCCTACAAATAGTTCGTAGCTTTCTAGTAAATGTTTTCCCAAAAAGTGTTTTTCTTAAAAAATATTCTCCAATACAGCTTCGCCCCCTAAAATTTATACCCAGATAAAGCAATCAAGGAAAATTACGAGCTTGGGGATAATCTAAATTCTAAAGTGCTTGCCGATGGCTCTTATGGAGGTAGTTCAATGCGATAGTAGATTTTATGCAAGCATTTTTTTAGAGAGCCTTTTTGAGGCTCTCTTTTTTCTTAGTTTGCATTAAGTTAAGAATTTAATGCAAATTTGATTGTGAATTAATCCTTATTCAGAGATTTCTGATAGTGGGATTGTGTGTTTGAATTGTAATGCTCCTTTTGAGTCTACAAAGCCTATATTTAAAACTCTGTTAGCTTCTTCTCCTGAGAAGTTTAGAATTGTAAATGTCTTTTTGAATATTTGACTTTCTGGAACTTTAAAGTAGTTCAACTCTTCGCTAGATGTTGCAATTTTTGCTGTTACAGGTCCTGCTGTTATGTCGTAAATAGGGTATGCTGATGACCTAATCATTTTTGTTACTTCAGAGTATTCCTTGTTGCCTGTTACGCATAAAACGCCCTTGATTTTCAAGCCTTCTATTCTTTCAAAAAGAGTAGCCTTTTCTGATTTTGCGTCGCTGTAATTATCGTAAGTTTCGTTAGGGTTAGCAATAGCTGTGTTCATTACTATAACCTTAAACTTTGCGTCAGAAGCAAATAGAGCTTGCACTAAAACATTAACTTGACTTGTGCTTAAAAAGCTACGTTTCTTGTTCTTATATTCAAAATTATCTCTAAAAGAGCAGTCGTCAACTACAAAGAACTCAGCGTCATTAATTCTAAATTGCGTATACATTGCATTGCTTGTAGCCTTAGAATTACCAAAAGTTGGGTTTGCCCAAAAATTCATAAAAGCGTCTTGAGCAATCTCTTTATTATACATAGTTGCATCTGCTCTTTCTGGTCCATAATTATCTATAGCCATCACGCCGATATTAGATGTACCTCTTAGTAGGCTTTGCAATTTCTCGTGTTTTCTGGAATGAATAAATCTAGTATAGTATGTAGATTTGCTAGTGTAGTCGCCTTCTCTTAGTGTATCTATGCCATTTGCCCAAATAACACAAAGAGGGTTTAGCTTTAAGACTTGGTCGTAAATATCGTAGTCTTCATCGCTAGCTTGTTCTTCTGTGTCGAGTTCGTCTTTAACGAAGTTTCTGCCCAAAATTGCTACAGAAAAGCTTGTGTTAGTATTCTTTGAGAACTCGCCAAGAGTCTTAAGAGTAGCTTCTTCAGTGCCTTCGCTGTCAGTTACAGTATATGTATAAGTTGTATCTGGGCTTAAATTAGTTATAGCAAACTTAGCTATACCAAATTCATCAGCTTGGTTTTGAGCTACAAATTCAGGCAACTCCTTTATTTTAACTTCAATTTGAGAATTAGCTTTAGCCTTTACCCAAACTTTAGCTTCACGAGTATTGACATCGCCGAGCATTATAGACTCGACTGCAGCGTAGCTATTGAGGTTTAAAAGTAGGGTAGCAATTAAGAGAATTTTACATTTCATAATATTTATTTTCGTTTTCGTTAGATAGGTCTAAGCAAATTTGTCTTAAATCGAAGATAGCACAAAAGATTTCTTCCTTAAGATAATTTGCCTTTTTTAAAGGGAAAGCTTGAATTTCTTGAATTTTATCGAGCGTAGCATTTATGTCGCTTAGGGTTCTTTTATAGTGGCATTTAGCTAGGACAACTTCGCCAAGGTCTGTAGAATTTACAGCCAAAGATAAGTTCTTTGATAAGTCTAATATAGTTTTCGCTAAGTCCCAAATCACAGAAGCTGACATTTGACAACTTTGCATAAGCTCATCGAGCCTCATATTTATAAATTCAAAGATTGCCATATTAATGACATAGAGTGGGTGGTTTAGCAAAGTCCAAGGTTCGAAAGTATTTTCCATTTCGATTTCTTCGCTATTTTCTTGTATGGAAATGCTATAGCCATTCATTTGACAGACCTCTTCTAAAGATTTGCCATTCATTCTATGCTTTGCATAAGAGTCCCTGAAAGTTTTTATGTAATCATCAGACTTTTGAACGTGGCTAAGCCAGTCTTTCGAAGTCCACTTTATCGAAAAGAACTCTGGGTTATCTGCATTATTGTCAAAGTTATTGTTTTCCATAATCCACTTAATTCATATATTGGTGAGTTCTAAAAATTGGTTTTTTCAAGAAAGTAAAAACTTTGTTTTTGCACTCAGATAAGCTACAATTGCTCTTTTTAGCCTATTTTTAGAAATCACCTATTATTAAAGCTAAAATTTTTTATATTACAAGCTTTTAAGATGTTTTTAAGCCCATTTTTTCTTAAAGCAACCCCAGAACACTGCGTATATAGCTATAAATATATGTACGCCAAGTACTAAGGACACTGTAAAGAGTGAAGGTAAATTAGGAGCTTCAAGTTGAGTTTGTACAAAAGTGTCGTAAATACGAGAGTCTCGCATAGTAGTCATATATCCAGACCAGCCCCAGTATGTATTAATAAAGGGTCTGCACAGCCAAACTAGATAGTCAGGTAGGGCAAGAACTACCCCCGATAGTGGCAACTGAAAGCCCACTAAGTATATAGACATCAAGCTCGATTTATCTGCACTATTTGACAATGCACTAAATGCTAAGCATACCATTGTCATAGCCAAGCCTACCATCGAAAGCACAAAGGCTTGCTCTAAAAAGTCTCCAGGGAAACCACATACATATTTTACAAAAGCACACATCCACACAGATTGGAATATAGATAAGATGCTCACAAAGAATATCTTACTTAGGCAGTACGCCACAGGGTTTAAGCCTATTAGCCTTTCCTTTTCGTATAAATTACGCTCTGAGGCAATTTCTCTAGCTCCATTATTCGAAGCCATCAAGTTGAGCAATACCACTTGGAAAAGTATCAATCCTGTAATTAATGTAGAAGTTGACACAGCCTGAATTTGCATACGTATATTTTGCTGAAACTCTTCTAAAAGCCCATAATTTCTATCAAGGGCTAGCCCCTCAATTTGAGGCAATCCCCCTAAGGAAAATATAACTACCATCAGTGGGAAGCCAAAAGTTATAGCAGAACTTAGCAACAAATAAGTGCTGTCTCTAAAAAACAGCTTAAGGCGACGCTTTAAAATGATTATGCTTTGATAGAGTAGGGAAGTCCTTGCCCTTGTTTCTATTTCAGGGAAGCTTTCTGTTTCTGTAGCAGGCTTATTGAAATTCGCTCGCCTTTCTAGCCAATATTCTAAAGTTTGAGTGTTTAGTTTGTCGTAGAGGCTAAGGGGATTATCTATCTCAAAGTAGGCATTTAGCTCTTCTAGGCTACCTTGAAAAACCACATTGCCTTTGAATATTACAGTGATTAAATCAAAGTAATCAAGTTTCGCCAAGTTGTGGATAATACATATAAAGGTCTTGCTCTCTTTTTGGCAAAGCTCTTTAAGGAGGTCTAAGATTGCATTTTCAGAGAGGGGGTCTAAGCCACTAGTAATTTCATCGCAGAACATAGCAGGGGGGTTATTCGCAAGCTCAAGCCCCAAGCCTATACGCCTAAGTTGCCCACCTGAAAGCGACTCTACTAATTTGTCCCTATCGTTATGTAGCCCTATGATTTTTAATATCTTTTCTAAATTTTCTGCCTTTTCTTTTTGAGAAGAAGTTGTAGATACATCTAAGGCAAACTTAATGGACTCCTCTACATTTAACTTGCCTTGAGCACAAGTAAATTGAGGGGCAAAACCTACCTTTGCAATTAGGTCTTCGCTCTTAGAGATTTCCTTGCCACAAAAATATGAATTACCTGTAGAAGGAATAATCTTCATCATAGCCTTCAATAGCGTAGTCTTGCCACAGCCAGAAGGTCCTATTACGGCATTCATCGACATTGCCTTAAAGGATACGTTTGCGTTTTCTAAAATGGTCTTTCTGCCATTGTCTACTTTTACAGATAAATTTTTACAGCTTAACATTGTACTTGACATTATTTGTTATTGTTAAAATAATTGCAAGATGAATAATAAAATTTTTAAGTTTGTACTAATTCTTTCTTTGCTTTTTAGCTCAATTTCTTTAAATGCTTTTAGTGTAAAGCGTAACGCATACTATAATAAAGAGATTTTTGGGATAGAGTTTCCAAATGGTGGGTCTTTTTATGCAGCTGCAAATTTAGTGTCAGGTGTGTCTATGCAAAAGTATGTATTGGGAGCTTTCGAAGTTACTGAAGTTGTAATAGATATTGCTACAAGCTCTAATCAGTTGACTATTTATGCAGCTGAGTTGCTTAGCACAAAGACTACAAATTTTAATCAAGCTCAAATGGCTAGTGTAGTTTCTAAGGGCGAGGATTATATGTCTACTATCGCAGGCAAGGCTTCTGGCTATTTGCCTAATACAGATAACGTGGTTGTAAAAGAATATCCAGCTACAACACACTCTAAGACTATAGAATATAAGGTAACGCTAGCTGAATTAGAAGAATTTTACTCAACATTTTCTACAGATTTCACTAAGACTAGCTCAGATGATGACAGCGACGACTCTAGCGAAAGCTCAACAAGCGTATCTAAAACATCTATAAAGGCTAGTCGCTATATTTTTGAATAATATGAGAACTTTTTTAATTTTACTTAGTGCAATATTTATAAATTTAAGTGCTTTAGCTCAATCTAGCTCTTTGAAACTCGGAGATGTAGTTAGACTTGGCGACGATACTTATATGTATATTAAAGAGATTAGAAGTGTTGAGCAAAATGCGACTTTTCAAAAAAATGTATCTATAATGCAAAGGTACGCTCAGGCTCTTAAAAATGCTAAAGATGGCTTGAATAATGAGTCTTTAACAGAGAGCGATAAAGAGTCTTTGAATATGAAAATCAAGGAGATTGAGGACTTGTATGTAGCTAATAATCAAGCGATGACTAAGTTTTATAACTTTAGTGTAGAAAGACAATATAGGCAAGACCACGACGACATTTATATATCTACATATCTTAGCGACTCAGAAATGGATAACCTACAAATTGAGGGCGACCTTAGTTTAGATTTAGACAAGATTGCAGAAGTTGAAGGTAGGAAAGTTTACAGGCAAACAAGGGTGCAAGGTTTGGATAATGTAAGGAAATTTCAGCGTGAATTGTTCTCTTTTTTAAATAGGCAAGTTGAGCTAAAAAAGCTTGAAGAGCAACTTTTAGCTAGTGCAGATGTATTGGAAAAAAATAATATTTCAACTCAAATTTCTAATCTAAATAAGTCTTTAGAAGAAACGCAAAAAGCCCTACTTAAAGATTATAATATGATACCTCATAGAAACTATTTCATTGAGCTGAATAATTGTAAGTTATACTTGCTTATGACTCCTCAGGAAATTTTAGAGTATTCAAAGAAGAGAAATGGCAAGTAATTCCAGAAAGCTGTGGGCAAGCAAAATAGGCGAAATCGAAAGTGCCTCAAAGCTAAGTTCTACAAAAAAACTCACTAAAGCTATTGTATATGGAGAGCAGTTCTACGGCACTGTTTTGGGTATAGACCCAAGTCTTAGAGGAACTGGGCTTGCTATAATTAAACACGAAAAGTCCAAAACTCCAACTTGCATTGCCTACGAGACTATTAGGAATGCCCCAAGCGTTTCTATGCCTAATTGCTTGGCTCAAATTTATAGACAAATTAGTGGGCTTTTAGCTAAGCACAAAGTGGATTGCGTGGCTATAGAGTCGAGTATTTATGTACAAAACACAAAGACGGCTGTAATTCTAGGTTCGGCAAGGGGAGCTGCTATAGCTGCTGTTGCCTGTGCTGGCTTGGAATTATATGAATACGCCCCTCTTAGGATTAAGCAGGCTGTAGTTGGCTTTGGTAGGGCTTCTAAGGTTCAAGTTATTGGGGTAGTTGCTGGTATTTTAAAGACTAATATTCAAATGAACTCTGACGAGTCTGATGCTGCAGCAGTTGCATTAACTCACATTTACACAAACAAAAAATGAAAAAATCACTAGTTATAATGGCAGCTGGTATGGGAAGTCGCTTTGGGGGCTTAAAGCAACTAGCAAAATTTACAAAAGATGAGCTTAGTCTCTTAGACTTTGCTATTTTAGATGCAATTCAAGCAGGCTTTACAAAGCTTATATTCATAATTCGAAAGGATATAGAAGATGTATTTAAAGAGAGTGTATCTTCTAAATACGCTGAGCAAATCGAGATTAATTACGCCTTTCAAGAGCTAGATAAGCTACCTAATAACTATAAGCCTTTGCCTCAAAGAACTAAACCTTGGGGTACTGGACACGCAATTTTATGTGCTAAAGAATTTATAAACGAGCCTTTTTTAGTGATAAATGCAGATGATTATTACGGCAAGACTAGCTATGCTATTGCTTCTGAATTTATGGAGCAAAATTCTGAAAATGCCCTATTAATTGCCTTTAAATTAAAGAATACGCTATCGCCTACAGGTGGTGTATCTCGAGGAGTTTGCAAGCTGAGCGAAAAGGGAACTTTACTAGACATACAAGAGCATTATGAAATTGCAAAAAATGCTGATATAATCACAGATAAAGATGGCAAAATTTTGAGCGATGATACTTTTGTATCTATGAATTTCTGGTGCTTTAGCCCAAAATTTTTAGAGCTACTAGAATGCTATTTTATAGACTTTTTAGCCCAAAATTCACTTGAATTAAAAGCAGAGTTCTACCTACCTTTCGCAGTAGATAAAGCTTTAAAGGAAGGCAAAATGACAGTCGATGTCTTAGTCAGCGAAGAAATCTGGCAAGGCGTAACCTACCAAGAAGACAAAGCCTTTGTAGAAGCCTTTTTTGCTAAAGCGAAGCTTTAGCAGTGGACAGTGGACAGTGGACAGTGGACAGCGAGACTTAAGAAAATTTTAGTGTCTCTAGTTTTTTGCGATAGCTTTTTTATTCTAAAACTGAAAGTATAAAACTGAAAGTACAAAGCTGAAAGTATAAAACTGAAAGTATAAAACTGAAAGTATAAAACTGAAAGTATAAAACTGAAAGTATAAAACTGAAAGTATAAAACTGAAAGTATAAAACTGAAATAAGAAAGGTTTTCTTATTGTTTTTTAACGAACGCTAAAAACTAGAGATATTTCATTCCCCTAAAAACTCGCTGTCCACTGTCCACTGTCCACTGTCAACTGTAAAAGCTTCGCTTTTACTCATAGATATAAAATTGTTTTACCCAAGATTTGTATTTTTGGATGTCGGCGTAGAATTTGGATATGAAGTAGCTGAGTTTTGCGTTTTTGCCGAATTTGGATATTTCGTTATACCACTGTTTTGAGCCTACGTGCTTGTTGTATAAAGATACATCTGAGGCACTTGCCTTTGCAAAGGGGTTAGAGTTGGAAAATTCGCAAGCTAGAAGCATTAAGTGAAAACTTAGTTCGGTAGGTCTTAGTTCATTCCAGTCGTCTACATTTATGTAAACACCTTCTTTGTAGCTAGTTCCGTGTTTGATTTTGTAGGGGCTAAAGTGTAATCCCTTAATATTTCTCTTGTTTAGGGCTGTTATAATTTGCTGAGGGGTTTTGTTTGGATAAGTCAAAAATCGGAAGGGATAATCTGTTCCATATCCGTGTTGAAAGCTACCTAATTGAGTTCCAAGCCCAGACATTGCATAGCCGATTACAGCAGCATAATTTGGTATAGCAGGGCTAGTTGGCACCCACTTTAAACCAGTTTTAGGCCAAGTCATATTCCTATACCAATTTCGCATAGGCACTATACTTAGCTTGCCTCTAATTTGATTTTCTCTTGAAATTTCTAAGGCATTTGGAGTAGCTTTAACCATCTTTGCAATTTCGCCTATAGTCAAAGAATGTACATAAGGCACATTTATCATACCCACATAACTCTTGTATTCCATATCCAGCATAGGTCCATCTATCTTTAGTCCACCAAGTGGATTAGGTCTATCTAGTACTACAACTTCTTTACCTTGCTCAAAGCAGGCTTCCATTGCTCTAATCATACAACTTATATAGGTATATGAGCGACAACCCACGTCTTGCAAGTCTACAACTAATACGTCTATACCAGCTAACATCTTTGCAGTTGGCTTTCTAAATTTCCCATATAGAGAATACACAGGCAAGCCAGTTTTTGGGTCGATTTTGTCATCTACAGGAATGTTCGCCTTCTCATTTCCATATATTCCGTGTTCGGGTCCAAACAATGCACAAAGTCGAACATTAGGTGAGCTACGTAAAATATCTATAGTGCTTCTGCCATCTTTATTTACACCAGCAGGGTGAGTTAGCAAGCCAACTCTCTTATTCCATAGTGGCTTGAAATTCATTTCCTTTAATATATCTATACCTAAGTCTACCTTGTTTGCACTTGCAGTGAAATTGAATAGATAAAATAGGCAGAGTATGAGTGCGAAAAGTTTTTTCATTTTTTAGATAGATAATATTTATATATAGTATTAGTTATAAAAGCACCAATTAGAGATAAAATTACCCCACCTATGCCCATTGAAATTGATATATGCTTGATTAATTGCCAATCTTGGAGGGAGGCAATGAGAGCTTCAAAGCCATTTGTCTTTAAATTTTCTATGACATTTGCCCCAACTTCCAAGTCAATATTAAAGAGCTTTTCGTAAATATATTCGCCCAAGACATATTGCGTATATAGTATAATAGGGATAGTTATAGGGTTTGTAATCAACTGCAAAAGCATTGCAACAAGGGCATTTGCTCTAATAAAAAAGCATATAATAAATGCAGTTATCATCTGCAAGCCATACATTGGAATTAGTGTGATAAACCAACCAAGATATATTGCACGAGATACGCCACTTTGCTTGAACTCCCATAAATAAGTGCATTTGCGTGCATAAGAGGCGAAGTATTTCAAAATAGGGTATTTATGCAAATTCGTCCTACGAGGCATAGGGCGAAGTAACTTCTTTACTCGCCTTATACGCTTTCGACGCAATTCGTCATCTGGGTAGTGTCCTATCATTAGCTTTTAAATATTGCATTATTATCATAAAAAAACAAGAAAATTACAAATACTCATCAATAAAATTATCGCTTTTAATTTTTCTAACTTGACAAATAAATATTATTTTGTGATATTTATTGATATGACTAATAAACATAAACTACTTGTTCAGTTCAACGAAACTCAAAATAATCTCCTTTCTAAGCACTATGGCATAGTTAGGAATGTGGTAAATTCAATGCGTTCTCGCTTACCAAGCCACGCTGACTTAGATGAACTTCACTCAGTTGGGCTAAGTGGTCTGGTAAACGCTGTTGGCAATTACGACACGTCAAGGGCAAATACCTTTGCAGCCTACGCCTGTCTTAGGGTGAGAGGAGCGATAATAGACGAACTGCGTAAGATGGATTATATGCCACGTTCAGCAAGGGCAGAGGCAAAGAATATAGAAAGAATTAGCTCTACCTTAGAGCAAAAATTAGGCAGAAGCCCCAACGACGAAGAAATTCGTAGCCAATTAGGCGTAACAATCAAAAAGTACACAAAAATGCGAGTTAGAACCCAATCTATAAGCTTTATATCACTTAACAATCAACTTAATATAGGCGATAATTCATTGTCGCTTTCTGAGCTTATTGAGGACGAAAATGCAATAAACGCACGTATATTAATAGAGAGTAAGGAGAGCTATTTGATACTTCGCCAGCGTATAAAGTCTTTGCCAGAGAAGCAAAAGGTGGTTTTAAATATGTATTATTTTGAAGAAAAGAGACTTGGCGAAATTGCAAAAGTTCTACATTTAACAGAAGCAAGAATATGCCAAATTCACGCAGCTGCTCTAAAAAGCCTCAAATCCAAGCTAAATTAGGCTTGTATCTCATAAAATGCTTGAAGATTTTAAAGGAATGTGCAAAACTCCCTTTATATGAAAAATAATTTAAAATTTTTATTGCCAATATCTCTTCTTTTATGTGCCTCTTGTGGCTTGGTAGAAGAAGCTCAAAGAAAATCTGCTGTAGATTGGACTTTCCAAAAAGACTTTACTCTATTAAATCAATATGCTGATTGCCACGTACTTGCAGATGGAGACTCTTATATAGCTGTATCTCCTAAGCTTCAAGCGAGGGTCTTAGTTGCGTCTTTAGATGGTGTTAAGGGCGAGAGCTTGGGTTGGTATAATAGAAAGATGATTGTTAATGGCACAGCTGAGTATGCTCACAACATAATCGGGGGTATAGACAGATTTTCTCTAGCACCTGAAGGTGGCGATAATGCACTATTCTTTAAAAAGGGCGACTCTATTATAGCTGAAAACTGGAAAGCTCCTGCATTTTTATCTACAGAGCCTTGGCAAGTTATAGCTAAAGATGAAAAACATATCCTTTTTGAAAAGTCTGCAAGTGTAGTAAATGCAAAGGACGCTAAGTTTGACATAAAGGTGCTAAGGCAAATTAGTATTTTAGACAAGGCACAAGCTGGTGAGTTTTTGGGTACAGAAATTGCAGAAGATATAAATATGGTTGCCTTTCAATCTATAAATAAGATAACAAATGAAGGCTCTGCTAAGTGGCAAAAAGAAGATGGATTAATCGCTGAGAGCTTGCAATCTTGCTTTACTGCAGGTGGCAATACATACGCTTTTATCCCTTATAAAAACGACGAGGGCTTAGGTAATATGTATAACGACAAATATTTTGACGCTTCTGATAATGAATTTAGGTTCTTGTTGACAGATGACTATGCACGCTTGAGAGTCGACGCTAAAAAGTTGATAGAAATTGGCGTAAATGCTAAGAGGTCAAAGTCTATGGCTTTAGCATACGATGCAAATAAAAACATTTTGACTGTGGTAACTTACGTAGCACCAAGTGTAGATGTTCCTTATATTACTTCAATGTGGCAAAGGTCTGACGACACTTTAAATGGCGATGCAATTAGCGTATTTAATGATGGCGTTTCAGCTCAAAGTTCTTTTGATTTTGATAATTATTATGAGATTACTACAAACTCGCCAGCTCTTGCACTAGAGGCAAAAGCTTCTCAACTTCACGTACATAGGGTATATCAATTCTATGGCTCTGAGTATGAGTTGGGTTTATTGTCTGAAAAATTGGCAGGTATATCTATAGAAGAATTAATGGTCGAAGAGGACTAATAATTCTCGAATAATTTTCGATAAGGACTAATAATGGACAAAGAATTTTTGCTAGAATTGCTAAATACTCGCTCTCCTACAGGTGTTGAGGGCGAATTGACTAGCGTAGTTGAAAAATATGTAGGCGAGATTGCAGACGACTTTAAAAAGGACGTATTAGGCAATAGAATTGCTACACTAAAATCAAAGTGCGAGGGGGCAAAAACTCTTATGCTTGCAGCCCATAGCGATGAAATTGGTTTCATTGTTTCGCACATAGACAGCAAGGGCTTCATATTTTTTGATAAACTTGGTGGACACGACGACACTATGATAGCTGGCAGACGTGTAGATATTTTGACAAAAAATGGCATAGTTAAGGGTATTACTGGCAAAAAAGCTATACACTTAATGACTCCTGAAGAGCGTAAATCTGTGCCAAAAATCGAAAATCAGTGGATAGACATAGGCTTAGACTCCTTTGAAGAAGTATCTAAAAAGGTACGCATTGGCGATAGTATAGTCGTAGATTATAGCCCAGTTGAAATCTCTGAAAACAGAATAGTTTCTAAGGCTTTAGATGACAAAGCTGGTTGCTATTGTATATTTGACGCTTTTAGAAAATTAGTAGGCAAATCGCTCGAAGCAAATGTATATGCAGTTGCAACTTCTCAAGAAGAAATTGGAACAAGGGGGGCAACTACTTCGGCTTATGCACTTAATGCAGATGTGTCTTTAGTTGTTGATGTTGAACACGCTACAGATTTCCCTACAGTGAAAGTAGGCACTCAATCTTTTGTAAAATTAGGTGGAGGCGTTGTAATTTCAAGAGGTCCAAATATCAATCCTGTAGTCTTTGAAATGCTTGTGGACTTGGCTGAAAAGCACAATATTAAATATCAAGTTAATGCAGAGCCAAGACCAACTGGCACTGACGCAAGGGTAATACAAATGACAAGAGGTGGTATAGCTATAGGCTTATTGGGCATACCTTTGAGATATATGCACACGCCAAGCGAAGTTTGCGATTATGCAGATTTAGTTGCTTGCTCAAGGCTTATAGAAGAATTTGCATTGGCACTAAAGGCTGGCGACTCTTTTGAATATTAATAGACAAAATATATGAAGAAAAATTTAAAAGGCTCGAGGGTTGTTTTAACTCGTCCAGATAATAGCAATTTAAAGAAAATGCTAGAAGTTGAAGGTGTTGAAGTGTTGAATATGCCTTTAACTCAAATAGTTGCGTCAAACCCTGACAATGCAGATATACTAAAGGATATTGCAAGTTACCAGTGGTTATGCTTTCCAAGCTCGAATGCTGTGGAGGGATTTTTTAATGAGTTTTTTAGAAAATACGACGACATACGTAGCATAGGGGCGATGAAAATTGCCTGCGTTGGGCAGTCTACTGCAAGGACGCTTTCTCAAAAATTCCACTTGGCTGCAGATGTTATCCCCCAAGAGCAAAATGCACTTGCGATGGTTGAAGCTATGAAGGAAAATGAGTCTTTAGAGCATTTAAAAATATTGGTAGCTTGTGGAAATTTATCAAGAAGTGAACTTCAAGAAGAACTTGTAAAGGCAGAAGCTATAGTAGATAAATTTGAGGTATACCAAACTCAGGCAACGCCAGATAGCACTATAGACTCAGCTATAAGCGACTTTGTGAAAAAGGGTGCAAATGTCTTGGTATTCACTAGTCCTTCGGGGGTAGATGCCTTCTTTTCGGATATAAAGAAATTTATAATAAATAAAGACGCTCCAAAGCCTAAGACAGTTGCTATAGGAAGCACCACAGCGTCGCAAATGCGTTTTTACTCAATGCCAGTAGATGTCATTGCAAACTCGCCGAGCGACGAAGGCTTAGCTGAAGCGATTTATTCTCTTTTATAAGGGGAGTATCTTAAAATTGCTTTTAATTAGGAAGCAAAAACTTTGTTTTTGCACTACTATAGGCTACAATTGCTCTTTTTAGCCTATTTTTGCTTGAATTTCCTTGTTTATCTCGTCAAATAACGCTGTTATCTGCGTCGAACGCAAGAAAATTACGCTAAAAATCCTTCTAAAAATAGCTAATTGCCAATTTTTAGATACCCCCCACACACCCACCACTTTTTTTTCACCACCTTTATTTAAATCAAAAAAAAGACCTCATTTCTCAAAGGAAGTGAGGTCTTTGTATAAGATTATAACAAAAGGGAACTTTTTCAAACGCCCTTTAACAATATGAATATAGTGATATAGATTAGTTTTATGTACATTTCAGTATCACTTTATATCTTTAGTCATTTAATTTAGATAAAAGTTCCCAATATTTTTTCAGAAAAGGGGACTTCTAAAAAAATATGCTTGCTCTTCATTTGCTTTGAGTATTAAATCTTAGATGATTGATATTATAAGATTAATATTAGAACTACCTATCAACCCAATAATGGAGACAAAAAATATGAAAGTAAAATATAGCTTGATTTGTGCATTATCTTTAAACTTTGCTTTGGCAGGCACTATAAATGCAAAGGAAATAGAGGACATTGCAAAGGATAGGGTAGATATTCAAAAGATTTATAATCTTTACAATAACGAGCTTGCTCCCGAAAATAGTAGCTTGATGAGTGCTTTAGATAGCTTTGCTGACAATGCGAAAAAGTGCGTTTTGGACTTTAATAATAATATAGATAGCAAAATAAATTTGGGAAAGTCTATAGATAATTTTGACAGAACTTTTACAGCCTTTGAAATGTCTTATAAGGACATTAAGGCTAATTATGATAGGCAAGTTAAAAATCTTGCATTGCTAAATAAGGTAAAAGAACTCGATGCTGACAGAGTGCAATATGCGAGGAATTTGCTCAAAAACTTGAATTTAACAGACGCTAGCGACCTCAATAGAGTGCGTCAAATTGAGCAACGCTTGAATAATGTAGAGAGTTCTTCTGCATTTTTATTTAAGAATTTAGCTACAGCCTCAACTGAGTTTAGCTTAGTTAAACCTCAGATAGATGGAATTGAAGCGTCGATGAAAAACTTGTCTGTATTCTTTAAAGAGGCTAAGATGGGCTTAGAAGCATCTCAAAAAACTTTAGATAAATTTGAGCCAAAAGTTAAGGAGCTATACGATGAATATCAAAAATACTTAGATGTATCTATAGCAGATTACAATGAGTCAAGCATTTTAGCTGAAGATATTTTGGCAAAGACTCTCGAAAGCTTTTATGATATTAAGGATAGCTTTGCTTTTACAAATGCCCAAGATTTTGTATTTGAAAGCTACAAGAATTTATCTTTGACTGGCTTGCGTAAACCTAATGATATGACTAAGGCTAAAATTGCTAGGCGTGCTTTAGATGAAATGAATATAGGAATGACAGATGTAAATATTCTTGGGGTAAAAGGTGTTAGTGATAGATTTTCATCTTCGCCTGCAGGTTATACAGCTAGAAAAGTTTCAGTTGAAAATACTCAAGAGAAGATGATTAAGGAGTTAATGATAGTAAATTCCATTATAGACGATTTAAATACAAACTATTATGCTCAAAATGCTGTCTTAAATAACATAAAGACTTTGTCTAATACTATAAAGAGAATGAGCGAAACTTCAGTAGAGTTGCTAAAGGCTTCATTGACTTTATCTACAGACAGCCAAGTTTTGCTAACTAATGTAGAAATCTTTAAAGGCGAGCTTGAAATTAAGTCTAAACAGGCAGAAATCTCTGTAGACAATATGAAAAATTCATTAGATAAAATAAAAAGCTCGAAAAATAAAATAAAAGAGCTACTATAGTTCTATAAATAATATATATATGAAGAAATCGGCAGTAATACTTTTAATACTTAGTTCACAAATTGTCTTGGCAGACAATAAATCTCAGGCGTGCTTGGAGTGTCATCAACATATTGGTATGTTGACAAATTCCACTGAGGGGGCGGCAATGCACCACAAGTTTGCAAATAGATATTTGTCAAGCCAAGACGACAAGGCGTTCCAACACAAAGATGTGAAATATTTCGACAAAACTTATCACTTCACAAAGGAAGATGGCGATTTTAAAGTTACTATCGACGACTCTAAAACTGGCACACAAACGATGTATAAGCCAGAGATGGTTATAGGTGTTGAGCCTCTAATTCAATATATAGTTGGCAAGGAAAAGGGGGCAAAGCAAGTTATGTCTATGAGCTACGACCCTGCAAAGGACGAGTGGTTTAACGTATTTGGCGACGAAAATAGGCAAGCAGGCGAGTGGGGACACTGGGAGTCTCGAGGTATGAACTGGAACTCAAATTGTGCATATTGCCACGTAACTGATTTTAAGAAGAATTACAACCCTAAGGACAATTCTTTCGATAGCACTTGGACTGAATTTGGCATATCTTGTATACAGTGCCACCAAGTTGTTAGCGAAAAGTGTAAAGCCCCAGAAGGCTTAGTAGAAAAGAAGCCAGAAGCTATACATACTCGAGTTGAGTATATGCACGCTTGTGCGTCTTGTCATAGTAGAAGAGAAGAGTTGACTGCTAATAAATTCAAGACAGGCGACTCTTATTTCGACCACTTTAGACCGGCGTTACCTACAGTTAGAGGTGTGTATTACGCAGATGGGCAAACTTTAGATGAGGACTTTGTATTTAGCTCCTTTATGATGTGTAGGCAATATCACGCAGGTTTGACTTGTATGGACTGCCACGACTGGCACTCTATGAAGCTTTTACGCCCTGCAGATGACAATACTTTATGCTTAAATTGCCACGCTCCAGAAGCTAAGGGAACAAGGGGTGCTCCTACTATTATATTAGAAGAGCATACATTCCACAAGGCAGATAGCACTGGTAGCTTGTGTATAGAATGTCATATGCCAACTCGTTTTTATATGCAAAGAGACGAGCGACACGACCACGGTTTTACATCTCCAGACCCATTCTTGACTAAGTATATAGATATACCTAACGCTTGCTCTTCTTGCCACGACAAGATAGATACAGACAAGCCTGAAAACGAAAAGGGCTTGGATTGGATTTTGGAAAACTTTGAAAAGTGGTACCCTAATGACGAGAGATTTTTAAGGAAGCGTGCAAGGGCTATAGCAGTATATAGAGCCCACGAAGGCGAAGTTTCCCCAGAGCTTAAAGCTGAATTACTTGCTCTTGCTCAAGCAGAGGAATTGGAAGCTTGGCAAGCTACTCTAATTACTTTAATGTCGCCTTGGATTAACGAGAATGATGTGGTTCAATACGTCGCTTCTATGTTGGGTTCAGACAGCCCATTAGTGAGGTCTGCTTGCATAGGTACACTCTCTCTAAGACAAGGCGTAGACAATGTTCTTAACGCATTTTTAGACGACTCAAGCACGATGGTTCGCTTAGATGCTGCCTTTGCATTGAGGTCTCAAATTAAGCCTCTAAGCAAGAATTATCAAGAGCTAGTTGAGTACTTAGACTTTAATAGCGATAGACCTCTTGGTGCATTAAAGAGGGCAGACTTTGCTTTGTCTCGTAACGACTTTAAGTCAGCTAAGGAATTTGCACTACTTGCTTTGTCTTTCGAAAAGACTAACCCATTTGTAGCTAGAGAAGTTGCGATAATTCTATTTAGAGCAAACTTCATAGACGAAGCCTTTAACTTGCTAATACAAGCTAAGCAAGACAACCCAAAAGCTACAGAAGTATCCTACGCTCTTGCCTTGTTCTATAACGAAACAGGCAATATCGCAAAGGCTATAGAAGAGTTTAAGAATATAATATCTATAGAGCCAACAAACTCTAGGGCAATCTATAATATGTCTATAGCTCTCTACCAAACTGGCAAGAAAGCAGAAGCTATAGAAACAATAAACAAAGCCCTTGAAATAGACCCAACAAACCCCCAATTCCAACAAGTAAAACAATATTTCGAACAATAAGTATTAATCCCTTTCAACGAAATATGAATATGAAGAGAGTTTTATCGGCGTCGCTTGTGATTTTGTCAGCTTTTATTTGCGTTTCAAATAGTTACGCAAAGGAAAAGGCTGAGGAAAGTGTGAGCTATACGTCGTTTAATCCAGCTGAAATACTCTTGGATAATAATGGGGTACACCTTAATGCTCATGGGGCAGGTGTACTTTTTGATAAGGGTAAGTATTATATGGTTGGCGAGCATAAGGTCGCTGGTTCTTTGGGTAATAAGGCAATGGTTGGGGTGCATTGTTATAGCTCTACAGATTTGTATAATTGGACTGACGAAGGCATAATTCTTGAGATGAGCCAAGAGCCAAATTCTCCTATAATTGTTGGTACTATACTTGAGCGACCTAAGATTATTTTCAATGAAAAGACAAATAAATATGTGATGTTTATGCACATAGAATCTCGTAAGGGCGAGACTGCAAAGTCTCCTAAATTAGAAGATATAATTAATGAAAAGCCAAATTATCTAAGTGCTAAAGTTGGCATTGCAATTTCTGACAAAATTACAGGACCTTTTGAATTTGTACGTATGTTGCGACCTCAAGCTGGCGTATATCCTATAAATGAAAAGGAAAATCTAATTGCATTAGAAAAAGAATTAAATGAAAAAGATGCAAATTGGAAGCAAAATTATTTACAAAAAAACTCAGCTAAACTTAAGTCTAATCTAGATAAAAATCTTATAGGCAAGGGCTTATATTTCCTAAGAGATTTCAAAGAAGGGCAGATGGCTAGAGATATGACTCTCTTTATAGATGACGATGGCAAGGCTTATTATGCTTGTTCTAGCGAGGAAAACTCAACTTTACATATACACGAACTCACTGACGATTACCAAGATTTTAGTGGAAATTTTGTGAGAGTTTTGCATAAGCAATTCCACGAAGCTCCTGCATTTTTTAAGCGAAATGGAAAATATTATATGTTTTCTTCTCACTGCACTGGCTGGCGTCCAAACGCAGGTAGGGTATCCTCTTGCGACAAAATGCTAGGAGATTGGAAAGAGTTGGGCAATCCTTGCAGGGGAACTAAGGAAGAAATGGCAACAACTTTTAAATCGCAAAGCACAGCTATAATAAAAGTAGAAGGCTTAGATGACGCTTTCATATACTTAGGCGATAGATGGACTCCCGATAACGCAATAGATGGCAGATACTTATTTTTACCTGTAGAATGGGAAGGCGAAATGCCTATAATTAAGTGGTACAAAACTTGGGACTTATCTAAATTTACTAAGTAATTTTAGTAGGTTTTATAAAAAAATTGACAAATTATTCTTTATGTATAACTTTAGAAAGTTATATATGAAGAAATTAATTAAGACATTATTTTTGTTTATTTTAACTGCATTGTTAGCTGGCTCTAGCTTTGCTTCGACGCAAGAGCAGGATAAGAGCTACTTTCCTGAATTTAGTTGGGATAGAGTTCCTGTGTGCATACACTTGTGCAAAAGGCGTGATAATTTCACTGAGGATGAGGCTAAGTTCCTTGCACGTTTTCCTGTAATTTGTATAGAAAAGCAACAAGCTCTATTTAAATATAAAACAATAGAAAGAGGTACTGAAATTGCTGCAGCTCAAATAAAAAAGTATAATGAAAATTCTAAAATTCTATTCTATTGGAACAGTCGCATAGATTATGGTAGTCTTTATAATACAGGTTTTATATTGAGACAAAATCCAGATTGGACTTTAAAGGACTTAGATGGCGAGTTTGTAACTGTGCCTTGGGGTAATATTAGAATTTACGATATGACTAAGGAAGAAGTGCGTTCTTGGTGGTTGGCGAAGGCAAAAGAATATGCAAATATGCCAAATATAGATGGCTTTTTCGTAGACGCAACTATCCAATATATAGCTAATATCAAGACTCAAGAGGCAAGGTTCGGCAAAGAAAAAACTAAGGAACTTGTTGCAAGCTTGGATATTTTGTTAGAAGAACTTCGCAAGCAAAACCCTAATAAATTTACTATAACTAATTCCCTACACGGCAGAACTAAAGTTATTGAAGATATGGGAGTGAGTGTTTATAAGCATACAGATGGCTCGATGATTGAGCATTTTTGCGACCTAATGGGTAGAGATAAAGACGCTATAGTAAACGACATTTCTCTAATTCAAGACGCAGCTAAAAGGGGCAAGTCTGTAGTAGTAAAGGGTTGGCCTTCATTTAATTTCACTAAGAGAAAGACTTACGAGCATCGCCCTTATGAAGATTTGGTAGCCCAAGCAAAAGAAGAGATAGTCTTTCCTCTAGCTGCCTACTTAGTTGCAGCAGGCGAATATTCATATTTTTGCTACTCTTGGGGTTATAATGCCTCAGATGGTGGTATGGTAGATTATGATGAATACAACAAGCCACTAGGCAAACCACTTGCCGAGGCAACAAAAGATGGCTACATTTACACTAGAGAATTTGAACACGCCTCAGTTTGGGTAGACGTAGAAAATCGTCAAGGCAAAATAGATTGGAAAAACTAAGCAAGGCTTAAATCGCAAAAAAATAGAGACTAAGTTTAATGACCTAGTCTCTATTTTTTTATAAATCCTCTTTTATAAATCTGCTGGGCTTTTTATTTGTTAAGCTTAGTTATGATTTGTTGGGCGATGGAGTCAAAGGCTGAAATAGACTTAGCCGAAGTCTCAGCGTTAAAGGCTTGAAGGCTTTGGTCTATAGCGATTTTAGCCAAGCAATCTATATCTAAAGCGTCGCATACCTTTTCGCTTGCACCTTGTCCAAATATATAATTCTTAGAGCCATCTGGCATTTCTAAGTAAGACATATTTTCAACTAAGCCCAAGATTGGAATATCTGTCTTTAGGAAAATGTCAGCTCCTCTTAGTGTAGTCAAAGATGACAACTCATTAGGCGTACTAACAATGACTGCCCCATCTATATTTATTAGTTGTATAGCACTTAATACAGCGTCGCCTGTGCCAGGGGGTAGGTCTAAAATCATAATCTCAGCATTGCCCCAGTCTACATCGTTTACAAATTGCTTTAAGGCACTCATAACCATAGGTCCACGCCACAAGAGCGATTGCCTCTCGTCGATTAACATTCCCATAGATACCATTTTTACGCCATCTTTTTCTATAGGTAAAATCTTGCCATCTTCATCACAAGCTAATCTTGCCTTTTCGCCAGCAAGTATGTTTACGCTAGGTCCATAAAAGTCGCAATCGAGTAAAAGCACATTGTCGAATATTCTTGAAAAGGCACGAGCTAGGTTTATAGCCACTGTGCTTTTGCCAACTCCTCCCTTGCCAGAAGAGACAGCTATCTTAAACTTAATAGACTTTAATGTATCCTCCTTAGTCGCACTTGGGGCTTTGTCGTCAGGGTTTTCGTTGAGTAATATTACAGAAATTTGAGCTTGAGGGTAAGCCTCTTTAAGCACTGACTGAGCCTTTGCTATAGTCTTTTCGCCCTCAGCTTCGTCCTTGCCACAATAAAGGCGAGCGTCGATGTTTGAGCCTTCAACTTTTAGATACTTCAACATAGCCATAGAGATTATGTCTTTGTCCAAGTTTGAGTGCTTTACATTTTTGAGTACATTTAAAATATTTTCCTTAGTCATATCACTTTGTATTGCTAATTTTGTATACAAAAAAAACGGCGTTTAAACCGTTTTTTGTAAAATTTAGAAATTAGTTTTAATAAAGTTTTGAGCTTTGCTTGCCCATATACCTGCTTGAGGATTTTGAATTAATTTATCCAAGATTGCCTTAGATACATCTTTAGCTCCCTTAGTATATTCTAATACAGCCAATTCGAAAGTCGCTTGTGCTTTATATGTAGCATTAACTTTTTCAGCTTGTGCCACTTTTTCTAAAGCAATAGTTGCCTCATCAGTTTTACCTTGCTTAATCATAGCAAAGGCTTCGCCAATTAGAGCTTTTGCAGCAAGTTCGCTCTTATCTAAACTTCTTAGAGCTTTAGCGTAAAGTTCTTGAGCTTTTGCAAAGTTACTATTGTTATATTCCTTATCAGCTAAAGTCATTGCAGCTACGCCAGCAAGTTCACTATATCCAAATTCAGAGATAAACTTTTCCAAAGAAGCGTCGTCAGTACATTGACTATAAGCTGCTTGAGCGTCAGTGATAGCTTTTTGTTGTAACATTCTATGACCATTTACTAAAACAATTATAGCAAGAGCTGCAATTACAGAAACGATTGCAGAAAATTTATATTCTTTCCACCAAAGCCAAACTCTGTCATCAAATTCCAAGTTTTCAAAATCGCTATCTGCTATAACAGTTTTGCGTTCGTCAGCAGTATTTTGGTCTACAACTTCAAAATCTTCTTCTTTAGTTTTTATATCAGAAATTTTATTTTTTGCCTTATTTATAGGGGCTTTATTATTATTCATTTTGCTTGTATAAGTTTTATATTATTAAAAGAGAGTTATTTTGTCGAAAATCTCATTTTTTTCAAGCTTTTTCTTTTAAATGCTTAACTTTAGTATAAAGATTTATTATTAGGGCGAAAAAACTTGCAATTTTTTGAGGGATTTGAGATAACTTGAGTTAGTTATGATAGATTTAGATATATTACAAAAAGCAGCAAATGAATCACGTGGTCTAGCTATAGATGCGATTGCGTCTGTAAACTCTGGACACTTAGGCTTACCTTTGGGTTGTGCAGAAATCGGAGCAGTATTGTTCTCTAAGATTTTGAAGATGAACCCTAAGGACTCTAAATGGTTAGGCAGAGATAGATTTATACTAAGTGCAGGACACGGCAGTATGTTCTTGTATAACTGGTTATCTATCAGTGGCTTTGATGTATCTTTAGAAGACTTGGCTAATTTTAGAAGAATGCACTCTAAGACTCCTGGACACCCAGAATTTGGCGAAACAGATGGCGTTGAAACTTCTACAGGTCCTTTGGGACAAGGCATTGCAAACGCAGTTGGTTTTGCAGTATCTGCAAAGATGGCAGCTGCAAAATTTGGTAGTGAATTATTCGACCACAGCGTATTTTGCTTAGCTGGCGATGGTTGCTTCCAAGAGGGTATATCTTTTGAGGCTTGCTCTATTGCAGGACACTTGAAACTAGATAACTTAGTTTTAATCTACGACTCAAATGAAGTAACTTTAGACGCAATGGCTGACAAGACTTCTAGCGTGAACTTCAAAGAATATTTCTCTTCTTTGGGCTTTTCTGTATATGAAGTTGATGGACATAACATTGAGGCTGTTGAAAAGGTTCTTAGTGATGCTAAGGCAGAGCGTGCAGGAAAACCTAAGATAGTTATAGCAAAGACTACTATTGCAAAGGGCATAGCTGAAGTTGAAGGTACAGCAAAGGGACACGGCGAAGGCGGTGCAAAGTTTGTATCTCAAGCTAAGGAAAGATTGGGCTTGCCTCAAGACGCATTTTATTTGTCAGCAGAAGTTAAGGAATATTTCAATTCATTGAACGAAGCTAGAGTTGCTGAATATGAAGCATATAACGAAAAATTTGAAAATTGGGCATTGCAAAACCCAGAGTTGGCTAAGGAAGTTGACGACTTGCTAACTAAGAAATCTCTTGCAACAGCTGAAGATATTTTAGCTCAAATCCCAGAATTTGCTTTGACAGATAAATCTGCAAGTAGAGTTAGTGGTGGGGTAGTGCTAAACGCTATTGCAAATGTATCAACTAGCATAATTACTTCATCTGCAGACTTATATGGCTCTACTAAGAACTATATAAATAAGGGTGGCGACTTTTCTAGCGAAGATTATGCAGGTAGAAATCTTTGGTATGGAATTAGAGAACACGCAATGGCAGGTATTAATAATGGTATCGCCTACGATGGCTTCTTTATGCCAGCTAGTGCAACTTTCTTGACTTTTGCTGGTTATATGCTTGGCTCTATGAGAATTTCTGCTCTTGCTAAGTTGCCTGTACAATTTATACTTACACACGACTCTATAGGCGTTGGCTTTGATGGACCTACTCACCAACCAGTTGAAACTGTTGCCCTATTGCGTTGTATACCTAATTTACAAGTGCTACGCCCTGCTGATAGCGAAGAAACTGCAGCTGCTTTTGCTCAAGCTTATGCAAGCAAAAAGCCTACAGCTCTAATTCTATCTAGGCAAGACTTGCCTATCATTACAGCACTAAGTGCTAAGGAAAAGAGAGATGGTACGCTTAAGGGTGCTTATGTTGTTAAGCAAGAAACTCAAGCTTTAGAGCGTATTATTATCGCAAGTGGTTCAGAAGTTTCCTTGGCTCTTGAAGCTGGTGAGGCTCTAGGAGCTGGTACAAGAGTTGTATCTATGCCTTCTATGGACTTATTTGAAAGCCAAAGCCAAGATTATAAAAATTCAGTATTACCAGAATGTGCCGATGTAATTGCAATAGAGGCAGGTTCAAGTATGCCTTGGCAAAAATATGCGAACAAGTTTGTTTGTACTGACGAGTTTGGTTTTTCGGCAGATGGTCCAGAGCTATTTGAACACTTTGGTTTCACTGTAGAAAACATTGTAGCCTTGGCTAAAAATTCTTAATTAAGGAGTAATAAAATGGAGTCAGTTGAAGTATTGACAGCTAGATTGGAAAAATACTTGGGGCAAAAACCTCAAGTAGATGACAGTGCTTATGTGGCAAAATCTGCAGTTCTAATGGGGGCTGTAAAAATTGCAAATAACGCAAGTATATTTCCAAACTGCACGCTTAGAGCAGACTTAAACACTATAGAAATTGGCGAATATAGCAATATTCAAGACAATTCTTGCATACACTTAGCAGACAATTTTGGCGTTAAAGTTGGTAGCTACACTACAGTTGGGCATAACGTGATTTTGCACGCTTGTACTATAGGCGATAGATGCTTGATTGGTATGGGTGCTATAGTTATAGATGGTGCTGTAATTGGCGATGAGTGTATAATTGGGGCAGGGGCTTTGGTTACAAAGAACACTGTAATCCCTGATGGCTCAATGGTATTGGGGTCTCCTGCAAAAGTTGTTAAGGCACTTAGCCCAGAACAAAGGGCAGGCTTGAAAGACTGGGCATTTAAATACTCAGTAATTGCGGCAACTAACAAAAAGTTTGACGTCTAAGGGAATGGGGACTTCTAAAAATTGGTTTTGAAGAGCAAGTTCTAAAAAATCATAACAAAAAAATAGCGTTTCTTAATCTCAAGAAACGCTATTTTTTTGGGTAGTTTTAAAGGCTAAACTCTTTTAAGAGCTTAGCCTTTAGCAATATTAAAATATTTCTTTAAGTAGCTCAGATTTGCCTGCGCCCATTGCGAAATCAGGCTTGCCACCACCTTTGCCACCAATCTTTGTGCAAAGTTCACGTACTATATCGCCAGCCTTTAATCCCTTAGCTATAGCAGCAGGAGAAAGTGTAGCTAATATATTTGCCTTTTCGCCATTGGCACAAGCTAAGATAATCACAAAGTCTTGGATTTCCTTAGATAGCTTTACAGCGATTTCTCGCATATCATTTGGATTTGCGTCCACGATTAGCTTTAAGTAATTCAAGCCATCTTCTGCCACTGCCTTAGACGCTAGTTCTTTAGCAAGGTCGCCAGATTGAGCATTTTTCATTTCCTTGATACTATGTTCAAGGCTAGTCTTTTGCTCGATTAGCTTTGTAACAGCTTCTTCAACTTTATCTGCCTTAGAAGAAAGTGATTGAGAAATGGCATTAATAGAGTCTTGTAATTCTTCAAAATAGCTTAGAGCTACACTGCCAGCCACTGCTTCAAGTCTTCTTGTACCTGCTGCAATCGCACATTCAGAGCGAATTTTAACCAAGCCAAGTTCACCCAAGCTACCTGCGTGTGTACCACCACAAAGTTCGCTATGAAAAGAGCCAGTTTCAACTACTCTAACAATCAATCCATATTTTTCGCCAAAGAAAGCTATGCAGTTTTCAGGTATTTCTTTATAAGGAATTTCATACCATTTTACAGCTTCGTTTTCTAAAATTTTTGCATTTACAAGGTTTTCAACCTCTCTAAGTTGTTCCTTAGTAGGAGCTTCGTAGTGAGAGAAGTCAAAACGCAACCTTTGGTCGTCTACATAAGAGCCAGCTTGTCTCACGTGAGTGCCAAGCACTCTTCTCAAAGCCCAGTGGAGTAGGTGAGTTGCAGTGTGGTGTCTTTGTATAGCATACCTTTTTTGTCTATCAACATTAAGGATAATGTCTTTGCCAATATCAGCAGAAGAGAAGGCACTTTTGCGAACCTTATGCAATATATGACCTGCACTATCAATTTTAGTATCAAAAATTTCCCTTGCGTTATCCTCTAATTCCACAAAGCCTGTGTCAGCAATTTGACCACCTTTTTCTGCATAGAAAGGAGTTTGAGGGAATATCAAATAATCGCAATCTTCAGCTTCAATTATAGCACTAATAGTAGTTTTAAAGTCGCTAAGATTACTTTGTCTATAGCCTACAAATTGTGTAGTGTGCAAAAGTTGCTTAGTGTCAGAAACGCTAATTATAGACTTCTTTTGAGCATTTCTAGCAAGTTGCCTTTGCTTTTCCATAGCAACTTCAAAGCCTTCAGTATCTACTTTCATCGAGCGTTCTCTAGCGATTAACTCAGTTAAGTCGAGAGGAAAGCCATAAGTATCGTACAGTATAAATGCTTGTTCGCCAGTGATTTCGCTTTGATTTTCTGTAAAGTTATCCAAGAGAGCTAAGCCTCTATCGAGAGTTCTTTCGAAAGACTTTTCTTCGTTGTCTATGATATTTACAATCAGCTTTTTTTGCTCTTGAAGTTCAGGGAAAATCGGCGACATTTTGTCTATCAAAGGTACAGCCAATTTAGTAAATGAACCAGCAGGCAAAGATATACGCTTAGAGTACATTACAGCTCTACGCAAAATTCTTCTCAATACATAATTTCTGCCTTCATTGCCAGGTAAAATACCATCTGCTATAGAAAAAGATAGTGTCCTAATGTGGTCTGCAAGCACTCTAAATACGCAGTCATTAAGCTCTTGAGCTGACATATCATCTCTATGCTCAGGTATAGTTCCCTTATACGCCTTACCAGACATAGCACTAATGTGTGAGAACAAATCTGTGAACAAATCACTATTATAATTAGAGCTAAACACAGAAAAATCTGTAAAGTTCTTAGTAGAAGCCATTATACCAGCTACACGCTCTAAGCCCATACCAGTGTCGACGTGCTTACTCTTTAGAGGGATAAAATCGCCATTTACTTCTGCATTAAATTGAATGAAAACCAAGTTCCAAATCTCTATACACTTAGGTGAGTCCTTGTTGACTAGGCTACCTTTTGTATTGCCCTTTTCAGTCAAGTCTATGTGTAACTCAGAGCAAGGACCACAAGGACCAGTTTCGCCCATCATCCAGAAATTGTCTTTTTTATTTCCATTTATTATATGTACTTTAGGGTCTAAGCCTTCTTTAGTAAATATATTGTACCAAATGTCATAAGCCTCATTATCGAAGCTTGCAGGCTCGCCCTCTTCAGGCATATATACAGTTGCGTATAGTCTTTCTTTAGGGAATTTCCATACACTAACTAGTAGTTCCCAAGCCCATTCAATAGCTTCTTTCTTGAAATAGTCTCCAAAAGACCAATTGCCAAGCATTTCAAAGAATGTGTGGTGATAAGTGTCAAAACCAACGTCTTCTAAGTCGTTGTGTTTGCCACCTGCACGTATACATTTTTGAGTGTCAGCTGCCCTTGCAAAAGGAGATTTAGTCTCGCCTAAAAAGTAAGGTACAAATTGGTTCATTCCCGCATTTGTAAATAACAAATTAGGCGAAGTCGGCATCAAAGACGCCGAAGAGACGATAGAGTGTTGCTTATTCTTGAAGAACTCAAGATAGCTATTTCTTATTTCAAGTGAAGTCATTGTTTTAAAAAAGATTATAATCTTGCTATAATTGCATCAGCCATTTCTTTTGTAGATACAGATGCACCACCAAAAGCAATATCCTTAGTTCTAATGCCAGAGCAAACTGTTTCTTTAACAGCATTTTCTATTTGAGTAGCCAATTCGTCTTGACCAAAAGAGAAGCGAAGCATAAGAGCAGCACTTAAAATTTGAGCACAAGGGTTAGCTAAGCCCATTCCAGCTATGTCAGGAGCAGAACCACCTGCAGGCTCGTATAGACCAAACTTTTTGTCAAAAGAATTAACTTGTTCGCCCAAAGAAGCAGAACAAAGCATACCCATAGAACCACAAACTATAGCCATTTCGTCAGATAGAATGTCGCCAAACATATTTTCAGTGAACAATACGTCGAATTGGTTAGGGTCTCTAGCTAATTGCATTGCAGCGTTATCTACATACATATTAGTCAATTCAATTTCAGGGTAGTTAGCTTCTACAAAGTCCTTAACAGTCTTTCTCCAAAGTACAGATGTCTCTAGTACATTTGCCTTGTCTACTGAACATAATTTTTTGCCACGACTCATAGCTGTTTCGCAACCAACTTTTGCAATACGCTCAATTTCGCTCTTTTTATACAACATAGTATCGCTAGCTAAAATATCGCCATCTTCTAAAGTCTTAGTAGCCTTTTCGCCAAAGTAGATACCACCTGTTAGCTCTCTAATACAAACGATGTCTATACCTTCTGGTATTCTGTCGTTCTTTAGAGGAGATGCGTCTGTGATTTCTTTATACAATAAACCTGGGCGAATATTTGCAAAAAGCTTAAAAGCCTTACGCAAAGGCAATAGAGCAGCTCTTTCAGGCTGTTCCTTAGGAGGTAGGTTTTCCCACTTTGGGCCGCCCACTGAGCCAAATAATATAGCTTCGCTATCTTGGCAACTTGCTAAAGTAGAGTCAGGCAAAGCTTTGCCGTGATTATCTATACCAGCTCCACCAACGTCGCACTCGACATATTCTATAGCGTAGCCATTTTTAGTGCAAAGGTGTTCTAAAACACGCAAAGCTTCTTTCATTACTTCAGGACCGATTCCATCGCCTGCTAAAACTGCAAATTTAAATTTGTTCATTATTGTATTATTTAATTAAAAAATTATTACAATATAAACAGACTTTTAGCAAAATTACCAACATTTTTTTTACATTCTAATAAAAAAGTCTTAATTGCTAACTAAGTGTAGAAAAAACTTGACTAAATATCTGCAAAAAATTAGCATATATACTTATTCAAAAAGGGGATTATGAAGAAATTATTAGTGTATGTATATATATTGAGTGCTTTTGCTTGTGCGAATGCAGAAATTTTAATGCCTAGAGTCTTTTCGGACTATATGGTTTTGCAACGTGAAATGCCTGTGAAAATTTGGGGCAAGGCTGAGATGAACGCAAGCGTTAAGGTAGAATTTGCAGGACAAGCTAAGGAGGCTAAGGCTGACGCTAAGGGGAACTGGGCTTTGTATTTAGACAAAATGCCAGCAAACGCAAATAATCAAGCTATGAAAGTCTATGAAAATGGAAAGCTTTCAAAGGAATTTAAAGACATATTAGTAGGCGAAGTCTGGATAGCAGGCGGACAATCTAATATGCAGTGGGTTTTAGCTAGCTCTAAATTTATAGAAAAGGGCGACAAGCGTTTAGAAAATCCTTTGCTTAGAATGTTTACTATGCAAATAGACGCAACTTCGCCTGAGCCTCAATTTGATTTCCCTTCTGATGCAAGATGGGTGCTTTCTACTCAAGATACAACTAACACTTTTTCTTGCGTAGGCTTTTTGTTTGCTGAAAATTTGATTAATGAACTCAATGTACCTGTGGCTTTGATACACACACCTGTAGGTGGTTCAAGAATGATTGCTTGGCTTGCAAAAGAAGATTTTGTAGGAAATTCCAACCTTGAAAAAACAATAAAGGAATTTGAAGAAAATCTTTCAGCTTATGATTATGATGCTGAAATTAAGGCTTATAATACTCAAATAGAAGCACTCGAAAAAGAGAACACAGCAGAAGCTAAGCGTAAAATAAAATCTTTAGAGAATTTGAAAAAGCCAAGAAAGGGTAGTATAGGCTTTTATAGGCACGAGCCTTACTTGTTGTATAATGCAAAGATTGCACCTCTTGTTGGTTTTGCAAATAGAGGTGTTATTTGGTATCAAGGCGAAGCAGACGCAAAGACTATGGAAAATATAAAAGATTTCTCTGGCGTTTTTGAGAATTTAATAAAAGCTTGGCGTAAATATTGGAATTATGATATGCCATTTTATGCTGTGCAACTGCCTTCTTATTCTGCTCCAAATATGGATTGGGCAGAAACTCGTTGGCAACAATATTTGACTTCAACTAAGCTAGATAAAGTTGCAATGGCAATAACTATAGATACTGGCGAAGAGAAAAATATCCACCCTAAGGATAAGTTGGCTGTTGGCAAAAGACTTGCTAATTTAGCTTTAAAAGAAACTTATGGGATTGATAAGGCTTGCTACGGAGCAAAGCTTGAGAAGATAGATTATAAGGGGAATGTAGCTGAATTGATTTTTGATAAAACTTTAGAATTAAAAGGTGAGCTTAGGGGCTTTGAAGTTTTAGTTGATGGAAATTGGGCGAAGCCTGCGTCTATGAAATTAGAGGGGGCTAAAGTTGAGTTAAGTGCATCTAAAGAAATAAGTGGGGTGCGTTATTTATGGAAAAATTGGGCTTTGCCTGATGTATGCTTATATAATAGCGACTTACCTTTAAATAGTTTTAAAAATTTAAAATAGAATACGAATGAAAAAAATATTATCAATTATAGCGATACTAAGTGCTTTTGCTTGTGTGAATGCAGAAATTTTAATGCCTAGAGTCTTTTCAGACTATATGGTATTACAGCGTGAAATGCCTGTGAAAATTTGGGGCAAAGCTGAGATGAACGCGAGCGTTAAGGTAGAATTTGCAGGAAAAGCTAAGGAGGCTAAGGCAGACGCTCAGGGCAATTGGGCTTTGCATTTAGACAAAATGCCAGCAAACGCAAATAATCAAGCTATGAAAGTCTACGAAAATGGAACACTTTCAAAGGAATTTAAAGATATATTAATAGGCGAAGTCTGGATAGCAGGCGGACAATCTAATATGGATAGAACTTTTGCTTCAGATAAATTGGCAGATGGTTTGGGCAAGAGAGCTACAAATCCTATGATGAGAGCTTTTTTGCAAACGGTACCTCTTTGGAAGGGTTGCAATCCTATAAAAGATAAAGAGGACTTAACGCCTAATTTTGATACACCTAAAGGCTCTATGTGGAATTTAACTACAGAGGCGATTGTCCCTAGCTATAGCCAAGTTGCTTTCTATTTTGCAGAAAAATTGATTGAAGAATTGGGGGTTCCTGTTGGTATAGTTCAAACATCTCTTGGGGGGTCTAAGATGATTTCTTGGATTGCAAAAGAAGATTTAAAAGGCACAGAAAGTTTTGTGGAAGGCTTGAAAACTTTCGAAAATGATATGGCAAAATTCGACCCATCTAAGGTAGATGAGCCTAAGCCAGCTAATACGAAAAATCCTAGAAATATAAAAGAACCAAAGGGTATTGGTTGGTATAGAGAGTCGCCAGCTCTTATGTATAATACAAAAATTGCACCTATTGTGGGCTTTACTGCTCGTGGTTTTATTTGGTATCAAGGTGAGTCTGATGCAGCAGCCCCTGACTTTTTTGCAATGTTTGAAAGTGTAATTAATAATTGGCGTAAGTATTGGAATGTTAGGGATATGCCATTTTATGCTGTGCAACTAGCTTCTTTTGAAAATAAAAATGATTGGGCAAATGTTCGTTGGCAACAATATTTAGTTGGCGAAAAATTAGACGATGTTGAAGTTCTTATTAATATAGACACAGGCGTAGAAAACAACATACACCCTACAGATAAAGATATAGTTGGGGCAAGGCTTGCAAATCTTGCATTGGCAGAAACTTATGATATAGATAGATTTGAGGACTATGTGTCTCCAACTATAGATGAAGTTGAGTATAAGGGCAATACAGTTGAAGTCGAATTTGATACAGAGTCTGACTTGAAACTTGTTGGTAATTTTAGAGGATTTGAAGTTTTTGTTGACAATGCGTGGCAAAATGCTAGTCTGGTAGAACTTAAAGCTGATAAGATTGTCTTAAAAGGAAATGGGGAAATTCTTGGGGTTCGTTATTTATGGAAAAGTTGGGCTAAGCCTGATGCTTGCTTATATAATAAATTTGACTTGCCAGCTATGAGTTTTATAGATTTGAAAAAATAGATAATTATGAAGAAATTTTTATTGTGTATATATTTTATATTTATTTTTGCCTCGATGCAGGCAGAAATATCTATGCCTAAAATATTCTCTGATAATATGATGTTGCAGAGGCAAATGCCAGTAAAAATTTGGGGTAAAGCAGATGCAAATGCACTAATAGGTGTAGAATTTGAAGATCAAAAAATCGAGACAAGGGCTGATAAAAATGGTAATTGGTCTATGTTCCTAAGACCTTTAAAGGCTAGCTTTAAGCCTCTTGTAATGAATATTTATGAAAATGGAGCTTTGGCTAAGGAAATTAAAAATATTTTAATTGGCGAAGTTTGGATAGCAGGTGGACAATCGAATATGCAGTGGAGTTTAAATAAATTCAACTTGCTCAAAAAAGATGAAAAGCGTGGCAATAATGCTCTTATAAGAATGTTTACTCAAAAGGCAGACGCTACAAGTGCTAGCCCTCAATTTGACTCTCCTGAAGATGCAAAGTGGCAGTTGTGTACTGTAGATAATTTTGGCGACTTTAGTGCCTTGGCATTCTTCTTTGCTGAAGATTTGTCAGCAAGTATCAAAGCTCCTGTAGGTATAGTCGAAACTTCTTTAGGTGGGGCAAGAATGGTGCCTTGGTTGGCTATGGAAGATATAGAAAAAACGCCAGCTTTTGAAAAAGAATTAGATACTTTCAAGAAAAATTATAATCCTGAATTTGATTATGAAAGTGCATTGGCTACTTGGAAGGAAAAGTTAAAAGAGTATAATGCAAAAAAGGCAAAGGCGAAAGAAGAGGGGACTGCATTTAAAGAAAAAGCACCTGCAAAACCTACTGAGTTTGGTAGAATGAGAGCACAGCAAATTCCTTCATTTTTGTATAATGCAAAGATTGCCCCTATAGCAGGTTATACAGCAAGGTCGTTTTTGTGGTATCAAGGCGAGTCTGATAGTGTAGATGCTGAAACTTTTTCAGAAAAATTTAAATCATTGATACTTGCTTGGCGTAAATATTGGAATAAGCCTATGCCATTTTACTTTGTGCAACTGCCTTCTTATGATATAAAAGATAGGCAATGGGCAGAGACTCGCTGGGAGCAATTAAAGACTAAAAATAGCCTAAGAATGGTGGAAATGGCTGTAACTATAGATACAGGCGAAGAGAAAAATATCCACCCTAATGATAAGGAAGTTATATCTAAACGCCTTGCAAAAATTGCACTAAAGAGAATTTATGGCAATAGATTTATGACAGGTGAGTATGAACCAATGATTAGAAATGCTACTTATGATAAAAATAAAGCCCTTATTTCTTTTCATCTATTTGGTAGAAAGCTAGAGCAAAAGGGCGATTTAAGAGGCTTTGAAATTTTAGTAGACGAGGAATGGATTGCCCCTACTTCTATTAGGGCAGAGCTTGAAAAGGGTATGATAGTATTAAAAGCTCAAGATGATAAAGTAATTGAGGGCGTACGCTATTTGTGGAAAGCTTGGGCAAAACCTGATGTTTGTTTGTTTAGTGATGTAGGCTTGCCTGCTGCAACTTTCTTAGATGAAAAGAAAAATCATAAAGAGCCTACGCCTGAAGTAAAAGCAACTCCGAATACTCCAGCAGCTAGACAAGGTGCAAATCTTCCAGCTCCTGCTGTGAGGCAAAATATACAAAACAGAAACGCTCAGCTTCCTGCGAATAACCAACAAGCTCAGAGACCTATGAATAATCAAGAGGCTGGACATTCTCTACCTCCTGCAGTGAGGCAAAATATACAAAACAGAAACCCTAAGCTTGCTCAAAAAGCTCTTACAGAAGAGACTAAGGCAGAGACTGTAGAGGTTAAAGCTGAGGCTGTAGAGACTAAAGAAGTTATTGTAGAAACTAAGGAAGAACTAGCAGAAACTAAGGAAAGAACTGAGCAAAGCGAAACTGAGCAAACTCCAATTTCAGAAAAAGAAGAAAGCAAAGAATAATGCAAATTTATAATTTTCAATTAGGCTCAATGGGGGTAAACTCCTTTTTGATTTTCCCTAAAGACACTCAAGACGCAATATTAATCGATGCCCCAGAAGAGGCTTGCGAGGTAATTTCGTCTTTCTTAGAAGAAAAAGGCAGAACTCTTTCTACTATACTTTTAACTCATGGACACTTTGACCACGCTTGGGATTGTGCTGCTCTAAAAGAAGCAACAGGTGCAAAGGTTTATGCACATAAAGATACTTGTGGTTTTGTCGAAACTACTGAGGCTCAATCTATGTTTGGGGTGGACTTGGAAGTATTTAAGGTAGATGAGTTTTTAGTGGATAATCAAATTTTAGAATTTGGCGATGTAAAGATAGAGTGCTTGTATGCCCCTGGTCATTGTGCAGGAAGTATGATGTTTTATATAGAGAGCGAAAAGCAACTTTTTGCAGGCGATGTTATTTTTCAGATGAGTGTTGGTAGGCACGATTTGCCTACAGGTAGCTTTGGCGTACTTCAAAAGTCTATAAGAAACAAGATTTATACCCTCCCTGAAGATGTAGCAATTTTTTGTGGACACGGCGACTCTACTTCAGTAGGTGCTGAAAAGAAGTATAACCCTTTTGTGTCGCCTTAGTATGTTGACTGATATTGAGTATATGCAAGAGGCTCTTTTATTGGCAAAAAAGGCACTTGGAAAGACTCACCCAAACCCAATGGTTGGGGCAGTTATAGTTGAAGATGGCGAGATTGTCGCAAGGGGTTTTCACGCAAAAGATGGAACAGCTCACGCAGAGAGAGTTGCCCTAAATTCTTTGAAATACCCATTGAAAAAGGGGGCAAAAATTTACGTAACACTAGAGCCTTGCTCTACAGAGGGGCGTACTGGTTCTTGCACGCAGGCTATAATTAATGCAGGTATTAGCGAGGTAATTATAGGAACGCTAGACCCTAATCCAAAACACAAGGGCAGGGCGATTAAGCTCTTAGAAAGTGCTGGAATTTCTGTAAAGGTGGGAGTTTTGCAAGAGGAGTGTGAGAGCTTAAATTGCATATTTAACTATGTAGTTAGAGAGCAAAAGGCACTGCTTTGTATGAAATTTGCAATGTCGAGAAATTTGATAATTTCGGAGGGCGAGGGGGTTCGTACAAAGATTTCGAGTCAAAATTCCTTAGAGCATTTAATGACTTTAAGAGAGCTTTTCCCTGCTATAGCAGTTGGGGCAAAAACTCTAATTTGCGACAATCCAAAATTATCTATACGCAATGAAGAGGGCGAAACTTGTAATCATAGATTGCTATTTGACAGGTCTTTAAGTTGCCTTGACAACTTGGATAAGAACTTATTTAGCGACAACTTTTCGTCTAAAACTATAGTTATTGCAGACTTAGATAGCCCTAAAGATGGATTGCTAAAACTCGACGAAGCTAGAATTAATTATATAATTTTAAACTCAAAGCGAGACGATGAAGCTGGCTATTGGAATTGCTTGAAACAAGAGCTTTTTGCAAGGGGAATTTACGCAGTTTTAATTGAGGGAGGCTTTGCGATATTGCAGTCATTGCTCAAGACAAAGGCTTTCGATTATTATTATATCTACAAAAGCCCAAATGCTCTAAAGGAGTCGTGCTTTGCCTTTAAAAGGGAAGATTTATCTTTTTTAAGAGAGGCAAAGAAATTGAAACTTGGTATAGATGGCTTGCACTTTGGGGCTAGAAATTTCTAAAAAAAGCTCGCAATTTGTATCTTGCGAGCTTGCTTTAGGGAATCTTAAAGACTTCTTAAATCTTGCAATTTTCTGTCATTAGGGCAGTTATCATCCAGACAGACTTTTCTTGGTCTGAGAGATAAGTTGTTAATAAATCGGCAGTTACAAGGTCTTGGGCTTCTTCGGCAAAGTTTATAGTTTGTCGTTGAGCTTTGATTAGGTCTTTGTAGGAGTCTAATATGTAGCCCAAGATTTTTTCGTCGCAAGATACATCTGTAATTTCTTGTATATTAGAAATTTCGAGATATTTGCTAAATCTATTTTCAGGGCAAGCTCCAAGCATTAAAATTCTTTCTGCAATCTCGTCAATTTTATCAGCGAGGTCGTTATATAAATCCTCAAATTGCTTGTGTAGCGAGAAAAATCTTCTGCCAGTAACGTTCCAATGGAAGCCCCTCATATTAGTATAGCAAATTTGAAAATCTGCCAAGAGTTGGTTTAATGAAGCTATAACTTTTTCAGCCTTAGCTTTTTCTATGCTTATGTAATCTAGTCTATCCATAAAAATTCTAATCGGAAAATCCTTATTTAACTTTAATCTTATTGACTCTTTTTGAAAATTATTTGAAAATTTATTGTTAATTGAATATAGATTTTAAAGCCAAAAAAGTTGAGTTGAGTGCAAGAGAATTTGCTTGTTTTGATTTCAATTTTGAAAATAGAGAGATTGCCACATCGTCTATGTGGACAATGTTTTTGGGTACGCAGTGGCATAGAACAATTCAAAAAGAGTCTCAAGAAAGTGGCAAAAAAGTTCAAAGTGAAGTTCAATTAAAGGCAGATTTAGTTTTTGGAGATTGGCTATTTTGTATATCTGGCAATGCAGATGAAGTCTTTGAAGAAGATGGCTATTTGCTTGTACGTGAAATTAAGACAACTCGCAAAACTTTCCCCATCGATAAGATGGAATATACTCATAGCATACAGCTTGCATTTTACGTATATGCTTTAAGTAAAACTTCTTATGCAAAAGGTGAGTTGCTTTATGTAAATATAAACACAGGGCTTTCGCAAAGTTTTCAGCTCTATGGAAAAGCTATAGATATACTCAAATTGAGGGCTGAAAAGTTTATAGATTATTTAAAAGAGCGAGAGCTTGCAAACATTGCTATAGGCGATTTAGACTTATCTTTGCCTTTCGAGACCTTGCGTGAGGGGCAAGCCCAAGCTATAGAGGCTTTGCAATCTTTAGATAATGAAAAGATAGTTTCCTTTAATGCACCTACAGCCTTTGGCAAAACTGCAATTTCGCTTTCAGTTGCCTTAGATAAACTGCAATCTGGCGAGATTGACAACATTATCTGCCTTAGCTCGAAGTCGAGTGGGCAACTGCAATTTATCAGAGAGCTAAGGAAGTTTATACGTGGAGGAGTCTACCCAAAATGCTTTCAAATACGCAATAGAAGCGAGCATATCCTAAACGATTTTAGGGGAAATTGCACCGATTGCCTAAACTGCGAAGTTGAGCATTTTGGGGAGTTTGTATTTGATTTTAAGAATTACTTTTCTTCAAGCATTGTATCCTTAGATAAGATTAAAAGCGACGCTCTTGAATATGGGCTTTGTCCCTATAAATTGTCGCTTGCGATGTTGCCTTATGCCCAAGTTTGGATATGCGATTACAACTATATATTTTCGCCTTCAGTGCGTGGTGTGTTTGATAACGAAGATGTTTTCAATCCAAAGAGGACTATGCTAATTTTAGACGAAGCCCACAACTTAGAGGGCAGAGTTGAACTTGCATATTCAGGTAAAATTAGCCTAGATGATTTACTCATATTAAAAACTGCACTAAACTTAGATTTTCCAGACCTTGCCTTATATTTAAACTCGATTATAGATACTCTTGAAAATTCGCAATTAGAGCTTTGCTTAGATGAAATATCCCTAATTAAAGGCAACTTAGCACGCATATTAAATCACGCTACTAAATTGAATTTAGATGAGCTTTTGCCTTATGCAAAGGGGCTTTTATACAATATTTTAGCCCTTGCAAAGCATACAAAAATGGAGACTATAAAGCTTTATTATAAATACGAAGCTGGGGTATTTTCTGTGGATTGCTATGAGGCTTTTGCTGAAAAAATGCAAGTTTTGAATAAGTTTAAGTATAGCCTTTTGCTAAGTGCAAGCGAGATGTCTTTGCCTGAAAATGGCATAACAGAACATAGCTTTAAGCCAACTTGGCTCACTAAGTGCTACAGGCATATATTCGATACAAGTGCAGATACTAGAGCAAATTCGAGGTATGATTATCTCGAGAACACTGCCAAAAGTATATATGTGGCAAAAAAGCATAGCTCTTCGCCTTTGATTGTGTTTTTTCCTTCCTATTTGTATGCAAAGCGTGCGATGGAAGTTTTCTCGAGAAGATACAAAAATTTCAGCACTTGTATTCAAGCTAAAAATTTGTCTTATGCAAAGCAAATAGAGTTTTTGGAAGTGTCGCTTTTGGGCAATGATATAATTTGCCTAATTATGGCAAGCTCCTTTGCAGAAAGTATAGATATACTTGGAGGGCGAGTTGACACTGCTATGATTGTGAGTGTGGGCTATCCTGAAATTAATGACAAGCTAAATGCAAAAATGCAATTGCTTATGCAAGAGAAAGATATGACTAAGCGTGAAGCATTTATTGAAGTTTATGCAAAGCAGGCTCATTCAAAAATAAGGCAGGCAGTAGGCAGGCTCGTTCGCTCGCCAGAGCATAAGGCTACAATAATTTATCACTGCCAACGCTTTTTAGAAGCTCCTTTTGACGCATATTTCAAAAAGGAAATTGCCCAAAATCTCATAGCAAAAAATGCAGAGGAACTAGAGAATTTACTTTTAGATTAAAATTTATTTGCATAATCTGAATTTTGATATTTAATTTAAGCTATATAAAATTGAAATTATGAATACATCTAAGGATTTTTTTAACAATATTTCGTGGACAAAGAAAGATTTAACTAATATCGAATGCTTAACAGTTGCTGAATTAGAACAGATTTTTTCCTTAGCAGAGCTGTTTAAAGCTCTAATTATAGAAGATGGTTGCAAACTGCCTTATTTGAGAGGCAAAACTGTGGTAAACTTCTTCTTAGAACCAAGTACTAGAACGAGAACTGCTTTCGAAATGGCAGCTCATAGACTCGGAGCTGACGTTATTTCTATTACAGCAAGCACTTCTTCTTTGGTAAAGGGCGAGACTTTGAGAGATACTGCTATGAATATTCAGTCGCTAAGTACTGATATGATGGTGGTTCGCCACAGTGCAGCAGGGGCAGCTAAATACTTGGCTGAGAGACTTAAAATTCCTGTAATCAACGCAGGCGATGGAGCTCACGCTCACCCAACTCAGGCACTAGCCGACGCCTTTACTATGCGTGAACATTTAGGCAAGGACTTAAAGGGCAAGAATGTAACTATCTTAGGCGACATTCTATTTAGCAGAGTGGCTCGTTCGAATATACATTGCTTAAACAAGCTTGGAGCAAATGTAACATTGGCAGGTCCTGCAACTTTAGTGCCAAGACAATTTGAGGCTATGAATGTTAAGGTTTGCCACGATTTGCAAAATTCTCTTAGAGACGCAGATGTAGTTATGCTATTGCGTATACAGCACGAAAGGCAATCTTTCATACATTTCCCATCTATAGGCGAGTACACTTCTATATATGGTTTGAACAAGGCGAGGGAGTCATTCATCAAAAAAGACGCAATTATTATGCACCCTGGACCTATAAATAGAGGGGTTGAAGTAGATAGTATTCTTGCTGACTCAGAACATTCTGTAATCTTAGAACAAGTTACAAATGGGGTAGCTATTAGAATGGCTGTTATGTATTTGTGTATGAATGCTTCAAAGTAATAAAGGAGAATTATGAAAAATTTAGTAATTAAAAATGCAATAGTTGTAGACCCAAAAAATTCTATAGAAGAGAAGAAAGATGTCTACGTTGAAAATGGCGTATTTGTTGAAACTATGCCAAAGGGCGAAGTCGATGTTATCGACGCTGAGGGCTTGCACATTTTCCCTGGCTTTGTGGAAATTCATTGCCACTTGAGAGAACCAGGTCAGTCTTATAAGGAAACTGTTGCAACTGGCACTATGGCTGCAGCAGCTGGTGGTTATACTTCAATAATCCCTATGCCTAACACTAATCCTAATATAGACGACGCTTCATCTTATAGGCTTTTAAAGTATATAATCGAAGATAGTGCGAAAGTTAATGTATACATAAGTGCTTGTATTAGTGAAGGTAGAAAGGGCGAAAAGCTAGCCCCTATTGGTACGCTGGCTAAGCTTGGGGCTGTTGCTATAACTGACGATGGCTCTTGTATACAAAGTAACGAGCTTATGTTTAAGGCTCTTGAGTACGCAAGTATGTTCGATATTTTGGTTATGGATCACTGCCAAGACGCTTCTTTGACGAAGAAAGCTCAGATAAATGGAGGTTTAGTGAGTATTGCAACTGGCTTGGGTGCTTGGGAAAATGCTGGCGAGGACTTGATTGTGTCTCGTAACATAATTTTATCTAAGTACACAAATGCAAGGGTGCATATGCAACACTTGTCTAGTGCGTATTCTGTTGAATTGATTAGAAATGCTAAGCAAAATGGTATTAGAGTTAGTGGCGAGGCAAGCCCACACCACATTTCTTTGAGCGATGAAAACTTGCTTGGCTATGATACTAATTTTAAGATGAACCCTCCACTTCGTACGCAAAAGGATATAGATGCAATTATCGAAGGTCTTTGCGATGGAACTATAGAAGCGATTGCAACTGATCACGCTCCTCATAGCGAGGCTGATAAAGATGTAGAGTTTGACTACGCTCCTTTTGGTATCATAGGTTTTGAAACTGCTTTTTCTGTATGCTACGAAACTTTAGTTAAGTCTGGCAAAATGCCACTTATGCGTCTAGTTGAGCTTTTGACATCTTCGCCAGCAAGCTTAGTTGGCTTAGACGCAGGTTCAATGAGCTATGGCAAAGAAGCAGACTTTTGCTTGGTAGACCTAAATGAAAAGTACGTATATAACAAGACTTATTCATTGTCGAAAAATTCACCTTGGTGGAATAAAGAACTTCAAGCTAAGGTTAAAGCTACATATCTAAAGGGCAGTAAAGTCTTTTAAGATGGTGGCGAAGTTGGAAAATTGGTCGCTAAAAATTAGCGACTATTTGCTGATTGCTTGGGGCTTTCTTCTTGCGATAATGCTGATAAATCAAAGCTCTAGTTTTATCTTAGAGCTTTTTGGCAATACGTCTTTGTCAAGTTTGCTCGCTGCAATAAACACTCAACTTTGCTTTCTTGCTTATGCAATTATTGTAAATATATATTTCAAACTTGGGCTATTTGAGCCTAAGTTGGGCTTTAGAGATTTGCTTAAAAAAGGCTTTAAGTATTTCTTGATTGGGCTAAGTCTGGTTTTTGGAACAAACTTAACTATAAATATTATAGCAAAGCTCTTTGATTATAGCTTTGATTTGCAAGCTGCTATAGAGCTTTGGCAGAACTTAAATGGCTTTTTAGAGATTTCTTTGGGCTTTCTTGTTACTGTGATTTTAGCTCCTATTGCTGAAGAATTGATTTTTAGAGGTCTGCTCTACAGGCTATTTCGCTCTAAAATGCCTGTATACTTAGCTATAATTACAAGCTCTGCAATCTTTGCATTGATACACTTTTCTATCTTTGCATTTCTTGCACTGTTTTTCCTATCTTGCTTGTTGTGCTATATATACGAAAAATATTGCGACTTAAAGTTGTGTATGCTAGTGCATTGTTTATTTAATTTCTTTAACACTATATTAATTTTATTATGTCAATCTGGGCAAAATCTATAGAAGATAGCTATTCTAGTTTCGGCGAAGCTAAGACCATTAAGATGGCTGTGGAAATTTTTGGCGATATTTGCCCTCCTAGCCCCTATGGCTCTGGCGACGATTGTGCCATTATTGATAAATCTAGCCTTGAAGAAAAGCTATTTGTTACAACAGACTCTGTGATTGCAGGCGTGCATTTCGACTTTGATTGCGATGCAATTAGGGCAGGCAAAAAGCTTATTAAACGTAACGTCAGCGACATTGCTTCAATGGGGGCTTTGCCTATATATGCTCAGACAAGTGCGATTTTATCTGCAAACTTGTCGATGGAATATCTAAAGGGCTTTTTGTTGGGTATGAAATTGGCTTGTGAGGAATATTCGATTAAAATCATTGGAGGCGACATTGCGAGCGTTAAAAGCGATTTCTTTTCTATGCACTTGACTCTTATTGGCTCGAGTGAGGGTAGGGCTATGTTACGCACTGGGGGCGAAGTTGGCGACTTTATTTGTTGTACAGGCACACTTGGAGCTTCTTATGAAAGTGATTGGCACTTGGACTTTTGCCCTCGTGTTCAAGAGGGTCTCTTCCTTTCAAAGCTACCTGAACTTAAGGCTTGTATAGATATTACAGATGGCATAGCAAGCGACTTAAAGCACTTGTTGTCAAGAACATCTTGTGCTGTATTAGATACAGACAAAATTCCTCTACGCAATGTCGAAGGCAACAATCTAACTAAGGCTCTCTGCGATGGCGAGGACTATGAGTTGCTATTTGTGTTAGATAAAAATTGTGATTTTGCGAAGCTAAACCAAGCCTACCAAAATCAATTCAAACAAAGCCTACACTTAATTGGCGAGATAAAAAAAGCAAACTCTCCAGAAGAAGAATTTGCTTGTTTCTTAAATTTCCCTAAGGAAAATAAAATTCTTAAGTTAAACAAAAGTGGCTATAGCCACTAAGTGCTTATCTCTTTTTGTAAGGTTCTTGCCTTGCAGGTAAAATGTCTTTAGGTAAGATTGACTCTAAGTCATTTGCAACTGCATTTTTGTAGTATTCAATTAATTGCTTTCTCAATTCCATTTGCAAAGCAACATCTGCTCTTAGATTAATATAGAATAAATTAGGGTTAGTCTCAGGCTTAAAGTCCTTTTTGATTTCGTTTGATAGCTTAGACATCAAGCTCTTTGCTTCTCTTAAGAAATTCTTTTCGCCTATTCTATCCTTAAACTTGCTTGCATTATCCTTAGCTATCTTTCCATATTTGCTTGAAGATGCCAATGTACTTAAGGCAGTAGCTGTGTATAGCTTAAACGCTTCTTCGTTATCAGCCTTTAGATCTTCTAAGAACTCAACTTGCGATTGCATTCTAGCTGCGTCATAAGCTTCGAAATCGTTTAGCATATCCAAAATAGGGTAAGACTCTTCCTTAGCAGACCTTGAAGAACCACCAGTCTTTCTTAGCAAAGCCATAACCTTATTCTTTTCCTTAAAGCTTGGTATTTCAATGTTTTCATTATCGCCTCTTAGAGTGAAACTAACTAGCTTTGCATTTTCATAATCAACAAGCATAGTGCCATCTGTGAAGTTCAATGGAGTCTTTTTATCTAGGATATAAATGTTATCTCTAATTGAATTAATTGCGATTTTGTAGCAAGAAGTATTAGTCAAAGAAGTGTAGCCAGCCAAAGTTAATTCTTTGTTTAAATTAGCCTTAACTTCGTTTAAGGTAGTCATAGATAAAGCAGAAATTCCTTCAGGAAATTCGCCTGTTTCTAAGAACATTACAGGAGCTGTTTTAGATAAGTGGATTTTTTGTATCTCAACTTTTTCGCCCATAGGAGTAATCAATTCCAATTCGTCATTCAATGCAGTCATAGGGCAGAAGAAGCCAAACTTATCCTTGAATTTAACAGCGATTGCCAACTGAGGCGTTTTCTTTCCAACTATGATAGAGTTGTTTTTAACAATTTCTAAACCTATAGTATTGAAAGCATTAGGGTCGTCTTTAAGGTTTTCTAAAACGTCTTCAGTAGAAGTAGACTCACCCATTATACTTAGCAACATCTTAGCCTTTTCGCCCATTAAGTCTAATTGCTTTCTGTAGTTATTTTGATAGTTCTTTTGTAGAACTCTTTGTATGATTTTAAAGTCAACTTCGTCAACGCCCTCAGGAGCACTGGCAGTCTTCATCTTATCCTTAGCGTCTAAGTGAGCTCTAATTAAATTCATATACTCATTAGCGTCGCCCTTAGCTTCTCTTTGAGCTACGTTTTTAATAGCAGCAAATTCCTCAGCATCTAAGCCTGTAGAAAGCTTATTCATATTTACCATATCGTTCGCCTTAGAACGCACATAAGCTTCTTGCTCAAGGTAATTATTAGGGAACTTAGTTGCAGCGTCTTGCTTAATTGCGATTACTTCTTCGTCAGACAAAGCAAAGCTAGCAAGCTTAATGCTATTAAATGCGTTTTGTTGAGTCTTTAACCAAGAATTGCGTTGATTGTCGCTAGAAGGGTATAGTTCCTTTGCTGTTTTTTGCAACGCCTCAATTTGCTCTGGCGTCATATCTTGAGCAAAGCTAAAGTTAAAACTAAAAGCTAGTAAAGTAGATAAAATTATTCTTTTCATTGAACTAATATTCAAAAGAAAGTAATTTAATTTGTCAAGCTTCTAGTATTTAGTTTTGTACCCAAAATCTTCTAAAACTTGAGAAAATGCTTTAATTTCTTCTTCTGTGGGGCTTTTGAATGAAAAATTATCATAATTTAGCTTTAATTTTTTCCATTTTTCAATTCCCATAGAGTGATAAGGCAATAATTCAATCAAATTTATCTTATCCTTAAACTCCCTTAAATACAAAGCCAATTCTTTTGCGTATTTTACAGAATTTACCTTTTCGCAATACATTACTACCCTTATGATAATGTCTTTTTGCCTCTCATAGATATATTTTAAAAACTCAAAAGTCTTTTCTTTCGACTTTCCTGTTAACTCTATATGCTCCTCTTCGTATATACTTTTTATATCCACTAAAAACAAGTTACTAAGCTCAGTAATTTTGTCCAACTTTTCGTCTAATTGAATATATCCACAAGTGTCTATAGCAGTGTGTATATTAATCTTCTTAAGCTCTGTGAAAAAATCTATCAAAAAGTCCTTATGCAAAAGAGGCTCGCCTCCTGATATAGTTACGCCCCCTTGCCTTAAAAAAGGAGCAAGGCTCGCCACATTCTTAAGCAGTTCTTCTGTAGACATAAAAGGAAAAGAGTCGGGGCTTGCCCAACTCTCTGGATTATGACAAAACTTGCACCTAAAGGGGCAAGTTGTCAAAAATATAACATACCTAATTCCAGGGCCATCAAGAGTTGAACCTCGTTCTACAGAGCAAACTCTAACTCCCTTGGACATAAATTAGAATTTTTCGTGGAATGTTCTTGATATAACGTCTAGTTGCTGTTCCCTTGTTAATTTTACAAAGTTTACAGCATAACCAGAAACTCTCACAGTCAACTGAGGATACTTTTCTGGGTGTTCCATAGCGTCTTTTAAAACAGTCTTTTCAAGAACATTTACGTTCAAGTGCTGACCACCTTTAGCCACATATCCATCTATTAGACCTATAAGGTTATCTATCCTTTCGCTCTCTTCTTTACCCAATGAGTGAGGGAAGATTGAAAATGTATTAGAAATGCCATCTTTAGCGTATTGGAAAGGTAGCTTTGCCACAGAGCATAGAGAGCATAAAGCCCCGTGTGTATCTCTTTGGTGGAATGGGTTTGCCCCAGGAGCAAAAGGTTCGCCAGCTTTTCTGCCATCTGGAGTGTTACCTGTCTTTTTGCCATAAACTACATTAGAAGTAATAGTCAATATAGATTGAGTATGCACTGCATTTCTATAAGTAGGCAACTTCATAATCTTTTGCATAAAAGTCTTAACTAACTCAGACGCAATAGCATCTACACCTTCGTCGTCATTGCCATATTTAGGGAAATCGCCTTCAATAACAAAGTCTACAGCAAGCCCAGCTTCGTTTCGAATAATCTTAACTTTAGCATTTTTAATTGCAGAAAGTGAGTCAACTACAACAGAAAATCCAGCTATACCACAACCTAATTTACGCACAACGTCCTTATCCAAGAAAGCCATTTGAGCCTTCTCATAATAATACTTATCGTGCATATAGTGAATGATATTCAAAGCGTCTACATACACCTTGCTTAGCCAGTCCATCATCTTGTCGAACTTAGCCATAACTTCGTCTATTTCAAGATAATCGCCCTCAATCTTTTCAAAGCCATCTACTACTTTTGCAAAAGTTTTCTCGTCTACACCTCCATTAATTGCGTATAACAAAGCCTTAGCCAAGTTTGCTCTAGCTCCAAAAAACTGCATTTCCTTACCTATAATTAAAGGAGACACGCAGCAAGCTATAGCATAGTCATCGCCAAAGATAGGACGCATTAAGTCGTCGCTCTCGTATTGTATAGATGAAGTTTCTATAGACAATTTTGCACAGAAATCCTTAAAAGGCTTAGGCATATCATTAGACCACAACACAGTCATATTAGGTTCTGGAGAAGCCCCCAAGTTCACTAAAGAATACAATGCTCTAAAGCAATTCTTAGTTACCAAAGTTCTGCCATCATTGCCCATACCACCTATAGACTCAGTTACCCAAACAGGGTCGCCACTGAACAATTGATTATAATCATTTGTACGCAAAAATCTAACTATTCTCAACTTGATTATGAAGTCGTCCATAATTTCTTGGGCTTCAGACTCAGTTAAAGTGCCTTCTGCTATGTCCTTTTCTGCATAAATATCCAAGAAAGTGCTTGTTCTACCTATAGACATCGCAGCTCCATTTTGGTCTTTAATTGCAGCTAGATATGCAAAGTAAGTCCATTGCACAGCCTCTTTGAAATTAGTCGCAGGAACAGATACGTCAAAGCCATAAGAAGCACACATCTTTTTCACGTCGCCTAAGGCTATGATTTGATCTTGAAGCTCTTCTCTCTCACGAATTATGTCAGACTCCATATTTAGAGCATTAGAGCTACTTTTTTGCTCCATCTTGTCTTGAATTAGCTTATCTATGCCATATAGAGCAAGCCTTCTGTAGTCGCCAATAATCCTACCTCTGCCATAAGCGTCTGGCAAGCCAGTTACGATTGCACTTTTACGTGCTGCAAGGATTTCTGGTGTATAAGCATTAAATACGCCCTCATTGTGAGTTCTTCTATATTTAGTGAAAATTTCCTTTACCTTTTGATTTACAGGCAAGCCAAATTCCTTGCAAGAAGTTTCAACCATTCTATATCCACCAAGAGGCATTATAGCACGCTTTAAAGGAGCATCTGTTTGCAAACCTACAATGAGTTCAGCCTCTTTATTAATATAGCCAGCCCCATGAGAATTTACCTCAGAAGGAGTGTCAACATCTGCATCTAAAAGACCATTATTTTCCTTCTCTTTTTCTACTAATAGCATTACATCTTCCCACATTTTCTTTGTGCGAGGTGTCGCTTCTGCTAAGAAAGAGGCATCGCCTTCGTAAGGAGTGTAATTCAAACTTATGAAGTTTTGAACGTCTACACTATTGCACCATTTACCTTCTTTAAAGGCTTCCCATATCTTAGGTTTATCAGTATTCATTTTGTAAAAATTTTTAGATTTAATTATGTATCTTGATAATGTTCTCTTTGTCTGAGAAATCAACATTATTTTTGAAAAATCTTTACTATTTTTTATAAACGCCCCCTAAAGTTTCTATTTAAAGGATTTTATGAAAAATACGCTTGCTCTTTTTTGTGAATTTTGAAAAGATAACGCTTATCTTTACAGGAAAATTCCAATATGAAAAATTTATATATAACTTTTTTAGCTATATTTTTAGCTACTTTCAGCTCTTTTGCAAAGGAGTATACTTCTGCAGAAATCGACGCTATTATTAAGGAAAATGCAAGCTTAAAGGCTGATAATGAAGAATATACAAGAATTGCTACAGATGCTGTAAATGCTCTTAGGGAAAATTTAAATATGAAAACTGCCCTAAAAAAGGCAGGACTTAGTATAGATAACAAGACTTCGAAGCTCAAAATTTTCAATGGAGAAGCCTTTATGACAGCTTGCAATGTTGTTATTTTCACTGAAGAAGAATTTGAGGCTCTAAGTCAAAATAAAGCTAATATGGAAAATGATATTCCTCAAAAAAATGCTGAAACAGATTTTAGAGAAGCAGGGAAAAGTGATTATAGCGAGAAATCTAAGAATTTTTGGAAAAATGTCATCTATTAATAAAATAGCTATTTTAGACTCAAGTACGCTCAGCGAAAAATATTTTGATTGGTCTGCTCTAAAGGAATTGGGCGATTGTAGTTTTTACGAGAGAACTACCCCCTCTCAGGTGCTTGAAAGAGCAAAAGACGCTGAGGCTATAATCACAAATAAGGTACTTTTATTTAAGGATACTCTAAGTTTGTTGCCTAATTTGAAATATATAGGGATTTTGGCTACAGGCTACAATAATGTAGATATTCAATATTGCAAAGAGCGAGGTATCAGGGTTTGCAACATACCTGCATATAGCACAGATAGCGTTGCCCAACAGGTATTTGCACATATATTGAATTTGGCAAATAAAATTGCTCTGCACTCAGAAAGTGTAAAGAATTTAGAGTGGACTTCATCTCTTGACTTTGCGTATAAGCTTAGCCCCTTGGAGGAGCTAAAGGGCAAAACTCTAGCTATATTGGGATATGGGGCAATAGCCAAAAAAGTTGCGATTATTGCGAAAGCTTTTGATATGAATATTATCGCATATTCAAGGTCTGCAAAGGTGGGTAGTTCAGATGAGCTTGTGTCTTTTGTGAGTTTAGACGATATATTTAGCAAAGCTGATATTCTGTCTTTGAATTGTGCCTTAAATGAAGATAGCCAAAATATCATATCTAAGACTTCCTTAGCGAAGATGAAAAGGAATGTTTGGATTATAAATACAGCAAGGGGAGGCTTGATTAATGAGGCAGACTTAGCTGAATTTTTAGAGGAAAGCGAAGCTTACGCAAGTGTAGATGTGCTTTCTACTGAACCTCCGAGAGCTGACAATCCACTTTTGGGGGCGAAAAAGTGCTACATAACTCCACATAATGCGTGGATGACAACTCAAGCACAGGAGCGACTAATAGCAATAGCTATAGACAATTTGAAAAAATTTAAAGAAGGAGTAGCCCAAAATGGAATTTATGGATAATCACGAAAAAAGTCTAAAGGAAGTTTGGCAAAGCGTACAAGAAAGTGCTGCAACTATAGCTAGCGAAGAAGTAGCTTTAAGGGACTTTATGGAGTCTATAGTATTTTCGAAAAAGAGTGTCTTTGAGTCTATTTCTGCAAGGATTGTGAGGCGTTTGTCTAGCTTGTCTTTGAGTTACGATACTTTATATAATCTGTTTATGGAGGTTTTTGACGCTTCTTTAGATATTAGAGAAAGCGTCATTGCTGACATAGTTGCTATAAAAAAGAGAGACCCAGCTTGCACAGAATATATAATGCCTATACTATATTATAAGGGCTTTATGGCTATAACAACTTATAGGGTTTCGCATTATTTGTATTTAAATGGGCGTAAGCACATAGCTTTTTGCTTGCAGAGTTTAAATAGTGAGGTCTTTGCAGTTGATATTCACCCTGCGGCGAAATTTGGTAAGGGTATATTGCTAGACCACGCTACATCTTTTGTGGCAGGCGAAACTTCTGTGGTAAGCGATAATGTATCTATACTTCACGAGGTAACTTTGGGAGGAACAGGCAATGAAACAGGAGATAGACACCCTAAGATTATGAGTGGGGTACTCATTGGAGCAGGCTCGAAGATTATAGGTAATATTACAGTTGGGCATTGTGCGAAAGTTGGAGCAGGTTCTGTGGTGCTAGATGATGTAGATGACCACGACACAGTTGTTGGTATTCCAGCAAAGCGTGTGTCGAAGGTATCTGAGAGTGAACCAGCAGAGTCTATGAACCAAAAATTTTTATAAGAGGAATTTAATAGCTATATGAAGAAAGATAAATGGAGTAGCCAATTGGGCATTATACTTGCTGTGTCGGGAAGTGCAGTGGGTTTAGGTAATTTTCTAAAGTTTCCTGGGCAAGTTGCTACCTACGGAGGTGCAGCTTTTATGACGGCTTATATATTTTCTTTCTTTATGATAGCAATGCCTCTTTCTATTGCAGAGTGGACTTTGGGTAGGCAAGGGGGACATCTTGGATATAATTCTGCAGTTGGCATTTTGTATTCTATAACAAAAAAGAAGATTTTTAAGTACATAGGTATATTGGGGGTATTGTTGACTGCCTTTATATTTTCTTATTATGTATATATAGAGGCGTGGTGCTTGGGCTATGCTGTGAATTTTATATTGGAGAATTTAAACTTCACTGGCTTTGAGCAATCTGCAGGCTTCTTTGCAGAATTTACTGGAATTACGAGAAATGGAGGAGCTTTCGAGTTTAGTCATTTGAGGCTTATGCCTTATTTAATGATAGTCTTTGCTTTGAATTTCTATTTGATATTTAAGGGTGTGTCAAAGGGTATAGAGTTCTTTTGTAAGTATGCAATGCCATTATTGTTGCTAATGGGCTTAGTCTTGGTAATTAGAATTATGTGTCTAGCGCCTGTAGACGAAACAAAGCCTGAGCAAACTGTAAATCAAGGCTTGGGCTTTATGTGGAACCCAGAAAAGATTACTTTGGAAAAGTTTGAAGGCTCTTCTTGGGTGGAAAGCGAAAGAATTGTTGGCGATATTGCCTTAGCAAATGCTCAAGAACTTGCTATGGAAAAGCCTCAAGAGTATAGAGTTGTTACTATGGGCTTGCTAGAACAACTCTCTCAGCCTCAACTTTGGATGGCTGCAACAGGACAAGTGTTTTTCAGCTTAACTGTGGGCTTTGGGGCTATAATGACTTATACAAGTTATATGCGTAAGAAGGACGATGTTGTGTTAAGCTCAGTGGTTTCTGCTGCTACAAATGAGTTCTGCGAAGTTTGTATTGGAGGATTAATAACAGTTCCTGCTGCAGTTGCCTTCTTTGGCGTAGCTGGCACAATGGGGGCAGGCTTGGGGCTGTTCGACTTGGGCTTTAAGGTCTTGCCTGTGTTCTTTTCTACATTGCCTGCAGGGTCTTTCTTTGGATTTTTATTCTTTGGCTTGCTATTTTTAGGAGCTGTAACAAGTTCTATATCTATGCTTCAACCAAGCTTGTCTTTCTTTGAAGAGGCTATGGAATTAAAAAGGACAAAGTCTGTGAGCTATGTCTTGTTGCTAATTAGCCCTATTAGCCTTTATGTAGCGTATTATTCTGAGGGCTTAAAGGCGTTAAGTACGATGGATTTCTGGGGCGGACAAGTTTTAGTATATATATTTGCAATCATTGTTGCTATAGTATCTGTTTGGGTAATTGGAGCAAGGTATACTATACATATGGCTAACGAAAATTCCTTAATGCAATTATCAAATAAGGTAGCTTTTGTATTGAAATATTTCACGCCAACATTTTTGATATTTATGTTTATCGCTTGGCTTTTCACAGATGTATTTACTGGCAAAAATGAAAATATAAACGACATATTTGGCTCAAATCCAAGTATGGTTGCAATAGTTTGTTTATCTATGATAATTGCAGTTGCTTTTCTTTTCTCTTTAATAATATTTTACTCAAAGAGCTATAATATAGATAAAAATGGAAGGAGGATAAAATAATGACTTTAGGTGGTTGGTTTACATTTCTTTTAGTTACAAGTAGCGTGCTGATTTTCTTTATTTATTCTATGTATAAGGTGATAACTGCAAAGAAAGTTAAGAAAATGCACAATGTCTACGACGTAGATATAGAAGAAAAATAAAAATTTTTTCACGTAGATTTGGCTTATTTACTATAAATCTTACTTAGAGGTAACTATATCACAAAATTGTGCCTACTTTACATATTTTATAATTTCTGTTATATTTGTTTCATAGAATAAAAATGAATTAAAAAACAATAACAAAAGGAGATTATAGATATGAAAAAATTATTATACACAATTACAGCTCTTAGCCTTGTTGTAAGTGCTTTTGCAGAAACTAAGGTGATTGACTCACATTTCTTGCCTACTAAATCCCACCTAAGCACTTTGCAAATACAAAACAGAGAGGCTATAGATACCGTTTTAGTTGAACTAAATAATATCAAAGTAAGTGGGGCAAAGGATATATTGTCGTCTCACGGAGCTATTGCTAGCCAAGAGGAAGTTGAGTTTCAAATAGCATATTTAAATAAACTTAAGACTTTCTTAACTAAGACTTGCGATGCAGGAGAGTTAGGGCAAATGCTTTTAGGTGCATATCCTCATTTAGATGGCTACGAAAATGTAGCTGCCTTAACAGAAGCTTTATTGCCTACAAAGGCTTGCCCAGTTAAAGAAGAAGTTAGGGCTGCTATGAATAAATACTTTAAGTCTGTAACTGCCTGTGATGCCAATTTGATAAAGGAAGTTTGGGCAGATGAAAAAGCTTCTTTAATAAATGGTAGAGGACACTATTTTAATGAAGAAGATGTTATAAACTTTATGACAAAGGCTTTTGCTGACGCTAACAATGCTGTTTTATCTAGCATTTCAGAGCATATAGTTTTATTGGGAGAAGATACTGCTTTAGTTCGTTTATATTGGATGTGGACTGAAGCAGGAAAAAAGACTGGCAGGGGTAGGGAGTCTTTAATATTCAATAAAATAGATGGCAAGTGGAAGTTGGTTCACGTTCACTATAGTCCACTGCCAAAGGCTAATTAAAGTATAATTAAAACTACAAAAAAGAGTAGAGCGACAAAATTGTTGCTCTATTTTTTTGTCTAAACTAATATCGTACAAATTTGTATTTAGTTAAGATTTATCTATTTATAGTCAAAAAATGGCTGTATTTCTTTTATTTACTTGATGAAATCGAGATTTATGACTTTCAAACAAGCCTCAAAAATTGCTGGCACGCTAATTGCTAGATAAAAAAATGTAAGTTAATTATATTTTTAGCAAAAGACAGCTAAAGGGCTTACAAAAAATTAAATATCTTTCAACTAAATAGGAAGAAATAATGAACGAAGTAAATAATTCAGAAACTAATAATATTAGCAAGCGTAGCTTTTTAAAGAAAGCTGGCGCTACAGCCGCACTAGTAGCAAGTGCTCCATATATAATGGGTGCAGCGAAAAAGCCTATTAGGTGGAGAATGCAAACTTACGCTGGTTCAGTTTTAGGTGAACACGTAATTAAACCAGCAATTGATGCTTTTAATAAAGCTGCTAACGGCGAGATGATTATTGATTTGTATTATGCAGACCAATTAATTCCTACTTCGGAATTATTTAGTGCATTGCAAAAAGGTACAATTGATTGCGTACAAAGTGATGACGACTCTATGGACTCTCAAGCTGATGTTGCACCATTTTCTGCATATTTCCCAATGGCTACACGTTATAGCTTGGACGTTCCTGCTTTGTTCAATCAATTTGGCTTAGGCGAAGTTTGGGCAGACTCTTACAAGGCTGTAAAGGGTATCACTTGGATTAGCTCTGGTGGTTTTGACCCATGTCATTTTATCACTAAAAAACCTATTAAATCTATAGAAGACTTAAAGGGCTTGAAAATTTATACAGCTCCAACTATTGGTAGGTTTTTGAATAAATTTGGTGTAATTCCAGTAACTGTTCCTTACGAAGACGTTGAAATGGCAATTCGTACAGGCGAGCTTGATGGTACAGCTTGGTGTGGTATTACAGAAGCATACACAGTTGGTTGGGCAAACCCTACAGAGTACTTCTTGACTAACAATATTTCTGGTGCTTGGATTGGTTCATTCTTGGCTAATACAAAATCTTGGGAAGCTTTACCTGAACACTTGCAAGAATTGTTCAAGGTATGTATGGATAGCTCTCACTATTATAGACAGTATTGGTATTGGGGTGGCGAAGCAGACTTGCGTGTAAATGGCGACAAGTTGAAGTTGACTACTCTTCCTCCTGAAGACTACAAGAAACTTGAAGACGCAAGTGCAGATTTCTGGAAAGATATCGTAGCAGAAGGTGGTCCTAACGCACAAAAAGTTGTGGATATATTCACAAAGTACAATGCGATGATGGAAAAGGCTGGTCCTCCATATAGATACTAATCTATGAAATTCTAATATTTATAAATAACAATAGGCTCTCTGAAATATGAGAGCCTATCTTTTAAAAACCTTAATTTAATTTTAATATGTATATCAGAAGAACAAGATTTGACGACTTTGATGATTGGATGCATTCGGAGTCTTATGATAAATTTAAGGACACTTATATTAGTCCTATTATTAAGCTTATGCGTGGATATGTAAAGGTAGTTGACGCTGTAAATGGCTTTGTTGGTGGTGTTGCAATGTACCTGCTTTTAGTTATGATGGGTGTATTGATTTACGCAGTAGTATCTAACGCTTTGAAATTTCACGTAGTTTGGGCAGTAGAGATGGCTCAATTTACAATGGCTGCCTATTATTTGCTAGGTGGTGGAGCTAGCCTCAAGAGAGGTATACACGTGAGAATGGACTTTCTTTACGAGAAGTGGTCTCTAAAAAAGAAAGCTATGATAGATATATTTACTATATTCTTTTTGATGTTTTATTGTTGGGCTTTGGTTCGAGGTGGCTGGGAAAGTTGCGAGTATGCTTTGGAATTTGGACAAAAAAGCAGAAGTATTTGGAGACCTTACTTAGCTCCTATTAAGATAATTATGACTACTGGTATGGCTTTAATGCTATTGCAAGCTACAGCAGAGTTAATTAAAGATTGCTTTAGAGCATTTTCTAAGGAGGTTTAAGTTATGGCACCTGAATTAATTATATTGTTGATGTTTTCAACTCTTATGCTTTTGATGCTCACAGGTCAGCGTGTATTTGCTGCTATGGGCTTTGTAGGGGTAGTTGCCGCTATGTTTTTGTGGGGAGAAGGTTCTACTTCTATAGGTTTTGATGCTGCGATAAAGCTCTTTAACTGGTACCCTATGTTGACCTTGCCTATGTTTGTATTTATGGGCTTTATGTTGTCTGAGTCTGGGATAGCAAATGATATGTACAAGATGTTCCACGTGTGGATGGGTTCTATAAATGGGGGCTTAGCTATAGGTACATTATTGGTAATGGTATTAATTTCTTGTATGAATGGTTTGTCTGTGGCTGGTATGGCTATAGGTTGTAGTGTGGCTTTGCCAGAATTGCTCAAGCGTAAGTACGACAAGCGTATGATTAGTGGCTTGATACAAGCAGGTAGCTCGCTAGGGATTTTAGTTCCTCCAAGTATAGTATTAGTATTATATGCAATGATAGCTCGCCAACCTGTAACTCAATTGTGGTTAGCAGGCATAGGTCCTGGTTTATTGTTAAGTGGCTTGTTCTTGTTATACATAGTTGTAAGGTGCAAAATTAACCCTAAGTTGGGTCCTGCATTGCCTAAGGAAGAGCGTAACTTTACTATGAAGGAAAAGCTAAGAGTGCTAAGTTCTGGTATCGTTCCTTTGCTCTTGATATTTTCAGTTATAGGTTCTTTCTTTATGGGACTAACTAGCTTAGTTGAAAGTTCGGCAGTGGGTGCATTGGGTTCTTTGATAGTTGCTATAGGCAGAAGAAGATTGAGCTGGAAGGTTTTCAAAAAGACTCTAGTTGAGACTTTGGATAACTCTGCAATGTTTATGTGGATTATGATGGCAGCCTTGGCATTTGCTGCAGTATTCGATGGCTTAGGAGCAGTTAGAGCTATAGAAAACTTGTTCTTGCAAGATTGGGGCTTAAGCCCTTGGACTCTTATGCTTTTAATGCAATTATCATTCTTGATTTTGGGTATATTCTTAGATGACACAGCAATGCTTGTAATCGTTGCACCTCTATATATACCTCTAGTTATAAAGCTTGGATTTGACCCTATATGGTTCGGCATACTATATACTATAACTTGCCAAATTGCATATATCACTCCACCTTTTGGATATAACTTATTCTTGATGAGAGCAATGTCGCCTCCTGATATAACAATCAAAGATATTTACGCATCTATAATTCCATTCTTGATTATTATGTTTATAGCTTTGATTTTGATAATGATATTCCCTCAAATCGCATTGTGGATACCTTCATTATTCCCTAACTTATAAGGATTAAAAATGGCTAAGAGAAATGTAACTATAAATAGTGTAGTTTATAACTTCAATTCGCTCAAGGAACTTATGGCTAAGGCGTCCCCACTAAGAAGTGGCGACATCTTAGCTGGAGTTGCTGCCCAAAACGAGCAAGAGAGAGTTGCTGCCCAAATTTGTCTAAGTGAAGTTCCTCTAAGGGACTTTCTTGGCGAAGATTTTGTGCCAGCAGAAGAGGACGAAGTCTCTAGGCTAATTTTAAAACAACACGACGCAAAGGCTTTTGAGCTTATTAAAGATTTAACTGTGGGCGAATTTAGAAATTGGCTCTTAGATTATAATTGTACAAATGAAGTTTTAGAGTCTATAACTTGGGCTTTGACTCCTGAAATTCTTTCGGCTGTATCTAAAATTATGTGTAATCAAGACTTGATTTTAGTTGCGTCAAAGCGAAAGGTTATAACTAAATTTAGGGATACTCTTGGGTTAAAGGGGCATTTCTCTTCTAGGTTACAACCCAACCACCCAAGCGACGATTTAATGGGTATAACTGCCTCTACCTTAGATGGCTTGTTATATGGCTCTGGCGACGCTGTAATAGGTATAAATCCAGCGACAGATAGCGTGCCAGTTATGGGCGAAATACTCAAGCGTATAGACGATTTAATCCAACGCTATGAGATACCAACTCAATCTTGCGTGCTTGCTCACCTAACTAATTCCATAGAAATTATGAAGCAAAATGTGCCTATAGACTTGGTATTTCAATCTATAGCAGGCACTCAAAAGGCTAATGAGAACTTTGGTATAAATTTAGATATGATAGACGAAGCCCACAAAATGGCTCTGTCATTAAATAGAGGTACAGTTGGCAATAATGTTATGTATTTCGAAACAGGACAAGGTTCGGCTCTATCTGCTGAAGCGAATTTTGGAATGGATATGCAAACTTGCGAAGCTCGTGCCTATGCAGTAGCTAGAGAGTTTCCTCCTTTATTGATAAATACTGTAGTTGGATTTATTGGTCCTGAATATTTGTATAATGGCAAGCAAATTACAAGGGCAGGGCTTGAAGACCACTTCTGTGGCAAGCTCTTGGGGCTACCTATGGGTTGCGATGTTTGTTATACTAATCACGCAGACGCCGACCAAAATGATATGGATAACCTTTTGACGCTCTTAGCTAGTGCAGGCTTAAATTTTGCTATGGGTATTCCTGGTTGCGACGACATTATGTTGGGTTATCAAACTACATCTTTCCACGATATTTTATATATAAGGCAACTCTACAATCTAAGAGCTGCTCCTGAATTTGAAGATTGGTTATTAAAAATGAATATATTTAAAGATAGCACACGCTTAAATTCTATAGATAATAAAAATTTACTTCTAAAAGATGAATTCATCAAAGCATAGTTGGAATATAGAGCTTAGAAAGAATTTTTATTCATTTGGGTCTCTTAAAGAACTTATGGCAAAGGCTACCCCATTTCGTAGTGGCGATGTCTTAGCGAAGATTGCAGCTCATAGCCAAGAAGAACGCATTGCAGCTCAAATTTGCCTAAGCGAAGTTCCCCTAAACCAATTTCTTGAGGACTTGCTTATCCCTTACGAACTCGACGAGATTACTAGGCTGATTATAGATACGCACGACAAAAAGGCATTTGAATTAATTAAAGATTTAACTGTGGGCGAATTTAGAGAATTTTTGCTTGAATACGAAACAGACACTGCTGTATTAAGTTCTATACAAAAGGGCTTAACTCCTGAGATGGTGGCAGCTGTATCTAAAATTATGGGCAATCAAGACTTGATTTTAGTTGCGTCGAAGTGCAATGTTGTAACTAAATTCAACAATACTATAGGGCTTAAAGGCAATTTCTCTACTCGTATTCAGCCAAATCACCCAAGCGATGACTTAAAGGGCATTGCTGCTTCTATGATAGATGGGCTTATGTATGGAATTGGCGATGCTGTAATAGGGATAAATCCTGCGACTGATAGTATGCAAAAGATTGAGTCTATTTTAAATTTAGCAAACGATGTTATAAATGAATATGAGATACCAACTCAGTCTTGCGTGCTAACTCATATAACTAATATAATGGAGCTTATGCAAAGGAATGTGCCTGTGGACTTGGTATTTCAATCTATAGCAGGCACTCAAGAGGCAAATAGAGGCTTTGGTGTAGATTTATCTATGATTAGGGAGGCTCAAGATATGGCTTTGTCTCTAAAGCGAGGTAAAGTTGGCAATAATCTTATGTATTTCGAAACTGGGCAAGGAACAGCTCTTTCGGCTGAGGCAAATTATGGGGTAGATATGCAAACTTGCGAGGCTCGTGCTTATGCGATTGCTAGGGAGTTTTCCCCACTTTTGGTCAATACTGTAGTTGGCTTTATAGGGCCTGAATATTTATACGATGGTAAGCAAGTTACTAGGGCAGGGCTTGAAGACCACTTCTGTGGCAAGCTATTGGGAATACCTATGGGTTGCGATGTTTGTTATACTAATCACGCAAATATAGACCAAGATGACCAAGATAATCTACTAACTTTACTTGCAAGTGCTGGGCTAACTTTTATAATGGGTATCCCTGGTTGGGACGATATTATGCTTGGCAATCAGACAACTTCTTATCACGATTGCCACTATATAAGGCAGTTGCTATCTTTGCGTCCTGCTCCAGAATTTGAAGCTTGGCTCGAAAAAATAGGTATACAAAAAAATCTAAAACTAAACAATTTTAACGAAAATAGGATATTAAATTATGGACTTATCGCTCAATAATAATACAGAAAAATTTGTCTCAAAGCCAGACCCTTGGCAAGCTATACGCAATTTCACAAATGCTAGAATTGCTATTGGCAGAGCAGGCGGCAGCCAACGTACAGAGTCTATCTTGGACTTTAGGCTATCGCACGCAATGGCTAAAGATGCTGTAAATTCTAAGTTTGATACAGAAGGCATTAAAGCTGGGCTAAACACTCTTGGCTTGGAATACGAGACTCTTGACACTTGCATTAGCGATAAATCAAGCTATTTGATGAACCCAGACTTGGGGCGTATCTTAAACGACGAGTCTAGGGCAAAGTTAAAGGGGTTTAAGGCTAAGTATAAGGACTGCAAGTTTGCTATAATTATTTCAGATGGGCTTTCTGGAAATGCTGTAAATGCACATAGCGTGATTACCTTAAAGTATATTTTGGATAATCTGCCAGCTCAAGATTGGAAGCTATATCCTATATTTTTAGTTCCTTTTGCTAGAGTGAAAATCCAAGACGATATATCTGAAATCTTGGGGGCAAGGCACTCAATGACTCTAATTGGTGAACGCCCTGGGCTAGCTTCACCAGATAGTATGAGTTCATATTTCACTTATACTGCTACAAACAAAACAGTTGAGTCTGACAGAAATTGTATATCTAATATTCGTCCTGAAGGCTTAGCCCCAAAATTAGCAGGTAAAAAAATTGCAATACTCCTTTCGCAATCGCTAGAACGCAAAATTAGTGGCACTGCCCTAAAAGACAATATAGATATGGCAATGCTCGAAGCTGAAGTTTATAATAAGGAACTTCAATAATAACTTATAAAAATAGAGACTTATTTAAATATAATTTGTCTAAGCTTTAGGGCTTGAATAATTTTTGAAAATATCTATGTTCCTAAGAATATAAAATAAATATGGGTAAAATATCTTCAAATGCAGAAACTTTAAACGAGGTGATTTCTTTCGGCGAATACAAGGCGAGGTATAGGTCATCTAAGACTTTTTTGTTGGGCTTTATGGGTGGGCTTTATATAGCTATTGCAGCAACTGGCAATATTTTTGTAAATTGTTTAGTTGGAGGAGGCTTAGGGCATTTCTTGGGAGCTTTGATTTTCCCTGTGGGCATATCCCTTGTAGCCTTAGTTGGAGGCTCACTTTTCACTGGCGATGCTCTTAAGGCATTGGCTTTAATCGAGCGTAAAATCAAAGTTAGAAGATTTGTTTACAATATATTTTCTGTGTGGCTTGGCAATTTTGTTGGGGCTTTATTTGTAATATCCCTATGCTTGGGGGCAAATTTATTTTACGAAGAAGCTTTAATAGATTATATACTCGAAACTGCGAGCTTTAAATTGAATATAGGAATTTTAGAAGCAATTTGCAGTGGCTTTCTCTGTAATCTACTAGTTGCAGGGGCGATTTGGTTGTCGCTTTCTACCAAAGACTTAGTGGGCAAAATCTTGGCGATATTTCCACCTATTATGCTCTTTGTACTTTGTGGTTTTCAGCACATAGTCGCAAATATGTACTATATCAATTTGGGTGTTGCCTTAGACACTTCTATCTTTGATTTAAGCAATTATGCAAGCCACTTCCTCTTTGTAACTATAGGTAATTTCCTCTCAGGTGCTATATTCCTACCTGCGATGTACCACTTGATTTACAGAAAAGGCAGTTCTAAAAATCTGCCTTTAAGCTAAGCCTTAAGCTAAGTCTTTGAAGATTTTCTTAAATAGAGCTTTGCCTGTTTTTGTATGCACAAAAGTCTTGAAGAGTGCAGGTACTTTGTCTCTTGGGAAATAACCAGAGAGTATATTTGCAATCAAGTCGCCTTCGTATAAGGGCATAAAGTTTAGGCTTTTTGCAAAGTCTAATTTATGATGAGTTGCAACTACGTTTGCAAGCCAATCCTTTTCTTCTTGAGTTAATCCATCAAAGGGCTCAAGAAACTCTTTAGCAACTTCTTCTCCAACACATTGTTGGTTTTTAGGCAAACAATTTCCATAAATACACTTAGACTTAGGGCAACCTATGTCGTGTAACCAAGCTGAGATTTCTAGCAAATCAACTTGTCTTTCGCTAAGATTTTCGCCAGAAGCAATGAGCCTTGTATATGAAACTACTTCTTGCGTATGCAAAACATCGCTACGCATAAATTCAGGGAATTGAGAGTAATACTCAATAACCCCAAGTGCAATTTCGTCTTTTAGGCTCATAATAATCCAGCTTTCTCTTACAAAGAGCTTCTTGATTTTCTCAATGCTCTCTCTTGAGCATTTTCCATAGATGCGTTTTTGTCATCTATATCCTTAAGAGCTTTTCTTGCGTAAATGCTACCATTTTTATCAGCTTCATTGAAATATTCTACAGCCTTTTCTTCGCTCTTTTCAACGCCATCACCTATGTAATAGCAAGTGCCAAGACTGTATTGAGCTTCCATATTTCCAAGTTTAGCAGCACTTTCAAAGTACTTAACTGCACTAGCCATATCCTTAGTTGCGTCTTTGCCTAAAGAGTAAATAACACCTAATAAATATTGAGCTGTAGCACAACCTTGCTCTGCTGATTTCTTGTAAAACTCTATAGCATTGTTAATATTTTTAGCTACACCACTACCAGTGTAATAAGCATTGCCTAGTGCGTATTGAGCATCTGCACAACCCGCTTCGCTTGCTTGAGTGAAATATTCAAAAGCCTTTGCTTTGTCAACAGCTACGCCATCGCCTCTATTATAAGCATTAGCTAATGCCAATTGAGCTATAGCATTTCCTTGCTCGCTTGCAAGAGTGAAATATTCAACTGCCTTTTCATAATCCTTATCAAAGCCTTCTGTCATAAAGTATTGAGCAAGCTCTAGTTGAGCATCTTCATTGCCTTGATTTGCAGCTAGAGTTAAAAGCCTTGCACCTTCTTCAAGGTTCTTTCTTTTTAGTCCAATTCCTGCAAAATTGCTTCTACCTAATTCTAGTTGAGCTAATGCAAAATCGCTCTTTACACCCTTCTTAAGTAAGTCTAAGCCTTTTTTAATGTCAACTTCAGTGCCAACTCCATTTAAGTAGCAAAGAGCCAATTCGTATTGAGCGTCAAGATAGCCTTGTTCTTCTGCTAAGATATAATATTCAACAGCTTTTTTCTCGTCTTTTTCAACACCTAAAGCGTTTAAATAGCAACGACCAAGTTCGTATTGAGCCATAGCGTTTTTGTCTTCAACTGCAACTCTTAGATACTCAACAGCCTTTTGATAGTCTTGCTTTGTGCCTATACCTCTCAAGTAACAAAAAGCCAATGCAGACTTCGCTTCAATAACATCTTGTTCAGAAGCTAAATCGTAATATTTAACAGCCTTTTCGTCGTTTTGTTCAATACCAATTCCCTTAAAGTAGCAATTTGCAATTTCTAGTTGAGCTAGTTTATGCCCTTGGTCGGCTGATTTTAAATATAGACTTGCAATTTGCTTTAAATCTTTTTCTTCTTCATTAGAAAGTACTTGAGCTAGGAAATATTGAGCTTGAGCATTGTTTTGAGCTGCTGCCTTTTCTAGCCAAGTTTTTGCAGTTGCAACATCTCTTTTAACATTACTACCTGTCAAATACGCTCTACCTAAGAATAATTGTGCGTCAGCTATACCTTGTTCAGCTGCAGCTGCATACCACTTAATAGCGTCTTTAGGGTTTCTAGCAAAGCCAAGTCTGCCAGTATTTTTAGCTACAGCCAAGTTATACTGAGCTTCAGCTACGCCAAAGTTAGCCTTTAGCCACAAGCTAGGCTTTTCCATAATAAATGCAGACGCAACACCAGCTATAACTAAAACTACAGCCAGAGCAATATATAGGGGCGTTTTGCTCTTAGGCTTTGCAGTAGAAGATACAACCTTTGTAGCCTTTTGTGCAGAGGTTATACCTTGAGCCTTTGCCAAGTCTTGGTATTTCTTAGCGAGAGCTGGGTTTTTCTCTACGCCTTGCCCCTTTGAATACATAATACTTGCAAGTAATTGGGATTTACCATCGCCTTTGTCGGCAGCCATCTTGGCAAATTTAAATGCTTTTTCGTAATTTTGTTCAACTTCACTACCATTATAGTACTTTGAAGCCATTTCTTTTTGGGCATTTAAATCGCCACCATTTGCTTTAATTTCGAGAATTTTGTTTTGCATAAATTTATATATTTAGAATTAGTTATATTATCCCTTAAATAGCCCCTATATGTCAATTCAAAAAGAAGTTATTTTTAGAAAGCCCCTTTAATATTTAACTCTTTATGAGCATTGCGTCGCCGTAAGAGAAGAAATTGTACTTTCTATCTATAGCAATTTTGTAGATTTCCTTGATAGTATTTAGCCCAGATGTGTCGCCAGATTTTATAAAGGCAGCTACCAAACACATAAGCGTAGAGCGTGGCAAGTGGAAATTTGTAATCAAATTATCGCAGGCAATCACCTCTTGAGGTGGATATATAAATAGCGAGGCTTCATCTATGTAATCCCCATTTGTAATAGGGTTTTTCCTACAAAAATCTTCCATCGCACGCAAGCTAGTTGTCCCTATCGCAAGCTTCTTTACTGACTTATCTTTAATTAAGGCAATGTCCTTTTCGAAAATATGATAATATTCTGAGTGCATATTATGCTCTTGGACTATCTCGGAACTAAGGGGCTTAAATGTGCCTATGCCTATGCGTAAAATCAAATCGTGGAACTTATGACCCTTTGCAAGAAGTTCTTCGTTTAGAGCGTCGCTAAAGTGTAGCCCAGCTGTAGGGGCTGCAACTGCAAGCTTTTGTGAGTTGTCAGCGTATACAGTTTGGTAGCGTTGACTGTCGAGCTTTGAGTCATAATCTGGCGAATTAATATCTCTTGCTATATAAGGAGGCAAGGGGATATAACCAACTTCTTCGCTGAGAGAAATTACATCTTGATAAGTATTAGATATAAATTTAACCTTCGCTTGCCCATCTTCATATTTCTCTAAAACTTGGGCTTGGAACTTGCCATCTATACCAAAAGTAGAGCCAATTTTAAGCTTCTTGCTAGGTTTTAATAAGCAATTCCAAGTGTTCTCTTCTTGAGTAGGTTGAAGTAGCAAACACTCACACTTGCCACCACTTTCTCTTTGAGCAATAATTCTTGCCTTAATTACAGATACTTTATTTCTAAATATATCTAATTTCTCGTCGAGCAAATCTGGTAAATCCTTAAATATATGATGCGAAATTTCGCCTGTAGTCTTATTAAAAACGAGGAGCTTTGAGTTCTCTCTTTTTGCGTTTGGAAATTGAGCAATACGCTCAGGAGGTAAATTATAATCTAAATTAGATATGTGCATTTTCTTCTTTCTTGATTGCTGTGTTTGTGGCATATTCTAGCGAGGCTTCAAAGGCTTGCCTTATAGAGACTGCCCCATTTAATATTGCATTTATCATATATGCAAAAGTCAAGTCGCCACAGCCTGTAGCAGACTTTAGCTTAACTTTCCTAACTTTGTGCTTAGTAGCAATATTATCTGCATATAAAAGAGCAGGCTTTGCCCCATTTGTGATAGCTAAAAAATTCGCCTTTGAGATTTTTGCTAAGGCTAAAAAGTTGTCTTTGGTTTTGTCGTTTTTATTCAATAATTCTAAGCCTAAAAGCTCGTCTTTATTTATCTTTAATAAGAGAAGTTTTTTGTCGCTAAAAAATTTCAAAGCCTTGCCATAAGTATCTACACAAAGGCTTAAAGCTTTCTTTTCTACAAGCTCTAAAAGACTTTCGCCAAAACTGTCTTTAAAATTTGGTATAGAGCCACATATAGCAATTATATCGCCTTTTTTTGCATTCTTTTCTATATAAGTAATTATCTTTTTGAAATCTGAAGAGCTTGGATTTATATCTGTGGAAAAATAAGAGACTTCCTTATTTGCATTATTTGTTCTTATAACAGACGCAATTCTAGTTTCGCCCTCTATATATATAGGGGCAATATCCACGCTCTCAGCTTTCAGCGACTCCACACACTTTTCGCCCTCTTTGCCAGCAGGCAGACATATTGCAATGTTAGCTTGTCCAAGAGAATTTAAAGCCCTCGACACGTTTATACCCTTACCTCCAACTTGGTGCGAAGTCGACACAGCCCTATGCGTTCCCTTAGTTGGAACTTTAGAGCTTTCAAGTTGTAGCGTATATTCTGATAGCAAATTAGCTGTTATAGTAAAGACTTTTCTCATATAAAGGTGAGTTCTAAAAATTGGTTTTTTCAAGAAAGCAAAAACTTTGTTTTTGCACTCAGATAAGCTACAATTGCTCTTTTCAGCCTATTTTTGCTTGAATTTCCTTGTTTTTACCTTAAATAATTGCATTATTCGCCTTAAAAAACAAGAAAATTACGCTAAAAATCCTCTTAAAAATAGCTAATTGCCAATTTTTAGAACTCACCTAAAGTAAAAACTTAAGCCATTGCTAATTCAAAGGATTTTACTGATTTATATATTTTCTCCCCTTGTTCTTTTTTAAGGAGGTATAAGTCATAAGTATTTTGAACATTTAGCCAAAATTGTGGTGTATTTCCAAAGAATATACTGAGCCTTAGGGCAATATTTACAGTAATTCTCGCCTTGCCTTGTATTAATTTAGTTATAGTTGCGTGAGCTATGCAAGTATCTTTTGCAAGCCTATATTGAGTTATTTCCATTTCTTCTATAAAGTCTTGTAGGATTTCGCTTGGCTTGCTTCTCGTATGTGGATTTATTGTGGTGTTCATTTTATTTTATTATTTATAATGATTTGTTATTTCGACATCAAAGGCATCGCTACCTATAAATCTAAAAATTATTCTGTATTTGTCGTTAACTCTTATACTGTGAAAATCTTGGAGCTTGCCTATTAAATCTTCGAGTTTGTTTGAAGGAGGCACTTTTAAATCTAAGATATTTGAAGCTAAGTCTATATATTCTAGTTTTCTGAAAGCTCTTTTTATAATTTGCTTATCCAACTTTTTAACCTTACCTGTAGTCCAAAGTAATTCAGTTTCCCTATCTCCAAAACTTTTTATCATATAAGAAATATCTTGTAAAATATTTAGCTTGTCAATAAATATTTATCAATATGTTAAATGTTTTTCTTGGAAAATATAGATTTTTTTATCAAAACAAAAAAAATGAATTGCCTTTTTTGTGATGTATGTACAATATACTTAGTTAACTATGAAAATATTAATGTTGACTTCTGAGTTAGCGCCTTTCTCTAAAGTAGGGGGCTTAGCTGATATGGTATCTTCTCTATCTAAAGAGATGGCAGATTGTGGTATGGACGTAAAAGTGATTACGCCTCTATATTCTTCCATAAAAGGCAAGGATACATTCGATGTAAAAGTGCCAGTGCTAAGTGTGCATATGGGCTTGGGTGTCGAGAAGTATTGCAGGGTGCTTTCTACTTCTTTGGCTAAGGCTGAAGTGAACTTTTTAGAATATGATGAATATTTTGATAGGGCAGGCATATACAACTTTGGCGATATATCTTATACAGACAATGGGGCAAGATACGCTTTTATGTGTAGGGCAGCCCTCGATTTTTGTAGAACTCAAGATTGGATACCAGATGTAATTCATTGCCACGATTGGCCAGCTGCTTATTTGCCTATGTATCTAAATAACAATTTCATAAGAGAGCCTTTGGGCAAGGCAGCAAGTGTCTTTACTATTCACAATATGCAGCACCAAGGGACTTTTGACAAGGGTGTAATTGAATTTGCAGGTTTGCCTCAAGCTGTGTTTAATTCAAGTAATTGTGAACATTTTGGAGCTTTCAATTTGATGAAGGGGGCTATTTATAATTCTACAAAGATTAGTACTGTTAGCCCAACTTATGCAAAACAGATTGAAACTGCAGAATATGGTTGTGGGCTAGATAGTGTTATACGCTTTAAATCGGCTGACATAGTTGGTATTTTAAATGGGGTAGACCTTGAAGAATGGCACCCAAGTCTTGATACTTTTATAGCAAAGAATTTCACTAAAGATGATTTAGCAGGTAAATTCGAGTGTAAAAAAGATTTACAAGAAACTATGGGCTTGGCTGTAGATGCCGACATTCCTGTATTTGGAGTTATCGCTAGATTGTTCGACCAAAAAGGCTTGGACTTATTTGCAAATATAGCAAGGCAACTCTTGGAAAATTACAATATACAAATTGCAATTCTTGGCAGTGGAGATAAGCATTTAGAGTATCAATTATGCGAGATTGCTAAGCTTTATCCAGAAAAAATGGCAGTCGAAATTGCATATAATAATAAGCTTTCGCATCAAATAGAAGCAGGTGCCGACTTCTTTGTAATGCCAAGTCGCTTTGAGCCTTGTGGGCTTAATCAGATGTATTCTATGATTTATGGAACTTTGCCTATAGTTAGAAATACTGGGGGCTTAGCTGACACTGTAGATAATTATAATCAAGCAGAAAAAACTGGCTGTGGCTTTGTATTCGACGAAGCCAGCGAAGTTGCTCTATACAACACAATTCGTTGGGTTATAGACACTTGGTACAACAGAAGAGAGGATATTTTAATCTTACAACAAAACGCAATGAGCAAGGATTTTTCTTGGTCTAAGTCATCAAATGCCTACAGAGAATTATACGACTGGGCTATTGAGGAACGCAAAAAAGCGTTTTAGATTAGATGTTCACAAGAAAAGCAAGAGCTAGTTATACAGGTAAAGCCCTAAGGCTTTGGTTTGATATACTTTCTAATACGTGGGAAAGTGTATATTTTAGCGATGAGGAGTTGGCACTTGGCAGAGAGTATTACAGAAAGGGCTTTATTGAAGAGATAGAGCTTTCTGAAAAAACTTTATCTGCTATGGCTAAATTCGACGACGACTCAAAGCCTTATTGCGTGATAGATTTAATCTCAAATAAATTGAGGTTTAGGTGTAGTGTTGCAAATGAATTTTTTGCAAAGTGCCTTTCAGTTGCTGCCTTATATGAGCTTAGTGAGCTTATGTCAGACTCGTTGCATATCATAGATAACGACGAGGCAAAAGCTGAAAAAGAGGAAGAGAAAGCTCCTGAAGTTATAGAGGAAAAGCCTGAAATTGCTAGAGATTTTATCTTAGAATTTGCTACAAAAAAGAAGGGGCTTTTCTTTAATACATTCATCTTAGATGGCAAAAAGAAGCGTTCTATTTATGCTAAGGCTTCGCTAAATTTAGAGTTGAATAATGCTGAGCGAGAGCAGTTGATACGCTTGTCGTCGCTATCTAAAAAGGCAGGCTTTGAGTTTGTGTCGTCAGGGCAGATATTGGGCGATTATCTCAAGATTATAAACTTTGTAAATAATGTATTACCTTCTTGGAAAAAGTATTTCAAGATAGAGAAAAAGGATAATATATACTTATTAGGGGCAGGAGCTAGAACTGTTACTCTCTCTGCAAAGGTGTCGACTTCTTCAAATAATATATTCTCTTTAGATTGGGCTATAAGCTTGAATGGCAAAGAGATAGATGTTGCGTATCTAAAGAATTTGTCATCTACAGGAGTGTCTTTAGTGCCTGATTTTGGTATGTTGCAATTTGATCAAGCTGACGAAGAAATATATAAATATTTTGAAAAGGCAAGAAGTGCAAATAATTCACATATACCAAATTATATGCTATTTTCGCTCTATTCAGATTTGCCTAATTTGATTATAGATGCAAGGGCAAAAGAGCTATTAGACGACTTTAAATTAGAGAATATTTCAGAAGAAAATACTTATGGATTTTTGCGTGGATACCAAGCTAAGGCTGTTTCTTGGGCAAAGAGACTCTTTGAATTTAATTGTAATGTCTTGCTTGCAGACGAGATGGGTTTAGGTAAAACTGTGCAAACTTTGGCTTTGATAAAGGAGTATTCAAAGGAGGCAAAGTCTGTTATAGTTATGTGTCCTGCGTCGGTGATACCTGTGTGGAAGTCCGAGTGCGAAAAGTTTTTCCCAGAATTGACTTGTGAGGTACTAAATTCTAAGTTTGATAAGGAAAATTGCAAAGCGAACATAATTTTAAGTAGCTACACTCAAATTAGGAAAAATAGAAATCTTGTTGACTCTATTTTATTTGAGCTAGTTGTATTAGACGAAGCACAATTTATCAAAAATCCAGAGGCAAAGACCACTGTTGCTTGTATGGCTCTAAAGGCTAAGCGAAAGATTGCACTAACTGGTACGCCTATAGAAAATAAGCTCATAGATTTGTGGACTATATTTAGATGGCTTATGCCTCGTTTGTTGCCAGAAAAGACAGAATTTAAGGCTATATTCTATAATTATAAGCCTGAAGCTCTCGAAAAAGTTAAGCGACAAATTGCTCCATTTTGCCTTAGAAGGCTTAAAAAAGACGTTGCAAAGCAACTGCCAGATAAGATTTATGCAGACCTTATTTGTCCACTTAGCGACTTGCAACAACTTGAATATAAGAAACTTTTAGCTCAAGCTAAAAAGGATTTTGGCGAAGCTCTTGCAAATAAAGACAACAAGAAAAAGCTTGGGGTTCTTGCTCTATTAATGAGATTGAGGCAAGTTGCTTGCGATGCTGGTTTGTTGCCTTGGGTGGATTGTGATTATAAGGATAGTGCTAAAATTTCGCTCTTGTGCGATAGGGTAGATGAATTATTTTTAAATAACAAAAAAATTCTTATCTTTAGTCAATTCACAAGTCTCTTAAAGCGAGTTCGTTCTGCTATAGAAGAGCGTTGCCCTGATATGGAAATTTTGGAGCTAACAGGCTCTACTAAAGATAGGCAAAAACCTGTGGAAGCTTTCCAAAGTGCAAAAAAGCCTACAGTGATTTTAGTTAGCTTAAAGGCAGGTGGAACTGGCATTACCCTAACTGACGCAGATTATGTGTTCTTTATGGATCCTTGGTGGAACCCAGCTGCTGAAGAGCAAGCTGTAGATAGAGTGCATAGAATAGGGCGTACAGGCGATGTATTTATATATAGAATGTATGCACAAGGAACAGTTGAGGACGCTGTAAGAAAGTTGCAAGAGTCTAAGAAAGAGCTGTTTGAAGATGTATTTGGACAACTTAGAGATGTGTCGCTTGGCGATAATTTCAATAAGACGATGGAGTTTATTTTAAATAACGTAGAGGAAAAATACGAAGGATAAGAATGAAAATATTTAGTTGGAATGTAAATGGCTTAAGGTCTGTAATTAAAAAGAATTTCTATGAGTTTTTAGAGGAATATGACATAGATGTTTTGTGCTTGCAAGAAACTAGAATTACAGAAAAGGACTTAGCTAAAGTAGAGCTTAATTTTAAGCATAAGATATTTAATTTTGCAGAAAAGGCTGGATATTCTGGAACTTGTATAATGAGCCAAGTTGAGCCTATTTCTATGGAAATTGTAAATTTAGAAAATCACCCCCTAGAAGGCAGAATTTGTAGGGCAGAGTTTGAGAAATTCATCTTGTTTAGCGTATATGTGCCTAATTCTAAGAATGGCTTGGAGCGTTTAGATTATAGAGAAAACGAGTGGGATAAGGATTTAAGGGAGTATCTGAACGAGCAATCGAAGATAAAGCCTGTAATTATGTGTGGCGACTTGAATGTGGCTCATACTGAAATAGATTTAACAAACCCTAAGCAAAATAGAATGTCTGCAGGCTTTACTGACGAAGAGCGTAGGGGAATGGATTTATACTTAGAGCAAGTGCCTCTTGTTGATATATGGCGTAATATGAACCCTGAGCGTGAGAATAAGTATACTTGGTGGAGTTACAGAAGTGCAGCGAGACTTAGGAATGTTGGCTGGAGAATAGATTACTTTTTAATATCGCCACAATTACAATCTATAGTAAACGACGCTCAGGTGCTAGACGAAGTTCTTGGCTCAGACCATTGTCCAGTTATGCTTGACATAGCTTAGAGTCTTTGCAATAAATGTCTTTTAATAATGATTACTTGTACAAAACTATACGACTCTATACCTTTTGCTCATAGACAACACTTGCACGATGGACATTGTGCTTATATACATGGGCATAATTGGGGCATTTCTATAACTTTTGGTTGTAAGAATACAGACGAAAACGATTTTGTGGTAGATTTTGGTAAGCTAAAATTTATCAAGGAATGGATTGTTGAAAATTTAGACCACGCTTGCGTATTGGCAGAAAGCGACCCACTTAGAGAAGAAATTTATAACTCAGTTGCTTGTGCTTATAAGCCTTATGTAGTTGAGTCTTGCTCTTGCGAGGGCTTGGCAAAGCACTTGTTTGATATATTTGATAAAATGGTTAGAGAATATTCTAATGATAGAGCCTTTGTGGCTCAAATTTCTATAAGCGAAGACGAGAAGAATACAGCTTGTTATTCTAAGGATTAGGCAATGAATTTAACTTTATCGGAGGAGTTTTTGTCCTTCCAAGGCGAAGGTAGTTTTATGGGAAGGCGTGCGTATTTTATACGTACATATGGTTGCCCTGTAAAATGCTCTTGGTGTGATACTAAAGACTCTTGGCTTGGGCAGTCTTATTCTGCGAGCATTGAGGATATAGTAGATAGAGTTTTAGCTTCAAAGGCTGAGATTGCTGTTATTACTGGAGGCGAGCCTTGTTTGCAGGACTTGAGCCTTTTGGTAGAAAAGCTCAAGGAAAATTCTATAAAAGTGCATTTAGAAACTAGTGGCGTTTTGCCTAATAAGTGGGATTTTGACTGGATTGTTCTTAGCCCAAAGTTGGGTAAAAAGGTAGATGAAACTTTCCTTGAAAGTGCAAAGGAGATGAAGTTTATCTTGGGCGATATCGAGGAAATGAAAGAATATAATTGCTACTTAAAAGAAGCGAAAAATGTGAACTTTGTGTGGTTGCACCCACAGTCTCAAAAACTTGAGAACAAAGAGCTTATGAAGGCTATAGCAAGTTATGTAGTAGAAAATGGCGAGCCTTATAGGGCAGGGTGTCAACTGCATAAGATATATAATTTTAGATAAAAATTTAGATAAAATAATACAGATATGAAAACAGAAAATAAAGATTTAGATGGCTTGACTCTTCTAGGTATAAATGTGAATAAACCCTCTAAGAAATTAGAGACTTTTCCAAATAAGAACCCTGAAAGAGACTACACTATAGAGCTTGTTACAGAGGAGTTTACTTGCCTTTGTCCTGCAACTGGTCAACCTGATTTTGCGAAAATTACAATTAAATACATACCTGATGAAAAGATAGTTGAGAGTAAGTCTTTAAAGATGTACTTGTGGTCTTTTAGAAACGAGGGTTGCTTTCACGAGCATTTAAGCAATGTGATTTTGACAGACTTAGTTGAGGCTCTCGACCCAAGATGGTGCAAAGTTATAGGCGATTTTAACGCTAGAGGTGGCATATCTATAAAGATAGAAGCTGAGCATAAAAAGCAGTCTTAATAGGCTTATTGGCTAAGACTTAGCAGAATATGCTTGACCAAGGGGGTATTTTTAGCAGAATACTTGAGAAAATAATTGTGAAATTATAAATAGGAGAATAAAAAATGGCATTGATAGTCCAAAAATATGGTGGCACTTCAGTTGGAGACACTGTAAGAATTAGAGCTGTAGCTCAAAGAGTAAAAGCTTGCGTAGAAGAAGGTAACCAAGTTGTAGTTGTAGTATCTGCAAGAAGTGGCGTTACAAATGAATTAGTAGCTAGAGCAAAAGACTTTGGTTCTACTCTTAGCGAAAGAGAAATGGATATGCTCTTAGTTGCTGGCGAACAAGAAACTATAGCATTGACTGCTATGGCGTTGCAATCTATGGGCATAAAAGCTGTGTCTAGGACAGGGGCAGCAGCTGGTATAGTAACAGACTCAGCTCACACTAAGGCTCGTATAATTAAATTGACTAATGGCGATGTAAAAGAACGCTTGGCAGAAGGCAATGTAGTAATCGTTGCAGGTTTCCAAGGTGCTGATGAAAATGGCGAAATCACAACGCTAGGTCGTGGTGGTAGCGATTTGTCTGCAGTGGCTTTAGCAGCTGGACTTAAGGCAGATTTATGCCAAATTTATACTGACGTAGAAGGTATATATACAGCAGACCCAAGAATAGTTCGTTTTGCAAAGAAAATCAATGAAATGGCTTATGATGAGCTATTAGAATTAGCCTCTAGTGGCTCTAAGGTAATGCAAGCAAGGTCTGTGGAATTTGCAAGAAAGCATAATGTAGTATTTGAAGTAAGATCAAGTTTTAATAATCAACCAGGAACAATAGTGAAATCAGAAGTTTCTTCAATGGAAAATATAGTAGTTAGCGGTATCGCTGTAGATAAAAATCAAGTTAAGCTCACTCTTGTTGGGCTAAACGACGAACCAGGGGCAGCAGCTGAAGTTTTTGAATGCTTAGCTCACGCTAATATCACTGTAGATATGATTGTGCAAAACGTTGCTCGTGGAGGTAAGGCTAACTTGACTTTCACTGTTGCAAAGGACGACGCTGAAAAGGCTAAGAGCGTTTTAGACGCAGCTCAAGGCTCTTTGAAAGACGCTCACGTTGACTCTGTTAGCGAAATTGCAAAGGTTTCTGCAGTTGGTATAGGTATGAAGAGCCACAGTGGTATAGCTTCTTCATTCTTTGGTTCATTAGCTAGAGCTGGTATCAATATAGAATTGATTACTACAAGCGAAATCAAAATATCTGTAGGTATAGATTTAGCTCGTGCTGACGAAGCTGTAAATGTATTGCATAGTGCATTCGATTTAGACGAAGTTGTAACAGATTAATATTATGAATTTCAAAAGCACGAGAGCAAAGTCTAAGGTATTAAATTTTAGCCAAGTAGTCGAGGAAGGCTTAGCTACAGATGGAGGCTTGTATGTGCCTGAATACTTCCCTGATATTTCAGCGAAGCTCGACTCTTGGGAAGGTTTAGACTACCCAACTCTCTGCTTTGAATTTTTTAAGCTATTTACTCAAGAGATACCCGAAGGCGACTTAAAGGAAATTGTATTTAATTCATACAATAAGTTTGATGACGCCCAAATTGCTCCTATGAAAAAGTTGACAGATAAGTTATTTATCCTCGAGCTTTTCCATGGGTCGACCTTGGCATTTAAGGACTTTGCCTTGCAATTATTGGGTAATTTATATGAGTATATATTGACAAAGTCTGGCAAGACTATGAATGTCTTGGGGGCAACTAGTGGCGACACTGGTTCAGCTGCAATTAGTGCTTTGTTGGGCAAAAGGGGCGTAAATATTTTTATGCTATATCCAGAGGGCAGAATTTCTCCTTTGCAAGAAAGACAGATGACTTGTACTGGAGCTGAAAACGTGTTCCCTATAGCTATAAGTGGCACTTTCGACGACGCACAAATGATGGTTAAGAGCTTGTTTGGCGATGTTGAATTTAAGAATAAATGGGACTTGCGTGCTATAAATTCTATCAATATGGCAAGGATTTTAGCTCAGTGCGTATACTATATATTTGCATATTTGAAAGTTGAAAAGTCTCAGCGTGAAAATATAGAATTTGTCGTACCTACTGGCAACTTTGGCAATGTTTTAGCTGGCTGGTTTGCTTATAAAATGGGTATGAAAGTTAAGGGCTTTAAGGTTGCGACTAATCAAAATGACATATTGTTTAGACTTTTCGACACAGGTGTTTATAAGCTAGACGATGTTAAGCCAAGCTATGCTCCTTCTATGGATATACAAATTGCGTCGAACTTTGAGCGTTTTATCTATTATATGGAAAATCAAAACGCAGAAAAAGTTTGCGAAATAATGGATAGCTTTTCTAAGAATGCTATGTGGGAGTTTGATAACTTTGAAAAGTCTAACTTCTCAGCAAGTAGAATGACTGATGAAGAAATACCTGCTGTAATCGCTGATATTTACAAGAAATATGACTATATTATTGACCCTCACACTGCTTGTGCTTTTGCCGATATTAATGAGGAAAGCTTAACTATAGTGTTATCTACTGCAAGCCCTGCTAAATTCCCAGAGCTGATTGTAGATACAATAAATGTAGAGCCAAAGGCTGATAGTCTTGAAAAGTTGAAGAGCTTGACTATAGTAAATAGCAAAATGAAAGTCGATTTAGGCGACTTGAGAGAATTTATAAATTTAAGAGGATTAAAGAATGACTAATAAAATGTTCATATACGACACTACACTAAGAGACGGAACTCAAGGCGAAGGAGTTTCGCTTTCAGTATCTTCAAAATTGAGGCTTGTAACTAAGCTAGACACTTTTGGTGTAGATTATATTGAAGGTGGTTGGCCAGGCTCTAACCCTCGTGATATGGCTTTCTTTGAGGAAGTTAAAAAGATGGAGCTAAAGCACGCTAAGATAGCTGCTTTTGGCTCTACTAGAAGGGCGAATATTGAGGCTAAAGACGACAATCAATTACAGATGTTGTTGGAGTCGCAAGCTCAAGTTTTGACTATTTTTGGTAAAACTTGGTTGCTACACGTAACTGAAGTTATCAAAACTGAGCCTCAAGAAAATTTAGATATGATTAAGTCTAGTGTAGCTTTTCTAAAGGAAAATGGCAGAGAAGTTATTTACGACGCTGAGCATTTCTTCGATGGCTACAAGGATAATGCTGAATATGCTATGCAAACTCTAGCTGCTGCTGTAGCAGGTGGGGCAGACTTCCTTTGCTTGTGCGATACTAATGGGGGTACGATGGTTGAGGAGTTTCAAGGAATAGTTAAAGCTGTTATAGACGAATTTAATGTTCCTGTTGGAGTACATTGTCATAACGATACTGGCTTGGCTGTTGCATTGTCTCTATGTGGGGCGAAAATTGGGGCTAAGATGATTCAAGGCACAATGAATGGCGTAGGCGAAAGAACTGGCAATGCTAATTTATGCACAATAATGCCTAACTTGGCTTTAAAGCTTGGTAAAGATTTTTACTGTGCTGGCAATATGTCAAAATTGCGTGATTTATCGCTTTTTGCAGATGAAATGATTAATATACGTAGCGACGCAAAAGCTCCTTACGTAGGTTTATCTGCATTCGCACACAAGGGGGGAGTTCACGCAGACGCAGCAAACAAAGTTTCTCGTAGCTATGAGCATATAGACCCAGCTTTAGTTGGAAATAAGACAAGAATTTTAATTAGCGATATGTCTGGTAGAGCTTCTCTAAAGATGAAAGCTAGCGAGTTTGGTGTAGATATTAATTCTAAAGACCCTCAAGTTAAGGACTTTTTAGATGAGCTTAAAAAGCTTGAATTTAAGGGCTATGGCTATGAGGCTGCAGACGCTTCTTTTAGCTTGTTGCTAAGTAAATTCTTAAAGGGTAGGAAAGATTTCTTTAAAATTTTATCTTATAAAGTTAGTGTTGAAAAAGACGATAATGGCTTAGAGATGTATTCATTGGCAAAGGTTAATATACTTGTCGATGGTGTGATAGAAACAACTTCAGCTCAGGCTAAAGGTCCTGTCGAAGCTCTTGATACTGCCTTGAAAAATGCTTTAATTCCTAAATTTCCTCAAATAAGAAATATGGAATTGACTGACTTTAAAGTTAGAATTTTAGATAGCTCTGCAGGAACAAATGCCACAACTAGGGTTAATATAGAAACCAAGGAAGGCGACAAAATTTGGGAGACTGTAGGTGCTTCTGTAAATGTAATTGAAGCTGCTTGTGAGGCTCTAAAAGATGCTTTGGAATACAGATTGCAAATGAGCTAAATTATTGATAGGCGAGTTCTAGGAATTTTATGAAAAGGAAAAATAAACTATTTGATTTATCAGAACTAATGAAAACTCCTTTTTCTAAGTTCTTGTATAAAATATTTTCGAGACCCTTAGAACATTTTTTAGGCATTAATTTCTATAATGATGCTTATGAGTATGTTAAGGAAAATCAAGAGAAAGGTAATTTTTTCAACACAGCTCTTTTAGCTGTAGGAGCTTCAGTTGAAGTTTCCGAAGAGGACTTAAATAAGATACCAAAAACTGGTCCAGTTATTATCGTTGCAAACCACCCACACGGAGCTGTAGATGGTATCGCAATGGGTTCGCTTTTGCTTCGTGCAAGAGAAGATACAAAGCTTATGGCAAACGATATGCTTGCTAAAATGGAGCTTATACGCCCTTATATAATTAAGGTAAACCCATTTGGAGGCAAGGACGCTGTAAGGGAGAATATTATGGCAATAAAGGATACTTTTTCCTTTTTGAAAGCTGGAGGTTGCTTAGCTACATTTCCCTCTGGTACTGTTTCGCATTTGCAACTTAAAAAAATGCAAATTACAGACCCTGCTTGGAATGAGAATATTGCAAGTATTGCTATGAAAACAAAGGCAACTGTTTTGCCTATGTATATAGAGGGGGTAAATTCAACTTTCTTCCAGCTAATGGGGCTAATACACCCAGTTCTTAGGACTATGCTTTTGCTTAGAGAACTTAAGAAAACCCCTAAGCGTGGTGCTGTTAAAATAAGGATAGGAACTCCTATTCCTCCAAGAAAAATTGCCTGCTTTGAAACTGCTAAGGAACTTACTGCTTGGTTTAGGCTCAGTACTTATATACTTAAAGATAGACCTCAAAAGCGTGATGAAAATAGCTCTAAGTTCGGGGCAAGCACTCTAGTTGGAAACTTGACTAAGAAAATTTTGCCTAAAAAGGATAGTGCTCAAAGTAAGATTATTGATGCAATTCCTCCTGAAGAAATTGAAGCTGAAATCAACGCTTTGCCTGAAGAATGTACACTAATTAAAGGCGATAAAATTACAGTTTTATATGCCCACTCTTGGCAGTTGAAACGCACTATGTTTGAAATAGGCAGGCTACGTGAAATTACCTTTAGGGCAGTTGGCGAAGGCTCTGGCAAAAGCTTTGATATAGATGAATATGACTCTTATTACCTACATTTATTTATGTGGGATAAGGTAGAAAGAAGAATTGTTGGAGCGTATAGGGTAGGGCGTACAGACAAGATTATTAGCTCTATAGGTATACAAGGCTTATACACTTCTGAGCTATTCGACATCAAGAAGGAATTGCTAGATAAAATTAGCCCAGCCTTAGAAATGGGTAGGGCGTTTATTACGATGGAATATCAAAAGAAGCGTTCAACTCTAGCTTTGCTTTGGAGGGGTATAGGCGAATATGTGGCTCGTAACCCTAAGTATACAACTATCATCGGCCCTGTTAGTATTAATCCAGACTATAACGCTGTATCTAAAGATTTGATTATACAATTTTTAACAGAACATAAAAGTTCTAAGGAATTGTCAAGATACGTTAAGGCAAAAAAGCCTCATAAAATTAAGCTGAACTCCACAGATAAAGACGCTCTTTTAAACTCAACTACAGACGTTGAATTTATCTCAGCACTAATTTCAGAAATCGAAGTCGACAATAAAGGTATCCCAACTTTGCTTAAGTATTACTTGAAACTAAACGGTGAGCTTTTGTGTTTTAATCGAGACCCAAGCTTTGGAAATTGCATAGATGGGCTAATTATGATAAACCTGCTAAACACAGAACAAGCTCTACTTAAAGCATATATGGGCGATATGCAATCAAAGTCCTACTTAGAATACCACAAAGAAAGACTCGAAAAAGCCAATCAAGAGAAGCCCAAAGAAGCCTAAAGAGTTCCCTTGATTTTGCTTGTTTAGCCTTATTCTTTGCCTGCAGCTTTTAGGCAAGCGTCGAAGAAAAGCACTGAAGCTCCTGCGATGAGGAATGCTATGACAAAAGAGGCAATAAAGGGCATTTCGCAAAAATTTAATAGAATGCACGCTAGCAATGCAAAAGCACCACCTGCACCTACGCCACCACTTCTATAGCCCATTGAGCTTAATGTATCCCCTAAAGATGCCATTGCTCCCTTGTCTTGAGTTCCTGAATTTCCTATAACTTCTATATTCCCTTGAGAAGCCCCAGAAGTCGCATTTCCACCAAGTTTAGTCCCACAATCAGGGCAAAACTTAGCGTTATCATCTATTTTAGTACCACATTCTTTACAAAACATATCTTTCCTTTCTTTTGATTTCTTTAGTTGGGTTTAAATTTATCTATAGGGTATTTCGCTATTTTTAAGATTATTTTTAGCGTAATTTTTTTGTAAAAATGTAAAACTATGCTTGCAAAATATTGAAAATAGGCTTTTATTAAATATATTAAAGTAGCTATGTACTTAGAGCTTCTTGAATTTTTATATATTAGATTATGAGCTGGATTAATTCATTGTTTTTTGGAACTGGAGTCGCACATTGCATTTTTACATTTGCATTGGTTATAACTGTAGGGGTTCTCTTAGGAAAATTCCACATTAAGGGCGTTAGTTTTGGTATAACTTGGGTGCTTTTTGCAGGTATAGTTGCAAGCCACAATGGTATGATTATTGACCACGAAGTCCTACACTTTGCTAAGGAATTTGGTCTAGTGCTTTTCGTCTATTCAGTTGGTCTACAAGTAGGGCCGAGCTTCTTTTCCTCTTTTAAAGAAGGTGGTATTAAGCTGAATATGCTCGCTATATTGCTCGTAGCCTTAGGCTTAACTGTTACTTGTGCTATATATTTCCTAACAGACCTTGATATGAGTACGATGGTTGGTATTATGTCTGGTGCAGTTACAAATACCCCTGGTCTTGGGGCAGCTCAGCAAACTTTTGTAGACGCAACTCACACTGAAGCTCCAAGCATTGCCCTTGGCTATGCAGTTGCGTACCCTATGGGTGTCATAGGCATAATCACGTCTATGATGATTATTAAATACGTATTTGGTATCAACATCAAAAAACAAAACGAACTTGCTTTAGCCCAAAGAGATAACGCTAGTGGAGGTGCAACAAGGCACACTATTCGAGTTACTAACCCTCAAATCATTGGCAAGACTATCAAAGACGTTAAGCATATTTGCCAAAGGCATATGGTTATATCTCGTATTAATCACGAAAATGGCGAGTTTTCTGTGCCAACTGACGACACTAAATTCATCGCAGGCGATAAGCTTTTAATTATCTCAGACCCATCTGACTTGGATTTTATAACTATGCTCATTGGCGAAGAAGTCGAAGCAATCGCTTGGCATAGCCTCAACAAGGAGCTAATCACTTCTCGAATTATGGTTACAAAGCCTGAAGCAAATGGCAAAACTCTTGCTAAATTAGGCTTAGGCGGCTCTAGCTCTTTTAACGTTACTAGAGTTTCACGTGCTGGTATAGACCTTGTTGCCCACGACGATTTTGTACTCCAACTCGGCGACAGAATTATCACTGTAGGCACTAAAAAATCTATGTCAGAAGTAGAAACAATCGTTGGTAATTCTATGAAAAACCTTCGCCACCCTAACATATTCCCTATATTCTTAGGTATGGCTTTGGGTATCTTAGTTGGCTCTATTCCTTTCGCTATCCCTTCTATACCTCAACCAGTTAAGCTCGGCTTAGCAGGAGGTCCTCTAATTGTATCTATTCTTTTAAGTAGGTTTGGCGTTAATCTAAAGCTTGCTACTTTCACCACAATCAGTGCAAATTTGATGATACGTGAAATTGGTATCGCAATCTTCCTTGCTGCAGTCGGCTTAGGTGCTGGTAGCGAATTTATATCAACCCTACAAGGCGGCGGCTACGTTTGGGTAGGCTATGGCATCGCTATAACTATGATACCTGCTCTAATCGTTTCTGTAGTTGCTATGAAGATTTTCAAATTCGACTACTTCACCACAATAGGCTTAATCGCAGGCTCTACCACAAACCCTCCTGCCTTAGCGTACTCTAACGGAATATCATCAACAGACTTACCTGCAGTATCATACTCAACTGTATACCCTCTAACTATGTTCCTACGTGTCCTATCTGCCCAAATGCTCATTCTATTCTTTTTATAAGATAGATAAAGATTTAGGCAAAGGGGTTTTACCCCTTTGAGCCATAGTTTTTCTTGGCGTTTGTTTATTTAGTGCATTTGCCTTAGGGTCTTGGTTGCTTGCCCAGCTTCCCTTTTGTTAAATTAAATTAATTTTAAGAAAATTAAAGATAATTTAACAAAAATCCCTCCACATCGAAAGAGAAGTATCTCTTTCGAATTGATTGCATTTTTATTTAAGATTTTAGGTTTTGCACTTGAGGGTGCAAAGGAGGTTAGAGGCTTTGGGGTCGAGTGTTTTGTAATTGTGAATTTTATTTGTAGTTTTTGTGATAGAAATCTTCCCAGTTTTGGATTAGGGATTGTTTTTCTTCTTTGAAGTTGGGTTTGTCTCTGTTTTTGAGATAGAAATCACGAGTGTAGCCTGAGGGGTTTTTGCCTAATATTTTTTCAAGGCAAGCAATGTCAAATTCTTCTTGTTGTCCATTTATATAATTCACATCAGATTTGAGGCTTTTAAAGAAAAGTTCGGCGTAGCTATAAGGAATTACACCATCTGCTTGCTCTAGGATATATCTATATAAGCCAGCGAGCTTCTCGTTGTATTCGTCCCTATATCTAAATAATGGCATATCTCTATAATCAATGAACCTTTCAAGGCAGGATAAAATTACAAAGATTTCCTCCTCCTTATCCTTAATGTCAAAAAAGCCGCAAAGGTCTTTGTGATTTTCAGTTGGGCTAGTTATATATTCTTCGATTTTTGGGTTTTCTTTGAGGAATTTTGCAATACTCGGCTCTATTTCGCTATCTGTGCTTATATAAGCGTGCATTATCTCTTCGAAGCTGGAGTTTTCCTTTTTAACTTTTATTAAGGTTAGCTTCTTTGTAAGCTTGCATTCAATAGATAAGTGAAACAAATTTAAGTGTTTTTAGCTTTAAAGGTCAAGCCTTTTGTAGTTTTTATTTGAGCATTAGGCTTAGGGCTATGTAATTATAAAAAGACTTGAGGGTGAAATTCTTCTAACATAGAGTTTAAATAATTCTACTTATTTTGCTGTCTTTTATCTGCTTGTAATAAAATTTTATGCTTGATTATTTGCTCAATTTAATCCCTAATTCTATCATTGCATAAAAGCTTTTTGTGCATAAAGAGGTAAAATGCTTCTTTTGTGTAAACCTAATTTGAATATATGATTGTTTTATTATCTGCTGTTGGTGTAGCCCTTGTAATATCTTTTTCTTGCTCGATATTAGAGGCGGCGTTGTTGAGTATAAGTTCGGGCAAAATAGCTCTAATTTCAAAGAAAAAACCAAAGATAGGCAAGGTCTGCGAAGAGCTTAAAGGCGATATAGAAAAGCCTATTGCTGTAATTCTAATCCTCAATACAACTGCTCATACCTTTGGGGCTGCTATTGCTGGAGCTCAATTTGATAAGAGTTTTGGCAGTGAGCATATTTGGCTCTTTTCCTTAGTCTTTACTGTGTTTATGGTGCAATTTACTGAAATTTTGCCTAAAACTCTTGGCGTACGCTTCAATTCGCCAGTAATAGCAATGTCAGCTAGATTTCTAAAAGTTGCAGTCAAAATGATATATCCCATAATTTGGCTAATACATTTGCTTAATAGACCCTTTGAGTCTAAGGCAAAAAAGTCTGAAAGTTCTAGCTCGGAAACTTTAGAAGAAATGAATGCTCTTGCGACAAAGGCTCGTAAGTCTAAATATATTTCAGCTAAGCAAGAATATGCTATGCACGAAATCCCTGAGCTTCAAGACGACTTAATTTCAGACATAATGTTGCCTATAAAAGATGCAATATGCTTAGATGCTCAAATGTCTAAGTCTCAAGTAATTGAGGAAATAAAAAAGGGTGTACATTCTCGTTACCCAGTTCGTAAAAAACGTGGCTCAAATGAATTTATTGGCTTTCTAAATGCAAGAGATTTACTTTTTTGCGAAGATGATAACTGGCAAAGCTGTATAAAGGAAATATCTATAATCAAAGCTAGCGAAAAGCAATTATTGATAGCTGAAAATATAAAATATTACGACTCAAAGCTCTTATTGCTTAGCAATCAAAGTGATGAAATAATAGGCATATTGAGCGTCAGTAATCTCTTCAACAAATTGTTTCCTTGAATTTAGCCTTGGGCACGCTCTGCATATAATAACAAAAAAATAGAGCAAAATGGCGAAAATCCTAAGGAATAATCTATAAAACAAGGGGTAGGGCAGGAGTTTCTCGCTTCAAGCCTGCCACAAAATGTTATATATTCATCTTGAAATATTAGATTTCTACCCAAAAAGCTTTCAAAAGTCGTTTAAAAATTCTCTCAAAATACCCCTTGAAATCGCCTTAATTCAGAAAAACCTACCCTAACCCCTCCCTCTAGCGCAATAAAAGCTTCTAAGGCAATTTTGAATAAAATTTCAAAAATTGCGACAGATATTAAATTTATAATATCCTAATAAATAAGAATATAAAATCTTGATTGCTTAAAAGATAAAAAATACAAATACGCAAAAATAGACTTCATTAATAAAAGTAAAAAACGACAACATTTAATATCTTAACAAGTTTAGAATTAATTAGTTAAAATTTTATTTCAAAAAAAGTCTCATAAATTGCGACAAATACAATCATTGCAATATACTTACAATCAAGATATTGAAACATCGCATTCAAAAAGAAAACTTGAGAGGTGAGCAGTTAAACCCATAAAAAACTTGTTTGCATTAAAACAAGAAGTTAAATCCAAAATAACGACATCATATTAAATCAAAACAAACTAAACATCAATCTCTTGGGCTAATTTTAGGGGCAAAGCCCTACTCCTCTTTATTGTCGCACAATAGATATTATGTCTAGTCGCCTATAGGGAAAGAGGTCTAAATGTTGTTGTAGTTCTATATTAATTATATATTAAGGCTATTTAGGGCTATTTGGGGCTATTTGGGATTTATTTTAAGCTTGCTTGCTTTTTGCCTTAATGGCTTGCAAATATTCAAGTTATTTATTAGATTTAGGCTTTAAATAATTATCTTATAGCTACTCTCTAGTCAGCTTGTAGCTTCTACTATTCTACGTTTGTATGTCTATGTTGTACTTCGATTTAATTGGAGTAATACCCTATTTCAGCTTTAGGGGGCTTGTAAAAATTGGCAATTAGCTATTTTTGAGATTATTTTCAGAAGTCCCCTTTATGCTATCTCGATGGGCTTGGTGTAGATAAAGACTTAGTAAAGGCTAAAGAGTACTTGACTTTAGCAAGCTCAGATGGTTTTGATTTAGCAGAAAAAGCCTTAGCAGAAAATAACTTATAGCTAAATATCAAGGCTTTAAGTGGCTTTGCTTAGCTCAATTTTAGCTCGAGGGCTTCGAGGAACTTGGTTTTTTGTTTTGGGGATATGTAGATGTAGTTTGTGGCTTTCATTCCGTAATCGGCGTGGACAACTGCGTAAGTTGATTGATATTTAGCATTTTTTAGCTCTATACGAATGACATCTCTTGAGAGTATTGTGTGGGATTTCTGCGTCCACGAGAATTTATCTTGGGATATTGAGCTTATGTCAGTGTAGGCGATTTTATACCTTATGAATAAGCCACATTTTATCTCTAAAAAATCTTTATTTAACACGTATCTAATGGGAATTAAAAAGATAATAAGCCCAATGATATAAATGACGTTAATGCTCTCCAGTATGATTATCTCATTCAAGCTAAGTGCATTATCTAAAGCCATTAAAACCATCAAAGTCTCTATAGTCAAGATAGGCACTAGGAGTATTAGGGCAATAATTTTGTCAATCTTTGAATAAAAAGTCTCTTTCATAGGTGGGTAACTTAGACGGTTTTATGCAAATTTTCAAGCTTTAAAAGGCTTTCTTTCATCACCAAGCCTCCTGTGTATCCTGTTAAATTGCCTGAAGAAGCAATTACTCTATGGCAAGGAATTATCAGCAAAAGGGGGTTTTTATTACAAGCTAAGCCCACTGCCCTACTCGCCTTAGCATTGCCAATTTGAATTGCAATTTGCTTATAAGAACACGTCCTCCCATAAGGAATTTCACTAAGTGCCTGCCAAACTCTTTGCTGAAATTCAGTACCATTTGCCTTGTGTGGAATATCAAAAACCAGCCTCTTACCCTCAAAATATTCATCGAGTTGGCTCTTGAATTTTAGGATTAAAGGCGAGTCATTCGCCTCCACAAAGTCATTATCACAAGCAAGCCTTAAGGATACAATTTCTTGGCAATTATCCTCAATACAAAGCACGCCCCAAGGCGACTTATAATAACTCAGCTTGGTCATAAGTTTAGTAGGATATGTAAAGTTCGAGGGATTTCAAGATTTCTTTGAGTTGGGAGGCTTTTTCTGGGGCTTCGAGGAGGATTGATTTAGTTTCGGCTAGGTCTGTGTTGAGGTCGTAGAGGGCTTCAGGTTGAGGGGGTGTTACGCCTTTTTGAACCAAGCGTCTGCCAGTTAGGGCTTCACGATTAGTGCCATCTATGTATTTAAAGCCAGCGTTGCGTATAGTGCGTACACCAGTTTTGCTTATAGTTACAAGGTTTTTTCTATCGAATTTTTCGCCTTGCCAGATTTTGTAAATATCTTGGCTATCAATAGCTTGTCTTTTTGTATCTAGCTTAAAATCGACGATGTGGGCTATAGTTGCAAATATATCTACTAAGCCAAAGACTTCATCAGAGCTAGAGCCTTTAGGGAAATTATCGCCCCATTTTACTATAAAAGGAACTCGGCTTCCACCTTCAAATTCGCTACTTTTACCAGAATTAAGCGTGCCATTAGGCTTAAATCCCTTAGATATAAAGTCTGCCATAAAAGCTTTTTGGCTGGCTTGTCCACCTGCTCTTTGCCTCATACCCATTTGCATTTGTCCGCCTTGCCTGTTAATTCTTTCTAGCATAGCTTGGCTAGGAGTAACGCCCCCATTGTCTGAGGTGAAAATAATTAGCGTATTGTCGTATTGCCCACTCTCTTTTAGGTATGCAATTACATCGCCAAGAGAGTCGTCTAAGTCCATTATATAATCGCCGTAAGCACCAATATTGCTCTTGCCTGCATTTTTCTTAGAGGGGGTTATAGGCTCGTGTATAGCAGGATTAGCGAAGTATAAAAAGAAAGGCTTTTTGCCATCTACGCTCTTTATCCAATTTATAGCTTTTTGGGTAACAGTCGCAATAACTTCATCTGCAACACGTTGGGGTGCGTCGTATCCATCATAGGCTTCTTGCTTAGATGAATTGTAGCCATTGTCGACGTTATTTAGGGATTTTAAGCCCCAGATTTTGTCGTTTTCTAGCCACACATTTGCACTGTCGCCAAGGTTGGTAGCTATAGCCCAAGAGTAGTCGAAGCCAGTGATGTTTATGCCTGTTTTAGTGATGTCGCTACGTAAATCTACCCTATGCGTATTTGTGCCAAGCCCCAAGTGCCACTTGCCGAACATAGCAGTTGTGTAGCCTTTTTCTTTGAGCATTTTTTGTAGAGTAAATGTAGTAGCTTTGAGCAGTTGAGGTGAATAGCCCCAAGCCCCTGCCTGATGTTCCTTTACACGCCAAGGATAAATCCCCGTAAGTACAGCGTATCTAGTTGGCGAACAAACACTACTTGCAGTTTGAGCGTTAGTGAAATTAATACCCTCGCTTGCAAGCATATTCATATTTGGCGTTTGAAGCAAATCTTGGCTTGCCCCATTTACATTTAAAGAACCAAAGCCAAAGTCGTCTGCAAGAAATAGAATTATATTAGGGAGTTTCTTAGAAGTTTTAGTACTTTCCTTTGTAGTATTTTCTTTTATAGGCTTTGCTTTTTCGTCTGAGGGCAATATGTCTCGAACTGGGCGAAGGAAGTTGTAAATTCTAATAGCATCGCCTTGAGGACCTCTACCTTGAGGGTAAAGTGAGGGGTTACCAACTTTTAGCTCAGAGCGTTGAGCCCCTGCTCCGTGTACGTCCAGCCACTCGTTATTCATATATCCCATTGAACGCCCGAAATTTACATAACAAGCTGTATCTGTGCTAGTTGGGAAATTTTCTCTCTTATGTATAGAACTAGACCAAAATGCAGGATAGTCCTTTTTCTTTGCCTCATTTATAATTTCTGTACAGTTAAATATAGGATTTATCGCAGCAGAATTAGTGTGGTCTGGAGACCTTGTATAATCGACTATACTTTGCAATTCCTTTGCAGTAGGCATACGCCAATCGCTGTAGCCAGCGAAGTTTAGCTTATTTGCAATCGTGTTTGCCTCCTCCCAATTTAGACCTTTTTTAGAGTCGTTTTTAGCCCACATTAAATTTGTAGATAAGTCTGAAATCGTGCCATCTTTATTGTCTACAAAAATGTTTTTAGAGTAATCTTCATTGCCTCGAACTATGTATACGTAGAAAGTCTTTGTGCGATTTCGCTTTTGCTCGTAGCCATAACCCTTAATCCTGCCATCGGCAAAATTCACGCCAAACATAGTCTTACTTCCATACATAGTTGTTGCCGTATATATACTAGTTGTGGCAAATTGAGCGTCGATGAGTCTTTCGCCTGCATTGATGTCTCCATATCCAAAATCGAAGAATTTTGTATCTATAAAGGGAGTTGCCTTAGTGCTTGTGGCTGTTGGGTTTAAGTCGAAGCCATCGAAGTCTATAAGGGAATAAAGCTCTCGAATATTGGGCAAACGCCAATCGCTAAAACCTGCTAATTTAGAATTTTTTGCATACTCGAAAGCCTCAGCTAAAGTGAGCTTATCTGAAGTATCAATCTTGCCATCATTATTTGTATCGCAAGTTTTCGACCAAGTCAGCTGAGTGTTCTTATCTGAAATCGTGCCATTTTTATTATTCACATAGTCAGGCTTATCCAATATCTTAAAAGGCTGAGCATAGGCACTTAAAGTTGTGAGACAAAAAATAAATGATTTAAAAATTAGCTTCATACAAATATTAAACAAGAGGCTAAGAGTTTTGTTTCAAATAAAAAATACTAGGCTTCTTCTGTGTAGCCGTATTCTTTGGCAATTTCGATAAATTGAGGCTGAGACTTTAATAGAGAAACCCAAGCTTTTTTTGGGAATTTTAGCCATTTGTCGCACTTTGGGGCAAACTGAGGTTGGAGTATCAAAAGTTTACGCCAGTTGTCGTGATAAAAACTGTCCCACTTATCGCAGCGTGAAGCAAATTGAGGCTGAACTCGCATAAGAGAAACCCAAGCCTTTCTTGTGAATTTATCCCATCTATTACACTTGCACTCAAGCTCTGGGTGAGCCTTCAATATAGATAGCCACTGCCCTGTTTGAAATTCTTCCCACTTATCGCAGTCTTTCGCATTGTCTGGATTTTCAACTATTAAATCTACCCACGCATCTAGGCTTAAATTATTATTATTTTCTGTCATTGTTATATTTTAGATACCCCCTTTAAATTAAAAAGAGCGTTCCAAGAATAGAACGCCCCCTTGTAAATTATTTTATAAATCTAATTTTGCAAACTACTTAGTAGCTTCTTTAGTTTCCTTAGCAGCTTGTTCTGCCTTGATTTTTTCTACTAAAGCACCCAAGATTTCTTTAGCTTGCTTGTGTCCATTTTTAGCTGCAATATTAAAGCAATTAAGAGCAATCTTGTTATTCTTTTCAACGCCTATAGCTCTATCATAATATACGCCCAAGTTGAATATAGCTTGGATATTGCCTTGTTCAGCAGATTTTTTAATCCACTTGAAAGACTCAACTGGGTTCTTTTCAACACCAGCACCTGCGATGAAACGTACACCTAAGTCTAATTGAGCGTCAGGGTCGCCAAGAGTAGCTGCTTTTGCTAGTAAAGACAATGCCTTAGCTTCGTCTTTTTCAGTGCCAATGCCCTTATCTAAGAATACGCTCAAGTTATAAAGAGCCTTTGCATCGCCTTGATTAGCTGCCTTAACAGTCCATTTTACAGCTTCAACTGGGTTCTTTTCGACGCCAATACCTGCTGCATAATATGCACCTAAGTAACGTTGTGCAGTTGCATTATCTTGATTAGCTGCAGCTTGATAAAGCTTGAAAGCTTCGTCTAAATTCTTTTCAGTACCAATACCAACTGCATAGAAAAGAGCCAAGTTAGCTTGAGCCTTTGCATAACCTAAGTCAGCAGATTTTTTAATTTCAGAGAAAGCCTTAGATAAGTCCTTGTCTTCTTGTTTTAGATATTCAAGAGCTGAATTATAAATAGCTTCTGGGCTGCCAGCTGGTGCAGGAGTTGCAGTTGCAGTTTTAGCTGGAGTAGTTTTAGCAGCTGCAGCAGTTGCAGCAGTTGCCTTAGCTACAGGAGTAGCAGGAGTAGCTTCAGTTTTTTCTGCAGTTTTATCAGACTCGCTACAAGCTGAAAGAGAAATTGCAAGAGCTGCAAGAGTTGCAGAAGTAATTTTATTTATTTTTTTCATATTTTATTTGGTTTTATTATTAAAAGTAATGACTAGTATAAATATGCAATTTAACTAGTACCAATATACAACTAACAATTCTTTCAAATTAGATAATACTTTTCAAGCATTTTTTGCAATTAAATAGTATTTTTAGGTTAATTCTTGATTTTAGGCTAATTTGTGATTTAAGCCAACTCGTAATGAGAGTCTAGGTTACGTGCTAAATATTTTTTGATTTCGAGCATAGACATAATGGAAATCAATTTATTAGGGGGAAAGTCGCTTATAAGCATAATAGACTCTTCTATAGATAGGGACGCTCCAGACTTGAAAAAGGAATATACATACTCTTCGTCGGGGCTAAGAGATGATTTATCCGAAACTTCTTTTGTTTTTCTTTCACTAAAATTAAATTCTAAGTTTTGATTAGGCTTTCCATATCTAAAATTAAGTTGGTCTATAACATCTTGGGCAGAACAAGCAATATTGACACCTTGGCTAATTAGAGTATTCGTACCTTTAGAGTAAATCGAGTCAATGCGTCCAGGAACTGCAAATACATCTCTACCAAAATCGCCAGCTTGCCCTGCAGTAATCATACTACCACCTTTAGGGGCAGACTCTACAACCACAGTAGCAATAGCAATACCTGCAATAATCCTGTTACGCTGAGGAAAGGTTCGCTTGTCGACACGTCTTGATATAGTATATTCACTAATTACTGCGTTGTTTTCGAGTATTTTATTATATAAATTAGCGTTGTCTTGAGGGTAAATTACATCTACACCTCCTCCTAACACAGCGATAGTCGCCCCTCCTGCTTCCAAAGCTCCCCAGTGAGCTGCAGTATCAACACCCTTTGCAAGTCCACTAATCACACAATACCCAGCCTTAGCAAATTCATAAGCAAATTCCCTTGCTACCTTTTCTCCATACAAAGAACAAAGCCTTGTTCCAACTATTGCAATACAAGGCATTTGCAAAACATCTGCATTACCCTTTACATAAAGCCCCAAAGGTCTACTTGAAGTTTCAAGCAATTCAGTAGGATACTTTTCGTTTTCTATAGAAAAATACTCAACTTGCATATCCTTCATTTTAGTCAAATAATCACCATCGAGAATATTTTTGTTTTTCAAAATAGAGTCTAACTTTTTGCTAGTCATTTTTGGTGCAATTTTTAACTCATCATAAGAAGCATTTAAGACTGCCTCAGGATTTCCAAAATAATCCAACAAAGCCCTTGCCCCAACACTGCCTAATTCAGGTATTGAGGATAATTTCATATAATCTAAATCTATTTTATTCATAATCTTCTAAGTTAGTTTTGTTCAAATATTCTATTAATTGGCTTGCACTAAATCCATTTTCGCCATACTTTGCAACTAGTTTATGCGAAGATTTTGCCAAGATTGCATAAGCACTTAGTGCCTTATCTAAAATGCTTAAATTCAATTCTTTATTAGCAATTAAGCCCCCAGCAATCCCTGCTAAAATATCTCCAGTTGAGCCTCTTGCAAGAGCTGGGCTTGCCATTGCATTTATTACAATTTGCTCGCCATCACAAGCTCTAACATAGCGACCCTTTAGTAATATATTTACTCCATATTCCTTTGAAACTCTCAACAATTCTTCATTTGAGCAATCTTTAGCTAGTCTCAAAAATTCGCCATTATGAGGAGTAATTAAAGCATTATCCTTAGTTTTTAATAGTTCTAAATTAGCTGGATTAATTGCGTCTGCATCTAAGATTATAGGGCAAGTGCTAGACTTAATTATTTCTGCAACTAGAGCCTTTGTCTCGAGACTTTGCCCAATTCCTGAACCTATCAAAATTGCAGTAGCTTTAGATAAATACTTCTTGATTAAAAAGAAATTCTCCAAAGATAAATAACCCTCAGGGCAAGTGCTACAACCTGTATACATCGCCGAAGGCTCTTTTACAGCATAGGCAACTTCGAGGGCTTCTGGCACAAATGCACGCAACAAGCCTACAGAACTTCTTAGAGCAGATTGCACATTCAAAAGCACTGCCCCCTTATACTCCATAGAGCCTCCTACAACTATCAAAAATCCATAATCTCGCTTATCGCTCAAAGCACGCCTTGGCTTATCAAAAAAGTCTAAATTTTGAGGTGAGTATATACAATACTCGCCTTGTTTTTGCCCCTTAAAAAAGCCCATATCTATATAGCGTATCCTGCCTGTATATTGGGCGTTGCAATCTAAGAATATTTCGCTTTTTGCAATGGCTGTAGCATAAGTATAATCAGCTTTAAAGGCAAGAGAGACTTCTTCTTTTGAAATCCCAAAAGGCATATCTATAGTAATTTTTAGAGCATCTAAGTCGTTTACTTTAAGTAAAATATCTTGAAAATATTCGCTTAGACTAGGCTTTGTTCGCATAGCAGCGATTGCCTCAATAATTATATCGACATTCAAGCTTTCAAGCTCTTCTTTATTTATGAAAATTATATCCAAGCCCTGCCCTAAAAGCTCATCTAGCAAAAGCTTTGTGTTTGCCTTAAGAGAGTCTCTATCAAAGCACTCAAGTATATAAATTTTTGTAGCACAAAGCTGAGACTTCATAGCCAACAAAAAAGCTAAGCCATCACTTGCGTTGTGTCCTTTGCCAAGCAAGAGCAATAGACTTTTTATGGCTTTATTAAAATACTTTTCGCTTAAAAAATCTTCAGCAATTTTTGAGCCAACTTCACGAATTACACTCAATTCATCTCGTTTAGCACTTGAAAAATATTGCTCTTCAAAGGCTTGGGAGTCTTTAGCTGAAAGTATATTGTCGTAATACATAATAAAATTTATAAATTGTTATACTTAAAAGAGCAAGTATTTTTTATTGAGATATGACTACAAAGGCTACAGCGTAGTCCTTTAAGTGGCTTAGGCTTATATCTATTTTAGTCGCTCCAAGGCTTTGCATTATAGACTCAGCTTGTTTGTCTAAGATAGCAATGGGCTTGCCATTTTCATCATTTTTAACTGCAAAACTCTTAGGGCTAAGTCCTTTTACAAAACCCAAGCCAAGAGCCTTTGCCATTGCCTCTTTAGCTGCAAATCTCGCTGCATAATGTTGAGCCTTATTCGCCCTTTGCTCGCAATATTCAATTTCAAAATCAGCAAAATTCTTAGACAAAAAGCTATCCTTATAATTATCTAAGAGCTTTGCAATTCTTTCCACATCGCAAATATCAGTACCAATTCCTATTATAGGGCTAGACATCAATTAAGCTCCTCATTTGCATAACTGCCATTTTCATACCCACAGTCAAAGCCTTTGATACTATGCTATGGCCTATATTTAGCTCATTGAATTCTGCAATGCTTAGGAACTTTTTGATATTTATATAATTAAGTCCGTGTCCTGCATTTGTAGTTAAATAGAGTTCTTTTGCTAGAATACTTGCTTTTCTAATTCTTGCACACTCTTTTTTTAGCTCAAGCTCATCGCCCCAAGAGTTTGCAAAAGCTCCTGTATGAAGCTCTATATGAGTTGCTCCAGTTTGCCTTGCTCTCTTAATTTGCTCTAAGGCAGGGTCTATAAATAGCGATACGATTATGCCAGCGTCTTGCAAAGTTTTAGTAGCATATTCGACCTCAGAAAACTTAGAGATTATATCTAAACCTCCTTCAGTAGTAACTTCCATACGATTTTCAGGCACTATACAAACATAATCTGGTTTAAACTCAAGAGCCTTTGTTACCATTTCCTTAGTGCAAGCCATTTCCATATTCAACTTAGTTTGCATAATCTCCTTAACTCTAAGAATATCTGCATCTTGTATATGCCTTCTATCTTCTCTAAGGTGCATAGTCAAAGAGTCTGCTCCACCACTTTCAGCAAGGCGAGCCATCTCTACTATATCAGGTTCAATGATTATGCCTGAATTTACATCTACATCACAATAACGTGCTTGTCTCAAAGTAGCACAATGGTCTATATTTACTCCTAATTTCATTTCTTTTCCTTAATTTTGCTGAATTTTCTTATCTAAAAGTACGCCAAAAAGATGGTACAAAAAGTGCCAATATTGCGTAAATTTCTATTCTTCCTAAAATCATTAAAAATGCCAATAATATCTTTGACGCATCAGTCATAAATGAATAGCTATGAGAAGGACCAACCTCTGCTAAGGCAGGACCAACATTAGATAAACTAGATATAACTGAAGATATTGCACCTGCAAAGCTCATATCGCTTTCAAATATAGATATTAAAAATATGCCTATAAAAAATAGCAAAGCATACAATACCACAAAGCCCAAAACTTGGTTAGAACTATCGTCATCTAAGGCTTTGCCATTAATCATTAGAGGTCTTATAACTTTTGGTCTATAAGACTTTTCAATCTGCATAAAAGTTAACTTTATAGATGTTATTACCCTACTTAGCTTTAAGCCCCCAGATGTTGAACCTGCACAAGCTCCTGTACACATTAATATAAATAACAAAATTTGCGTCATTGGCTCCCATAAAGTGTAGTCGCCAACGCTATAACCTGTGGTAGTTACTATAGACAAGACCTCGAATAAAGTAGAGCGATAGGAATTGTGCAAGTTTGCAAAACTCATATTTGAAAAATCTATCATAGGCAAAGCAAGTATTAGAGCTGCAATCAAGCACATCAAAAGATAAGTCCAAAATTCTGTGTTCTTTTTTACATAAGTAAAATTACCTTTTATTAGCGAAAGCATAAATATAAAACTAAGCCCTGCAATGAACATAAAGACTATCATAGCCCACTCGAGAGCAGGACTGTTAAATTCTGACATATATGTTTCATATAAGGCAAAGCCCCCCGAAGGCACTGTAGTTAACATATAACAAAAAGCTTGAAAGCAATCTAAACCACATAGGTAATATGTAATAAAGCATAATACTGATATACTTATGTATAAATAAAATATCTTGGCTATGCCATTTTTAATCTTGCCTGTGTCGTGTTCTGAGGAATTTGCACTAGACTCGTATGAATATAAAATTCTTGCCCCTGCCCCCAAAAATGAAAGTATGGCAACAAAGAATACTACTACCCCTAAGCCCCCTATCCACTGACTTAAGGCTCGCCAAAACAAAAGACTCTTAGGAAAATCTACTACGCTAGCAAAGGCACTTGCCCCTGTGGTACTAAAGCCACTTGTACTTTCAAATATCGCATCTGCATAGTGGGCGTCTACTATCAACATAAAGGGCAATGCCCCAAATAGAGAAGTTGCAAGCCAGCCTAGTGCTATAATACAAAATGCTTCTCGCTTAAATAACTTCATCTGAGCATTTCTACTTGGCAAATAAAAGGCAAAGGAAATAACTAAAGCCGAAATTAAAGATATTAGCCAACCTGACATTGCAGATTGCTCAAGTGCTTCTGCTCTATATATAAAGGATACGCCCAAGCTTAGCAATATTGCCCCTGCTAAAATGGCAAATATCATAGATAATAGCTTTGATACAATCTTGTAATTCATAATTTTTACCTAAAAAGCTCTATAGCCTCGTTAATCTTTTCTTTGGATACAATCAATATGACGCTATCGCCTGCTTTGATTAGACTGTGGGCTGTTGGCACTATAGCTGTGTCTTTATTTACAAGAGCTACCAACATACAACCCTTAGGTAGTGATGCTTGCATAACTTCTTTATTTTCAACTTTAGAGCCACTTGCAACTATAGTTTCTAAAATCTCAATTTGCCCATCTTGTAAAGAGGCTATACGCACTGCCTTTTGCAAAGATACTATCTTTAATATCTCGTTTGCAGTCGCCTTTCTTGGTGATACAGATAATTCTATGCTCAAAAAAGAACTCATATTGCCCAACAACTCTTCATAGTCTGGCTTATTTATCAATAGACAAACGTGCTCTACTCCAAGCTTTTTAGCCTGAAGACTTGTTACGATATTATCCTCGTCTTTCTTTGTGCAAGATATGAAATAATCAGCTTTTGCAATATGCTCTTCTTCTAATAATTGCAAGGAAGTTGCCGCCCCATTTATAACTGTAATATTAGAGAACTTTTCTGCAAAAGCCTTACACTTTGTTAAATCTGGGTCTATGAGCCTTATCTTAAACTTAGAGCTATTTAACATATTTATCAAAGAAATTGCAGTTTCTGTTGCCCCATATAAAACTATATCTAGCATAGATGCGTTCTTCTCTTTTGTGAAAAGCTTCTTGTTCTTATATATACCTTCTGTGCTGCCAAATAAGGTTACTACGTCTCCTGCCTCTAAAACAGTGTCAGCTCCTGCAACAGATAACTTGCCACGACGTTGCACATAGCCAAGCCTAATGTCAGAGTCTAAACGCAAGTTCTTTAAAGCTTTATTTAATAATGGCGACGCTGGCGAAAGCTCTAATTGCTGAACTTCAATTAAGCCCCTTGCAAAATTCTCTACAGCAACACGCTCTGGATTTCTTATAATCTTTGCTAACTCTATTGCAGATAACGCCTCAGGGTTTAGGAAATAGTCTATAGAAAAATAATCTTGATAATTCAATATAGAACAATCTGCATAAAGTTCATCGTGAACTCTTGCTATAGTCTTTTTTGCCCCAAGTTGTTTTGCTATAGAACAAGCCACTATATTTGATTGGTCATCAGCTGTCATAGACATAAAGAAATCGCAATTAGCTACCCCTGCCTTTTGTTGGAACTTTGCCGATGCCCCATTGCCCAAGATAACACGTATATCTAAAGACTCCTCTAATTCGCCTGCAACGTCCTCATTAGTTTCAATCAAAGTTACATCATATTGAGACTCACTAAGTATCTGACATAAATAACTACCTACGTCTCCTGCTCCTGCCACTATTATTTTCATAAGATACAAAGTTAACAGATATTTTTTATTTTTAAAGTTTTTTTTTACTTTTTAAACATTAATCAACACACGCCAACTAAGCCCAAACATAAAGTCAAGACTAGTTTTGTTTCAGGTTTTAAGGGCTTTGCCCCAAGCCCTTAATGGGGTTTGGGGCAAAGCTCCAAGTCTAAATCTATCTAAATCTTAACTTATAGCTTCAATAATATCTTCTAAAGTAGCGAGCTTGCCCTTGCCAGAAGTTCCACAAGCGAGGTTGCCATTGATAGGTTCTATGATGTTTATGCCTAAGGTTATTGCCTTTTGGATATTGAGTTGGACAGCTGGGTGTGCATACATTTTGTCATTCATAGCGAGGGCGATGAAAGATTTTGCACGAGTGGCAAGATATGTGCTTGAGAGGAAATCTGGGGCTAAACCATTTGCTAGGTTAGCGAGGGTATTGGCAGTGCAAGGGCAAACGAGGAATATGTCGGCCCACTGAGCTAGTGTTATGTGAGCGACTTCGGAGTTGTCTGAATTTTCCCAAAGAGAAGTGTAGACTTTATTTTGGGATAGGGTTTTGAATATGATGGGAGACATCATTTCTGTGGCATTTTTGGTCATAATGACTTTAATTTCAGCACCACGTTTTTTGAGCATAGATATTAAATCTGCAGATTTGTATATAGAAATAGAGCTTGAAATGGCTATTATTATTTTTTTATCCTTTAAGTCTTGCATAATAAGAGAATATTGTAAGAATTAGGGTGGTTTCTAAAAATTAGCACTTAGCTATTTTTTTAATTATTTTGAGGTTGATTTTTTATGTTTTTAAGGAGGATAACAGCGTTATCTAACGCAAAAACAAAAGAAATTAGACCAAAATAGGCAAAAAAGAGCAAGCGTATTCTTTCTTTTTCTATTTAAAAACTAATTTTTAGAACCCACCTAAGCTAAGAATAACAAGAAAAAAGTAAAATTTATGGCAGGCTTTAGAGCATATTTTGATTTTAGAGGAGAAGTTGAGGATAAGTATATATACTTGTCGCCAAGCGAGAGCAGACACTTGATTGCTGCGAGACGTGCGAAGTTGGGCGAGAGTGTTGACGTATTTAATCTCGATGGGATTGCATTTAGAACTAAGTTGGTAGAGGCGAATGCGAAGAGGGCTAAACTTGAATTAATGGAAAAGATAGAGCTTGAAACGAAGGTGTCTAAGATAATTCTGGGGCAAGCAATACCAAAGGCTAAGACTTTTGACGATATATTGAGACAATCTATAGAAATTGGCATAGATGGGGTTTTTCCTATTTTGTCTGAGAATTGCGAAGTTAAAATTAGTGCTAAAGACGCTCCGAGTAAGCGTGAAAAGTGGCAAGTTCAAATTGTGGAGGCGATAAAGCAGTCGTCGAATATGGGGAGCTTTGAATTTCCTCTTGCAGATAACTTTGAGGTGTTTTTGGAATATGCGAAAGATTTTGACTTAAAAATTATAGCGAGCCTTGAGGAGGGGTCGAAAGCTATACTTAATTGCCTTAGGGAAAATGTTGAGAGCAAAGAGACTTCGGTTGCGATATTGATAGGTCCTGAAGGCGACTTTAGTGCAAAGGAATATGCGAGGGCAAGAGAGGCTGGCTTTAGGGCTGTAACATTGGGAAATCAAGTTATGAAAGCAGAGACAGCAGCCCTAAGTGCCTGTGCAATAGTGTCGAACTACATTTTAGCAATTTAATCTTATTTAAAAATCATAGATAAAAAACAAATGAAAAAATATTTATACATCTTAATTATTGCCTTTGTGGCATTATTTTCAAGCTTTAACTTGGCGTGTAGTGAGGAGAAGGAAAGCTATACAGTAGAGCATTTTTTTGATATGAAATTCAATGATATGGATTTCAAAAGCCAAGTTGCTCTTTACCCTGAAGAATTGGCTAAGGGCTTGATGTTCAGAGAAAAGCTTGGGGATAAGGAGTCTATGATTTTTGTATACGAAAGCCCAAGGCAAGTTGCGTTTTGGATGAAAAATACAAAAATTCCCTTAGATATTGGATTTATAGATGAAAGTGGCAAGTTGCTTGAGGTTAAATCTATGTACCCTCACGACTTGACGAGCGTGCCTTCAAGTAGCGATAAGGTTGTGTATTGCTTAGAGGTAAATAGAGGGTGGTTTTATGCTAATAAGATTAAAGTTGGCGATAATTTAAATATGGAGCTTTTGAAAAAGGCTATTAGCTTAAGAAATAAATAATTAAATAAATGACTAAGACTCAAAAATTTCTAATAATTTTAACTTCCTTTTTTGTAGCACTGCCGAGCTATTTCTTGGCGTATGCTCACTTTTGCTCTAAGTTGACTAGCTGGCAAAGAGAACAAAGCGTGGACTTTGCAACAGGGGCTGGTTCTACAAAGTTCCAAGCTTGCGTAAACGCAATAACAGTATCAGGAATATGCTTTGTGCTTTGTGCGGCAATATTACTTTTAGCCCTAAAATTTTCTAAAAACAATGAACAGAAATAATACTATTTGTGCATTAGCTACCCCAACTGGGCAAAGTGCTATTGCAACTATACGTCTATCAGGCTCTCTTTGTAAGGGTCTAATTGCTGAGATATTTAATAAAGAGCCAAAGCCAAGATATGCCTGCTTTGCCCCTTATAAAAACCTAAATGGCGAGATTTTAGACGAAGTTATTTATACATATTTTCAAGCCCCTCATTCTTATACAGGCGAGGACTCTCTTGAAATTTCTACTCACGGAAACCCTTTTATTATACAAAATATAATCGAAGATTTGTTTGCAAGAGGTTGTAGCCCAGCTGAAAATGGGGAGTATACTAAGCGTGCGTTTCTAAATAAAAAGATGGACTTATCGCAGGCTGAAGCTGTGTCTTTAATGATTTCTGCAAGGAGTGCAGCGTCTCTAAAAGCGTCGCAAAGGCAGTTGGCTGGCGAGCTTGGCAAAAGGATAAATAGCTATACATCAAACTTAGTCGATATATGTGCCTTAGTCGAAGCCTATATAGACTTTCCTGAAGACGAATTGCCAGAGGAGAACCTCAATGATATGCTTGGCAAAATGAGCGAACTTATTGAAAAGCTATCTTTGATGATTGAAAATTCAAAGTACTCAAATATCATTCACGAGGGGATAAAGTTGGTTATATTGGGTGCACCAAATGCAGGTAAATCCTCTATATTAAATCTCTTGCTTGGCTCAGAGCGAGCGATTGTTAGCGATATTGCAGGCACAACTAGAGATTTCATCAGCGACAAAATCAATGTTGGCAAATACCTATTTAATATCAGCGATACAGCAGGTATACGCAATTCAAGCGACAAAATTGAAGCACTTGGCATAGAAAAAGCCTTGGAAATTGCAAAGAATGCCGACTTGATTTTATTGGTTATAGACTCTTCAGAAAGCTTTGAAAACTTTAGCGAAGACTTGGCAAAATCTATCTCAAAGGAAAATACTTTAATTATTTTTAACAAGGCAGATTTAAGTCAAAATGAGGCTACTTTAAATGTATATAAGGACTTTGAACGCCTTAGTATTTCTTCCAAAGAGGGCAAATTTTCAAGTATACTAAAAGACAAAATTTGTGCCTTTATTGAAGCTAAGCAAATTACGCCAGATAGCGATGATATTCTAGTTAGTGCAAGGCATACAAACTCTTTAATTAGTGCAAAAGTTGCTATAGAAAATGCTATGCAAATGCTTAGAGACCAAGATGCTAGTGAGCTTATTGCAAGCGAAGTTCGAGGAGCTTTAGACGACTTGGGCGAGATAGTTGGCAAAGTCGATTGCGAGGACATTTTAGGCAAAATATTCTCTCAATTTTGCATAGGTAAATAAAGGAAAGAAAGAAAAACTTTTTAAAATTATAAATCACTCTAAGTCAAGGTTCAGCCCTTGGCTTTTTTTGTGATTGAGTTTAAGGCGAAAGCTGAATATTCCGATAAAGTACACCCATTATCATTTTTACTATTGACAAAGGTGATATAATTTATTTCCTTATGTTCCTTGAATTTTATTATATCACAAAAAGATATACTATAACCAAACATAAGAAAATAAATATAAATACCAACACTAAATAAAATGAAGATTAAAAACGATTATAATACAGACGCAAAACTCGGCTTTGAATTTATGTTTTCAAATAACAAGAACTGGTTTAGCCCAAGAGAAGTTGCAAAGATGCTAGGTTGCTCAGACCAATATGTACGCAACTGCATTTACGCAGGTAAACTATTTGCCCACGTAGCTAGTAGAGAAAATGAAGCAGGTGATGATGTTAAATCTTATATACGCATACATAGACAAGGCATAGAAATGTATCTGCTAGAAACAGCAAACTACACAAACGACACCTTTTTTGAAAAGATAACTCAAATACTTGCTCGACGCAACAGCTATGAATTAATGCGTATAGAAAGTTTTATAAAAGAGACCTTATACAAAACTCAAAACTCAAGAAAAGCTATATCTAGCAGGCAATTAGAGCGCTAAAAGGAAGTCTTTGCCTGTAGGGTTTTCTGGCAATGAAAGAGTCGCCTTAGCTTTTTCTGATAAGAATTTTATTGGAGCATTTAGCATATCGTCAAAATCACTAACGCCTGTAACTATAGCAGCGACTTCGCCAAGACGTGAAGCTGTATCTATTTGTACGTAGCCACAAGCAAGAAAACCCTTGTCGGATTTTATTATCAATAAGGGAGCTACTGGCAATTCTACTGAAACTCCTTGAAAAACTTTGTCATTAATTTGCAATTCCATATAAAGATTAGACTAAATTCTAAAAAAAAGAGCAAGTATATTTAGAAAAATGGCGAAAGTTGAACATAAAAGTTGAAATTTTAAATTAAATAATCTAACTTATAAGTAACAATTAAAATAAAGAATTATGGAAAATATCATCGACGGAAATAAAATTTCTAAGGAAATTCAAAGTGAACTAAAACTAAAGCTTGAAGCTATTAAAGATAGACAAGCTTGCGTAGCTTTTATTAGAGTTGGCGAAGACCCTGCCTCTATTTCTTATGTAAACAAAAAGCAAAACATTGCAGCTGATATTGGCATAGAAAGTAAGCTATTTATATTGCCTGAAGCTACCCCTCAAGCTGAGCTAGACGCTCTAATTGACTCTTTAAACGCTGATGAAAAAGTTGATGGCATTTTAATTCAAGCTCCCCTTCCTAAGCACCTCGACGAGCGTAAGACTTTCAATAGAGTATTAGCTAACAAGGACGTAGATGGCTTTAGTGCTTCAAATATGGGCTTGCTTTGCCAAGAAAATCCTAATGCTTTTGTGGCTTGCACACCTGCTGGTATTATAGAATTGCTAAAGCGTTCTAAGGTTGAAACAGCTGGCAAAAAGGCTGTAGTTATTGGTAGAAGCTTGATTGTAGGCAAACCAATGGCATTATTATTGATGCAAAAGGGTATAGATGCAACTGTGGTTGTTGCTCACTCAAGAAGTGAAAACCTAAAGGAAATTTGCCTTGACGCTGACATAATTATAGCTGCAGTAGGCAGAGCAAACACTCTAACTGGCGATATGGTTAAAGAGGGTGCAACTGTGATTGATGTTGGTATTAACAGAATTGAAGACGCTACTAAAAAGTCTGGTTACAGGCTTGTAGGCGACGTTGATTTTGCTTCAGTAGCTCCAAAATGCTCTAAGATTACTCCAGTTCCTGGTGGCGTTGGTCCTATGACTGTTGCTATGCTTATGAGTAATACAATCAAAGCTTACGAATTAAATAAATAATATGCAAATAGCATTTCATACAGCAAAATTTTTAGAGTCTCTCTTGCAAAAAGCAACAGAGGCTTTAGCTTTTAATGACTTTGATTGCCAAATCAAAATAGCAGACCCTCGCTTTGGCGATTTTCAAGCAAATGGGGCTTTGGGTTTTGCTAAGAAGAACAAGATGAACCCAAGAGAAGTTGGGCAAAAGCTCTTGGAGGAAATACAAAATTCAGCAGAATTTGACTCTTCTTTAATGGAATTGAGCATAGCAGGTGCAGGCTTTATCAACTTTAAGTTCACTCCAAAGTTCTTGATGGCATACTTATCTCAATTTAAGTCCGACAAAGATTTAAAACAAGCTTCTGCAAATTTATACGCAGGCAAGAAGATTGTAATAGACTACCCATCTCCCAACACAGCAAAGCAAATGCACGTTGGACACCTACGCCCAATGGTTATAGGCGAATCTATTCAAAGGCTCTTGCGTTTTTGTGGAGCAGACGTAACTTGCGATAATCACATAGGCGATTGGGGTACAAATTTTGGCACATTAATTTATGGCATTAAAACCCAAGGCTACAATCTCGATGTAAATAACGAAAGTGCCTTAGAGGACTTAGAGCAACTTTACAAACTAGCTTCAGCAAAGTCTAAAGAAGATGTTGAATATGCTGACGCTTGCCGTAACGAGCTTGCAAAGCTTCAAGCTGGCGATGAGGAAAATACAAAGTATTGGAACGCAATTTGCAAGATTAGCGAAGTGTCTTTTGATAAGATGTATGACGCTCTTTCTATCACTACAGACCTAACTTTAGGCGAGTCTTTCTATAGAGACAAAGTTGACAGGATTTACACTGAGCTAACTGAAATTGGGCTTGCGAAAGAAGACCAAGGTGCTTTAGTTGTTTTCCTTGAAGACCACCCACAATTTAAAACTCAGCCTTTCATTATCAGAAAGAAAGATGGAGCTTCTAACTACGCTTCAACTGACTTAGCTACTATATTATATAGGGTTCAAGAGCTAAAGGCGAACGAGCTAATTTACGTAACAGACGCAAGGCAACAAGACCACTTTAAGCAATTATTTATAACTACCCAAAAGTGGTTCGACGCAAAAGGCTACGACTATCCATCGCTTAAACACGTGTTCTTTGGAACTATTTTAGGCGAAGATGGCAAGGCTATCAAAACTAAAAGTGGCGAGCCTATCAGGCTTAGAGCATTGATAGACGAAGCCGTGAAACGTGCCTTAGAAATTGTAGAGTCTAAAAACCCAGATATGCCAAAAGAAGAGCTTTTGGAAATTGCAACTGCAGTTGGTATAGGAGCATTAAAATACGCCGACCTTTGCCAAAATAGAACTAATGACTACACCTTTGCTTGGTCTAAGCTCTTAGCATTTGAGGGCAACACTGCCCCTTATCTCTTATACGCACTAGCTAGAATTTACTCTATATTCAGAAAGGCTAATATAGACATAAATAGCAATTTCGAAACAGAGATATGCGATTTCGATAGCGAGCAAGAAATTGCCCTAGCTCGTAAACTTATATCTTTGCCTAATGTATTCGATTTAAGTCTCAGCGAGCTAAGAGTTCATCACTTGTGTACGTACATTTATGAGCTTGCAGGCACTTTCTCGGCCTTCTATAACACTAATAAAGTTATAGTCGACGACCCTAAAGTTATGAATAAACGCCTTATGCTTTGTTCTAGAACTTTGAGATATATGGAGGCTATCCTTCAAATATTGGCTATTAAAACTCTACAAAAAATGTAATGAAAATCAGCACCAAAAGAGGCGACAACGCACATACCGACCTACTCTTTGCAAGAAGAGTAAAAAAGAATTGCCTAAGAGTAGAAACTTATGCAAAAGTAGATGAATTGTCGTCCTTTCTTGGGCTTGCAAGGTCTTACACTCAAGGCGAGCAAAATGACATAATCCTCAGAATACAAAAAGATTTAGTCAAACTTATGACTGAATTAGCTTGTGCCAATGAAGATTTCCCTAAACTCCTTGAGCGTAAATACCCAATTATCGAAGAAATCGATTTAACATACCTCGAAGCCCTCATCGAAAAATTTGAAGGCGATGGCACGATATTCAACTCTTGGGTACAATCTGGCGAAACACACCTCCAAGCAGCACTAGATATTGCCAGAAGCCAATGCCGTCGTGCCGAACGTGGCGTAATCACCCTAAATGACTCCGAAGAAGTCCGCCCCCTACTCCTTAAATACCTAAATCGCCTCAGCGACTTTCTATACCTATTAAGCCTATTAAATAAATAGATAAGATATTGGGGCTTTGCCCCAAACCCCACTTAAGGACTTAGTTCCCGCCCTTAAAACCTGAAACAAAGCAGTGCTTTGAGCCATAGTTTTTGTTGGCGTTTGTTTATTGTTGTGCATTTGCCTTAGGGTCTTGGTTGCTTGCCCAGCTTCCCTTTTGTTGAATTAAATTAATTTTAAGAAAATTAAAGATAATTCAAGAAAAGCCCCATCCATTGAAAGGGAAGTATCCCTTTCAAGTTATATACATCTTATTTTAGATTTTAGGCTTTGCACTTGAGGGTGCAAAGAGAGTAAATAGTGGACAATGGACAGTGAGTCTTAAGAAAATTTTTGAGACTTTGCTTTTTGTGGTTATTTTTTTAAGAGAAATTAATAGATAGAATAAATTAATAAAAGATTTTCTTATAAATTACAAAAGAAACGCTAAAAACTAAGGACACTAAATTCCCCTAAAAAACTCGCTGTCCACTGTCCACTGTCCACTGAAAAAGTTTTACTTTTCCCCACCGAATTCAAATGCTGGGATTTTTGGAGTGCTTCTAGCTTTGTCGAGTAATTCTTTTAGTTCTTGAAATTTTTCTGGATTAGTATTTATCAAGTTTTTCTGCTCTGGTCTGTCGTCTGCTATGTTGTATAATTCGTATATTGCTTTTGTCGTTACATTTAAGGCTACAAGTTTCCAATCGCCTTGCAAGATAGCTTTTTTGCCTCCTTTTTCCTTAAATTCCCAATATAAATAATTATGCTCTTTTTGCTCTGCATTGCCTAAAAGTGTTGGTAAATATGATATGCCATCTAAGCCCTTAGGTGCTTCTACTCCAATGACATCTGCAACTGTAGGCAAGAAATCCCAAAATGCACTTATATGAGAAGTCTTTGAACCTGCTTGCACTTTGTTTTTCCAATAAACCAACATAGGCGTACGCACTCCCCCCTCGTACATATCTCGCTTATTACCCCTCAAACTTGCTGAGCTATTCCAATATTTAGGATTATGCCCACCTTCTACGTGAGTTCCATTGTCGGAGCTAAAAATAATTATAGTATTATCTAAAATACCCTCAGCTTCTAACTTCTTAAACACATCGCCAACATAGCTATCTAGGGCAAAAATCATTGCAGCAAAAGCAGCGTGAGTCTCTGGTTGTTTAGTATAATGACCTCCATTAAATTTAACTTCAGGGTCGAACTTTCCTCTAAATTGTGCTTGGTATTTTTCTATAGAAACTATAGAAGCGTGAGGCAAAGTTGACGCATAATAAAGAAAGAAAGGCTTATCCTTATTGTCATCTATGAATTTCATAGCTTCATTGTGTATCATATCTGGCGAATAGAATTTTTTAGATGTAACACTATTACCCTCATAAGTGATTTTTCCATCGTCGCTACACAAGTATTCAGGGAAATAATTATGAGCAAGAGCTTGGTCGTCATAGCCAAAAAATTTATCAAAACCCATCTTTAATGGAGCAGAAATTGAAACATTAGCTCCCAAGCCCCACTTGCCAAACAATCCTGTTTTATAGCCATTATCCTTAAGAAATTTAGCTACAGTTAGGGTATCTTCTGGCATATACATATCGCCTTTAAAGCCCTTTACAGTAACTTTAGAATTGCCACGAATAATGGAATTGCCAGTGTGCATACCAGTCATTAGCGTACATCTCGAAGGAGCACAGACAGTAGAGCCACTGTAGTGTCTATCAAACTGCATACCCTCTTTTGCAATTCTATCTATATTAGGTGTTTGCAACTTTTCCTGCCCATAGCAACTTAAGTCTCCCATACCCAAATCGTCTGCCAAGATAAAAATTATATTAGGCTTTTTTGCCCCAAAAAGTGAAGTGCTAAGCAGTAAAATTGTAATTATTAATTTCTTCATATATTATTTATTTTTCTTATTTGTCTTTTGCTTTTTTGAAGCACTTGCGTGTTCATAGCGAACAGGAATATTGTTTTTATCCCAAGCTATAAATTTTTCGTTTAGTTGCATAACTACTTCAGGGTATTTTCCTGCCAAGTCATTTTCTTCAGAAATATCTTCTACTATATTGTAAAGTGATTGAATTTCTCTATCGCCATTAGATACCAACTTCCACTTTCCATATCTAACTGCGTTGCGAACATCAGGAGAGTCGCCCTCCTTTATTATATCTGCACCTAAGTCTATAAATACAGCCCTATCGCCAATTTCAGCCTTATCAATCAAATACTTAGATATATCCACCCCATCGAGATTTTCTGGTAACTTAGCCCCTGCAATACTTAAAACTGTAGGGAAAAAGTCTAAGAGCGACACAATTTCATCAGAAATCCTTGGCTCAACTTTCCCCTTGTAACTCAAAATAAAAGGCACTCTGCAACCACCATCGTGAGAAGATTTACGCTTTTCGCCCCTAAGTGGAGCATTAGATGAATAAGGCAAAACACCCCCATTATCACTGGCAAAAGCAATGATTGTGTTGTCGTAAATTCCAAGAGCCTTAAGCTTTTCAATCAAAGTTCCAATACCTTTATCCATTGCGTAAATCATTGCAGTATAAGCTTTTCTTTGCTTGTCCTTTATATGCTCAAATTTTGCTAAATCATCTTTCTTGGCTTGTAATGGAGTATGAGGTGCGTTATATGCTAAGTACATAAAGAAAGGTTTATCCTTATTTTCCTCTACAAATTCCACAGCCTTTTCACTCAAAGTATCTGTTAGATATTCTTCTTTATTTCCCTTAAAATAGCCAGAACTTCCCTCTAAAAATCCATAAAAATAATCAAAACCCTTTGCGTCTGGACGCTGACGAGGAGCTGCCCCCAAGTGCCACTTGCCAATAATCGCAGTCTTGTACCCCTCTGCCTTTAGGGCTAGAGATAAGAAAATTTTGTTTACTGGCACGCCTAAATTTTCGTCTGTTAAGCTATGTATAGGATTAGTTTGCGAGCCATAGCGATGTGGGTATCTGCCAGTTATAAACCCTGCTCTGCTTGGTCCACAAAAGGCGTGGCAAGCATAAGCATTAGTAAATCGAACGCCATCTTTAGCTAAAGCGTCTATAGCAGGCGAGACTATATCCTTAGAGCCTTGCACGCCCAAGTCCTCATAGCCCAAGTCGTCAGCCATTATAAAAATTATATTAGGTTTCGCCCCAAAAAGCGAAGCACTAATAACTAAACATAGTGTAACAATTAATCTCTTCATAATACAATAAAAAAGCTATCGTATTTTCAAGACTAAGTCAATTATCTTTTCGCCCAAAGCACTCTAAATACAGCCCCCATATATGCAGGTGAAAGCAGTTCCATCAAAGCTCCCTTTTCTGGCGAAAGTGATGAGGAATTTGCAACTATATCGCAAAGCACTTCCCTTGAATTATTCATTAAAAACGCTTCTTGGCTTGTGTAATTTATATCGCTAAATCCAGCTTTTCTAAGTATATCTTCAAGCGACTCTATGTGAGGGTTAAAGGTGATGTCGCTAACTCCCATTTCTGAAAAAATGTCTAAATGAACGTCTTGATTTTTATATCTACGCCTTGTGCCACTTTCAAAAACCTTGAGGTCAAAAGTAGTCCTAAAGTAATCTATAAATATGAGTGTTCCAGTCCAGTTTTGCCCAACTATATCCTCAAAAAGCTTAATAGCATCGAAGGAAAAATCGAGAGTATAGCCATCGAAAGTCTCGATAAAATACTTATCTAAAAATTTACTCTCTTGAAGGCTAGCAGGCATTAAAAACTCAACTATCTTTGTATTTTCCAACTTCAAGTAAGTCTTTTGCCACTGATTATTTTGCATTACATATCTATCAAAAGGGCGAGAATCTAAAAGCTCATTTGAAAATACCAAAATGTCATCTCCCTCGATTTTCAACTTAGCTCCCAGTGGCAAAACTTGAGAAGAAGCAAACAAAGCCTTCTTTGGCTCTGCCCCAATTTCTACAATTTTAGAAGGGTTTTTGCCTAAAAAATTCTTAGCACAATCTTCAACAAGCCTTGCAAAGATATTGCCTTTTAGGTTTGAATTTGTGTAAAAATCGCCATTAGTTCCAGTTCTATTTCTGTCTGCTCTATAATAAGATTGAGCATATTTAAACAAGCATATATCCACAAATTCTGCGAGGCTAATATAGCCATTTTCTTCCATTGCTTCTTCGATTTTTTCAAAGATATATTTCTTAATTTGCTCGTCGTTTAGATTATTCATACTTTCCATTTTCCACTTTAATTTTTAAATATTTTGCCTCAGGATTTTGATTAGTAGACGACACTATAACTTGTAAATCTTTATCTATACAAGTCCAAAATGCGTCTTTTCTATAATCGTCTAATTCGCCTAAAATGTCGTCGCACAAAAGCACAGGCAGAGTGTTTTTTTTATTTGCAACTTGCTTTAGCTGAGCAAGTTTAAGGGCAAGAACTATAGAGCGTTGTTGCCCATCTGAGGCATATTCGCTTGCAACTTTTCCTGCCAAAAGCATTAGCATATCGTCTCTATGTATACCTATGCTTGTTGAGCCTAAAATTTTATCCTTAGCCCTATTATCTGCCAATTTTTGCAAGTAATTTTCGCCCTTTAAAATACTTGCACTATCCTTATAAACCAATGCAACTTTTTCCTTTGTAAGGCTTGCAATTTGAGTATATAAAGAACTAAGCTCTTCATTTAAATCTTTCAAAAAAGCCTCACGTTTTCTTGCAATAATTTCAGCATTTTGAGCAATTTGCACTTCAAAGGCAATAAATTCTGCATCGCTACTTCGCTCATCTTTAAGCAGTGCATTTCTATTTAGCAAAGCTCTATGATAATTTTTTAGGGCAACAAAATACTCTAAGTCCAGCGACGATATGTGCATATCTATAAATTTACGCCTCACAGAAGGTGCTAATTTCAACAGAGCCAAGTCGTCAGCACTCATAACTAAAAGAGGATACTTTCCTATAAACTCCGAAAGCGATTTACATAAATACGAGTCTATCGCCACAGTATTTTTAGCCTTAGTCAAATTTATCTCAACTTCGCTATCGCCATCGTCTTGAGTATTTATAATTAGTTGAGACGCTACTTCGCCAAACTTAATCATATTTGCCAACTTAGCAGTCCTAAAAGAACGCATAGCATTAATCAGCGAAAGCCCCTCAAGCAAGTTACTCTTACCTTGCCCATTTATACCACAAACCCAAACATATTGCGACTCCAAAGGAATATCTGCAAAGCCTATGTTTCTGAAATTGCTGGCTCTAAAATGTGTTATTCTCACTTTTTTTCTGTAGGGTGTATGTGTTCTGGGGCTTTACCTACCCTTGCTCCAACTGCATAAGATTTATCTGCAACAATCCTATCGCAAATTTTGCGTACGTGCATTTTCAGCCAATTATAAGTAGAGCTTGGGCTTGCATAGTCAGCAGCTCCATAAGCGTCTATTCTACCTGAAGCTAAGAGCGAGTCGTTTTGCTCAAATTCAGCAAGGCACTCTCTATCATATACAGCAAAGCTCTTGCCTCCGCCTTTTTTAACTACAGAAAAGACTGGCACATCGCTAGGACCATCTGCAACATAAATCATATTATTAATAGGCACTCTTCTATCTTCGCCCTTGATATTTGCATTTACATCTATGTTGGCGTTTTTGTTTGTACCCTTATTAATCTCAAAAATGAAGCGAGTTTTAATAGTATTATCTACAATAAAGCCTATTTGATTTATTTGTTTAGATAGGCAATTTAAGTCAAATTCAGGCTGTTGCGAAAAGTAAGGAGGAAGAGGCTCTTCTATAAATTCACAAGCGAAAATGCCATCGCAATAAGGAGCAATTTTGCTACCTCTAATCATCTCGGCAAGCCCTGTGCTAACTATATAATGCTCTAGTTTTATGTCTAACTTAGCATATTGAGGGGCTTTAACGATATCCTTAAGCTCTTCAAAAAACTCAGGTATGCCATTACAAAATTCTAGCTCTTTGCCAAATTCTCTGAGCATTTCGTTCGATAGCCCACGCATTGGTCCATTTTTAACATAACTTAGGATATGATTTAAATAAACGCTTTCGGCACTTACTCTAATTCCTTGCTTTGCGTAGATTTCTGGCAAGAGATTAACTTCCTTCCAAAAAGCCTTTTCGTCTATATCAAAGTGCTTAAATATGGGCTTTTGCATATAACCTTTGATTAAAGTTTTGTCAAAATCCCAAATACAGGCAATAATTGGAGGATTTCTGAGGGCTTGTTGTGTTAAGTCTTGCTTCATTTAAAAAAATCTATTTGATAATTGAGTTTATGGTGAGTTCTAAAAATTGGCAATTAGCTATTTTTAAGAGGATTTTTAGCGTAATTTTCTTGTTTTTTAAGGCGAATAATGCAATTATTTAAGCTAAAAACAAGGAAATTCAAGCAAAAATAGGCTAAAAAGAGCAATTGTAGCTTATCTGAGTGCAAAAACAAAGTTTTTGCTTTCTTGAAAAAACCAATTTTTAGAACTCACCCTATATAAAAAAATTTTAAGAGCAAAAGCAAGAATATATTAAATTTATGATTAAAGGTATACCTCCAATAGACCCATTTTTGAAAAGATTAGACCAACTTAGCGAAAAAATATCTGAACCTGATTTCTATAATGACCAAAGAAACGCAACTGCTGTTTCAAGAGAACATAAGCAATTAGGCGACCTAAGAGATAATTATTACGCACTCGAAAAGGCTATAAATCAAATAGAGGAAAATAAGGCAATTTTGACTGATGACGATATGGACGAGGAAATGAAAGAACTCGCCCAAGAGGATATTCTTGCCCTTGAAGAAAAAATTCCTCAACTCGAAAAAGATGTACTCGTACTTATGCTTCCTCCGGACGAAACTGACTCACGCAACACTGTAGTTGAAATTAGAGCAGGAACAGGCGGCGACGAAGCTTCGCTCTTTGCTGCAGACCTTTATAGAATGTATTGCAGATTTGCTGACACTATGTCTTGGAAAGTTGAGCAACTAAGTTCAAGTGAGTCTGAAGCAGGTGGCTTTAAGGAAATCTCTTTCTTGCTAGCAGGCGAACAAGCTTATAGATATATGAAGTACGAATGTGGTACGCATAGAGTGCAACGTGTGCCAACTACTGAAGCAAATGGCAGAGTTCATACGTCAGCTGCAACTGTTGCAGTACTACCTGAAGCTGAAGAAGTTGATATACAAATAGACCCATCTGAGCTTGAAATTTCAGTAGCACGTGCAAGTGGTCCTGGTGGACAAGGTGTAAATACAACTGACTCTGCTGTTCAAATTTTGCATAAACCAACAGGTATGATTGTTAAGTGTGCTGACGAAAGGTCTCAACTTAAAAATAAGCAAAAGGCTATGAAGGTTTTAAGGTCTCGTTTATTAGAGCAAAAGCAAGCACAAGAGTCTGAGAAATACGCAAAAAATAGACGTGAACAAATTGGTTCTGGCGACCGCTCTGAGCGTATTAGAACTTACAACTTCCCTCAAGGCAGATTGTCAGACCATCGTATTGGCTTAACTTTATATTCGCTAAATCAAATTATGGACGGCGATATAGGGCATATAATCAAGGCTCTCGAAGAGGCAGATTATTCTAGTAGAATACAAGCTTTAATGGAAAACGAAGCTTAATATGCTAATTTCTGTATTGGAAATTTTAAATAAGACTGAGGAGTTTTTTAAGAGCAAAAATGTTCCTAATCCTCGCTTAGACGCTCAATTATTGCTTTGTGATGTACTCAAATGTAAGAGGCTAGACCTCTTTTTGAAGTTCGACAAAGCAATGCTTGAAAACGAAATTTCCCTATATAGAGAATACGTAAAACGTAGGGCAAAACGTGAGCCTCTTCAACATATTATTGGCGAAGTCGACTTCTTTGGGCTAAAGCTTAAAAGCACAAAAGATGCCCTTATCCCTCGTAGCGAAACTGAGTATTTGTGCGAAGTTATTTGCGAAGAATACTTTAAAGACGACACTCTAAACTTGAATATCTTAGACTTAGGTACAGGAACTGGGGCTATAGCTTTGAGTATGGCGAGCCACTTTAAGAATGGAAAAGTTGTAGCTGTAGATTTAAGCGAAAAGGCACTTAGTTTAGCTAAGGAAAATGCAGAAAAAAATAGCATTTCAAATGTAGAATTTGTGCAATCTTCTTGGTATGAAAATGTAGAAGGCAAATTTGATTTAATTATATCAAACCCTCCTTATCTCACTCAAGATGAATACGAAACTGCCCAAGACGAAGTTAAAGTCTATGAGCCACTAAACGCCCTTGTTGCTGACAATAAAGGCTTTAGCGACGTAGAGCTTATAATCAAAGAAGCTTCAAAATATATAAATAAAGGTGGCTACCTCTTTTTAGAAACAGGTATAGACCACAGTCCAAGCATAAAAAAACTCACAGCCCAATTAAACTTAAACTATGAGTCTTTCTCTGACTTAAACGGCTACACTAGATTTGCAGCCATTAAGTTTTAATTAAATGTTGAGTTCTAAAAATTAACAATTAATTATTTTTTGAACTTTTCAAAAGCAATTTTAATAAGTCGCTTTTTACCTAGGGGGCTTATAAAAATAGGCTAAAAAGAGCAATTGTGGCTCATCTTAGTGCAAAAACAAAGTTTTTGCTTCCTAATTAAAACCAATTTTAATAAGTCGCCTTTTACCTAACTAAATGAATACCTGTGATATTCTTTGGTTTGAAGCTTTCGTCTAGCTTCCAAACTAGCTTGTTGTTCTTGTCGATTTCAAAAAGCTTTAATTGTTTTTTGTCTTTAGAGTGTCCATTAAAGTTTGTAATTAACAAGTTGCCATTGTCTTTTTCAATGATACTTGCAATAAACAAAAGTTCCACGCCATCTATGCTATTTTTATCTATAGTGCGTACGATTTTCTTTTCCTTTGGGCTATACTCAATTATTCTAATGTCAGATTGAACAACTCCTGCTGCTGTTTCCTTTGCGTTTAGCTTAGCTGCTTCGCCAGATAGCAAGTAATTGCCATTTTTAAGTTTAGTTGAGGCAAAAAGACGTATAGGCATATCAACTTTTTCTACAACATTACCCTTTTTGTCGATTTCTAAAAAGCCCTTACCTCCATATAAAGGTGCAATATAATTACCATTTTCAGCCAAAGATAATTGTCTAAACTGAGGGTGAATTGCCTTTGAACCAGACTCAAAATTAATGTTATTTACGATATTACCCTTGCTATCTAACTCTATAATACGAGAAGGATTAGCACACATACCCACAACTAAGTTGCCATTTTTCAAGAGAGAAACGCTGTGAATTTCGTCATTATTTTCTGCATTGAAAGTCCATAAAACTTCTCTAGTATTTTTGTCTAAAACGAGCAAATTTTTCTTATTTGTAACAGCGATATTGCCTTCTTTTGTTTGGCAAATAGAGTTCATTTCCACAAAGTTATCAACTTGATGAACCCAATCAGGCTTGTTTGTTTCTTGGTCTACTTGAGCAATAGAGTTCCAGCCACAGCCTGCCATAAGGATTTTATCTCCCCCAAAAACGAGAGAAGAAATTCCTAATATACTAAGTATAAGTAATGATTTTTTATTTTTCATTTTTTTATTTTAAAAGTTTTATTTAACTATATAAGTGCCTGTAATGTTGTTTGCCTTAATACTTGGGTCTATCTTCCAAACTAGCTTGTTGTTTTTATCGATTTCAAAAAGCTTAGGTTGAGTTTTGTCTTTAGAGTGTCCATTGTAATTAGTAATCAATAAGTTACCATTGTCTAGTTCTTTGATTTGGCAAGCAAATAAAACACTAAGCCCCTCTACACTATCGCCATCTATAGTACGTACGATTTTCTTATCTTTTAGGCTATATTCAACTATTCTAGCATTGCTTACTGGAGCTGCTTGAGCTTGCTTTTTATTAGCTCTTGGACCTTCGCCAGATAATAATAAGTTGCCATTTTTAAGCTTCATAGCAGAGAACAAAGGCATAGGCATATCGACCTTATTTACAACATCGCCCTTTTCGTTTACTTCCAAGAACGCCTTGCCACTATATAGAGGCACAATATAATTGCCATTGCCTGCAACGCTTATTTGTCTAAATTGAGGGTGAATTGCAGCTGAGCCACTGTCAAAGTTGATATTTTTTACAATTTTGCCACTATTATCTAATTCAACGATACGTGCAGGAAGTCCACATATACCAACAAGCAAGTTGCCATTATCAAGCAAAGAAACGCTATGAACTTCTTCTTTACCAGTGCCATCAAAAGTCCATAAAACTGACTTCGTTTTCTTATCTAAAACCATTAAGTTCTTCTTGTTTGTAACAGCGATATTGCCATCTTTAGTTAGGCAAATTGAATTTAATTCGCCTGCATTTTCAATATCGTAGCTCCAATCTAAGCTATTAGCGTCCTTATCCAAAAGGGCTATAGACTTCCAGCCAGAGCCACACATAAGGATTTTATCCCCGCCAAAAGCTAGAGTCGATAAAGTTAATAATACACTTAGTAATAATGTTTTTTTGTTTTTCATATTTTAATTTTGTTAAATAATTAGTTTAAATATTTGTGTTTACGCAAGAATGCGATGACCTTATTTGTAACCTCAAGATAAATATCCTTGCCACTCCAAGGGTTAAAGAAGCTATGCTTTTTGCCCTCAAAGATATATAATTGGCAATCCACGCCATTTGCATCTAAATATTCCTTGTACTTTTTGCACATCTCTGCCTTGCATAGAGTATCAAGCGTACCTACCATAACTAGAGAAGGAGGCACGTCCTTAGTTAAATTGTGGAAAGGCGATATATCTGGAAAAAGCTTCTTAACCCTAGTGTAACCATAACCATATTCTGAATTATCCATAACTGGGTTATACAAAAGCAAGAGATTAGGTTTGCAAGAAATCTCTAAATTATCCTTAGGCGAGTCGAATTTATCTAAAAGAGCAGTCGCAATTGCAACGTGTCCACCAGCAGAGCCACCACCAGTTGCAATCATATCAGGATTTACCCCCAATTCTGCAGCGTTTTCTCGAACATAACGCACAGCACTTTTTGCGTCTTCAACACATACATCAGGGGCATCTCTACCCATTGTGCTTTTAGTTCTATAATCTGCAAAAATAGAAACCATACCCAAGTCTGCAAGCACCCTAGAAGTCATCGAAAACTGTTTTGCGTTAGCAGAATTCCAGCCACCTCCGCCGAAGAAAATTGCAGCAGGCAAAGGCTTTTTGGGCTTTACCCCATTAGGATAATAGATTTTCATCTTAATATCCTTTATCTTTGCTTCGTCTACCTTTTTGTATGTAAGAATTAAATCAGGTTCTGGCAAGACATTAACATCTTTTACCACAACATTTTCTGGATTTGAAATATCAATATTGCCATCTGCACCAAAAGTCGACAAGGACAAAAATAAGCTAGTTAAAAATACAATTTTTTTCTTCATAAGTAAAGATACTACAAAACAAATACTTCAATGTAAAGCCTTAAATAAGAATATTAAAGTACGAAAAAAATATATATGAAAAAGATTATATTTATAAGTGCGATTTTTATTTTAGCTCTAAGATGTTTTGCCGAAAACCTTTTTGGCTATTGGCAAATAGACTTTTCTGGCACAAAAAATCCACAAACTGCACTTTTAATCTACGAATACAATAATTTAGTCTTTGGCAAAGTTGTGGCAATTTATAACGAGAAAGGCGAAATTATAGATACGCCTGCCCTAAAAATCAATAAGGCTACAGGCATTGCAAACAGCCCTGCCCTTTGTGGCTTAGATATAATTTGGAATTTGCAAAAATCTGGCGATAAATACACCCAAGGCACAGTCCTAAACCCTGACACTGGAAATACTTACAACTGCTCTATTTGGATAGATAAAGCCACAAAGCAACTTGTGCTACGTGGCAATTTGCTCTTTTTTGGGCAAGATAAATACCTCAACAAAGTCGACCCCAACAAGCTAAAACCAGCTTGTATAATCAAAAGCCCAAAGCCGAATATACCCCAAATTAGCTTTTGGTCTATATAAATTAAAGAGCCAACTTAAGTATAATATGCTTGCTCTTTTCTGCTTGCTTTGCCCTAATTGGATTTAATGAAACATCCAATACTAAACATTTCCACAATTTTTCTCGCAATAATTGCACTTTCTGCATTTATTTTTTCTGTTGTTGAGGTGGCTATTCTAAAAAGAAATCCACCTCTTTCTTTGGAAGAAAATGGCATCTTGGAATTTTCTCAAGTCATAGTTCTAGTTGGAGTTTCAATTATGTACCTCGTTGCAACTTTTAAAAATAACAACAATGAAAGATGGATTTCTATGTGCTTTTTTGCCATTTTCTATATATTCATTCTAAGAGAACTTGGCGTAAAACATATGGACGTTCCAGACTATGTGAAATATATCTTTAGTGGAACAGGCAGAACTATAACTGCAATTATTCTTATAGCTATTTCACTAATTGGGGCTTTGAAAAATTATAAACACTACATCATAAAAACTATAGAATTGCTATTTTCAAAGAGAGGCATCTTGCTTTGGCTTTCATTTGTATTCCTTCAACTTGGACAATGGCTTGAAAAAGGAAACACTAATTTTTATATACTTTGCGAAGAAAACTTAGAGCTAATTGGCTATTGCTTAATTCTATTTTGTGCATACAAAACATTAAAGCTTCCTCCTCTAAAACGCTCTATAAATTTTTAGAACTCACCTTTAATAAATCTATAAAATATATCGCAAAAAAAGGCTGGCTTTCGTAATTGAAAACCAGCCTTTTTTGTGTTTAGACTTTAGAAGTTCCTCTTTAGATTTCTCTTTCAGACAACCACTTAAAGGATACTATCTTAAACCTTCTACCCAAGTACTTGTTCGCAGGGTTATATTCTAAGTATTCCAAAACTTCGTCGTACTCTTCTATACCTTGATAGCCAAGTTCTTTATCTCTGTTGTTAACATCTGTAGGAACATTGTCGTCAGCGTCCATATATTCAGGGTAACGTTGAACTAGCAGTTCACACCAAGCCTTACTTGCAATTTCGTCAGTGAGTGGGTTACGTATTTCGCCATAAGCTCTAATCTTAAAAGTATCGCCTCTAACTGTTATGAAAGAACCAATTTGCTTTAAAATATCTGCTTGAGTTAAATAAGTAGGTGCCCCTGCCAAGCTTGAGCCAAGAGAAGCTCTATAGTTTTCCCAAACATTTCTAGGGTCTGCCCAATTTGACCAATAAGTCTCAAGAGTTGCAATAGTCAATGATTGCCAAGCACTATAAAATACAGTATTAAGTGCAGCATAGTCGCTATTGCTAGAAATCTTTGTATATCTTGAATTTAAAGAAGTATTTTCAAGCTCAAAGTCAATCAAATAAGCGTCATTAAAGAATGCTTGATTTATAGTAGTTAAATCTATAGCAGCTTGAATTACACCCTTTTGCATATGGTCTTGCCTCAAGTAGAAGTCATTAGCAGAATTGATTTCGTCTATATTTTCATTTATAGTGTCGTACTCTGCTTGAGGGTCTGCCCAAATATCTTCAGATAAGTCGTATAAGTCGCCGCCATCGTCAGTACCCATCTTTCTCATTTCAGCAGAACGCAACTCAACAGATCTATTTACAAAGTCAGCCAATGAGAAAAAAGGACCTCTATCCTTGATATTCTCAACCATAGACATAGCCAACTCTTCAAGCTCTTCTCTGTCTAAAGCTCTATAACCTTGCATAGCCTTTTGCTCGTTAGCAACTACACTTTGCTCGTCAAATTCTTCAGCTGTATAAGGCATACCATTTCTTGGGAAAGGTGCTTTACCATCGCCACTAGCACTCTTATAAGTTTCGTCATAGCCATAAATTTCATTACCAAAACTAGTTGCCAAAATCATTTTCCAAGCATCTATATTAGTAGAATTTACATTAAATGCACCATTAATCCAGAACCTTGAAGCATTCGCATCATAGTCATAATCTAAGTCATTGCTATCTTCTACCTTAGAGTCAATCGACGCCATTTCGTCGTTAATTCTAGTGTAAACTCTATCTTTATACTTATTTATATACTCAATTCTTGGATTTTTAGGAATTAAATATTCATAATACTTATCCAAGTCGTCTTGCTCTGTGCTTCTATAAGGAAGAGCAGAGAAGAAATATTCGTCCCAAATCAAGTCATTCAACAACCAAGTCATATCGTAACTATGGCGTATAATTTCAGTATCAGCCATAGTACCATCTATAGTAGTTTTGTTTTTACCTATGTAATAATATCCACTAACGTGGCTATCTCGCCAGATGAAGTCGTACTGTCTTTCAGGAGCAATACGCATAGGAGCATAAGAAGAAGCAATAGTGTTATTTGGATAGTATATATCTGAAGTACCTGTTCCTACACCCCAGCTTCGGCTAGCTTCTGTACCAAAAGAAAGGTCGGCAGTAGATAAGTCCGCAGGGCTTGTAACAGCCTCATAGCTACGCAATATACGCCTTAAAGTATACTTATAACCAGTTTCAGCAAAGACATCAGGACCTATTTGAACTTGAGGATATGGGTTTTCGCCATCGCCCTTAGAGTTGTTAAATCTGTCTATATAGTAAGACACCCACTCGTCAATTCTGTCATTGCCACCATCGCTCTTTTCGCCATAAGACTCAGTTGAGTGGAACATAGATGAATTTTCTATACCACCAAAAGAGTAAATATATGAGCTACTATGTCTTGTGTTATTTGTTCCGTAAGCCTTAGGTCTAAATGTACCAGCATTACCAAAAGCAGCAATATCATAATCCTTATCAGCTTTTCCTAAATCAGCATAGTTTTTAGCAGATACATTTGATTGATTTAGCCAAGGGAACTTAAATTGATATTGATAGAAGAACTCATCAGTATTTGCATTTGCCAATTCGTTACTTACAGGTCTGTAAGCGTGGATACTTTCAACTATAACAACCTTTTCCTTTATATCGTCTAAGCTCAAGCCTTCTTGAGAAGATGCACTTATGCTATTTGGTTGTATAGCCTTAGGCAAATTGTCTGCACTTAAATGAGTAGGAACGTCAGATGAATTGCCATACAAGCCCTCATCAGCCCAACGAGCCAAAGAAATTCTTCTAGGATTAGCCAACAAGAAGTAAGGATCTTCCCACACCCAAGATAAGCCATCGTACTTATCTAATAAATCCATATCTTCTAAGAACTTTTCATAGTCGTCGTCTGAGTCTGAATAAAGAGCAAAGTCGGTGTTATTATCTGTATTTATAGTTTGAATTTGCTCATTTACATAAGCCATTATGTTTCTATAATAACCATCGTAAACAGTTCTTCTGTTAGACAATCCAATATTTATAGGTCTATTCTTAGCTCTAACTTTGTCTCTTGCTCCCTTATCTAAATCTAAGTCGCCAAATTCAGTTAAGGTTACTTCGGAAGAATAACCAGTGTGAACTGCATAATTTAGATTTTGAGTAGTAGTATAAGAAGTAGCACTTGATGAATAAGAAGCCCCGCTATCTGAGAACAAACCTTGCTCTATTAATGCAGGATTAGTCGCATCTGTTACCTTATTAGATGAATATTCATTGCCATCAGAGTCTTCAGATGTACCAGATGGATAGCCATCTGTAGTGCCATAATCATTGCCATAGACAGCTGCCATTTGATACTCACTTTGAAAATAAGCATTCCAAGTAAAATGTGTAGCACTTGTTTCGGTTGCACCTGCAACCCAACCATCTACAGTTCTTATAGGGTCTGGGAAAGATTGAGATTTAACCAAAGGAGTACTTTGATTTTTAACCATAGGGTATCTCTTTAATACTTGGAAAGGCTTTTCGTAAACTGCTCCATCTTCATCTTTATAGTAATGATAAGTATTGCTAATAGTAGTTTTGGCATCATCGTAATTCCACATACTCAAGGAATTTGCCCAATGCCCAGCCTCAGATTGATATTCAGTAGAAGCAGTGCCGTGAATGAACCTAACGTCGCTTTGGTCTGAAGCAGAAAAACCACCTGCAGAAGATTTCTCACCTGCACGAACCCAAGGGTTATTATTGAAAATTGTCGCCCTTGCATACCAAGGAGTTATATGAGCTAAGGCGTTTTGTGCTGGCATATTCCACTTGTCTACGTCTATATAAATGTCATTTTTAGAGATATTTTTATTGTCAGGATTTTCAGCATCGTCAGAGAAACACCAGTTACGACTACCATCTAAAGTGAATAACACGCCCAATTCCATAGAGTCATAGCTACACTTTGCTTGAGGGTCTAACTCAACTTCCTTAATCATAGACGCACTATAACTTGGTCTTACCGCTGTGCCATAAGAATTTGAAGTAGACGCTAAATAAGTTCTTTCTGGGTGCATTATATCTACAAAGAAACCACCTATAGATGAAATTTCAACACCTTCAGTTAAGCACCAATCATCATTATCATAGGCTTCTTCGAAATCACCTGCATAACCACGAGAGCCATTGAACTCATAGTGATAAGGCACAGATTTCTTTAAAGTATATATTCTAGCAGCCCCTGCTTCTAACTTTTCAGTACACTTAACTAAGAAACGCAAAGAAGAGTCGGCATTTCCTGCAGCCATCTTAGTTCTTGCAGTAGACTCACTATAGTCAGTTGAACCACCTTCAGATAATTTATACTGACCAGTCCAAGCCAATGAATACAACACATTATTCAAATAGAGCTTTCTATAAAAGAATGACTCACTTGATAAATAATAGCATTCTGGGATTTCTATAGACAAAGGAGTTTGAGCTAAATCATTTGTTACCATACTCTTACCATCTGCGTCAGTGCTACGAGTTGTAGCATCAACTTTGTGGTAAATTCTAACTAAACCAGTGTCATTAATACTAGGAGAAGCTGTAGGAAAATATGGATTTGTAGTGTCTTCAACTCCCTTAACAAGCTCTTGAGTGTCCTCATATCTCCAATTACCATAGCCAAAATATGACTTATTAAATGGATAAGCATAATCGTCATAACCTGTTTTAACAGTATTTTGACCATCATTATATCCATTAGAAGTTAAGCTTGTATAATTTGCAACTTGACTTGAGAAAGTTAGAAGCCTGTAGAAATTTATATTCTTTGCAGTCGAGCCATATAAAGAGCTAAATATACCACTTGAAGATGATGAAGCTGCAGTATAATAAGGATTAGATGCACTCTTTTCACTCATATATGAATACCAAGCCTTACCAACATTTGCCAAATTAGGCAATGGACGAGGCATAGTTTCAGTTCTAATATCTCTTATAGCCTTAAATTCATCGCCATCTTTGTAACCTATAGCAACTCTAAAGTCGCCAAAGATTGAAGCTTGAGTTCCCCCGTGCCTGAAAGCATAAGTTGTACCTTCTTTTATATCAACATCATAAGGGTTCCACAATACGATTATAGGTATTAAATATATTCTAACGCCATAGCCCTTGCCATATTCAGTTAAAGCAGGCATAAGCATTAATTGATAGTGCAGTACCACTGGCGAAAAGCCTGAAGTAACGTCAGTCTTTACCCTAATTTTAGTAGCATAGCCATTTTCTTCTGTAGTAGCATAAGCGTCTGAGCCATCTTTCTTTACCCTATTATTATAGTAATCTCTCAAAGAGTCCCACAAAGGACCACCTGGGTCCATATGCTCTTCTTGATTGTCAGGAGCTAGTGCGTCGTCAGTCTTAGAAGAAGGAATGCTATAGTCTAAAGTCATATAAGACCTATCAGTTTGGTCTACGTCTTGAGGACCAAACATATGTCCCTTTTTATTTGAATTTAAAGAGTTTTCCTCAAATACATTATATCTCTTTATTCCACTTTCAGTAGGATTAGTCAAGTATCTATCATAACCTTCAACGCCTATAGGTCTATCAAAAAAGTCTGCATCTGTTTCTAAATCTATAGGATTAGTCGCATACAAACCTACTGTTAAGTCTTTCTTTAAACCACCATTACGCACATTTACAGGCAAGCCCTTTGTACTCATAGACACACTATTATAAAATAATTTACCTGCACTAAAAGATGAAATAGACGTCAACAAGTCTAATTGAGAAAGCTCATTTATTCTTCTTACATAATCTCTTTCGTCGCTATTATTTAAATCAATTTCAAATATACCTGAGCTAGAAGAGCTTCTTGACAAAGCTTCCATACCATTTTTATAAGGCAAAGCCTGCATAAAAGTCTTTCTGTCGTCGTCATCTTCTATAACTTCAAAAGCTTCTTCGGTCGCCAATGCACCTATAGATGCCTTTTGAGACTCATCTGAAACCCACCAAGCTATTCTTGTTTCTAAGAAAGACCTAGACTCCATTTCTGTAGTTTTTGGTATAGTTACCAAAGGCACACGCACTCTCATAGTACTAGTGTTATAGTCGCCACTTTCGTCAGTGATAGAATTTTTCCTAAGCATATTTATATAATCCCTAGTTAGCGTATCTACTGGGTTATAGCTTAGTTGCAAAGTATCTTCAGGTAGAGGAGTTTCTCTCTTGATTGTAATATTACCAGAAACTAAGAAGTTTGCAGCATAGTGCAAGACTCTGTCTGAATAATCAGATCTATCTTCAGCTGCAGCACGAGGCATAGGGTATATACCAGGAGTAGAGTCCCATACGCCAAGCCAATGTGGGTTAGCAATACCATCTATTTGAGTTATTTCATTTCTATTAAAAGCTGGGTCGTAATTCCAAAACTTATAAGCTGTGTCGTCTTCAAGCTCATCGAATACAGAATTTAGCTTAGTGTCTAAAATAGAGGCGTTTGCACTTATACGTTGGTCAGGTCCCAATGCTTTTTGAACTTCACCTAAGGCTTGAAGTGCTGCAAACTTAGCAGCTTGCTTTGCCCTTTGGTCTAAAATAGTTTGCTTAGACGAGCGTAATTCCATCTGAACTATAGCAGATAAAGTTAGCACCAAAACAACTAAGAAACCCATTAAAAACAAGGACATCACTAGTGCGAATGCTTTTTTCTTTTTAAGTATTAGAGGTAATTTCTTTGATTTTGTCATTATGTTATTAAGTAAATTTTAGTATAAGTAGGGAATTGCCTATATAGCGAATTTCATATAGACATATATAAATTTATATAGTGCATTTTATATAAATGACTTCAATTGTAAAGCATTTTGTTTAAAAAAAGCACATATAAGTAAGAAAGCCCTTTTAAATATTGACATCTAAAAGAGTCAAGAGATATATTATATTTATGAAAAAAACATTTTTAATATCTCTAGCTTCACTTTTTCTTTTAACTTCTTGTAAGTCTACAGAGGACTCTTGCTCTACTTGTTGCTCTAAGGACAACGTAACCAATTTACTCGCCTGCAATGATTTATCTAATTGGGACTACGCTTTTAAAGAAGAAGTTGCAAATTCTAAGGACATCTTCTTTATGAAAGATGGCGTATTAAATGTAACAGGCAAAGTTTTTGGATATATCTATACTAAAGAAGAATATAGCAATTTTAAGCTAAGCTTAGAGTGGTCTATGCCTCAAGGCAAAACTAATAGTGGCGTATTTCTATATTTGACTGGCGAAAAGAAGGTTTGGCCATCTTGTGTGGAATGTCAACTTATGTCTGGCAAAGCTGGCGACTTTATACTTATGAACGCCCCTCTTATTGATATAAAAAGACCAAATGGCACAGTTCGCAAGGGTATGCAATCTGTAAAAATGCAAAATCCAACTACAGAACTTCCTTTGGGTGAATGGAATAAAGCTGAAATCATCTGCGAAAATGGCAATATAAAAGTATATATAAATGGCTCTTTGCAAAATGAGACAACTTCTACAGAAAAATCTGGACACATTGCCCTACAAAGCGAAGGTGGCTACCTTTTGTTTAAGAATGTAAATATAGAAAAGCTTTAGGCTAATTGAAAATTGAAAATTAATTTTTCTTTTGGGCTTCTAAAAATTGGCAATTAACTATTTTTAGAAGCCTATACTAAAAAAAGCTTGAGATTTTGTGGATTATTTGAGATATTTGTACTTTTATTATGGAAGAACAAATAAACGCAATAATCGCTGAATTTGAAAGCAAAATTAAAACTGCAACAACTTCAGCAGAAATTTCACAAGTATCTGCAAAATTCACTGGAGCAAAAGGCTCACTAACTGCTTTGGTTAAAACTATACCTTCTTTAGAAAGTGTAGAAGACAAGCGTAATGCAGGCAAGTTAATCAATAAAGCTAAAAATATCATAGAAGAAGCGATAACTAAGGCTTATACTGTTGCTGAAAACGCTAAAATGCAAAAGGCTCTTGGGGATAAATTCGACATAACTTTAACTAATATCGACGCTCCTCAAGGGACTCTTCACCCACTAACTAAAACTGTTAGACGCATTTGTGATATATTCAAAAAAATTGGCTTTACTGTTGCTCAAGCTACAGATATTGACACTGAGTGGTACTGCTTTGACGCACTAAATACCCCTAAAGACCACCCTGCTCGTGATGCTCAAGACACGCTATTTATGCCAGCGAACGCAAAGTTCACTAATATAAATAAGAAAGAGCAAGAATTTTATCTTTTGAGAAGTCATACTTCTACAGTTCAAATTAGAACTATGTTAAAAGAGTCTGCACCTGTGCGTATTATTGCCCCTGGTCGTGCATTTCGTAGAGATACAGTAGATGCAACTCACTCTGCAAATTTCAACCAACTTGAGTGCTTGTATATAGATAAGGACGTTCGTCTAACTGACCTTAAGGCTGTTTTAGACTATATGTTTAAGGAACTTTTTGGAGAGGGAGCAAAAACAAGGCTTCGCCCTAGCTTTTTCCCATTTACAGAACCTAGCTTTGAAGTGGACTTTATGAGTCCTGATATGGGAAAGCTAAGCAATAAATGGATAGAGATTATGGGCTGTGGTCTAGTAGACCCTAACGTGCTTGAAAACGTAGGTATAGATAGCAAAGTATACTCAGGTTATGCCTTTGGATTGGGTGTAGAAAGAGTTGCAATGCTTATGCACTCTATAGACGACATAAGGCACTTTTATGCGAATGACATAAGGTTCTTAAAACAATTTTCAGCAAGATAGGTAAAAATTTTTATGAATATAAGTTTAAAATGGCTAAATAAGTATATAGATTTAAGCGATGTTTCTGTAGAAGAAATTGCTACAGCTTTGCCTATGATAGGTTTAGAAGTTGAAAGCGTTAAAACTTTGGGTATGCCTCAAATAGACAACTTAGTTGTTGGGCAAATTCTAAGTAGAGACCAACACCCTAACGCCGACAAGCTTGGAGTATGTATGGTAAAGGTTTCTGCTGATAAAGAGCCTATACAAATTGTGTGTGGAGCTAGTAACTATAAGGTTTTAGACAAAGTTCCTGTGGCTATGATAGGGGCAAAGTTGCCTGCTGAAGATGGCGTATTTGAAATTAAGTTATCAAAGCTTAGGGGCGTTGAGTCTAATGGTATGATGTGTTCTGCTAGAGAATTGGGTATGGGGCAAGACCACAGTGGCTTATTGATTTTAGACGAGTCTTTGAGCGTTGGCACTCCTATAAACGACATATTTACAGACACAGATACTGTATTTGAAATAGAGCTAACAGCAAATAGGGGCGATTGCCTCAGCCACATAGGTATAGCAAGAGACTTAGCTGCCTACTTCAAGAAGAAGTTGACTGTTATAGAACCTAGTCATACAAATTACTTTACTCGCCCTACATCTGAGTTGCTAGAAAACCTTGTTGTAGAAACTGAGAACTGCCCTTTATATACAGCAGTTGCAGTGCGTAACGTGAAAGTTGCAGAAAGTCCTGATTGGCTTAAGCGTGATTTAGAGGCTATAGGCTTGCGTCCTATAAATAACGTAGTAGACATTACTAATTACGTTATGATGGAGTATGGGCAACCTCTACACGCCTTTGATGCAAAGGATATTTCTACAAAGAAGATTGTTATACGCCAAGCAAAAGAAGGCGAAACTCTAAAGACTTTAGATTCTAAAGAACACAAGCTTAGCCCTCTAAATATGCTAATTTGCAATGGCGAAACTGCTATAGGCTTAGCTGGGGTTATGGGAGGCGAAAACTCTGAAGTTAAGAGCGACACTACTGACATTATATTGGAATCTGCTTATTTCAATTCAGGCAATGTTAGAGCCACTTCAAGAAAGTTGAATATACACACTGACGCTTCTTATAGATTTGCTAGAGACGTTGATCCTGCTGGCGTATTTAAAGCAAGCCAAAGAGCTGTTGATATGTTGATAGAGATTGCAGGTGGAGTAAAAGAAGGCGACCCTTATATAGTAGGCAAAGCTCCAAGAGGCGATAGAACTATAGAGCTTGAACATTTTTATTTAGAAAACACGCTTGGCTTTGAAGTTGCTAAAGCAGATCTAATTAGCGTATTTAGTGCATTGGGCTTCACTGTTGAGGACTTAGGCGAAAAATATAGCGTATTAGTACCTTCATTTAGAGCAGAAGTAGATAGGGCTATAGACCTAGTTGAAGAATTTATTAGAATTTTTGGCTCAGATAAAATACCTGAAGTTAGAGTAACTACAAAGGCTACTTTTAGAGATGATGACAAGACTTATCAATTCGAAACTAAGGTTGCTGACTTACTTGCTTATAATGGATTTAACGAGTGCCAACACTATACGCTTAGAGACTCTAAAGTCTGCGAAAAGCTACACCCTAGTTTAGATATAGAGACGCTTAAGCTCGATAATCCACTAACTAGCGACCAAGACTGCATTCGCCCTAGCCTACTCGATGGCTTGCTCGACGCTCTTAGATTGAACTTAGACGCACAAAACGCTTTCAAGGGTCTTTTCGAACAAGGTAAAGTGTTTAGAGCAACAAAGGGCGAAATTACTGAATTGATGTCTGTTGCCTTTGTATTTTGTCAAAGCACTCAAGGCAAGCAATGGAAATCAAGGGAAAACTCTGATTTGTTCACAGCTAAAAAGTATGTAACAGACATTATGAGCCTATTAAATATAGATAGGTTTAACCTCGAAGCTAACGACAATGTTATATTTGAAGAAGGCTTTGCAGGTAAAGCTGGTATCTACTCAAGAGAGGGATATAGCATAGAATTTGGAGCATTGAACTTGGCTATGTTGAGAGATATGGGAATTAACTGCCCTGTATTTGCTGGCGAAATCATTTTAAAGAGCGACGTTTGCAATAGGAAAAAATCTATAGAAAAATTCCAAAGCTTCAGTTTGTTCCCTTCAAGTACTAGAGACTTGGCACTAATCGTCGATAGAGACATAAAGGCAGCAAGCTTGGTATTTGAAATATCAAAATTGGCAGCCCAAAAGGCAAAGGGAGTTTGCGAAATAGATAAAGTTGATATATTCGACGCTTATGAGGGCGACAATCTTGGCGAAAACAAAAAGAGCCTAGCCTTTTCTATATCATTTAGAGCTACAGATAGAACGCTAAAGACTGAAGAAGTTGCAAAGATTTTCGATGCAATTTGTGCAGACTTATCTAAAAAGTATCAACTTAGAGCCTCTTAGGATATGTCGGAAGAAAAGAGCGAAAAGAACAGTACTGAAAAAGAGATGACTTTTTTTGAGCATCTCGAAGAAATGCGTTGGGTAATATTTAAGTGTTTATTTACCTTAGTTATTACTTGTGCCTCTCTCTGTTTTTTCTTTCCCTATTTGAATGCCTTGAATGCCTTTTTAATGGGTCCATTAAACACTGCAAAAGAAATGCTTGGAGCTGACATAGAAGTTAGAATTTCAAGCATAACAAGCCCTATCTTTATCATACTATATATGATATTTTTAGGGGGCTTTGCGATAAGCTTGCCTATAATGGCGTATTTCATTGCAAGCTTTATCTCTCCTGCACTGAACAAGGCAGAAAAAGCTACTCTTATACCAGGGGTACTTGCTGCTATAGTTTTATTCTTTTTAGGGGCTTTAATGACATATTTTATCATATTGCCTTTAGGGATATATTTTTCAACAGGGCTCGCTACTGATATTTTACAAACGACAATGCTCTTAGATGCTGAGGTTTACTATTCTTTTGTATGTCTATGTATATTAGGTATAGGCTTGGCGTTTGAGTTGCCTCTTTTGGAAGTAATATTGATATACTTAGGGATATTGAATGTTGAAACTCTCAAAAAAAGTAGACGTTGGGTAATCCTTATATTAGTAATTATTGCTGCAGTAATTACGCCTCCTGACTTTGTTACGCAATTAACCCTTGCTATGCCTCTTTATGTACTTTTTGAGCTTGCCCTAATTGTTGGAGAAACTCTTAGAAAGCGTAAGGAAAAGAAAGAAAAAGAGCAAGAAGAAGCTGAGGAAGCCGAAGAACGTGAAGAGGCTAGACTCGCTGCTATAGAGCGTAAAAACAAGGCTTTGTTGGGCTTGGATAACGCAGATACAGACGACGAATTTGAGCAACTTGAAAAGGAAGCAAACGAAGACGAATTTTCAAGTAAATACGCAAAATATTATAAAGTTGACGAGAGTTATGAACTAGAAAACTATGGCGAAGATTTATATGAGGACTATTTAGCCGAAAAAGAAGCTATAGACTCTTTAGAGCCTAAGTGGGATTTGAATGTCCCTAATTTAGAGCCTAAGTGGAATTTAAATCAAAAGGCTGAAGAAAGCTCTAAAACTAGCGAAGATGAAGAAAGCTCTTAACTTATTTATAATTAGCATTTTGCTTAGCCTACTTGGCTGTAGCGAAAAGGTGGAACTTCAAAGAGAAAACTTTGAATTGCCTAAAGATGTGGAAATAGTGGATTGTGATGTTGGGACTTATGGGGGTTATTTTGTATTGACTATAAATGGCGAGCCAAAGACTTTTAACCCTATGTTTATGACAGACGCAAATTCATCTTATATAAGTGGCTGGACTATAGGCAAACTCATTGATTACGACCCTATTAAGCAAGAGCATATCCCTGCTTTAGCAAAATCGTGGGAGATGCTTGACGACAAAAAGACTTATATATTTAAGTTGCGTGAGGGCATTAAATTTAGCGATGGAGCAGATTTTACTGCCAATGATATAATTTTTACCTTTGACTGTATATTTGCCCCTAAGCTAGACGAAGATGGCAAGCCTATCGTAGGCGAAAATGGCAAGGAGCTTTTGCGTTATCCAAGTCGAGACGCTGGGCAATATACTATAGGTGGCGAATATCTAAAATATAGAATGATAGATGATTACACTGTGGAATTTAAGACTGCAAGTATTTATGCTCCATTTATTAACGACATTGCATATTTAGATATATTGCCTAAGCATAAACTACAAAAAGCCTTTGATGATGGCACGCTCGGACAAGCTTGGTCGAGCAAGACTGCTATAGAAAGCCCTGAGGAAATTGTGAGCTTAGGAGCTTTTAAATTGAGTTCTTATAAAGTTGGTGAAAGGCTTGTTTTAGAGCCAAACCCTCACTATTGGAAAGCAGATAAATCTGGGCAACGCCTGCCTTATATAGATTATTTGATATTCAAATTTGTTGCAGATGCAAATACAGCAACTGTGCTTTTTGCCACAGGACAAAGCGATTGTGCAAGTATCAGTGCAAATGACTACCCTTGGGTTAAGAACTTTGCTAAGACCTACGACTTTGAAATCATAGATAGAGGTGCAGACTCTGGCATACAATATATCACCTTTAATCAAAACCCAAGAGCAAACTCCGATGGCAAGAGCTATGTAGAAAAACACAAGCTCGCTTGGTTTACAAACAAGAATTTTAGACAAGCGATACTGCACGCTATAAATAGAAGAGACCTAATTGAAGGCACGTTTTTTGGTAGGGCTACAGAAACTCATAGCATAATTAGTAGCTCGAATGTCAGGTGGCATAACCCCAATGTAAGGCAATATCCATATTCTGTAGAGAAATCTAAGGAGCTTTTAGAGGGGGCTGGTTTTTACTATAAAGATGGCTTACTCTATGATAAAGATGGAAATGCTGTGGAATTTTCTTTGATTATTGCAGACTCTTCGCTTAGTGCTGTGAATATATCTACGACAGTGGTAGAAAATTTGAAGGACTTAGGGATAAAGGTAAAGCTTACTGCCCTAGACTTTTCGGCATTGCTCTCGAAAGTAAACGATACATACGACTTTGACGCTGTAATGCTTGGCTTCACAGGAGGAGGCGACCCCTCTGGAGGCAAGGCTATATATAAGAGTGATGGCTTTTTGCATATATGGAACCCTCGCCAAGAGACACCTCATACAGATTGGGAAAGGCGTGTAGATGAACTTATGCTAGCCCAAGAAGCAGAGATGGACTATGAAAAGCGAAGAGCTATAGTTTGGCAAATGCAAGAGGTATTTTCAGAAGAGTTGCCACTGCTATTTTTAACTACACCTTTTAGCTATTCTGGCGTAAAGAAGAAGTGGAAGAATATAAAAATCCCTAAGGACTCTTCTATAATTTGGAATTTAGACGAACTATATCAAGACAATGATTAAGTATATATTAAGAAGGTTTTTATCTATAATACCTATGCTAATTGCAGTTAGTGCCTTGGTATTCTTGCTTATGTACCTTGCCCCTGGGGACTTTTTAAGTGAGGCAAGAAATTCTCCCGATGTTAGCCAAGAAATTGTAAAGCAAGAAGAAATGCGATTGGGGCTAGATAAGCCTTGGTATATGCAATATGCAATGTGGCTAAATAGCATTTCGCCTATTAAAACTAAGTATCTGCTAAGCGACGACGAAAAGCCAAAGCATAGCCCAATATATCTTGGCTTTCCAGACTTTGGCTATTCTTGGAGTTATAAAATTTCAGTGTCAAGCCTGCTTAAGCAGAGACTAGTTCCTACCCTCGCCCTAGCCTTTTCCTCCCTACTTTTGACTTATCTAATAGGCATACCTTTAGGGGCATTAGCTGCGATGAAAAAGGACTCTATCTTTGATAAAGTCAGTGGCTTTCTTGCCTATATAAGCCTGAGCGTGCCTTACTTTTTCTTAGCATTACTCGCAGTGCTTTTTGCTGCTATAAGTGGCATATTGCCCACAGGCGGACAGACTTCTATTGAGTACGACTTTTTGCCAGCTCCTGCAAAGGCTTGGGACTTTTTAAAGCATTTAATCTTGCCTACTATAGTATTAGCTCTTGGAGGAATTGCCTCTTTAATGAGGGTTATGCGTGGCAATTTCCTAGATTATTCAAAGCAAGAATATGTAATTACAGCAAGGGCAAAAGGGCTTTCTGAGACGAAGATTGCACTTAAGCACATATTGCGTAACGCCATTAATCCTATAATAACTTCCTTTGGCTTTGCACTAAGTGGGGTGCTTTCTGGGGCTTTGTTGATAGAAAATGTTATGAATTATCCAGGGCTTGGGCAGTTGTTGTATAGTGCAATACTAAAGCAAGACCAATTTGTGGTTATGGCAGGAGTAGTCATTGCCTGCATAATGTTGGTTTTAGGGCAACTTATCGCCGACATACTCTTGGCTGTAGCTGACCCTAGAATTAGACTAGAAAATGAAAAAGTGCCTGTAAAAGTTGTAAGCATAATTTTAGCACTTGTCTTTTCTTTAGGAATATCGCTAACTTTAATATCAGAATATTTCCAAGGACTTTGGGCTGTAACTTTAATAATTGCAAAGTGGGTAGCTATAGTGGCTTTAAGCCTATTTGTGCTTTGCATAATTTTAGGCTTAGTTTGGGCTGTTATATTTTTTGCAAAAAATTTCCTAAGGCAAATATTCAATAGCAAAAAGGGAGCGATTGCCTTTAGCGTCTTGGCTATAATGTATTTGCTTGCCCTACTCTCTCAATTCGTTTCGCCTTATAGCCCTTCTGAACAAAATTTAACTAAGGCATTTTGCCCCCCTACAAAAGTTATACTAAAGTGGGACGGCTTTTATGTATATCAATATGAACGCACAGACCCAAGTGGGGCTAATTATGAAATTATAGCAGACGACTTGGCTAAAATCGAGTTCTTCAAAAGAGCCTCTTCCTACAAATTCTTAGGGCTAATTAATACTAATATTCACCTATTTGGAACTGCAGACGACTCGAAACGCATATTCCTATTAGGCACAGACTCCACTGGTAGATGCGTATTTTCAAGATTGCTCTATGGCTCTGTAATCTCATTGAGCATAGGCTTTATAGGGATAGCAATTACGATGGTTTTGGGCTTTTTAGTTGGAGGCTTGTCTGGATATTTCGGGGGGTCTTTCGACTTTGTGTCCCAACGTATACTAGAATTTTTAATGGCAGTTCCCTCCCTATACTTACTTTTAGCTATGCGAAGTGCCTTAGCTCCTCACTTTGACAGTGGGCAAATGTACGCAATGATTGTGATAATACTTTCAGTCTTGGGCTGGGCTGGAGCTGCAAGGGTTATTAGAGGTATGTCATTGTCGCTGCGTAAACGTCAATTTGTCTTGGCTGCAGAGAGTATGGGGCAAAAACCTGTAACTATAATTATCAAGCACTTTTTGCCTAATATGCTAAGTTATTTGATAGTTAGTGCGATGTTATCTATACCTGCATATATACTTGGCGAAGCAGCCTTATCTTTCTTAGGGCTTGGCATACAAGAACCTAGTGCCTCTTGGGGACTAATGCTTGCCCAAGCTCAGGGCGACACAAAGGTATTGATGATGGGCTTTTGGTGGTTATTAATCCCAGGGGCAGCAATATTCCTAACTGTATTAGCATTCAGCGTCTTAGGTGATACCCTAAGAGATATAGCAGACCCTAAAAGCTCCAATAGATAATTTTTTTATTTAATACTTGCCTTTGAAACAAATATAAATTTTATTTGTTATATATTTAAGATGGAAACAACAATTCGTAAAATCATAGCAATCCTTATAACGATAACTGCTTTTTCTTTGCACGCCGAAGAACAAGCTCCTACCGCTGCCGATGCACTTTTCTCTGGTTTTGAAAATGAGTCAACTAGAAATCTAACAGAGGAAGAACGTCAAGAAAAGGTTGTTTCTCAAAATCTATTTGAAGATTTTGAAAGCGAAATTCTAATGCAAAACACTTCTCACGATTATGTAAAAAAGCCTAAGACTGGCAAATTCTTTAAGGGTTTTAAAGATGAGAGCGAAATTGTTGCAACAAGTGTTGTAGACGACTTTAAGGTTAAAATAGATAGCTCAAATGGCTCAGCTAGTGTATTCTTTGTTGGCGTTGAAAACATCAAAGAAAGTGCCGACGCTGGAGATATTGATGCTCAATTAAGTTTAGCAACTCACTTTTTAAATGGCACTATAGTTGATAAAGACCCAAAAATTGCTTTATATTATTTCAAAAAGGCTGCCGACGCTGGTAACACTGAAGCTGCATATCACACTGCTGCAATCTTCCAAGAAGGTTCTGTAAAAGACCCTAAAAGCCAACTTTTAATGTATAAATATTACAGACAAGCTGCAGTTGACAACCCTAATGCTATGTTCAACTTAGGTGCTTGTTATATAAATGGTTTAGGAACTAGAAAAAACCCGATTAAAGCTTATTTTTGCTTTACTATGTCTCAATACGACGTTTCTCAAGCTAAAGATGTTTTAAAACAATTAAAGAAGTCTCAAGGCGATGATTTTGTGAAACAAGCTGAGGCATTCTTTGAAAGCTACGAGTAAAAAATGCAACTAGATTTAGCTACTTTAGAGGTACACCACAAGGCTTTAAGGATAGACTTTAGTCTCTTTGATGAAGTTAAATCTACCAATGACGAAGCTTTTAAGGCTCTCGAAAAAAGCCCTTTTTGTGCTGTAGTTGCAAAAAAGCAAAATGCAGGCAGAGGGCGTTTAGGCAGAAAATGGGAGGGCAATGAAGGCGATTGTATCTTCTATTCTGCTGGCTTTGTAGTTCCAGAAAACTTTAATATAGAAATTCTAACTTGTGCTATAGCTATAGAAATCTTAAAGCTTATAGACGAGAAAGAAGAACACGACTTAGCTATAAAGTGGCCTAACGATATTTATTATCAAGGCAGAAAGCTTTGTGGGATATTGACTGAGTCTAAGGCAAAAAATGGCAGAATTGAGTCTGTGGTAATAGGCATAGGCTTTAATGTTGAGATGCCTATAGATAGTTCAAGCTTCAAGCGTGAGCCAGCTTGGCTTAGAGAGCTTTCGAACTTGGCTATAGAAGATACTATATTGGCTTTGTCTTGGGCTGTGAAGCTTGTATATGAAAAGCTAAGTGCAGATTATGAAAATTTTGCCCAAGAATTTGAAAAGAAAGACTACTTGAAAGGTAGGCAAGTTAGTATAAATAAAGGCGAAGATGTCCTAGTTGGGCTTAGCTTGGGTGTAGATAATTCTGCTAAATTGAAATTCTTAGAGCAAAGCGAAAACAAAATACACCTAGTAAACGCAGGAGAAGTTAGTATATTATGAAAGCTTTGTGTATAGATATGGGTAATACTCGCACGCATTGTGCTATTACTGAGGATTATAAAATTCTAAAAAATGTAGACTTAGCTACAGAAAATTTCAGCGAGTCTTTTAATAACTTAAAGGAATTATTAGGCTCTTACGACTGCGTATCTTGGTGCTCTGTAGTTCCAAGAGAAGCGAACAAGCTTAGAGCCTTACTAGAAAGCTTAGCAATCAAAAGCTACGAGCTAAACTACAAGACCTACCCCTTAGGCATAGACCTCAAAAATAAAGAGGAAGTTGGAGGCGATAGACTAGCCGACGCACTTGGTGCTATGACATTTTTTAAAGCTCCCTTTATATCTATAGATATGGGTACTGCAATTACTGTAGACTTTGTAGACGAAAATTATAACTATGCAGGAGGTGCAATTTCCCCTGGGCTACAAGCATTTACAAAATATCTACACGAAAAAACTGCACTGTTACCACTGCTTGACTCTATGCAAGTTGACTGGGATATGAATGTAGGAAAGAATACTTTAGAGTGTATGCAGGTAGGTTGCGTAAAGGGACTATGCTATATGATAGATGCAATAGTTGCCGATATTGCCAAAGATTACTTTAAAAATGGGGATATTTCTACTAAAACTATCTTCACTGGGGGAAGTTTATCACTTTTACCTAAAAAATGGCTTGCAAATCGTCGAATAGAATGTCATCTTGCTATATTAGGTTTATACAAATTTATGGACTTACAAGATAAGTAATTCTTAGATTAAAGTAAACGACTAAATTTAATCAATGGTGATTTCTAAAAATTGGTTTTTTTCAAGAAAGCAAAAACTTTGTTTTTGCACTTAGATAAGCTACAATTGCCAATTTTTAGAAATCACCTAATATTAGAATAATAATAAAAAAAATAAAAATGAAAAAATTAATAATACTACTAGCTTCAATATTAACCCTAGCTGCATCATTAAACGCTCAAAGCCCTGAGTTCCTAAAAGATAGAGCTAACTTTTCTGACTTCAAAAAATTTGAGTCTCCTGCTATTTATACAAACCTTCAAGCAAATGCAGACTTAATTGCTAATTATGAAGCAAACCCAGCAAGCTTCAAAGACGAAGAATTGTTCCCTGTAATTATGGCTTATATGAGTTCTCGTAAGGTAAATGAAGGCGAAGCTCTTTTGTTAAAGCACACTAAGGCTGTTCCAGCTAATATCGCTGCAATTCGTAACTTGGCTTCTATTGCAATGATTAAGGGCGACGCTGCTCAATCTATAGCTCTTTACAAAACTGCTGCTGCAACTGGCGACGAATTAGCTTTAAAATCATTAGCTAGTGCATATGTTATCTCTAAGCAAATTGGCGAAATTAAGACTATCTTAGCTCCATTGAGCGAACTTGCTAAAACTGACTTAGAAGCAGCTAATATCCTTTTAATCTACGCTATTAGCGAAGATGTAAAAGATGAAACTCTTGCTAAAAATGTTATCGCTAGCTTAAATTTAGACGAAATATTAAAGACTACAAAGATTGACGCATTAAATACTGCTTATAATCTATATAAGAACAGACCTGAAATTTGGTCTGGCGACGCTATCTTAGTTCCTGCAAGAGTTGCTATCTTATCATTTGATTGGACAACAGCTGGCGAAGCAGTAGATAAGGTTTTAAAGTCTAACCCTAAGAACACTTTGGCTCTAAAGACTAAGGCTATAGTTGAATATAAGACTGGCGACGTTAATGCTGGATTTAAATATATTGCTCAAGCAGTTGCTTTAGGCGACAAATCAGCATTCAATGACTTCATTGAACTAGCTGTAGTTAAGGGGCAATCAGACAAAATCAAGAACAATATGACTGCTTTGATGAATGCTGAACTAAACGTAAAGAGCAACATTATGTTGGTTAGATATGGCTTGGCTCGTAACGATGCTGACGCATTCTTCTTGGGTCTTTTAGGCAAGAACAGCGACGTTTTATTCACTAACGAACAAAACAAATTAATCATAGCTGAAGGCCTAAAGAAGTTTAGCACAGATTCTAGAGCAAAGGCTGTAGAAGCTAAATTGAAATAAGGTATTTCTTTGATTAAAAAGAAAAAGAAAGTAGATTACTACGCACTCAACAGCCCTTTTATGCGAATAAAAGGGATGTCGGTTGTTGGGGCAAGAGCTTTGTTGGACTTAGACATTAGAGAAGTCTACGAACTAAGAGGCAGAGCCCCAGAAGTGCTAGTTGAAGAACTGGCAAAAAAAAGAAAATCTATTGCAGACGAAGACTATTTGAAGTTTTTTAAAATAGCCGTAAATTGGGCAGAATTAGATTAGGGGATTTCTAAAAATGAATGATGAACTTATAATAGGAGATAAAATTTTCCCAAGTAGACTTTTTGTAGGTACTGGGAAATTTTCGTCTAATAAACTAATGCAAGAAGCTATAAGGGCTTCGAAAGCTAGTATTGCAACTGTAGCTCTAAAGAGAGTGAATTTACAAGAGGATAAAGATGAGTCGGCTGATATTATAGAATATTTAGAGGCTGACAAATACCTCGTTTTGCCCAACACTAGTGGGGCTATGAATGCCGAAGAAGCTGTGCGTATTGCCAGACTTGGGCGTGCTGCAGGGCTTGGTGATTTCTTAAAATTGGAAATACACCCTGAAGTAAATTATTTATTGCCAGATTCTATTGAAACACTTAAAGCAACTGAAATACTTGCTAAAGAAGGTTTTAAGGTAATGGCTTATATGAATGCAGACCCTTCTTTGGCTCTGCGTTTGCAAGATGCAGGGGCAGCTGCCCTTATGCCTCTGGGTTCGCCTATAGGTACGAATAGGGGCGTTGAAACTGAGACTATGATTTCTATAATCATCGAGCAATGCTCTTTGCCTGTTGTAGTTGACGCTGGAATTGGTTTGCCATCGCACGCTGCGAAAGCTATGGAAATTGGAGCTGACGCTGTTTTGATTAACACAGCGATTGCAATAGCTCAAAATCCTGTAGAAATTGCAAGGGCATTTTCTCTTGCTGTTGAAGCTGGTAGACTTGCGTATTTAAATGGATTAAGTGTAAACAAGCAAAGCTTTAAAGCCGATGCTACTAGCCCACTAACAGCCTTTTTAGACTAGAAGTTTATAAGGAATTATGTCAAATTTCTCTGAAAAATTCGATGCCAAATTAGCTTGGCAACTCAGTGATATTTCAAAAAAGGCAAGTCAAAAAGATGTAGAAGCAGTTCTATCAAAGGCTTCAAATTACACTCTTAAAGACTTTGCTATATTGCTATCTGAGGCTGCTACAACGCATTTAGAATACATTGCTCAATACTCGCATAGCATTACAAAAAAGTATTTTGGGAAGACTATTGCTCTTTTTGCTCCATTGTATTTTTCTAATCAATGTGTGAATAATTGCAAGTATTGTGGTTTTGCAATAAGGCACAAAATAGAACGTAAAACTCTGTCTATGAGTGAGATAGAAGAAGAGTGTAAAGCTATACACAAGCTTGGCTTTAGAGATATTTTGCTTGTATCTTCGGAGAACCCAAAGGCGACGCCAAGAGAATATATGAATGAGGCAATCAGGCTTTGTCATAAATATTTTCCATCTGTGTCTATAGAAATTGCACCTTCGCCTGTGGAGGATTATGCAGATTATGTTAAGAATGGCTGTGCTGGCTTAACTGTATTCCAAGAGACTTATGATAAAGAAATTTATCCAGATTATCACCCATCTGGCCCAAAGAAAGATTTCACTTGGCGTTTAGATACTCCAGATAGAGGGGCGAAAGCTGGTATGCGTAAATTGGGGCTGGGCCCACTATTGGGGCTAAACGATTGGCGTTTTGAGCTGATTGCAATGGCTATGCACATTCAGCATTTGTATAAGAATTACTGGAAATTAAAGGTGGGAGTTAGCCTACCAAGAATGCGTCCTTATGTTGGGTCTATGGAAATTAAGCCTGAGAATGTACCTACCGACAAGCAAGTTGTGCAAATTATTGGGGCTTTGCGTATATTATTTAATAGACTTACAATAACTGTATCTACAAGGGAGTGTCCTAAATTTAGAGATGGAGTAATTCCTGTAGGCACAACCCAAATGAGTGCAGCAAGTTCAACGCAACCAGGAGGTTATGCAAAACCTGACAAATCTGGCGAGCAGTTTGAAATTAGCGATAATCGCTCAGTAGCAGAGTTTTCCAAAGCTATCAAAGATGCCTCTTACGAAGTAGTCTGGAAAGATTTCGACAATACTTTATCTGGCTCACTTTAGTTTTGCAAAAAAACGCTTGCTCTTCTTTGAGTATTTTGCTTAAATTGTGGCAAATGATTTACTGTGATTTAAATACGAAAATAGATGTTGGAGCAAGTGCTCACTACCTTGAAATTGGTTCTTTTAGGATAATGGTCGACTGTGGGCTAGATCCAAAGTTGGAAGGTAATGACGCTATACCTAATATAGATAAAATTACAGACGATACCCTCGACATAATTTGTGTTACGCACGCTCACTTAGACCACTGTGCCTACTTGCCTGTGCTTGCAAAACGCCACCCACACGCTCTCATATTTGCCAACAAGGGAGGAGCTGAGTTGATTGTTAGAATGTTACGCAACTCAAGGGCTGTTATGATTAGACAGCGAGACGAAGCTGGTATAAAGGAGTATCCATTTTACAGTCATAGCGATATTGACGACGTGCGTTCAAGGTTAATCCCTATGCAAAACGAGATTGAAAAAGTCATAGAGCGAGATGGCGAAACTCTCAAAATCAGTTTTTGGAGAGCTGGACATATACCTGGGGCAGCAAGCGTTTTGATAGAGCATAATAGGCAAAAAATTCTCTTTAGTGGCGATATTAGTTTTAGAGACACACAACTATTAAAAGGAGCAAAACCACCTGTAGGCAAAGTCGATGTCCTTGTTTGCGAAAGCACAAGAGGTACTACCCAACGCCCTGCAAATACTAGCTATTTCACTGAAGTCGACAGGCTCTTAAAGGAAATTAACAACACACTAAAAGAAGATGGGTCTGTGCTAATTCCTGCCTTTGCTCTTGGACGTATGCAGGAGATTTTGTTATTGATACAAAAGGCTAAGGCTCAAGGAGCTATCCCTAAAGATACGCCGATTTTCGCAAGTGGGCTTGGTGTGGACATAGCTGAACAAATGATAGAAATTTGCAAAAAGAGCCACCACTTTTCTTTTTCAAAACAAGCGATGGAGGGCGTAAAAGCCTTTAGGCAAGAAATCACTGTAGGGCAAGATTTGCCAGTAAAGGGCATATATATCTTAGGTAGTGGTATGCTTGTTCCAAAAACACCAAGCTACTTAGCTTGCTCAGCACTACTTGCCCACAAAACAAACGCTATATTCTTTGTAGGCTACTGCGACCCTGACACAGCAGGAGGCAAATTATTACAAGCAAAACAAGGCGAAAGCTTCACCTTCCCTGACCTGTTCTACTCTACAAATATTTACGCAAGAATAGATAAATTCGACCTCAGCTCGCACGCCGATAGAGACGAAGTTCTAAGCTTTATCCTAGAAAAAGACCCACGCTGTCTAATTTTGACTCACGGCAGCGAAGAGTCTCGAGAATATTTTATGGACGAGATGATAGATTTAAGCCCTAAAACGCAAATAATTATCCCCGAGCTTTCAGAACTGACCAAGCTTTAGGCAATCTTGAAAACTTAGATAAAATGAATATAAAAGAAATTTACGAATACGCTCACAAAATTGGGGCTTTAACTTTTTCGACTATATATAAAGACGAAGTGCATTCTCGTATTGCCCATTTCAATGGCTATGATGATGAAGGTATATATTTTAGAACAATGGCGAATAAGCCTTATGGCAAGCAACTTAAAAGCACGAAAAAAGTTACAGTATGTGGCAATTTTGGTGGAGAAATCTTGAACAAAGACGACATAGGTGCAATCCCAGATTTTGCAACAGGCTATTCTTTTAGGCTAATTGGCGACATACGAAAAGTTACTGCCGAAGAGATTATAGAAAAGGCTAAGACAAATAAATTCCTTGAGCTGGCAAAAAAAGATATAGAAAATTATCCACAAATGGCTGATGGTAATTATATTATATACAAGGCAAAAGGCGAAATTTTTAACTACGATTTTTCTAAAAAGTTAAGCCCCTATAAACTAAATAGGCAACGCTTTGCCTTTGGAGGAGCTAGTGTAAATCCTTGTGGCGTAAAAATTACTGACGATTGCATATCTTGTGGTAGGTGCGAAGAAGTTTGCTCGTTTTCGGCTATAGAATACGCAGGCAGTAAATACGAAGTAAATCCAGCCCATTGCGATGACTGTGGATCTTGTATGTTAGAATGCCCAGTTGGAGCAATAATAGAGTCTCAGCCTATTTAAAGTAATCCTAATCTTCGCTAAGGGGGAGTTCTTGGATATTGTAGGAGTTTAGGTGGCTTCTAAAAATTGGCAACTAGCTATTTTTAAGGCTACAACCGCAAGGGCGTAGGAGCATTGCTTTAGCAATGACCCTGAGCGATAGCGAATGGGCGAAAAGGGCTTTATAAGCCTTGAGTCAATATTTTTAGCGTAATTTTCTTGCGTTCAAGGAAGATAACGACGTTATCTGACGAGATAAGCTGGGAAATTCAAGCAAAAATAGGCTAAAAAGAGCAGTTGTAGTTTATCGTAGTGCAAAAACAAAGTTTTTGCTTCCTAATCAAAACCAATTTTTAGAAACCACCTTTATAAAAGGGTGTGCCTTTAGAGATGACGTATTCGGCTTTATCTGTGAATACCTTTACGGTATTAGTGTCTTTAGTTCTAATTAGCTGAGAGATTAAGCTGTTTCGCTCTTGGAATTTTTTGTTAAAAGGCAAAGAAACTCCAACCATAAAGCCCACGCAAGCAATTAAGATAAAATAGGTCTTTTTATTTGGCTTATGGGGCTTAACTTCCTTATCTATTTTAGGTCTAAAGCCCACAAAAAACTTGCCCTCTTTTTTGTATACATAAAGCAAGGCAAGTAAATTAAGTACAGAATATAGCCCTACAACTACAGCAAACAAGACATCTGCATAAGCATAAACTACTGGCTTAAAGAAAAGCATCAAAACAGAACAATATGCAAAAAGTCTTAAATTTTGACACCAAAAGTTTAAATTTGCCAACATTAATAGGAAATTTAAACTTATTAGAAGTCCGAGTAAATGATAGCTCATTAGTACTTAACAAAGTATGCACTAGATATTGCTGATTTTAGTTCGCTTTCAACTAGCCAAACACTTCCATAGTTTTCTGATTGAACTAGATATTCCTTAGTCTCTTTGTTATAACCAATTACTAGAGCTGGAAAAGTTTCCTTAGTTGCCTCAATCTTCTTTTGAGTTTTATCTCTTAAAGAACCCTTCCAATTATTCATTTCAGTCCTGTCGCTTGGTCTTGAAGAACTGCGTTCAGATATTGCTTCAAATGCCTTTCTATCCCACTTAAGCATAGCAAAAAGAGGCGTGCCATTTGTTATTAATAATTGGATAGTTCCTGAAGAAAATGACAACATCTTTAGAGACATTCTCTTTTTAGCTAAAGATAGATTTGCAGTTTTGATAATTTCCTTTATATCTATAGTCATAGCAGGAGCTTCTTTAGTCGCACCTTCAGAAGCACCACTTTCTCTGCCTCCTTCTCTGCCACTATCTCTACCACCTTCTCTGCCACTTGGACGCTCACGTTTAGAAGATGAAGAAGGCATCATTTTATTATTATCTCCTGCATTGCTACCAACGCCACCTGCCCTATTAGGCATATTGCCACCTTCTCTGCTAGAAGCAAGGTCTCTAAAATTAAGCACGCTATAACTTAACAAGCTTTTCAGCAAAGTTGGCATAGTTTCACCCCTAGATGGTCTAGCACTTGTGGCAGCGTCAATTTTGATAAGGACATCTTCGTTATCCTTTTTCTCTACATTCGCTTGCAAGCGTTTTTTAGTTTCAGCAGAGGACTCTATCGCCTCCAAACTTTCCTGCTTATCCTCAATTCTATCTTCCATATCCTTTGCAAAAGAAGCAAGAGGTGATGTAAGCACAAAGAGGCTTAAAATAAATAAACTAAACTTTTTCATAGCATAACTTTCTTTTTATATTAATATTTTAATTGATATAATTGAATTAAACCAGCTTTCAATTCACTTTCAAGAACCCAAATAAATCCATACGTTCCACTTAGAACCAAGTATTCCCTTGTGTCCTTATTAAAGCCCATAATTATAGAAGAGAAAGCTTCGTTACTATCTGCATTAATCTTCTTTTGAGTGTTATCCTTTAAGTCAGACTTCCACTTAGCCATCTTTGCATCTTCAGTAGGTCTATCCTTAGTTCTCTTAGCAATAGCAGTAAATGCAGACTTGTCATTTTTTATATACGCATACAAAGGCAAGCCATTATCTATCAATTTTTGTATCGTACCTTGAGAATACTTCATATCCTTCAAACGCATACCCTTTTTTTGCAAAAAGTCGCTCGCCTTATCAGTAACTTCAGTAATCTTAGGCTTCTTTAGCTTAGCCATAATTTTATTGAATGCCTCAACGTCAATATCTGGGTCTACATAAGTCATAATCAAAATCAACACAGCAGGAGCATAGCCATTTTCAACTTGCTTTACATTATTCAAGTCTGGCAACTTAGTCAAAATATCGCCATTGTCTTTTGTGATTACATTTTTTAATAAACGTTCTTTAATTTCAATATCACTTTCTTTCTTCTTCGCATCTTGAGCAGATAATGCAAAAGACGAAAAGAGCATAAGCACGAGGCTTAGGGTATATAAGGTATCTTTTTCATAGTATTTAGACTTTCTTTGTTGATTTTTAGCCCCCCTTAGAGGCTTTCTAGTATGTTTGAGAAATATGGGATAAGTTGCTTTTTACGACTAACTATATTTGGCATATCGAAGATACCTGTAATGCCATCTCTAGCATAGCCAATCTTAGCAATTAAATCGCTCGCACCAGCTACAAGCAAAATAGAGTCTTGGGTGTTAACATTAGTCAATAGCATACAAGAGAAGAACAAGTCGTTCTTTTCTCTATACTTTTCCAAAGCCTCTTTCATTTCAGGCAAGCGTTTATAGAAATTATCAAAGCCCAAGTCCTCAACTTGTGCTACGCTGAATTTATATTCATTATGCTCGTAAATCTTGCAGTCCATATCCACAACTTCATCTGGAGTGCTAGTTAAGAACACAGAGTCAGACTTAAATATATAGTCAGCAAGTTCGTCTGCAGTGATATTTAATATACCTTCAAGCCAAGCAACTTCAGCTCTATCGCAATCAGTAGTTGTTGGGCTATTTAAGTTTAGCGTATCGCAAATTATACCACTTAAAAGCACGCCTGCAGTTTTCTCGTCAGGGCTAAACCCACTCTTTCTAAACATTTCTGACACTATAGTACAAGTTGCCCCAACTGGCTTATTCATAACAAATATAGGGCTAACTGAAGATAGCGAGCCTATCCTGTGGTGGTCAATAATTTCAACAATCTCAGCTTCACTTGCTCCATTTACAGCTTGACTGTACTCATTGTGGTCTACCAAAATTAGCTTAGTCTTTTTAAGCTTAATCAAGTCTGCAGAAGAGAATATACCAGCTACTGTGTTGTCGTCATTGCAAACACAGAACATTCTTGAGAAAAATTCTTCTTTACCCATATTAATCTTAGATAGCAAAAAGTCTTTCTTAACAATTTCAGCGTCGTTTTTAATCAAAGAGTCAACACGAGTCGCCATTCTAATTATTAGGGAAGTAGTAGCAGAGTCGTAAGGACTTGTAAATATACTAACCTTTTTCGCCTTAGCCATCTCTAAGATATAGTCCTCAACTTTGTTACCTCCTGTTATAACAATGCCACGCACCTGCATATGTATAGCCTTAGTTTGAATGTCGTATCTATCGCCTACAACAATTAAACTTTGCTTAGAAGGGATATTTTCCCTTTCGATAAATGAGTCAAAGGTACTAACTTCCATTGCCCCTACACGCACAAAAAGCTCCTCGATTTTTTCTACATCAAAGCTACACAAAACCTCCCCCTTTAGAGTCGCAATAATGTCTGCTAAAGACGCTTTTACGTGTCGCACTTCCCTTGCCTGTTTAGGTCTTGGGATAAAGAACTCGCCCATATCAAAAATAGAGATTGTGCCACTTAAAGTATTGTCCTCGTTTAGGATAGGTAGCGTACGAATATCGTAAGTATCCAAAATATCCATTACCTCATAGCAAGAGGAAGTCTTTTGAGCCTTTAAAAATTTTGTACGCATTATATCGCCTGCACGCAAGCGAACATCGCCAACAAACTTTGGCAAAGGAACCGAGAACCTAGATAAGACCTTATCTATTCTAGCGTTAGAGTTACCACATCTTACAGCCACACAATTAGGCTCGCCTTGAAGCTCCTTAAGCTTAGCGTATGCAATCGCAGAACAAATTGAATCTGGGTCAGGATTTTTATGACCAACTATATAAGTTTTTTCCATATTATTAATTTTCTTTATGTTTTGCATACTATATTTAGAGCATTTTTAAAAAATTGCAAGACAATAATGTAGTTTTTAAGCTACTTTTTAGCAAAAAGAGGGACGCTTAGCCCCAAAAGAGCTAAGCGTCGTTATATGATACATTTTTATGAAGAAAAGTTTTGCTAAAGTTGGCTGTTTATTTGAAAAACTAATTCGTATAAACATCCTTGATTTATATATCGTAAAAAATGATTTTTATTAATAAAACCTTGCAAAATTTTCTTATTTTTGAAAAAGTAAAAGACTTAAATATGAAGAAAAAGGCGTATATATATCATCTTGGCTGTAGGGTAAATCAATATGAGGCACTGCTTTTAAAAGATATTTTTAAAGATAAGGGCTATGAAATTTTAGACAATTCTAAAGACGCTTCTTTAATTGTTGTAAATTCTTGTGCCTTAACTTCTTTAGCCAAGGCAAAAACCAGAAACACAATCAGGCACGCCCTCAAAGATAGCCCAAATGCAGATGTTTTAGTTACAGGTTGCTATGCCCAAACAGACGCAGACAGCTTATCTAAGATAGAAAAGGTCAAGTGGGTTATATCCAATGAATTTAAACTCAATTCTGCTGAAATCATTGAGGCAAATCCAGCTACAAATAAAGTACAACATTTCTTCCCTAAAAATGCCCTACCAGAAAATAGCCCAAATTTCACTAATATAGGCAACTCCCAAATCCTCGATAGGGCAAATATTAAAATCCAAGATGGCTGTGATAATGCCTGCTCCTATTGCATAATTCCAAGAGCTAGAGGTCGAGCTAGAAGTCGTGATTTTGAAAATATTATAGAAGAAGCTAAAGCCCTTTCAAAGCGTGGTGTGCGTGAGCTAAGTATCACAGGCATAAACATTTCGCAATACCAACACAAGGGCTTAAATATCATAAATATAATTGACGCAATTAACGAAATTGACGATATTTATAGAATTAGGATAGGCTCTGTTGAAGCATTCAATTTCCCTGTAGAAGAGATAGTCGAACGAATGGCTAATCCCCAACACAAGCTCGCTCGCCACTTGCACATTTCTGCTCAAACTATGTCGGAAGAAATGCTCAAAATTATGCGTAGAAACTACAGTCTAAGTGAGTTTTTATCCACTATTTCCTATGCAAAAGCCCACTGCCCTGACATTGCAATAGGCACAGATATTATAATTTCTCACCCCAAAGAAACTGAAGAAATCTTCCTCGAAAGCAAAAATATCATAGAGCAAAATGACTTGTTCAGCTATATGCACGTATTCAGTTTTTCCCCTGCTGACAAAACCCTAGCCAAAATTATGCCAGACCAAGTCCCCCACAAAATCAAGCAAGAACGCTCCAAAATTATGCGTGCCTTATCTGATTATCTAAGGCTTAAATTCTACAAATCTCAAATGAACAAACCAAGAGAAGTCCTACTCGAAAACCAACTAAATAATAAATATTTCGCCCACACAGACAACTATATCCCCCTATACATAAACCTACCCCAAAAAAACCTAACAAACAACCTCGCCTTAGTCGAAATAAATAACATAAGCAACATAGAACATATAGAAGCAAAATTAATTAAATTATTATAGATAAGAAAAATGGACTCGCTCATTTGTTTTTGCTTTCAGCAAAACCTGCATTGTTCTCGCACTTCGTGTAAATGCTAAAGCATTTATCCTACCCAAAAGCTTTTGCTTTGCAAAATTTTCGTGTTGCCTCCACATCGAAAGAGAAGTATCTCTTTCGAATTAATTCCAATGTATGTAAAATTTTAGGTTTTGCACTTGAAGGTGCAAAGAGAGTGGACAGTGGACAGTGGACAGCGAGTCTTAAGGAAATTTTTGAGACGTTGCTTTTTTGGGGGTTTATTTTGTAATTTACAGGGAAAATCTTTTGTTAATTTATTCTATCTGTTAAATTTTTCTTAAAAAAGCCAATCTAAAAGAGCCAGAATTATTGAAATTTTCTTAAGACTCGCTGTCAACTGTCCACTGTCCACTGTCCACTATTTAGATAAATATTTAAAAAATTAGATTTTATATCTTGACGATTTCTTGTAAAAGTCCATTCTTTAAGGTTTAAAAATTTACAAAATCAATTTTACAATAATGAATACAAATATAGAGACAATAAACGATACAAGGAAAAAAATCACAGTAACTTTAGACGCAGCAGAATGTGCAAGCGAAAAGGAACTAGTAATAGCTGACTTTGTAAAACATTCAAGTATCTCTGGCTTCAGAAAGGGCAAAGCTCCTTTAGCTATGGTATTAAAAAGATACGAAAAAGACATCAAGCAAGCTTGCGAAAAGGGCTTGGTTCAAAAGGCTGTTCAAGCTCTTAACGACATTAAGGAGTTTGATATTTTTGCTATCGTTTCTTTAGACCAAAACATAACTGAAGAAGGTGCTACTATAGATATGAATGCAGATATTTATCCTGAAATGGAAATCCCTGCAGACCTAAGTACTACTGTAGAATTAGACGCTACTGAAGTTAAAGACGAAGAAATCGAAAGAGTTATGGACTACTACAGAAATCAATACGCTAAGTATGAAACTGTAGAAGCTGCTGTAGCTAAGGGTAATTACGTAAATGTATCTTACGAAGGTAAAATTGGCGACACTTTAATATCTGAAATTGCTCCAAATTCTCCAATGTATGGCACACAAAAGTCTACTTGGGAAGAAGCTGGTAACGAAAATGCACCAGGAGTACAAGCTATCGTTCAAGGCTTAGTTGATATGAATAAGGGCGACAAAAAGACTGTTACAGAAACTTTCGCTGAAGACTTCTCTGTAGCTGAATTAGCTGGCAAGGAAGCAACTTATGAAATCGAAGTTTTAGAAGTTAAGGAAAAAATCCTCCCTACATTTGACGAAGAGTTCTGCAAAACTTTAAAAGTAGAGTCTGAAGAAGCTTTGCGTACAAAGGTTAAAGAAGACATCGAAAAGGAAAAAGTTCAATACAACGAAGTTGCTAAGAGAGAAAAAGCTGTTGAGCAATTGATGGCTAAGGTTGAATTTAACGCTCCTGAAACTGCTATAGAAGAAGAAAAGGAAGCAATTCTTTCTGAAACTATGATGAGATATATGTCTCAAGGCGTTTCTCGTGAAGTTTTAGAACAAAACAAAGAAGCATTGTTCGAAGGTGCAGAAAAAGACGCACAAATTCGTTCTAAGATGCGTATATTCTTAAATAGACTTGCAAAGGCAAACAAGCTAGTTGTTGATAATGACGACCTAAGCAGAATTATCTGGCAAGAAGCTATGAGAGAAAGAGTTTCTCCAGACGAGTTTGTTAAGAAGCTTAAGGGCGACCAAAAGAGAATTAATAGATTTAAGGCTGACGCACTATTGCAAAAAGCTATTAACTTTGTAGCAGAAAAAGCCGAAGTTAAGACTAAAGAAGCATAATTAAAAATTAAGAAACACTCTTGGCACAAAACGCCAAGAGTATTTTATATAGATTTTAGATATAAAAAAGAAAGCAAAAATATGAGTTATTATCCTTTACCACATGTAGTAGAAAAAGACGGAAGGTCTGAGAGAACTTGGGATATTTATTCTAGGTTACTAAAAGATAGAATTATATTTATAGGTACGCCTATAGACGACTATGTTGCAAATGCAGTAGTTGCTCAAATGTTGTTTTTGCAAATGGAAGACTCTAAAAAGGACATTAATATTTATATTAATAGCCCAGGGGGTTCTGTAACTGCAGGTATGGCAATTTACGACACGATGAACTTTTTAAAGTGCGATGTTGTAACTTATTGCATAGGTCAAGCTGCAAGTATGGCTACTGTAATTTTATCAGCAGGTACAAAGGGTAAGCGTTATGCTTTGCCTAATTCTAGGGTTATGATACACCAACCTTCTGGTGGTGCTGGTGGTCAAGCCTCTGATATTAGCATTATGGCTAACGAAATCCTACGCTGGCGTAAGGTGCTTAATGAAGTGTTGGCTAAAAACACTAATAAAAGTGCTGAGCAAATCGCAAAAGACTCTGATAGAGACTTCTTTATGACTGCTCCTGAAGCTTGCGAATATGGCATTGTAGACAAAGTAATAGAGAACAAAGCGTAATGGCTAAAGATTTTAAATGTAGCTTTTGTGGCAGAAAAGACAACCCTGCTAAGGATTTTATCAAAGGATATAGCGATGTTTTTATCTGCTCTGACTGCGTCGCTACTATCAGCGATATGCTTAAGATAAAGCACGAGCAAGACGCTGATGGTAAATCTGGACAAGGCTTAGACTTTGATTTACCTTCGCCTTCTCAAATGAAAGCGAAGTTAGATGATTATGTCGTTGGGCAAGACGAAGCTAAAAAGCTTTTAAGTGTAGCTGTATATAATCATTATAAGCGTATAAATCCAAAGAAGCTCAATGCTAATGAGGCTCTTATGAAAGAACTTGAAGATGTTCAAGTTGAAAAGAGCAACATTATGCTTATAGGTCCAACAGGTTCTGGTAAGACTTATTTGGCAAGAACTTTAGCTGATATGTTGAACGTTCCTTTTGCTATTGCAGATGCTACAAATGTTACTGAAGCTGGCTATGTTGGTGAGGACGTTGAAAATATCATTTTAAATCTTCTTCGTGCTGCAGATTTCAATATAGAAAAGGCTCAAAGAGGTATAATCTATGTAGACGAAATCGACAAGATTGCAAGGAAGATGGAAAATGTATCTATTACTAGAGACGTTGGCGGCGAAGGCGTTCAACAAGCTTTATTGAAGATATTAGAAGGCTCCGTTTGCAATATTCCACCTAAGGGAGGCAGAAAGCACCCAGACCAAGAATATATAAGGGTAGATACAAGGAATATCTTGTTTATATGTGCAGGTGCATTTGTTGGCTTAGACGAAATTATAGAGAAACGTTCAACTAATAAGGGCTTGGGTTTTGCTAACGAAGAGGAAGCTGACACTCTAAATAAATCTAAAAAAGTTGAAGCTCAAGACTTAGTTAAATACGGCTTTATACCAGAATTTATAGGCAGATTGCCAGTAGTTACTACACTATCACAACTAACAGAAGAGGACTTAGTTCATATACTTAATTCTACAAAAAACTCTCTAGTAAAACAATACAGAAAGCTTTTTGCAATGGAAGGTATAGACCTAAAATTCTCTGATAAGGCAATCAAACAAGTTGCAAAAAAAGCAATAGAAATGGGAACAGGAGCAAGAGCCCTACGCTCAATAATGGAGTCAGTAATGCTAAAATACTCCTACGACATACCAGATATGCCCCAAAAACCCGACTCCATCGAAATCGACTCTATTGACTAGTGGACAATGGACAGTGGACAATGGACAGTGAGTCCTAAGAAAATATCAAAGTCTCTAGTTTTAGGGGCTTTCTAATAAAAACCAATTTTTAGAAACCCCCTTTAGATTTAGATTTTAGTTTTACATAAAAAACCTGCTATCTTAGTTTTTTAAGATATTGCAGGTTTTTTTGTTTTAATAACTCTTTTAAAAATCCCCCTTTGCACCTTCAAGTGCAAAGCCTAAAATATTATATACATTGTAATTAAATTGAAAGAGATACTTCTCTTTCAATGGATGGGGTTTTTGTTAAATTATCTTTAATTTTTTCAAAATTAATTTAATTTAACAAAAAGAAGAGTTGGCAACCGACTAGCACCCCTAGAAAACACACTAATCAACAAACGCCAACTAAGCCCAATAAAGTCAAGGCTAGCCTTATTTCAGGTTTTAAGGGCGGAAACTAAGCCCTTAATGGGGTTCTAAGGGCTAAAACCCCTTAGCCTAAATCTTTATCTTTCTATGTATTATTTAAAAATTCGTAGTACGAAAGGTTTTGAGTATACGAAAGGTAGAGCTTCGATTGTGGATAAGGCTCTAGCGATTGCTCCTTCGGTGGAGTCGTGGGTAGTAAATACTAACCAAGCTTTATCTTCTTCTTCGTGTTTGTGTTGTTGGAATTGCTCAACTGAGATATTTTCCTTAGCCAATGCTGATGTTAATGCTGACAATACGCCAACCTTATCTTCAACTTCTACTCTCATATAAAATTCGCCTACAACTTCGTCTAAAGATGCTATAGTTTGAGATGTAGACTCTATAGTATTAATAATTTTAGAGCCTTCCAAGAAAGAAATTGCGTCTGCTATGTCTGCTATAACGGCACTTGCAGTTGCGTCTTGCCCTGCCCCTCTGCCTATATATACAGTTCTGCCAACTACATCGCCTGTGATAGAAACTGCGTTAAAAGCTTCGTTTACATTTGCCAAAGAGTCGCTCAATGGCAATAGTGCAGGATACACGCTTGCAAATATAGAGCCATTTTCAAAGCGTCTTGCACTAGCAACTAGCTTAACTCTGTAGTCAAATTCCTTAGCCCAGTGCATATCTTCAAGCATAATGCTTCTTATGCCACTAACTAGCATATCCTTAGTAGAAACCCAAGTGCCGTTTGCCAAGTATGATAATATAGAAATTTTGTGAGCACTATCCCAGCCATCTAGGTCTAAAGACTCGTCTGCTTCAACATAGCCTAAGCGTCTTGCATCATCTAAAATGCTCAAGTAACTTGCGTTTTCACGCTCCATTCTTGTTAGGATATAATTACAAGTGCCATTTAGTATGCCATAAATAAAAGAGCAATCGTTAGCCACTAAGCCCTCACGCAAAGCCTTAATTACAGGTATGCCACCTGCAACTGATGACTCATAGAAATATGCAGTGTTATACTTTTTTGCCTGAGCTAAAATCTTGTCGCCATATTCACAAATAACTGCCTTATTGGCACTTACAACAATTTTACCATTTGCCAAAGCCTTCATTGTCAAATCGAAAGCAAGGTCAACGCCACCCATAAGCTCGCAAACGATGTCGATTTGGGGATCATTTACAATATCGAGAGGCTCTTGCGTAAACAAAGAGGAGTCTATATCTATAGCTCTCGCCTTAGACAAATCTCTAACGCAAATCTTAGACAACTCATAATCTCCTGCAAAGCGTGCTGTATAAGTCTCATACTTTTCAGTCATATGCTTATAAACGCCACCACCTACAGTGCCTAAACCTAAAAATCCTATTTTATATTTCTTTTTCATTTATTTTTTTGTAAATTTATGCTCAGTACCATTGCATATTCTAACTATATTAGAGCGATGTCTATAAGTTATAAATATACATACAATCAAAGCGAATATGAATTGTATACTATTTGCCCCATTAATAATTAAAGCTGATACAGCTACGCTCACAGACATTAATATAGACGCAAGCGATACCATTTTTGACGCAAAAAATACCACCAACCACACGATTAATGATATTAAAATTGGGTATATCAAAAGCGAGAACAAGCCACCTATAATTACAGATACGCCCTTGCCTCCTTTGAATTTCAAAAATACAGAAAAGCTATGCCCTAACAATGCTCCAAATAGCCCTAAAAAAGCCATATAATTAAGCTCTGTAGGTTCAGCTAAAGTGTAGCCAAAAAAGCTTAAAGCAAACATCCAATATGAAGCTATAAAACCCTTAAGTGCGTCTAAAATAAAGCATAGCCTGCCAGCAAAAGTGCCACAAGCCCTCTTTACATTAGTTGCCCCAGGGTTTCCACTTCCATATTTTAGAATATCAACTCCCTTTGCCCTTGCAATAATTACTGCAAAGGGAATTGCTCCTAATATATAGCCTACAACTAGGCTCAAAAATGCGTTTGTTAAAGACATTATTACGCTAAATCAACAACCTTAACGTTAGTTATAGTGTCTATAGATAATAATTTCTCAATTACTTCTGCATTAGGTACTTCGTCTAGTTCGTAAATAGCTAGAGCCTTATTAGTTTCAGCATTTCTGCTAACTGTCATATTTGCAATATTGCAAGAAGAGTCGCCTAACAAGCTACCAATTTTACCAACCATACCAGGAACGTCGTCGTTATTTAACAACAACAAGCAGTTTTGAGGAATAACTTCAATATCTTGACCATTGATGCTCAAAACCTTAGAGTGAGCTTCCTTGCCCAAAACTGTACCAGAAACGCTGAAAGAATTGCCATCTTCGCAAGTTGCTGTCAACTCGATAACATCAGTGTAGTCAGTAACAACAGAGCTTGTGCTTTTTTCAACTTCTATGCCCAAAGACTTAAGTTTGCTAGGTGCATTTACGTCGTTTACAGTTGCACTAATCTTCTTTAGGTAACCCTTTTGTATAGCTAAAGATACCAAAGTATTGTCTTTTTCTGCGAGTGAACCAAAATATTTAATAGCCAACTTAGAAATTCTATCTGGAGAAATTTGTTGAATTACTGTACCCAACTTTTCGCCCAAAGTGATATAAGGAGCCATTTTTCTGATAGTGTCAGCATCAGCACTTGGAGCATTAACTGAATTTTTGATAGCACCAGAAACTAGAACGTCTCTAATTAATTCAGCAACTTCTATGCCACAGCTTTCTTGAGCTTCTGCAGTAGATGCACCCAAGTGTGGAGTTAGAACCAAGTTAGAGATACCCAATAATGGGCTGTCCTTGCCTACAGGTTCGTCTTCATAAACGTCTAAACCAGCTGCTGCAACCTTACCAGATTTCAATGCTTCAATCAAAGCACTTTCCTTGATGATACCACCTCTTGCACAGTTAAACACTCTTACGCCGTCTTTCATCTTAGCAAAAGCTTTTTCGTCGAGCATATATTTAGTAGCTTCAACTAGAGGCATATGTATAGTGATATAATCTGCTCTTGTGATAGCTTCTTCAAGCTCAACGATTTCTATACCCAAGCTTTCGGCCATTGCCTTATTCATAAATGGGTCATAAGCTAAAACTTTCATATTGAAAGCCTGAGCACGCTTAGCAACTTCAGTACCAATTCTGCCCATACCTAAAATAGATAAAGTCTTATTTAGCAATTCGCTACCTTTGAAAGTTTTTCTATCCCAAATTCCCGCTTGCATAGAAGCATTAGCTTGAGGTATAGGGCGAGTTCCGCACAAAATGTGAGTGAAAGTCAATTCAGCTGTAGCAATAGTGTTACCAGTTGGAGTGTTCATCACAACGATACCCTTGTCTGTAGCTGCCTTTACGTCGATATTATCAACGCCAACACCTGCTCTGCCAAGTGCTTTTAAATTTTTACCACACTCTAAAACTTCAAGATTAATTTTAGTTTCCGAACGTACAATAATAGCACTTGCGTCCTTAGCAAGTTCTTTTATTTGCTCGTGAGTAGAGCCGTAAGCTTCAATAACTTCAAAGCCTTCTTGAGCCTTTAGAAGTTCAACGCCCTTTTTAGAAATAGGGTCTGCAACAATAACTTTTTTCATAGTTTTATATTTAAATTAAGAGTTTAATTAAATATTTTTTATAAAAAAAGGCAATCACTTTTTACAGCAATTTGCGAAAAATAAACTATTTATTGAGTTTTTTGTAAGATTTTTCCAAATCGCTCAATATTATATCAAATTCAGCAACTTGTTCTTTTGTAGATTTTGCGTAACGCTTAACTTCATTTACAATCTTCAAAACCTGCAAAATCGCTTCAGACTGCATACTCGCCCCCCTAGATATTTCTTGGAACTTGTTTTGCTGAGTTGCAATTTGCTCTGTAATAGATGTAATCTTCTCTAAAATGTCGTCGATTTCCAATATGCCATTTTCCATCAAACTCAAGAACTCCCTCATCTCAGATATAGAAGAGTCGATACTCTCTCTCATCTGCTCTAAGAAATTCTTCATTGTTACAATAGATATAGCAGTTTCGCCATAAAAGCTATTCGTGTCTTCTACCAACAAAGAAAATACAGCAGTGTTGCCCTCCTCTTTGTTTTGTATCTCACTTTCCATATTTTCGCTCAACTTCTTGGTCTTATCTGCATAATTCTTAAGTTCTTCTAGCTGAGCATTTAAGTTGCCTATGATATTTCTAATATGCAAAAATCTTGAAGCGAAACCTCCCCCTATATCCTTGAGCAATTCGCTCTCTTTACGCAAAGCACGCAAGCTACCTGCCTTTTGCCTTGTGAATGTTAGAGTGTTTTTCGCATCTACTTTAAAGTCTTGGCTAAATTTTGTAAGCTTTTCAGACAAAGCGTACATAGAGTCAGCCAACACGCTACAATTTTCTGAAGTCTCCGATTGCTTATTAGCTAAGGAATTTATACCTAAAGCCTCCTTGTTCAAGCTATCTGAAATATTCGATAACGAGGACTTATCCATATGAAGCAAAAAGGAGTCTACCCTAATTATAGCGTCTTTTAGATTATCTGCAAAGAGCTTAAAATCCACTATAACACTTCTAAACTCCTCATCTGTATCCATTTTATTCTTGCCAAAATTCCTTTCAATATAGCTAAAGAATTTGTCTATAGGCTTTGCAGTCAAATAAGAAAATATAATTGATAAGACTATGATTATCAAGAACAAAGCTACTATCCAATAATAACTCATTCTACTAAAAGATGGCACTCTTGTAGAGAAATCTTGAATTTCAGACTTCAAAACAGTTGTACCTATAATCCAATTCCAAGGCTCAAAATATAGATAAGAAACCAAAGCCTCGTCGCTGCCTTCGCTAGTTGATACTATGTCTGTACGACTTTCGCCCGACCTCAAAAATCTTGCAGTCAAAGTTAAATTTGTAATATAATCTCGTTCACGCTTTTCTGCTGTATTTTCCGACAACAAATTTCCATCATACCTAGAGTCCTTACTCAATTTATATCTATAATCGCCATTATCCAAATCTTCCATAATCCAGTAATAGCCATTTTTTTTAATACCCTTTTCCTTTAAATACGCATAAATTCTATTTATATTTTTCTCCTCTATACAACAAGCTAAAGCCCCAATAAATCTTGGAGAAGAAGAAGTGCTAACTAAGGGAATGTACCTAATATATACGTAAGTATTTGCCAAGGCTATCAATTCGTCAACGCTATCTCCAAGCAAAAGAGAATTGATTACTCTACTTTCCTTGCCATCTTCAGAAACTCTAAATATAACACTTTCGGGAGTGTATGTATCGCCTAAATGTGAAGTAGTAGAAATGATATTGAGCAAGTCGGCATCTGCGTTAATCCTCAAGTATATGGCAAAATCGCAATTAGCATTGCCCTTAATATTATTTAGCAAAGCATCAATTTCATCAGTGTTTTTCAACTCTAAATTGCCAAATTTCAAAACTGGGTTAGACTCAAAACTATTCACAGAATAAGTATACTCGTAACCCTCTTCGTCAACCACAGAAGTATTGCCATAAGCACTCAAATTAGAATATAAATCATACAAATATCCATCTGCATTATTCAATGTATTCATATACACTAAGTTACACATAGACACCATATTACGAGAAATCCTCTCGCTCATATTCTCTAAAGTCTCGTTTAAGTCATCTTGGAATACCTTATTGTAGGCACTGTCATTATAGGACAAAAAAACCAGCAACAAAAACAAAATGGACAAAGCTATGCTAAGTACAAAGCAAAACAGAAATCTCCATATATTAAAAGCTGGCATTTTGTTGATTTTTGAAAAATGCTCAATATCTATTTTGAAGCATATTTCTTAAAGTGTCTTGGAATTGCATAGCATCTTCTTGCGAAGGTGCGTAACCTTGAGGTGCTCCAGTTATACCTATTTGCCCATTTTCATCAACGAACCACTTCACTGAAACGCCATCGCTAAAAATAGCTGTTCCACTTGCGATAGTTCCCAACTCTTGTATAGGGTTAAGTTCAACTTGAACGCCTTGTGTAGCTTGAGGCTCATCTTGTTTATTCAAATCTAAAGAGTCGTCGCCTTTATTTTCTACAATCTTTTCTTCTTTTTTGATTTCTAAGTCCAAATCGTCTAAAAGAAAACGAGTGTCCATAAAAGTCATCGACAAAGAAAAATTTTCACTAATATATTTTTGTACATCAGATATACTAGCTCCACCTGCAAGAATTTCCTTAATTTGTGATATTTGCTCCTCGTTTAATTTCATTAAAGAGTATCTCCTCCTACAAAAGAAATTCTTTTTGCTACTGTTACACTATTTTCAAGAACGATTTCTCTAAATTTCTCTTGAGTTAAAGTGCCAAAGCCCATTAAATTACGCATTTCCTTCTCGCCCTTAGGTGTCAAGATTGTCAAAGACACTTCTGCGTAAGCCAATGTAGAATTTTCAACTTCAGTTGGGCTAACATTATATATAAAAGAAGAGTCTTGGCTAGACCTTGTATATAAGTTCTTCTCTAAATATAATCTATCAGAAAAAGTGAAAGGCACGCCAGCTGGTATAGTTGCATAAGCATATTTATCGTAAGGGTCGCCATCATTTTTAAGATACTTAACAGTAAAAGATACCCTAAAATCAACTACATTTGTAGTCAACAAATTTTCTGGAGATAAAGACCAAGTCTTTAAATTTTCCATAGAGCGATAGCCATCTTCCTTCAATACTTGAGATGAGCCTCTGTTCCAAAAATTGTACAATAAATTACTTACATCTACTGTAGTTGAACCTTGAATATCTTCGCCCAAAGCATACTCAAAAGTAGACTGTGCGTCTATTATTGCCCTGTAAAATCCATAAAAGGCATTAGTTTGAGCAGCGTCGCCTGTCTCAGTGCCAGTCGACTCTAAAAATGGGCTTTTCACTGCAACTTTATATCTCATTGCACACAAAGAACCTGCGATAGGAGTTCTCTTATAAGCATCAGATGACATCTCTTGCTTGGTGTATCTTGGTCTATCTAAAGGAGCAGAATAAAATATAATTTCAGGAGGAGCTAGAGGTTTTTTGTCTCTAATATCGTCGCCAGTTAGCATACCAACGTCGTCAGTATAATCAACTTGTAGCCAAGCACCGCCATCTTGTTTAAGAACCAAGCACTCAAAGTCCTCTTGGATCATCTTAAGCATAACATTCGCCTGAGCCATCGCCTTGACAGTTCCACTAGTTCTATTCCAATTATTCAACACATTTGCAGCTATAGATAAAACTACTGTAAAAATAATAGTCATCAGCCCTGCAGCGAGCATAAGTTCAACTAAAGTAAAAGCTTTTTTCTTCATAAAATTACCTCATTTTCATTATAGTATCTTCCATGACACGCCTAGTATCATTTTCTTCTTCAGTTGCACTTCTACCTAATATATTAGATTTAGGATCAGCGAATATATCAACATACAAAGGCAAATACGCCTCTATATAATTCTTATAATCCCCTGGCAAAGATGCACCTGCCATATAAGGTCTGTCGGAATTTGCGTCTATATATCTATCCTTAAGCATATAATAATTCAAGCTCAACTCTACTCTAAATACATTACCTACAACATTTAACAAATCGTTACCTCTTGGAGCTTGCTCAGAGTCTCTGCCAGCATCTTCAGAAGAACACAAAATTAAAGAAGTGTTTTTCAAGTCGTCTGGGTTTTCATATTCGTCCCAAAAATATATTAGATACTTTTCCTTAGCCTTGTTTACCTTGCCATAGACATCTTCAAATTCCATTATCTTTAAAGTAGACTGAACGTGATCTATAACAGTCAAAGCCTTTGCTTGTTGTCTAACTTTTGCCACAGAACTAGTTATAGCTCCCAAAAGCGAAAGCAACGCTGTCAAAGATATAGTAATAACACCAACTGCAAGCATTACTTCAACTAAAGTAAAACCCTTGCTTTTTTTATTTTTTAAATTCTTCATTATAAATTATTTATTTAAGAGAGTCTTTCATTTCCATATAACTAGAAAAACCTATGCAATTACCAAATTTTCTAACTACAAAACCAAGTTGCTCCTTAGGGTTTTCTATTCTAAATTTACCTTGCCCATCAATCTTTCCTGCAGCTACCAAAATCCAAGAGCCTGCGTTTTCCGAAAATCCTTCTGGTGCAAATTCATAAGAATACCAATCGCCATTAGCCTCAGTCATAGTCTCTGGCTTTATGCTCAACCTCTTGATACTCACAGTATTAGACACGCCACTTGCCCCATTGTTAAATGTACTCATAATAGCGTCTTGCCTTGAATAGCCACCAACAACTGTACAAAAAGCGTCGAAATCTTCCTTTGGAGGAACAAAGAACACACCATTAGGCAAGTTCGTTTCACTTGTTGTTACCCAACCTTCAGAATTGCCATCTTCGTCAACTTCTTCATATAAAACTGCAATGTGGCGTAACTTACGTGCGTCGTCTTTGCCTTTATATATCAAAATTCTAGTTCTTGAATGGCGTGATGAGGATAAATTTTTAGCCTCGCTAAATGCAGATATTAATACTTGTTGAGCAGAGCCTGTCAACTGCGAAGACCCTTGCATTTTCAACATAGAAACACCACCTAGCAACACAGCAATAATGCCCATTACTACGAGAATTTCTACAAGGGTAAATGCCTTTTTTACATTTTTCTTCATTATAAATTTCCAGCTATTTTATTTCCAGCTATAAACGTTTTCTGCACCATAATCAGCGTCAGGTGCATCTTCGTCTTTTTTCAAAGTGAAGATAATCACATCGGCAGTGATACCAGCAGATGGGTTTGCAACTAATTCTTCAACTTCTGAGCTAGTCAAGCCATCAGCTATAGTTGGGTAACCCTTCTTGATTTTGCCTATGCCTGTGTTATCTACACATACGTAAATATTAGGATTTCCAAAAGCGTCTATCAATTTCCATTGCTTAGCGTCGCCAAGTTGCTTTAGGTTATCGTCTGTAAAGCTCAAGTAGCGAGTAGGCTTTCTAGCACAGAATTTAATAATGTCAGCGTCAGACAAATTTTCGCCTTCTGGAGTTCTGCCTGTCAACATCTTAACTAGAGATACAGCATTGTCGCCATCGTTTAGATTAATTCTTTCGCTGCGAGTCAAGAACTCAGGGAAAGAGCCATTATCTACCTTATAAGAATTTAAGGCAGCAGTCATACTTGTCAAAAAAGTTTTAGTTTGCATAGCAGTAACCTTTGTCTTTGATTTAGACAAAGCTGGCATTAGCAAAGAAGCCAAGACACCTATGATTGCCACAACAATTAATAATTCTACTAGAGTAAATGCTTTTTTTATTTTTTTCATATTTTTATTTTTATTTGAATTTTTATTAAATTTTAAAGGAGTGTTCTCAAAATTAGTCTATACCATTGATAATGTCGTCGTCATTGCCCTCTTTTTTTCTATAAGAAGCAACATCGCCTATATAACCCTCTTCTATCATATTAGAGCTAATTACAGACTTTCCATCAGCTCCCTTAGATAACAAAATGAAAGTTGGGCTTTCCCAGCTACCAAGTTTACCTGCAGAAGTTGAAGTATCATAAATATATACATAAGGATTACCCCAAGGGTCTACAAAGAATGCGTCAGGAGCGTCAGGGTCTACGTCTTCATCGCCCTTAGCATTAGATATATCTATAGAAGCCTTAACGAAAGCTTCTCTCTTGCCTTCCTTAAAAGTAATTCTGCCATTGTTATCTATAGCCATATACATTCTGCCAGTTAAGCATTTGTACAACTTAGCTGAATTTTCCTTTTCATTACTAGGGGTAGCCAACTTAGGGTAAACGCCATAAGTTGCATTAAAAGACTCTAAGGCAGTTGCAAGGGCAGCCATATCAGTGATAGCCTTGCTTCTATTTTGCGAGTCAGAAGCAGCACCAATCATTTGAGTAGTCATACCAAGTAAGACTACTATTATAGCCACAACTATTAGGATTTCTATTAGGGTAAAAGCGGGTTTTAGGGGTTTCATATATAATAAGTTAAAGTATTGTATAAAGAATAATTCTGTATAATTTAGAGTAAGTTTGTTTATTTTTTTAATAAAAGTCAAACGCAAAAAGCATAAAGATAAAAAAATTATTTGACTAAAGGCTAAAAAAAGTTCTATTATAGTCCTTATTATGATGACTTATATTTTAGGATTTGGAATGCCAAGCGGTAGCGAGTGGTTAATCATTGGTTTAATAATTTTGCTTTTATTCGGAGCAAAACGTATACCAGAAATCGCAAAGGGCTTAGGCAAAGGTATTAAAGAATTTAAAAAAGCAACTTCTAGTGCAGAAGAAACTTTTAAAGAAGCTTTAAACGAAGAAGAAGAAAAGGCAAAAAAACCTGCCAAGGAAACGACAGAGACTAAAGAAGATTAAGCTTTAGTACAGATTTTATGGATTTAATGAGATGGCTAAAGTTTTTCTTTAGCTATTTCTTTGTTTTAAGATTGCTCTTTAAAAGATACTATACTCTAATACATCAATAATGAAAAAATTACTTACACTCACCCTACTTAGCATTGCATCTACAGCAATGGCTCAAAGTTATACTATAGCAAAATATGGTATAAACGAATTTGAAAACAAAGACTTTTTTACTTTCAATTCAGCAGCTATAGACCATTTATCTGACTTCGACGCCGAAGTTGCCTTTGGTATAGAAGGAGAAAGACGCACTCTAATAGAAACAGGCTACACTTCTTCTTATATAATTAAAGGCAAAGAGGCTATAGAAAACGCATATCTATTGAGCTTTGAAGATAGAGGTCCTTTGTTCTCTGGCGAAAGCTACACTATAATTAGAGGCGTTTTGCCTTTGACTAGTGGCAAGGAAGCTAAGAGGCTAGACCTTGTTGGAGGCTGGCTCTACAATATAAATTCTTATATGACTTTTGACATAGGTGGCACTATCTCTCTAACAGATAAGCGTACGCTTGCAGATGGTATTTCAACTGGCTCAGACTATATAGGCGAAAGCGTTACTGGCGACTTTTGGGTAGCATTTATGGGCGATATGTATATGAAGCCTTTTATTAGTGCTTTGTATAATTTTGATTATGAGCAATATCAATTTTCTATTGGCTTTGCCCCAGTTATAGATTTATCAGAAATAATGAATGGCTTATCTTTAGATATAACAGCTTACTACGCCTACACGAGTTCAAATACCTACACTGGAGATAGCCCTATAGACTGGAAAAATTCTTATTACTACGTATATGGGCTTGCCCAACTATCTTGGGAGTATGAGCATTTCAAGATAAGTGCTGGAATTGGCTATACTTGGAATAGCGATGGCAGTGGCTACAATGGAGTATTAGGAATGAATTTAGGAGACTCTTCTACCCTATTTGGTACATTTTCTATAGGATATATATTTTAACATACAATAATAATTTAGATAAAAAACACGATGAATAGCGAATTAGTTAATATCAGACACAGTGCATCTCACGTACTAGCAGCAGCAGTATTGAGATTGTTCCCAGATGCAAAACTAGACATAGGTCCTGCAACAGACTCAGGATTTTACTATGACTTTGACTTAGAACACAAGTTCACGATGCAAGATTTAGAAAGCATTGAAGCTGAGATGAAGAAAATTATCTCTGAAAACCAACGCTTCGAACGCTTCACGCTCCCTAAAGACGAGGCTATTGCCCTAATAAAAGAAAGAGGACAAGATACTTATAAATTGGGCAGGCTTGAAGATATACCCCAAGGTGAAGAGATTTCTTTCTACAAAAATGGCGATTTCTGCGACTTGTGTGGAGGCGACCACGTAAAGTATACAAAGAATATCAAAGCTTTCAAGCTTTTGAGCATTGCAGGTGCATATCATAGAGGCGACGAAAATAATAAGCAACTTCAAAGAATTTATGGAACAGCCTTTGCAAACAAGCAAGATTTAGAAACTTATCTTGAGCAACTAGAGCAAGCTAAGTTGAGAGACCACAGAAAGCTTGGTAAGGATATGGGCTTATTTGCTATAGATGACAAGGTTGGTCAAGGTTTGATTTTGTGGAAGCCTAAGGGTGCTTTAGTGCGTCAACAGCTCATAAAGTTCATTATGGAATTATTGACAGAACAAGGCTATAGCGAAGTATTTACTCCACATATAGGCAAGTTGGGCTTGTTTAAAACTAGTGGACACTTCCCTTATTACAAGGAGTCGCAATTTGTACCTATAGTTGAACGTGATGACTTGATTGAAATGTCTAATAAGGACTTAAAGATGGCTTCTTTTGAAGAGGAAATCGAGTCTGGCAAGGTTGAAGGTTTCTTGTTGAGACCTATGAACTGCCCATTCCACGTACAAATATTTAAGAGCGATATGCACTCTTATAGAGACTTACCTGTAAGACTTGCAGAATTTGGCACAGTTTATAGATGGGAACAATCTGGCGAGCTTAATGGTATGACTAGAGTTAGAGGCTTCACTCAAGACGACGCTCATATATTCTGTACTCCAGACCAGCTTGACGACGAAATTATGGGTTGCTTAAACCTCGTTAAGACTGTATTTGAAACTTTGGGTATGAATGACTATAAGGTTAGAATTTCATTGAGAGACCCTAATTCTGACAAATACGTAGGTTCAGCTGAAAACTGGCAAAAGAGTGAAGAAGCTATTAGAAAAGCTGCAAAGAGCTTGGGTGTGGAATACACAGAAGAACTTGGCGAAGCTGCATTTTATGGACCTAAAATCGACTTCGTTGTTAAGGACGTTATAGGCAGAAGCTGGCAGTTAGGCACAGTTCAAGTGGACTATAACTTGCCTGAGCGTTTCGATTTGAACTATGTAGGTTCTGACAACAAGACTCATAGACCTATTATGATTCATAGAGCTCCTTTTGGCTCTTTGGAAAGATTTGTGGGTGTATTAATAGAGCATTTTGGTGGAAAATTCCCTACATGGTTATCGCCTGAACAAGTTAGAATTTTGACTTTGAACGACGAAGTTATAGATTTTGCAGACGAAATTTATGCTAAGCTAAAGAAGGCTGGCGTAAGAGTTACAATAGATACATCTGGCGATAAGCTCGGTGGCAAAATTAGAAGAGCTGAGACAGAAAAAGTTTCGAATATGTTTGTGATAGGCAAAAAGGAAGCTGAAAACAAATCAGTTTCAATACGCTCAAGAGTAAATAAATCTTTTGAGGGTTCACATACATATACAGATGCAATAGATATAATCCTAAAAGATATATCTGAACGCAACTTGCCAGATAATTTCTAATAGAAAATACCTAAAGGTCTAATTAAAAAAACTAAAAAGTCTAAAAAAAGACTTAAAAAGCAATTAAAAATAATATAATAATCAAAACCTAATATATATGAACATTGATTTACCAAAAACAGCTCTAATGAGCATTGACGACTTACCTTACAAGAAAATTGCTAAGGGCAAAGTTAGAGAAAACTTCGACTTGGGCGACGAGCTATTAATCATCGCCTCTGACAGAATTTCTGCATTCGACGTAATTATGCCTAATGGTATTGCAGGTAAAGGTATCTTGCTAACGCAAATATCTTTGTGGTGGTTTAAACAAACTCAACACATTATGCAAAATCACTTGGTTGAAAATCACGACGAACGTGTTAAAGAAGTATTAAAGGACTTCCCTCACTTGATTTCTCGCTCTATGATTGTTAAGAAACTTAACCCTATGCCTATAGAAGCTATAGCAAGAGGTTACTTAGCAGGCAGTGGCTGGAGTATTTACAAAAAGACTGATGCTTTGTTCGACTTTACTTTACCTGCAAATATGCAAGAGAGCCAAAAGTTGCCAGAGCCTTTGTTTACGCCTACTACTAAAGCTCAAGAGGGGCACGATATGCCTATCACAAACGCTGAGTGCGAAGAATTGTTAGGTACAGAACTTTTCACAAAAATCAAGGACGCTTGTTTAGAATTATACAATTTTGGACACGAGCAAGCCCTAAAATGCAATGTAATTTTAGCTGATACTAAGTTTGAATTTGGTACAGACGAAAATGGCTCTTTGTATTTAATAGATGAAGTTCTAACTCCAGACTCTTCAAGATATTGGCCTGCAGATGACTACGAAATTGGTCGCTCTCAAAACTCTTACGACAAGCAATACGTTAGAGATTATTTAGAAACTTTAGACTGGGACAAGCAAGAACCTGCCCCTGCTCTACCTGAAGAAGTAATTCAAAATACTATAGCTTGTTATAAAAGTGCCTTAGAAAAATTAATGGGCTAAAAAAATATGTCGGGGAATTTAAAAAGAAACATATGCACTCTCGCAATGCTTGGCTTAAGCCTTGCATTGGTAGAGGGTTCTACTAAAACAGGAAAAGCACAAAATGGAAAGTTATTGTCTTTGCAAAATGCTATAGATATATCTCTTTCTGAAAACCTCGACTTATCTTACGAAAGGTATGAGGCTGCTAAGAGCGATGAAGATGTAAAAATTGCTGAGGCTGAGTTTGATTTTAATTTCAGCTTAGATTTAGACGCAACTGCAACTAAATCGCCAATGGCATCTTCTTCCTTAGATGGAGCTGCTCAACCAACTTCTGATGAACTTGCATACGACTTTGAAGTCTCTAAGAAAATATCTACAGGGGCAACTATTTCTGTAGGTAGCAACTCAAGCAGAGACTACACAAATTCCTCTTATTCAACAATTAACCCAGACTACACTTCTTACCTAAGCGTAGGCATAAGCCAACCTTTGCTAAAGGGTGCTTGGGAAACTGTAAATTTAGCACCTATAGCTATAGCTCACTCGCAAAGAAAACAGAGTGAGTTAGAACTTAAAAAAGAAATTTTAGATGTAATTTTAAGCACTGAACTTGCCTATTGGAACTTAGCTGCAGCCTTTGAATTGCGAAACCTAAAACAATCTAATTTAGACCTTGCACAAAAGCTACTAGAAGAAAATAAAACTCGCTTCGAACTTGGCTTAATACGTAGGTCAGACCTCATTCAAGCTGAGGCAAACTTAGCTTCCGAAGAAGAAGAAATCATTACTGCAAGCATACTCATCAACGATAGAAGAGACTTGCTTTTATCTATATTAGGTGAATTGAAATTCTTAGCTAATCCAAACTTTGAAGTTGCAAAACTATCTGAAAGCGACCCTGTAATACCAAAATTTACAGATGTTGTAGATGGAGCAATAGCCTTCGACTTAGACTCGCAAATTACTTTAGAATATGTAGAGCAACGCAAAATCAGCAAAGCTGTTGCTGAACAAAATTTAAACCCTAGCTTGAGTTTGAGTGCCTCAGCGTCTTTAAGAGGTAGAGACGACGACTATGGCAGTTCTTATAAAGGCGTATTTAATAGCAAAGGCTATGGAGCAACCGTGGGTTTGAGCTTAACATTCCCATTGGGCTTGAGAGAAGAAGAGGCAGACTTAGCTAAGGCTTCAATTAATTTAAGACAATACGAGCTAACAATGGCACAAGTGCAACAAACTTTAATGTTGAATTTAAGAAGTGCTTACAGAAGCTTAGAGGCAAGTGTAGAGCTAAAACGAACTACTTATAAGAGCTTATTGCTAAACGAAGAGTCTTTTAAAGAGCAAAAGGCATTGTATGATGCTGGGCTAATTACTTTTAGAGACGTGCTTTCAGCCCAAAGTGATTTAGACACAGCAAAGCAAAGATATTTGAACTCCCTAGTGGAAATATGGCAAAGCAGAGCAAAGCTTGCTCGCCTAGATGGAAGCATTTTAAAGGACAATGGCTTTAGTTGGGAGAAAGTAAAAACTAGAGAAGAAGCTATCAAAATAAATTTAAGGAAGTAAATTATGAGTATTATTAAAAAATTATTTATATTGTTAATCATAGCAGGCTTAGGCTACGTAGGCTACTTTAGCTATGAATATCTAATGGAACGCAATAGGCAAATGAATATAGACGACACGCCTACAACTACTGCTATTCTAAAAGATATTGACGAAAAGATTGTTACTACAGGTATAGTAGAGCCATTGGTAAGCACTTCAGTTTTGTCTGAAATCAATGGCAAGATTAAGGCTATTAAAGTTGAAAATGGCGACGTTGTTAAAAAAGGCGATGTTCTAATTGAATTAGACAGAGTTACTTGGGAAGCTGAAGAATTTAATGCTAAGAATAACACAAGGCTTCAAGAGCTTAACTTGGCACAAAACAAGAGAGACTATGATAGGCAAAAAGAACTTTTCAATAGAGGTTTTGGTATTAAAAAGGAATATGAGGACGCTGAAACTCTTTATGAAAAGACTAAAATTGAGCTAGAAGTTTCAAACTCAACTTGGCTAAAAGCTAAAGACAATTTGTCTAAGACTATTATTACAGCCCCTCAAGATGGCATAATTACAGATATGGAACTTACTGAAGGTCAAGTAATTGTTGGAGCTGGTTCTGTTAATGCAGGAACGCTTTTGATGAATGTTAGCGATTTAGCTAGACTTTATGTAGAGGCGAAAATCAATGAAATTGACGTAGCAAAAGTTAAGATAGAAAGAAACCCTAGAGTTACTTTCGACTCTATAACTGACTTAGTTTTAGAAGGCAAAATTACTGAAATTTACCCTTACGCAAGACAAGAAAATAACTTGCGTGTATTCCCTGTTAAAGTTACATTTAGTGCAGGTGGAGCAAATATTAGGTCTGGCATTAGTGCTAATATAGAATTTCCTGTTAAGGAAGTTAAAAACGCCGTTTCTGTTCTCTTATCTGCTATATTCATCGAAGGCGAAAGCTCTTATGTTTATGTAAAACGTGGGGAAAACGAATGGGAAAAGGTAGAAGTTAAAACTGGTATAAACGACATTAGCCACATTGAAATTACTCAAGGTGTTACAGAAGGTGATGAAGTTGCCCTAACTCTACCTAAGTCTTTTGGCGAAACTACCAGAAAGCAAAAGAAAAAGAAAAGCTCTAAATAATGCAAAATAAAGTAATAGAAGTCAAAGATTTACGCAAGACATATAGGGTTGGCAATGAAGATGTTCACGCCCTAGATGGTGTTAGTTTATCTATAGAAGAAAAGGATTACGCTGTTATTTTGGGTACTTCAGGTTCGGGCAAATCTACTTTTATGCACCTCTTGGGCTTTATGGATAAGCCTACTTCTGGCAAAATGTATTTCGATGGAGTGGACGTATCTAATATAAATGCTATCAAGCGTGCTTGGTATAGAGCAAACAAGATAGGTTTCGTATTTCAAGCGTTCAACTTATTGCCAAGACTATCTGTTTTAAGAAATGTTATGTTGCCTTTGTCTTATGCAGGCAAAAAAATCAAAAATGGCGAAGAACTTGCCTTAGAAGCTCTTAAAAAAGTGAATATGGATCATAGAGCAGACCACGTGCCTAATCAATTATCTGGTGGTGAACGCCAAAGGGTTGCAATAGCTAGAGCATTGGTAAATAATCCAAGAATTATTTTTGCCGACGAGCCTACTGGTAATTTAGATACAAAAAACGTAAAGCGTGCAATGCAACTCTTTGAAGACCTCCACAATGCTGGGCTAACTATAGTTATGGTAACTCACGACTTGTCTGTAGCTGACTATGCACATAGAGTTATAAGAATGAGCGATGGCAAGGTTATTGAGGACTATAAAAACGAAAAAGGGTTGTTAGAAAAATGAAACTAATTAGAGACTTTTTAACAGGATTTTCGAATGGTCTAAGAGAAATTTTTGCTCATAAAGTTCGTTCATTTTTATCTATGCTTGGCATAATCTTGGGGGTAGCTGCCCTCGTGTCTATGATAAGTATAGTTGAGGATATGCTATTGAAATTCAAAAAGACTTTTGAAGAAGAAGGTGGCATTGAGCTTGTATACGTAAAAAAACAAGAAATTCCAGCCGAGCAATTAGAGATTGCAGCCCTTTCAAAGGGTTTAACTATAGACGATTGCGAGTCAATTGAAAAGGCAGTACCCTTAGTTAAGTGCGTTGCCCCTGTAATTTACATACCTAAGACAAGAATTTCTGGCAAAAATGGTAGCACTTGGCATTACAGTATATGTGGCACAAACCAAGACTATCTTGAAATTAATAAGCTAGAAGTTGCAAAGGGTAGAAACCTATCAAGCATAGATGGGCAAAAGCGTGCAACTGTAGCTGTAATTGGATACGACATTGCCAAAGTTTTATTTAGCGAACACGAAGACCCTATAGGCAAGTTTTTCAAATACAAGGGTATGACGCTCACTGTAGTTGGTGTAATTAAAAACTACGAATTGATGGAAAATGGACAAAATAAGCTCTGGAAAAAGAATAGATTTATCATTATTCCAGCTGAAACTGCTATGAACAGATTTGATATTGAAAATAGCGTAAGCCAAATTCTTCTAAAAATTCGAGACGTTGATTATATATCCGAAACAGTCAAGCAAGTTGAGAACGTCTTAGATTTAACCCACAATGGCATTCAAGACTATGAAATAGAAACGAGAGAAGACTCCCTTGCTGCCTTCCAAGAAAATGATAGACAATTTAGATTTTCCCTTGGAGGCATTGCTTTGATTTCTTTGCTAGTTGGTGGTATTGGGATTATGAACGTGATGTTGGCTGTGATTAATGAGCGTATACGAGAAATTGGTGTACGTAAGGCAGTTGGAGCTCGCTCTCAAGACATATTCATACAATTTTTGGCAGAAGCAATAGTTATAAGTTGCTTAGGTGGTTTTTTGGGAATGATAGCAAGTATAGGAATGATAGAAATTTTCAGAGTATCAAGCAAAATGCTTGCAGATATGCAAGTTTCACTTGAAGCACTTTTGCAAGGCTTCCTCTTTAGTGTTGGTATAGGTATGGTATCAGGTATCTACCCTGCCCTACGTGCAGCGAGACTTGATCCTATCGAAGCCCTACGCTACGAATAGGTAGGGGCGAAATCTCACAGTTTATGCTGCGTTTCGGGCTTTCGCTGAGACTCTCACGTATATAAATACGCTTCGACCCTCATCAAAAGCCCAAAGCCTTGCCTAAACCGCAATCTCTCGCCCCTACAAAAAATAAGTACGTTCGACCCTCAAAAATTTCCAAAGCCTTGTTTATGCTGCGTTTCGGGCTTTCGCTGAGACTCTCACGTATATAAATACGCTTCGACCCTCATCAAAAGCCCAAAGCCTTGCCTAAACCGCAATCTCTCGCCCCTACAAAAAATAAGTACGTTCGACCCTCAAAAATTTCCAAAGCCTTGCCTAAACTGCAATCTCTCGCCCCAAAATAAATATAGTGAGCCTCGCCTAAACTGCAATCTCTCGCCCCTACAAAAATTTTGCGTTGCAAGCTTTAAGTAAAGATAAAAATATTTTAGAACATTCTTCAAAAAGTGGACGCTCTTTTTTAGAAAGAAGACGTCTCGGATATAACGAAACGTGTGTATAGAGAGCTTAGAGAATGAGAGAAAAAATCAAGAAAATCAGCTTAGAGGTAGATAATTTGCAATTTTTGGCAAAATGAGCGAAAAAACTTAAAAAAAAGCTTGATTTCTTGGAAAAATAATATTGTATAGAGTGTTTATAAATTTAGAAAGATAGGATAACAGCAATGTCACAACACAATAGTTTTAAAAGCGGTACTTCCGCATCATCAAAAAATCGCAGCGTTTTAAAGAGATTTGAACGTATTGAATTATTACAAAAAAGAGGTCAATGGAAGGACAATGGCAGAGTTACTGCTCTACCTAAGACTAAGCCTGCTGAATAAGCTTCTTATTTAAACAATTTAAAAGATGGTATATGTTTCTTCATATTCCATCTTTTTTTTGCTCCATTCAATCACTATATACCACCAACTCTTCTTCTATAAACACAACAAGGCTAAAGCTCAACAAACGCCAACTAGCCCAAACTATGGCTCAAAGCACTGCCTTGTTTCAGGTTTCTTAAGGACGGGAACTAAGTCCTTTGGTGGGGTCTAAGGGGTAAAACCCCTTGCCTAAATCTAAAACAAAAAAAGAGCAAGTTGCCTTGCTCTTTTTTTGTTTTATTAAATAATTATTTTTTCCAATTAATTTTTGCCTTACGGTTTTCTACGTCAACCCAGATGTCGGCGTGTTGGAATTTTCTAGTGTAAACATAGCCATTTTTAACAGCATCGCCGAGAGGCTTGCCTAAAGGCTTAGAATACTCAGGGTAGTCAATTAAGCCACCTTCGTCGTGTCCATACCACCAAGAGTAGCAGAAATATGCTTTTTCACCAGCACCTGCGAGGAATGCAGCCAATGGGAATACGATTTGTTCTTTAGAAGCTTGTTCCTTAGTTTTGCCTTCTAGTGTGTGAGCAAACTTAGACTCAGTGAAGTCTGGCCAAGCTTTAACAACTATAGACTTACCACGTTTAGCAGCGTCTGCGATTAGAGCGATGTCGCTAACGATAGCGTCTTTATCTGCACAAGACTTAGTTGCAAAGTGTTCCATCATAGAACCATCTAAATATTCATATAAACCAACGCCCAAGTCAGGTAAAGCTTTTGGTATAGATCTTACAGCATTTGCGATTACGTACTTAGTAGGGTTTTCTTTATAGTAAGTACCCATCATTTCTTTTAGACCAGCAACGACAGCTTTTTGTTTAGCTTCGCCATTTTTCTTTTCTTGAGCAGCTTGATTAGCCATAAATTGAATAGTAGCGTCAATGAAAATGCCGTCCATACCATCGTAATTGCTAAATTTATTAGCTTGGCTCAACCACCAGCTACGAGTTTTGGGGTTAGAAAGGTCGTAAGTTTTGTTGCCTCTAACTTCAACAAGGTTACCCTTTGCGTCAGTCATCGCTAATTCTTTATTATTGCCACCAGCGAATAGTCCCTTATCTAAATATAAATGACCATAGTCAATACGGCTGTTAAAATAGAATAGAGCAACGATGTCTTTATTATATTTTTTAATTTGTTGAGCAGCAGCAGGAGCACCCTTTTCTAAGCCCTTATGCTTTTTTCTGCCTTGAGATTTTTCTAAACAAACCATAGGAAAGCGTGCGATAAACTTAGCTTCTTCTTCAGTGAAATCGTCTGTATCTTTCGCCAAGTGGATACAAACTTGCACAGTATCCCAAGAGAATTTTGGTTGAATTTTTTTAGCAGGAGCAGCATCTGCAAAAGTTGCAGCTGTCATTAATCCTAATAGAGTTAATATAGTTCTTTTCATAGAAATTTAAGAGTGAAGAATTAATAAATGAAAGTCAAGCATTTTCGAATATCAAAAAAAGTCTTGTAAAAAAGTCTTGTAAAATCTCAAAAAGATGTATCTAATAAATATTAGAAAAGAAGTATATGAAAGAGGACAAATCACAAGAAATTATAAATGCTAGTAAGACTATAAATAGCATAATTGAAGAAATACAAAAAGTTGTTGTTGGGCAAAAAGACTTTATTGAAAAATTGATAATCGCCCTAATGTGTAATGGACACGTGCTTATTGAGGGTATCCCTGGCTTGGCAAAGACGCTAACTGTAATTGCCTTGTCTAAGAGTATTAAGGCAGACTTTTCGAGAATACAGTTTACGCCAGACTTGATGCCATCTGACTTAATTGGTACGCTAATTTTTAATAATCAAAAGAACGAGTTTGTGCCTCATAAAGGACCTATATTTTCACAAATCGTTCTTGCAGATGAAATTAATAGAGCACCAGCAAAGGTACAAAGTGCTTTGTTGGAAGCTATGCAAGAGCATCAAGTTAGTATAGGTAATGCTACGTATAAGCTAGACGAGCCATTTATTGTATTTGCAACTCAAAACCCTATAGAGCAAGAAGGTACATTTCCACTTCCTGAAGCTCAGCTAGATAGATTTATGTTCTTGGTTCGAGTGTCTTATCCAGACGAAGCCCAAGAGTTGAATATTATGAAGTCTATGGGCAAAACTAAGGTTAAAGACGATATAGTTCCTGTTCTTAGCCCAGATGATATTTTCCAACTACGCAAGCTTGTAGACTCTATATATGTAGACGAAAAGATTGAAAAATACATAATTCGTATCGTACGTGCAACTAGAAATGCCCAAGAATTAGGTATAGATAGTGGCAAATATATAAAGGTGGGAGCAAGCGTTAGAGCTTCTATAAATATGATTTTGGCAGCAAAGGCAAAGGCTCTTTTAGCTGGTAGAGACTATGTTAGCCCAGAGGACGTAAAGTTAATTAGTGTAGACGTGTTGCGTCATAGATTGATATTGTCTTACGAGGCGTTCTCTGAAAAAATCACTTCAGACGACATAATTAAAGATATACTAAATAAAGTAGAAATTGTCTAAATATTCTATATGAAAGACATTCTAAATGAGGATATAAAAGCTAAGCTTGAGGCTATAAAAATTACTAGCATTAAGCTTATTAGCGATTATCTTGGGGGGCAACTTCGAAGCACCTTTAAAGGTAGTGGCTTGGAATTTAATGAGTCGAGAGAATATGTGGCAAGCGACGACGTGCGATATATCGACTGGAAAATCACAGCGAAAACTGGCAAAACCTATGTAAAGACTTTCATAGAAGAGAGAGAAAAGGCTGTAATGATTTTGTCTGACGTGTCTGCCTCTGGCTCTTTTGCTTATGGGCAAAAATCGAAGTTCGACATTATTGCCGAAATTTCTGCTATGCTTTCCTTTATAGCAATGAGGCACTCTGAGCGTATAGGAGTTGCGATGTTCTCTGATAAGATGGAGGACTTTATGCCTCCAAGCCACGCAAAGACTCACCTTATGGGCTTTTTGCATAGGCTCTTTAGCTTTGATAACACAGACAAAAAGACAGATATAAAGGGGGCTATACACTATTTCTTGGACGTGATGAAAAAGCGTAGCGTGGTGTTTTTAGTGTCTGACTTTTTAGATAGCTCTTACGAAGATAATATTAGGGAATTAGCTCGCAAGCACGACTTAGTTGCTATAAGGGTATTTAGCCCAAGCGAAGTCGAGTTGCCAAAGGGTGCTTTAATATCTCTAAGAGACGCCGAAACTGGGGCAGAATTTCTCATAGATACATCTTCTAAAAAAGTCCTAGAAGCCTATAAGGCAAAGACTAAGGCAATTAGAGAAAAATTTGAAACAAAGATGAAACACTCTGGTATTGATTATTTAGATATAGATATATCAAAGGATTACAAAATGGATTTAGTTAAATTCTTAAAGGAAAGGCAAGAGCGTTATGCGACTTCTTCTTAGTATATTAATCTGCTTAAGTTGCTTAAGCTTAAGTGCTAAAGAGTATTCTTTAAGTGGCGATAGCTTTAGTGCTAAAATAGAAATTGGCACTGAGGATTTTCTAAATAACCCCTATTTTAACTTGGATATAACTACAAGCGAGAATGCTAAAATCGACTTGCCTAAAGACTTCCAAGATAAGTTTTTTATAGAAAACTTCGAGAAAAAAAGCACAGAAAATGGCAGGCTATATAGATATATACTCATAATGAAAAGCTACGAGGACTTCACTTTAGATGCTATAAAAATTAGCAATAAGATAGAGACTCTAAGCTTTGAAAATATATCCTTTACAGGGCTAAATAAGGAGGTGCAAGCCCCTGAACCTATGGGAATTTTCATAGAAGAAGAGCCTAAGTGGAAGTATTATCTAATTCTAGTTTTGACTCTGCTTTGCTCTATAGTATTTTGTGTAAAAAAGCGAAAGGCAAATGTAAAGACTATTGCTCTAAACTTGAGTGATTTATATGATATAAAAGAGGCAAAAGCATTTAGCGAAGCCCTATTTAGACACTTAAATAAGTTTTTGCCTTTTAAGTATCACTATATGCTATCTGGGAAATCGGCTAGTGAAATTGCTGAATTTCTAAGAAAAAATGGCTTAGAACACACTGCAAGCTTCATAGAAAATTCTACTGAAATTATGTATTCTGACAAGAGTATTGCCTTAGATGAAAATACGCAAAAGCTTATACTAGAAGAACTAGAAGGAGCAAGTAAAAATGAAGTTTGAAAGCCCATATTACTTTTTATTACTGGTAGTTTTAGCTCACTTGATTTTCAGGAAATACCTAGCATCAAAGGCGTTGAGCTTGACGTTTTCGAACTCCTATGCCTTTGAAGGCTTGCCGAGAACTTGGAAAATGAAGCTCGTGCATTTACCTTTTATATTGAGCTTTTTAGGTCTAATATCTTTTATAGTCGCTATGGCTCAGCCCAAAATTAGAGAGATTTCTATGTCATTGCCTAAGGAGGGCTTGGCTATAGAATTGGTAATGGATACCTCTTCTAGTATGACGATGGGTATGCACTATAAGGGTGGCTCAGAAAGCAGAATGGAAACTTCTAAGGCTATTATTAAAGACTTTATTATAGGTAACGACGATGTTGATGGCAGAAAAAATGATATGATTGGGCTTGTTACCTTTGCTAGATACGCCGATACGAGAGTGCCTCTTACGCTAGCTCACGATATGCTTGCCTTTATGATAGAAGAAATCGACATTGAAAGTCGTATGGGCGAAGATGGAACAGCCATTGGCGATGCCATTGCCTTGGGGGCTGCAAGGCTCAAATCTGCAGACAATAATTTAGACTATAAAATTAAGAGCAAGATTATGATTTTGCTTACAGATGGTGGCAATAATTGTGGTAATTATATGCCAGAAGATATATCTGAAGTTGCAGCTAAGTGGCAGATTAAAATTTATTCTATATTAATTAGTGAAGAAGCTCGCAAAACAGAAGTTAAAGACTCAAATGGCAATACTATAGAAATAGAAGACAGACCAAGCTCAAAGGACTTGACCTTAGAAAGGGTATCTGAAAATACTGGAGGTAAATTCTATAAAGCTACAAATGGCGACTCACTTGCAAATATTTACAAAGAAATCGACGCCCTTGAAAAGAGTACACTAAAGTCAGTTCCACAAATAACTTGGGTTGAGTGCTTTGAGTATTTTGTGGGCTTGGGCTTTGTGCTTATGTTTATGTCGGTTTTACTCTCTTCAACTTATTTAAGGAGGATACCTTAGTGGATATTAAATTTTACAATCTAAATTATTTTCCTGTATTTTTAATAGCGATAATCGTTGCTGTATTGCTTGGATATTGCTTAGTTAAAAGATTGAAGGAATTGAATTTTTATGGGGCTTTATCGAAAAATCCTCAGTACAACTTTGCATTTAGAGAGCGTGTTTTGCTATATAAATCTATAATATGCTTTATAGGCTTTTTGCTCCTTTGTATAGTTATACTACGCCCACTTTGGGGAGATAAGAAATCAGAAATATTTGAAAAAGATAGAGATGTGATTTTTGTGCTAGATATATCTAAAAGTATGTTAGCTCAAGATATAAAACCTAATAGGCTCGAAAATGCAAAAAATAGTATAGAAAATGCCCTACCCTATTTATTCGGGGCAAAGGTTGCTTTAGTTAGCTTTGCAGGCTCGAGCGAGATTAGATGTCCACTTAGCGATGACTATGACTTCTTTTCAGAATGTTTGAAAAATTGCGTTCCAGAAAACGCTGCCTTAGGAGGTAGTTATCTAAATTCTGCTCTCGAAAAAGTTGTAGACAAAGTCCTAAATAAAGATAGGGCTACAAAGCAAAATATCATAGTAATTTCCGATGGTGGCGACTTCATAACTAAGGATATTGATGGCATTGCAAAAGAGATTAAAGACCTTGGAGCAAAGCTCACAATCATTGGCGTTGGAGACACTATCTACGAAAGTAATATTCCTCTTAAAGATGGCAGTTTCCTAAGTTATAAAGATGAGTATGTTAAGACTAAACTTGAAAACGAGTTTCTAAAAGATGTTGCATTCAAAGCTGGAGGCAACTATGTGGAAATTGGTATTAAAAGCTTGAGTATTAGCGACATACTCTCGACTCTAATAAGTTCTGACACGCTAAAGGTTGTGGAAAATAAATCGCTAGATGAGTATGAGGACAGATTTCAAATATTCCTATTTTTTGCGATAATTGCCTTCCTAATTTGGGCGTATCCTATAGGTTATGACAAGAAAAAAGCTGTGCTAAAATGCCTTATTTTTATGTTTGCTTTAAATATTTATGGGGGGCAAGGCGAAGAACTTTTCTTGGCTAAAGACTACGAAAATGCAAAAGAAATATTTCGCCAAGAAGCCGAAAAAAATCCTAAAAACTTGATTGCACGCTACAATTACGCCAGAAGCTTATATGCTATAAAAGAATACGATATTGCCTATTATAATTACGAAAGCGTATTGTCTTTGGCGATGGAAAATGAAGACGCAATTATCCAAGATAGAGTAACTTATGATATGGCTGTCGTCGCTTGTATATATGCACAAAACCTGCTTGATACTGACATAAGACGTGCTGATTATATGGCTAGAAAGTCTATGGATTTATTTAGAGAATTGCTAATAAATGCTTCCACAAATGACAAAATTCCAGATGCTTTTTTATATCATAGAAAAGTGATAAAAAGTGTTGAAACAGCCCTTAAAGAACTTGAAGATACACAGGCAAAAATGGAAGAAATCAAAAAAGAATTTGTAAAAGAAATCGAAGAGCTAATCATTTTAGAAGATAAAATACTAAATCTTACAAGCCAAGATAATTTCCAAGAGGGAGAAGTTTTCCAAAATTCATCTATTAAAAGAACAGAAAAACTTTTAGAAAATATCGCTATACACTCAAAGGATATAGAGTCGCAAGTTATAGAGCTTAAAGCATTTGTAGCTATTATGCAAGAGCTAGAAAGTTTCGTAAAGAAAGCTCATACTAGCGAAAAAGAAAGCCTAAAATCTAGCTTAGAAAAAAATAAATCTAAAACTGTTACACACGCTCAAGAGGCAATAATTTACCTTAGCGAAGCCCTAACTCTAATTAAAGATAGCTCAAATAGTAGCGAAAGTACTTCAAGTAGCGAAAGTGGCGAAGAATACGAAGAAGAAGAAAGCGAAGAATATGACGAAGAAAGCGAGGGCGATTATTCAGACTCCGAAGCGAGCGAAAACGACCTAAACGAAGGAACTTCTATGACAAGCTTGCCAAGCCCTGAGCAACTTGAAGGCAAAATTTTACAATCCGAAAAAGAAAATAATATGCGTCGAGACCAAACTCGAGGTAAATATCAAAAAGTGGAAAAAGACTGGTGAAAACAAAAATTTTAACAACAATATTAATGCTTTGTGCTGTGTTTTTATATGCAGAAAACTACAACGCAAAAGCTGTAATTAGCAAAGACACTGCCTTTGTTGGCGACGTTTTAATGCTCAATTTAATTATAAATTCAGACAAAACCCCAGATGAATTATCTATAGCAAGCGACGATAAATGGAGCGTAAAACAGCTTAGCCCATTCAACAAAGTTGCAGATACTGAAAATACATATCTTGCTACATATCAATTTGTTCCTATTGTTGATGGCGATTTAACTATAGCTTCTTTTCTAATAAAAAATGCAGATGGGGATAAGTTTATAACAAATCCTTTGAGTGTAAAAACTGAAGTTCCAGAAAAATCACAAGATATGATTTTTCTCACTGATTATTCGCCTAAAAAAGTCTTCATAGGTCAAGTAGTAAATATACGCTATGTGTGGAAGAGCCTCCACGCACTAAACACAATTAAGTCTGTAAATATTACTATACCAAATTTTGACGACGAGAATTTTGAAAGCTTTACAAACGCAAATTATATAGACAGCAACCACAAGTCTGCAATAGGTTTGCCAGTGCATAATCAACGTCTTGTTGGCAGAACTGAAATCTTGCGTTTCGACGATACTAGACGTGCATTTAGTGTGTCTTTTTCAACTTTGGCTATACCACAAAATGCTGGAAAATTCGTATTTGAAGCTCCGTATATAGTATGTGCTGTACCGAAAAATAGAGATGTGTCAGGTGGCGTTCCTGCAAATTTGCCTGCAACTCGCTTCTTGTATCCTGCATATTTTGACAATGAATTTTTCAACTATCAAGCAGATGCGTCGACCCTCAAAAAACAATTTACAAAAGCAGATGATTTAGCTATAGAAGTTTTGCCGCTACCTATTGAAAATATGCCAGAAAACTTCTCGTATATCATAGGCGATTATTCCATAAGTGCCAAAGCATCAAATACTAGCCTAAGAGTTGGCGACACTATTGAATATGTAGTAACTATAGAGGCACTTAATGAGTCGAGCTTGTTTAAGGTAAAATTAGGCGAAGAAAATTTCTCTGCAAAAGGCTTTGATAAATTTGAATTTCCAAAAGAATTTCCCTATATTATAGAGGGCGACAAAAAGATATTTAAGGTTAAACTTTTAGTTAGAAGTATTGAGTCTACTAAAATTCCAGCATTAAACTTTAACTTCTTTAATCCCAATGATGAGAAATACTATAATCTCAAAACTCAAGAGATTGAGTTAAAGGTAGCTCCTTCCCAAAGTGCAAGAATTTTAGCAGAAGATGGCAGTGAGATTTTGATAAAGACAAAGCTTACGAAAAACACATCTGGTATTTATGATGCCGAAGTTAATGAGAACTTTTTTGTAGAAAAAAAAGAGTCTTTCATAGGGGGCTTAAGCTTGTTTAAATTCTGTTTAATTAGCTTAACTTTCCCTCTAATATTCCTTGTTATTTTTGCGATAAAAACTTTAAAGAAAATCTTTTTAAACTCCACTAATTTCAGAAATAGGCTCGCCTTTAATTTAAAGTTAAAGAGCATAGCATTAAAGTCAGAAGTTTCTGTAGATGAGATAGAAGAAATCATAATAGAAGTATTTTCAATCTATGTAGATACAGAGAAAAAGGCGATGAGTTTTGTGGATATAAAAGAGTTTTTACAAAGCAGAAATTGCCCAGAAAATTTAATAGAAGCTCTTGGCAAAATTTTCGAAAAGCTAAGAGATACATCTTATTCGAAATCCAAAGAAAACAATGCAAACAAGGTCTTATTAAAAGAGACTGTAACTTTAGTTAAAAAGATAAATAGGAATTTAAAATGAAGAAATTTTTAATTATAATATCAATAATTTTCACAAGCCTTTTCGCCTTTGCAAATAGTGATAATCAAGACACTTTAGCCCTTATAGACAAAGTGCAACACGCCCATTCTGAGCAATCAAAAGAGACTAAAACTCTCTACCTCGAGCTTGCCCAAAAGCTTGATACACACATTGCAAAAGGCGAAAAAAATGCGAATATCTACACTATGCAAGGAAACGCCTATCTATTTGCAGATAAGATAGGTATGGCAATTTATGCCTACAAAAATGCCCTTAAATATGCACATAATGACGAAGAGATTTTTAACAACTTAGATTATGCTCGAAGCCTTTGTGTAACTCAGCTAAACCCAAGCAAAAAGACATCTTTAATAGAGGATTATTTTTACGAGGCTTCATTTACAAAAAACAATGCACTTTGGATATTTTTACTGTCTTGGAATTTGATATTTATCATACCTTTACTAAAGACAAAAATCACAGAAATAAAGTTTTTGTGGATAATTTCCATAGCCTTTGCAAGTATATTTGGCTCTGCCCTTTTGTATCAAAAATATGTAGAATTGAACAACAAAGAAGGTATAGTTATTACAAAGGATACTATAGCCAGAAAGGGGGCAAGCGACATATTTCTTCCTGCATATAAAGAGACGCTTAAAGATGGCACTGAATTTGTGATATTGGGCAAGAAAAAGGGGTGGCTACACGCAAAGCTCAAAGATGGAACTACTTCTTGGATAGACGAAAAGGCAACTATAGAGCTATAAGTTATGTTAGATTTGCGTTAAAAAAGGTAGATGCCTAAAGAATTGTCTTGAAGCCAAGCGAAATATCTCCAATATAGTTAAGTAGATGATGAGGTGTACCTGCCTTATCGAAAGCTCCTTAACATATAATATTATGGATTACAAATCATCACTTGGAATTAATTCTATAACAGGCGAAAACGAAAGGGACGACAATGCTCTTTTTGAATACGTCAATATGCGTTTATCTGCTGCTGGAAAGCCAGTTTTTGGTAAAGAAGAGCAATATCCAGTGTTAACCCTAGCGAAGCCTTTGTTGGAAAATTATAGAGATTTCACAAAGCGTAATGGTGAGACTTACTGCCCTGCTGACAGTAGGATTATGAGTTTTTTGTCTTCTTACTTAGAGGATATTTTAGAAGAAAACGAGTCTTTGCCTGCATTACCACACAATACATTTCCTTTAGATAGGTTTGGTACAGCTAGAGTTTTGTCTATGCCACCAGATAAGGATATGTATGAGAACGCTGTAGTAAAGTCTTATAGAGTAGCCCAAGGGATATTGAATAACCCTATTACAGATAGGCGTTCTACAGCAGGTGTATTCCACGTTGCAGAGGGAGGGCTTCCCGTACCTGACGACAAGAAGTCTGTGCCAAAGCTCGTCTTTAAAAATATGCTAAAGCACGCATTTAATGCCCCTGAAAGCTTTTTAGAATTACCTTTTACTTCCACTCAAGAGAACAAGGCAAAGACGTGGGTATCTATCTTGTTAACACCTACAGTATGCCCTGCTATAGCAAATATATCAAAGGCGAAGAATATGCAAATACGCTTCTTTGCCCCTGGTGGATTAATTTCTAATATAGACTTTGTAGAAAGCATTTTTGGAAATGCAGGAAACCCATATTTAGAAAAGAACAACTCTAAGGCTGAGTTATTGAATTGGACAGGTTGCACAGGTTGTGTTATTCTAGCTCCTCACTTGACAAAGCTCACAAAGAAAGAGTTGGGTTTGCCTCATATAGACGAGGCAAGCAATCGTCAAAAGAGAGATGGAATGTGCTGGCAAGACGAAGCTGAGCTATACAATAATGGCGAGGCTTTCAAGCTAACAGCAAGAGACTCTTCTGGCGTAATTATAACAATGTTGGCAGATAACTATTTTGGCTATTCGAAGAAGGAAGTTAAGACTCAAATTAGCTTTGCTGCAAATATATATGGACAATGCGAAGAAGAGCATAGTGGAGGTGCTATAGCACATTCAAGCAGAGACTTAGGCGAAGATTTCTACTTAAGCTCTTATGCCCCAAATAGCAAGGGTTGCTTTGCAGACTTAGTTGAAGTTTTAGGAGATTCTATTGAAGTTTCGCCAGATGGCTGGGCTAGAGATAAGAAGTATAATGACATAATTTATGTGAATGAAAATGCGTATTTTTCACTAAAGACTCAAAGTGTATCTTGGGATAAAGATGGGCAAGAGATGTCTTTGAAGATTATGCCTAATATCACTTATATAAGCCCTGTTGGCTATAAGGTACAAATGGGTCGCCCTCACGAAAGCAGACGTTGGAGACTAATTGGAGCAGTTGCCGAAGGTATATATTGCCACAAGCCTGCAACAGTTTCAGGTGGTGGCAAGAGCGAAATATCAAAAGATATATCTGACGCAATCATTCACGCCCCATCTATAGTTGCTGACTTTAAGAAAGATATAGCTGAAGTTGAGGCAATTATTAATAAGAATTATGGCGATAGAAATATAGACCAAAGCCAAAATAAAGGCGAAGATAGCAGAGCTATATTAGACGCAAGGCGTACGATGGGTTCTGTAGTTAAGTTGTTGACTCCTTCTGACGAATTTACCCCTGAGTATAATGCTTGGGTTGAGTCTATACCATTTTATATTAGAGAGTTTGTCTTGACTGTTAAGAGACACTATAGACCTGAGTGGGAAGGTATTTGGCAAGATAAATTTAGTGTAGACATCATCAATGGCGATGGGGGCAATATGCTAAAGTATAAGGCAAATCCTGTGTTGACTTCTTATTTGCGTATAGGATTTAGCACTGATGGCTCTTGGCGTACATTTAGTTTGCGTAAGGACTTTTCGCCTGCGATTAAGTTACAAATGCAAGACGATATAACTAGTTCAGTTATAGTGCCAAAAAGTGCTTTGGAATATTTGCCAGAAGATATGATTTGCGATGGCAAGATGTCTGTAAAGCTTACTGAAAATTGTGAGTATAGGCTCTTCCAACGCCCTGACGAAGCTGTAGTTCGTGGTTACGACAAGACTGCTGAAGCCGATATGTCTAAAGATGCTATGTTCTTTTCGAACTACGAGCCTCTAAACAAAGAGCAAGTTAGAGAAATGATTGAGGACGTATTGCGTTTTGACAAATTTACAAAGCCTATGCAAGATAGACTTGAGGACTTTGTAGATTTTGGCACAACTGAATACTGCGTATGCTCTGCAAACCCAAGATTGATAGATGGAAAGCCTAGCAAGAATGTTAGATATTTGCAAAACAGGCAAGATTTAACTAATAAGCGTAAGTATTATATATCTGAAGTTGGGGCGAGACTAGCGAGAAAAATACCTCTTGAAAAGGAAGTTCCTATGCCAGTTGGTGCTGTAATTGCAGGTAGAAGAAACAATCCAGCAAGCGAAAATATTCGCTCATTGGCTGTTCACGGACCTTTGCATTACTTGGAATTGCCTGAGTTGTTTATGGAATTTATTGCGTCGATGACAGGCAAATCGCCTTCTACTGTAGGGGCTGGGCTAGAGGGTGCATTAACTAAAGCTCCATTTAATGCACTTTGTCCTGTAACAGACTTAAATAACGCACTAATATCTTATATACTAACAGGTTACGACGCTTGGCTAAGCAGTGCTGGCTGTATAGGTCCAAAATATAGAGTTGACCACGACATAAGTTTGCTTATACCAGAAATTTGGGCTAAGATGAGCAATAAGGAAAGAAATCCTGAAAATCTCAAAAAGCTTGCTATGATTGAGCGTTGCCAAGACTTCGAACATGATGGCAAAACTGTATATGCTTCAAGGCTTGGCTGGCGTATTACTGACGAGTTTGTAAAGAAGTATTTTGGACGTATATTTTCAACTCCTGCTTCTATATTTACTAAGGATATGCTACGCCCTGAGTTGCAAGATATAGACAGCTTTATAGATGGTATGGATAATATGGTTGGTGCTCATAAGAGAGCTGCTCAAATGTATTTTGATGACAATTCTATAGAGGGTGCTTGCCCTCCTTTGAAGGCTCTATTACATATAATGAAAGATGGCTCTTACAAGGGAGCAACGCTAAATTCACCTGAAATTAGAGACTTATTTAAGTTCGAAAATGTAATAAAGTCAGACTGGTACGCTGATAGATTGATAGCTAGGCAAATCATTGAAGTAGACACACTTCAAACTATACTTGCCGACTTGCAAGCTATACCTACGAAAGATAGAGACGCTGATACTAATGCTCAAATCGAGTCTGTAAAAGCTAAAATTAAACATACAAAGGGAATAGGCTACTTAAAGTCTATATCTGGAACTATAGGGGCAGACCCTTATATTCGTTAAAAATTAAATGGGTGCATAGTCAATGTTGCTATGCACCTAATTTATTCTATATGAGAAGAGAAGAAAATATAAATTTAGAAGAATTAAATACTGTAGATTGGGTTGAGCTACTTTTGGAAAAGCCCGAATTTGCAGATAATTGTAATGTCTGGGAAAGCTTCGATGCCTTGGCTTGGGAAGCTCTATTCGATGGTGGCGAAGTCTTTATAGAAAAGGCGAAATCATACCCTACAGGCTGGGTGGCAATAATGATGGGAGACCAAATTTTTGCCCAAGATTGCAATATGTGGGAGGCTTTTTCTGATGAGGACTGGCAAGCCTTATACGACTATCAACCTTTCTTGACAGAAAAGCTAAAAGAATTTAAAGAGGGCTGGCTAACTATATTGTTAAACGATTTTAGCCAAGTAGAAAAGTGCGAAAAATGGGCAGAATTTTCCAAAGAAGATTGGCAAAAGTTGATTGCGACAAATGTAGAATATAAAGATAAAGCAAAGGAATTTGGATATGAAGATGCCTAATAAGATGAAGCACTTAGATGCTATGAAGAATATGATGAAAGAGAAGGAAAAGCAAAAAAAGAAACACCTTAAAAAGCAAAAAGCTCTCAAGAAGCAACGAGAAATATCTCGCACAAAACTTTCAAAATAACTAAAAAGGCTCAGTCTGCGGAGATTAGAGCCTTTTTGCTCCGCAAATTTGCGGAGATTAATTACCTTTAAGCAAAAAAATAGCTAAGCAAGTTTCGGGATTTGCTTAGCTATTGGGAGTTTAGATTTCGTTTAGGGTGAATGTGTCGCCTGCTTTTAGATTGTTGGATATTATCGCTTTTGCAAGGGGCGTTTCGATGTAATCGACTATTGCACGCTTTAGAGGTCTAGCTCCAAAAGATGGGTCGTAGGCTTTATCTGCGAGTTTGAGCAAAGCGTCAGGGCTAAGTTCAACTTTTAAAGATTGCTTTTCGAGCCTCTTGTTTAGCTTAGATATATTTAGGTCTAAGATTGCTTTAATCTCGTCTAGGCTGAGGGCGTGGAAGAAGATTATGTCGTCTATTCTATTTAAAAACTCTGGCTTAAAAAATGCTCTTAGTTGTGTATTGACAGCTTCTTGGGTATTTTCACTTATAGCACCTGCCTCTATAGAAGAGTCGAGTATGTATTGTGAGCCTACGTTAGAAGTCATAATAATAACAGTGTTTTTGAAGTCAATTTTCCTGCCTTGAGAGTCTGTAAGTATGCCATCGTCAGTTATTTGCAATAGAGCGTTTAAAACTTCAGGGTGAGCCTTTTCGACTTCGTCAAAGAGTACTATAGAATAAGGTCTACGTCGAACTGCCTCAGTTAGTTGCCCTCCTTGCTCGTAACCCACATAGCCTGGGGGAGCTCCAATCAAGCGAGACACTGAGTGCTTTTCCATATATTCCGACATATCTATACGCACCAAGTTGTCCTCTTTATCGAAGAGATTTTCGCTCAATGCCTTTGCCAACTCTGTCTTACCAACACCAGTGGGACCAAGGAACATAAACACCCCCGTAGGACGTTTTGGGTCTTTGATACCAGCACGTGAACGCAAGATAGCATTTGCAACACTTTCTACAGCTTTATTTTGCCCTATGACTTGTTTGTGTAGGCTATCTGCAAGATTGAGAATTTTGTCTCTTTCGCTTTGAACGAGCTTCTTTACAGGTATGCCAGTCCACTCAGATACAATGTCTGCAATTTCGTTTATACCAACAACTTCTCTCAAAAGTGAATTTTCCTCCTTAGTCTTAGATATAGCCTCTTTTAGTGCATTTTCCAAGTTGGGTAGCAAGCCATATTTAATTTCAGCAGCCTCACTTAGATTATGCTCTAGTTGGGCTTTTTCCATTTTAATTTTTGCTTGTTCTATATCTTCTCTAAGCTTGTTTGCAAGTTGAGATTGCTCCTTTTCGCTATTCCACTTGTCTTGAAGTACAATGAGTTCGGCTTTGCAATCTGCAAGAGTTTTGCGTACTTTAGCTAGTCTAGGGTTGTCGCCATCTTCTTTTAATAGAGCAGTTTCCTCTATTTCCAAGGACATCTTTTTACGCATAAGATTATCTAGCTCAACTGGCATAGAGTCCATTTGCGTCCTAATTCTCGCACAAGCTTCGTCTATTAAATCTATAGCCTTGTCTGGCAGTTGCCTACCTGAAATGTATCTATCTGAAAGCACTGAGGCTTCGACTAAGGCATTGTCTTTGATTTCAACGCCGTGGTGCGTTTCAAAACGCTCTTTAAGACCACGCAATATAGCAATGCTATCTTCGACTGTAGGCTCAGTTACATATATAGGTTGAAAACGCCTTTCGAGAGCTGTGTCCTTTTCTATATACTGCCTATACTCGTTTAGGGTAGTTGCTCCTATACACTTTAACTCACCTCGAGCCAGCATAGGTTTGAGCATATTACTAGCGTCGAGAGAGCCATCGCTCTTGCCTGCTCCTACGATAGTGTGTAGCTCGTCGATGAATAGAATTATCTGTCCATTTGCCTCTTTAATTTTGTTTAAGACTGCCTTTAAACGCTCTTCAAACTCGCCCCTATATTTAGCTCCTGCAATGAGAGAAGCAATGTCGAGGGAGTATAAGCTCTTGTGCTTTAAGCCTTCAGGAATGTCGTTACGAACTATTCTTTGGGCAAGGGCTTCTGCAATCGCTGTTTTGCCTACCCCTGGTTCGCCTATGAGAACTGGGTTGTTTTTGGTCTTTCTCGAGAGTATTCTAATTAGCCTACGTATCTCTTCGTCTCTGCCTATAACTGGGTCGAGCTTGCCTTTGCGAGCCAAGTCTACTAAGTTTACAGCATACTTTTCCAATACCTCATAAGAGGCTTCTGGGTTCTTTGTATCTATATTTTTAGACGAACGCATTGAGCCTAAAACTGATTTAAGCTCTGCTATAGAAATTTGAAAGGACGCCACTAAGTCCTTAAAGGCACTCGGCTCTGCACGCTCTAAAATAGATATGAATAAATGCTCTGTAGATACAAAACTATCGCCCATATCTTTAGATATATCTAAGGCTCTGTTCAATGTAGCCCCAAAAGCTGGAGATGGCAAAACCTGCCCTGTTGCTCCTTCAACTTTTGCCTGAGAGTCTAAATACTTAGTTAAAAGTAGGTCTACAAGCTCTTTTTTTGAATTTAATTTTTCCAAAAGAGAAGGAACTATCCCCTGCTCTTGCTCAATGAGAGATTTTAATAAATGAGACTGCTCTAATTGGCTAGCTCTGTAACGCTCTGCAATTCTAGCTGAGTCGTTTATAGCTTCTAAAGCTTTTTCTGTGAAATTTTCTGGATTAATATTTGCCATACTTCAATTTAAGCAAATTCTATGCCAAAATACTTGTATTGATTATCAACAACTTACAAATACCCCTACTGAGACAATGCGACATTTTGTCCCTAATAATGTCTCAAATGTGAGACTTTTTCTGAGAAAACCCAAGAAAACTTTTAGATGTAGGCACAAAAAAGCCTTGCTCAAAAGTGGCAAGGCTCTTAGCTAAATTTTTAAAAATTAAGCACGCTTTACTGAGTCGTAAATTACAGCGTCCATCTTCAAGCTAGCCACTGTTGGCACGTATGCGAAGAAATCCTTAACGTGTTGTGAGTTCAAGTGAGCGTCAAAAGCAGCTTGGTCTTTATATTCTTCGTACAAGAAGAACTTGTTTGTAGAGCCTGCACAGTTGTATAAAGTGAACTCTAAGCAACCTTCTTCTGCTAGAACTGCTTCAGTAAATGGAGCGTAAGTTTCTAAAAAGCCAGCAACATCTGCTTCAGCTAATTCTATATAAACTTTAATTGAGATACATTTTTCTGCTTTACCTATTTTCATTTAATTCCTTTTTGTTATATGTGTTATTTAAAAAATTATATACATTATGTAATATTTCTAAATTCTTTACAAGAACTTATTTCACTTTTTTTGTAGGCTTATTGAAAATAGGCAATTAGCTAATCAAAACCAATTTTCAGAAGCCCCCCCTTGTTACTACTCGCCTTTGCCTAGAGCTATAATAGTCTTTAAATCTAGCTTGCCAGTGGGTAAAATTGCTATGTCTTTTACTCTAACTATGTGCTTTGGAACTGCTATATTTGGAATTTTGGCAGTCTTGCACAAGTCTTGCAACTCCCTTAAATCTATGTCTACTGCACTAATTAGCACGAGGCACTCGCCTCTGTTGTCGTCTTGTCTTGAAGCGATTGCGATGAGTTGCTTGTCGCTATCTGTTATGTTAAGCTCTGTAGCTATAGCTGTCTCTATTGCTATGTGAGAGACCATCTCGCCTGCTATTTTAGAAAATCGCTTGAAACGCCCCTCTATATACAAAAAGCCATCGTCGTCTATGCGTGCCAAGTCGCCAGTAATTAGCCAATCGCCATCGAGGGTTTCTGCAGTAATTTCTGGGTCGTTTAAGTATCCCATAAATACATTTGCCCCACGAAGAGATAGCAAACCTTGAGAATTTCTAGGCAAAACTTCCTTAGTAATAGGGTCTAAGAGCCTTGCCTGCATACCCAAAAATAGCTTACCAACAGAGCCAAGTCTCTTGCCCACAGAGTGAGTTTCGTATTCCTTATTAGGCAAATTTACGCTTACAACAGGGGTAGCCTCAGTTAGCCCATAGCCCTCAAAATAAGACTTAGTTGCGAAAGTATTATTCCAAAGTTCCTCAAAGCCAAGAGGAGTTTTCTCTGCCCCTGCTATAACTTTCTTAAGGCTCTTTAAGTCATCTACACTCGCTTTTTTTAGATATGCCCTATAGAAAGTTGGGCTACCAATCATATAAGAAATCTTCTCTTCTTTAATAGCCTTAATCGTAGTTTTAATATCTAAGGCACTTGCCACACTTAGAGTATTTTGCCCTTGCAAAGCTACATTCCAAACTCCAAAGAGCAAGCCAAAGCAGTGGAATATAGGCAAGTTTGCCAAAACTGTTTCGCTCTTATCAAATACTTCAACTTCAGCTACTTGCAAGCAATTTGCAATAATATTACGCTCACTAAGCATAGCTGCCTTTGGCTTTGCTTCACTACCACTTGTAAAGATAATTGTGGCTAACTTATTGTTAGTTATACCATCTTGAGCCTTTTCTATATCGAAATTTTTGTAGATAAAATCTAAGTCATCAGCATTGTGCTTAATATCCTTAAGATAATCTAAATCAAAGCTTTGCATAATGTCAAGTATGTCAAAATAATTCTCTAGCCAAGGAAAGCTTGAGTTTAGCTGAGACACCTTTTCCCTGACAGGAGCAAGCGAAAGCATAGTATCTATATCTGCAATTTCCAAGCAATCTTTAATAGAATTTGCCCCCATAGTAAAATTCAAATTCACAGGCACTTTTTTAGCAAATATACAAGCATAATTAGCTATTAGTGCATAAATGCTTGGGCTACAAACTATACCTATATTAGGCTTAGTCGTCATTTCCTTTATCTTCAAAGAAAGGGCGAGCGACATAGCTAAAATTTCAGCACAGCTAAACTTTAGCCTGCCAAAAGAATAGTCGCAAAAGACTTTTTTCGACGCATTTTTACTCAAAGCTAAAACCAAGCTCTCCGCAAGAGTTTTCTTCAATTCATCTCTTTTTTCAAAGCCATCATAGCCCATATCAAATATTTCAGTACTCATAATATATCTATAAATCTAGCAATTATTTAAAATAAAAACAAGAAAATTTAAAATATATTTCTTTTAAAAATCATTGACTCTTAAGTATTATTAATCTATAAATTTACTTTAGGTGGGTTCTAAAAATTGGCAATTAGCTATTTTTAAGGCTACAACCGTAAGGGCGTAGGAGCATTGCTTTGGCAATGACCCTGAGCGATAGCGAATGGGCGAAAAGGGCTTTATTGCCTTGAGTCATTATTTTTAGCGTAATTTTCTTGTTTTTTAAGGCGAATAATGCAATTATCTAAGGTAAAAACAAGGAAATTTAAGCAAAAATAGGCTAAAAAGAGCAATTGTAGCTTATCTGAGTGTAAAAACAAAGTTTTTGCTTTCTTGAAAAAACCAATTTTTAAAATCCACCTTTATGAAAAAGTTAATATCAACAATCTTTATATTTATATTTTTTGCTTTAAGTTCTTATGCCTTGCCAAAGACTTCAACTGAGACGGCAAAAAAGGCAAGTCCTGCAGAAAGTGTAAAATCTAAGAAAAAGCCTAAGAAGCAAAATATTCAAAATATTGAAAATGCCAATATTGCAGAAGAAGAATATTTGCTTGGGCTTGCGTATTATGAAGGTAGAGATGTAGCTAAAGATGAGCAAAAGGCTCTTAATTTTTTAAGAAAATCTGCAGATAAAAACAATGATAACGCCCTATTAAAGCTTGCTAGATTTTATAAAAATTCATCTTGTGGCTTAGAAAAAGATATGAAAAAGGCTGTGGAGCTATTCGAAAAATCAGCAAGCCTAAATAACAAATATGCTATATACGACTTAGCTTATTTATACTATCAAGGCGATTATTTTGAAAAAGATATAGATAAGGCACTAGACTTGTTTTTAAAATCTGCTTATCAAGGAAATAAAAACACTATATATATTGTAAGAAAAATATATCAAAGCGACGAAAAGAATGCGAAGGCTTTGTATAACTTAGCTCTAATGTGTAAAAAATTCAACTACGAAGCTCTTTCTATTGAATATTTTGAAAAGGCTTTAGAAACTAAATATAAAGAAGAAGCCCTAAAGGAAATTAAAGAGCTTGCAGAGTTGGGCAATGATAAAGCTCAATATTCACTTGCTAAGCTCTACGAGGCAGGCGTACATATAAATATAAGCATTAATAAGGCTATTAAAAACTATGAGCTTTCTGCAAAGCAAGCCAACAAAGACGCTACAACTCGTTTAAAGGAATTAGCTAAAGAAAAGTATTCTCAAGCTGAGTATGCTATAGGCTATTTATACCACAATGGCATAGTTTATGCTGCTGACTTAAATGAGGCTATATATTGGTATGGCAGAGCTGTAGGGCAAAATAATTTAGATGCACTTAGTCAATTAGAAAAAGCTAACGACGAACGTAACGCTGATATATATGCAACTATTGCTTTTATGTGCAAAGATGGCGACGAAAAGAGTAAGAAAAAGGCTTTTAATTACTTTAAAAAGTCAGCTTCTTTAGGCAATGCTTATTCTATGAGTAACTTGGGTATGTGCTACGAAAAGGGAGTTGGCGTAAAGCAAGACCACAAAAAAGCTTTCAATTTATACCTTAAAGCTGCAAAATTAGGTAACAATGCAGCTCAATTTAACCTTGCAAAGGCGTATAGAGCTGGGCGTGGAGTTGAGGTAAATTTCGATGAGGCTTTTAAGTATTTTAAATTATCTGCAGAACAAAATAATGTAAATGCAATAGTAGACTTAGGTATTTGCTACGAAAAGGGCGAAGGCGTCGAAGTAGATATGCTAAAGGCTATAGAGCTTTTCAAAAAGGCTATGAAAGAAGATGATACTTATGCTATATTCAAAATAGCAGCCTTTTACGAATGTGGCGAATACCTAAAAAAAGACCCACAACTAGCATTAAATCTATTTAAAAAAGCAGCCCTATTAGGCGATAAAACATCAATGGAAGTCCTAGAAGAATACAGACAAGCAGCCAAAAATGGCGACAGAGAAGTTATAAAACTTCTTGAAAATTTAGATTAAACATTTGACTTGTCAATATTTAAAATGGTAGATTTGTTGTTATGAATAATAATGAATTTATACGCCCAGATGGTAGGAAATATAACCAAACTAGAGAAATATCTTTTCAAAAGGGCTTTGCCCCTAATGCAACTGGCTCAGTTTTAGTGAGCTTTGGCAACACAAGAGTTATTTGTGCTGCTTGCCTTGAGAAAAAAGTTCCTAATTGGATGAGAGATCAAGCTGACAAAAGTGGCTGGATTACAGCAGAATACTCTATGTTGCCCTACTCTACTCTAACTAGAAAGCAAAGACCAAGTAATGGTAAAATAGATGGCAGAAGTGTTGAAATTCAAAGACTAATTGGCAGAGCATTAAGAGCTGTTACAGACCTTTCTAAAATCGCCGGCTACACGCTAAGTATAGACTGCGACGTTCTTCAAGCAGATGGAGGAACTCGCACAGCTTCTATCACAGGTGCTTTTGTTGCAGCGAGTTTAGCCGTAAAAGAACTAATCGCTTCTGGACAAATTACTGAAAGCCCATTTATAGACAATGTAGCTGCAATTAGTGTTGGTATATACAATGGACAACTCGTTTTAGACTTGCCTTATGAGGAAGATAAGGACGCTGAAGTCGACGCTAATATAGCTATGACTGGCTCTGGAAAGTTTGTAGAAGTGCAATCTTCAGGCGAAGAGGCAACTTTCGATTACTCTCAATTAAACGAAATGTTAGCCCTTGCAAAAGAAGGCATTGAAAGCATTGTCGCAAAGCAAAACGAGATTATAAACTCTTAAAATTTACAAAAACTTAGATTAGAAGAAAATGAATAAAGCAGAAAAAGCAGTAGAAATTTTTAGAAATCCCTACTCTTGTGCCCAAGCTGTGGCAGTTGCCTTTAAAGGGGAATTATCCCAAGGCGAGCTAGACGAGCTTAAGGCGAATAGTGGAGGCAAAGCTGAAGGTGGAATTTGTGGAGCATTATATGCAGCTTGCCAAATTTCAAATGACAAAGAAGGCACTTGTGCTGAATTTGAAAAGCGTGCAGGACACATTAGATGTATAGACCTAAAGACTAAAGGTAGGGTTTCTTGCGATAACTGCGTAAGAATTGCAAGCGAAATTCTTGCGGACAAAAGCTAAGATTTGTAAAAATATGCTTGCTAAGAAATAATTAAAAATAAATAATGAATAGCTTATGAATAAAAAATATGTTTTCTCATCAGAATCAGTGGGTGAAGGACACCCAGATAAAGTAGCAGATTATATCTCAGATAGCATCTTAGATGCTTGCTTAGAACAAGACAAGACTTCAAGAGTAGCTTGCGAAACGCTAGTTAAGAGTAACTGCGTTGTTATTGCTGGCGAAATCACAACAAAAGCTGTTTTCGATTACGAAAAAATAGTTAGACAAGCAATTAGAGAAATTGGTTATGTTAATGACGACGACGTTTTTCACGCTGACAAAGTTTTTGTATCTAATTTAATTACAAAGCAATCTCCTGACATCTCTCAGGGTGTTAACGCAGCAGCTGCAAAGGGTAAAAAGACTGCAGAACAAGGTGCTGGCGACCAAGGAATTATGTTCGGTTATGCAACTAACGAGACTCCTGAATATATGCCTGCTTCTATAATGTTTGCTCACCAAATTTTAACAGAATTGGCTCAACAAAGAAAGTCAGGAACAGCTCCATCTTGGGTACGCCCAGACTGTAAGAGCCAAGTTGCTGTATCTTACGAAAATGGCAAGCTTGTTGCGATTGACTCAGTTGTAGTTTCTACTCAGCACGCAGCTAATACTGAACACGCTGACATTGAAGCTTATATCATTGAAAATGTAATCAAAAAAGCTTTGCCTGCTGATTTAATTGCAAATGCTCAATTCTTAGTTAACCCTACAGGCAACTTTGTAGTAGGTGGACCTCAAGGCGACTCTGGCTTAACTGGCAGAAAAATCATAGTAGACACTTATGGTGGCGTTGGCAGACACGGAGGTGGTGCATTCTCTGGCAAAGACCCTTCTAAGGTAGACAGAAGTGCTGCGTATATGTGCAGATGGGTAGCGAAAAATATCGTTGCTGCAGGTTTCGCTGACAAGTGCGAGCTTCAAGTTGCATACGCTATTGGACACCCAGAACCTACTTCAATTTTCGTAGATACTTTTGGCACAGCTAAGTTCGAAGAAGAAAAAATCGTAGAAGCTGTTAAGGCTGTATTTAGCTTTAAGCCTGCTGATATTGTTTCTCAACTAGACCTACTTAACCCTATTTACAAAAAATCAACTAATTATGGACACTTCACTAAACAAGATTTATCTTGGGAATGTCTATGCAAAGTTGAGGCTCTAAAGGAAGCCATTAAAGCTTAATATGTCAGAATTTACAGACTATAAGGTTGCCGATATTTCTCTAGCAGAATTTGGCAGAAAAGAATTAGATATAGCAGAACAAGAAATGCCAGGGCTAATGGCAATTCGTAAAAAGTATTCTACAGAAAAGCCTCTTAAGGGTGTTAGATTAACTGGTAGCTTGCATATGACTATACAAACTGCAGTTCTAATTGAAACTCTTAAGGACTTAGGTGCCGACGTGCGTTGGGCATCTTGCAATATCTTTTCGACTCAAGACCACGCTGCAGCTGCTATCGCTAAAAGTGGTACTCCTGTATTTGCTTGGAAGGGCGAAACTCTTGAAGAATATTGGGACTGCACGCTCGAAGCCTTATCTTTCCCTGATGGCAAAGGTCCTCAGATGATTGTAGACGATGGTGGCGACGCTACTTTGTTAATACACAAGGGTTGTGAGCTTGAAGAAGGCTCTAATTGGGTAAACGAGGAGTCTGGCTCTCACGAAGAAGAAGTTATCAAGGCTTTGCTTAAAAAAGTATATGCTAAAGACCCAACATATTGGACTAAGGTAGCTAAAGAAGTTAAGGGTGTTTCTGAAGAAACTACAACTGGCGTACATAGACTATATAGAATGGTTCAAGAGGGTACTTTACGCTTCCCTGCAATTAACGTAAATGACTCAGTAACAAAGTCTAAGTTCGATAACTTATATGGTTGCAGAGAGTCTTTAGTAGATGGCATTAAGCGTGCTACTGACGTTATGATTGCTGGCAAAACTGCTGTGGTTTGTGGCTATGGCGACGTTGGCAAGGGTTGTGTACAAGCTCTAAAGGGCTTAGGGGCAATAATTATCGTAACAGAAATCGACCCTATTTGTGCTTTGCAAGCTGCAATGGAAGGCTATAGAGTTACAACTATAGAAGAAGCTTTGCCTGTTGCTGATATTTATGTAACGACTACTGGTAATTTAGACATTATTAGAATTGAACATATGGAAAAGATGAAGGATCAAGCCATCATCTGTAATATCGGACACTTCGATAATGAAATCCAAGTTTCTAAACTAGAAAATTATCCAAATATCCAAAAGTTGAATATCAAGCCTCAAGTAGATAAGTATACTTTCCCAGATGGAAAATCTATATTCTTACTTGCTGAAGGTAGACTAGTAAACTTGGGCTGTGCAACAGGACACCCATCTTTTGTGATGAGTAACTCTTTTGCGAACCAAGCTTTGGCTCAAATAGACTTGTGGAAGAATAAAGATGTATACGAAAACAAAGTGTACATTTTGCCTAAGTATCTTGACGAAGAAGTTGCAAGATTACACTTAGAGAAAATTGGCGTAAAGCTAACAACTCTAACTAAGGAACAAGCAGACTATATTGGTGTAGATGTAAATGGTCCTTATAAGGCTGAGATATATCGCTACTAATTTAAACAAAAACGCAGGTTCAAATGAGCTTGCGTTTTTTATAGCTTAGTTCCCATTTAGGAACTTTTTTAGGACATAAAAAAACAAGCAAAGCTAAATTCTTTGCTTGTTTTTTGCTTAGTTATCTTAAAACTTATTTAAGAAATCTTTTAGACTCAGCCAAAGCTGCTGCACTTTCAGCCTGAGCTAAAGCTGCTTCTTTTGCCAAGTTAGATAGAGTATTAACAATATAGTTAGAACGATTTCTGTTTTCGTTTCTAGCTAAGTCGTCAATTATTGCTACCAAGTTTTCAGGAAGACTGATTGAAATTTGAGTCATACCTATTGCTCTTGTTGATGATCCTTTTGGTCTTGCCATAACATTTCCTTTTTTAGATGGTTTATCTGGGTTTATTTTATTGAAATAATACAATTAGATTATTATAAGCTAGCTCTTTCAAATGAAGAGTTGTTCTTTTTGTTTTGTTTCGCTCAATTCTTATCTTTTATCGCCAAATAATTCATTATTATACTTAAAGAGATAAAAACTTAGCACTAAAACAAAGTCAAAAATAAGCAACTGCCAATTTTTTAGAAACACCTTATCTTATTTTTCTACAATAAAAAACCAAAAAAGAAAGGAAGTCAACTCTTTTTTTAAATTATTATATATTTTTTATGATACAATTAAAATTAAAGTGCGTTTTAGGCTGATTTTTTTGTAAAATTTGCTAATTTTGATGATTTTAAGCTTAATAACTCTAAAGAATACTTTTTCTAACAAGAGTTTAAGGTGCTGTTATATTTAATAAGAAAGGACCTTTAACCTTATCAGATATTTTCGCAGCTTCAGAGTTTTTGAAGATTAGCAATTTTTCTATATCAGAACCTTCAAGTATTACTCCTGTTCCTGCAATTTCAAAATCTTTAATCTCACCTGCATTTAATGGACCTGTATAAATAGGGTTATTTTTTTGTCCATCATAGTACAAAATTACGTGAGTGTCTTGATTAACTTTTGTTTGCAAAGTCAAGGTAAAGTTAGCTGCAGTAGAATTTACAATAACAGAATTATCAATTAAATCTGTATTATCATCAGAGTTAGACAAGATAGACCTAAACAAGAAGAATATAATTAATATACCCAAAAATACGCTAGAGCCAATCAAAGCAATCTTGATATAATTCATTTTAGCATCGCCTTCCAAAGGAGAAGGAGGCGACTCAAAGTAATCAGTATTAGGGTCGAAACGCTCACTAGTGTCGACAACATCAGCTTCTACAGTATTATTAAGAGCTTCGTTGCTTAGCATTGTATCATTTTGAGCAATTTTATTTAAAATGCCAGCAGATGAATTTCTAACATCGCCTTGCATAAGCTTATACTCTTGCATAATCTCGTCAGCGTTCAATTTCAAATAATCTGCATAAAGGCGAAGGAAGCCTCTTCTATATACGTCAGGCAAATTGAAAGAAAAATCGTTTTTCTCCATTGACACTAAAAATTCTTGCTTAATTTTAGTATACATAACTGCATCTTTTAAAGTTAAGCCTCTTGCATTACGAGCTTGTTCTAGTTTTTCACCAATATTTTTCATTTTTGCTATATTTTTTATAGATAAAAGTTTTAGCCTTTACGCTATATATTAAAGTTAAATTTTCAATTAGTTTATATTAGACCAAAAGCTAAAGAGAAGAGCAAGTGTTTTTTATAAAAAACATAGATAAATATAATTTCTAAAAAATAGAAGTTGATTATTTTTTGAATTACACCTAATATAGCTAGTATATTTAAGATAAAATAGGATTACAGATAACTTATGAAGATAATAGACAAATATATAATATCAGAATGGCTCAAGGTCTTCATAGGTGCAATAGTTTTGACTTTAGGTATATTAAGCTTACACAATGCTTATAGAGACTTGCCAGACCTCATATCTTTTGGAGCAAGCGTGTGGCAAATAATCTATTATCACCTTTTGCTATTGCCTGCGTATATGCCTGTAATTATGCCTATTAGCTTGTTGTTGTCTGTGATATTTACATTGGGTAATTTGCATAGAAATTCTGAAATTATTGCAATGCGTGCAGCAGGTATGAGTATATTTAGAATATCAAGGTCGCTATGGTTTGCTGGTATATTGCTTTCAGCCCTACTCTTTTACTTGAATGCCGAAGTTGTCCCACGTGCAACAGAGCAAGCAAGAGCAGACTATGAAGCCCTCGAGCAAAAAGGCGAGCCAGACAAGGCAAAACTCAATAGAATTAACACTCTAAGGCACTTGACTTTAAATAATAATATCGACTCAAGACTTTGGTTTATAGATACATACGACCAAACTACTGGGCAGATTTTAGGTATAGAAATTCATACATTAAATGAAGATGGCAAGCAAATTTTGTCTGTAAAAGCGAATAAGGGAGTCTATGAAAATGGCTCTTGGATTTTGCAAAATGGGGTAGAAATTCCTTATAATCCAGAGACAAATAAGCCATCACGCCCAATTAAATTTCAATCTAAGACATACGAAGAATATACTGAGTCGCCTGCCCTTATGATATTGAGTAGGAAGCGTCCTAAGGACTTGTCTGTGTTGGAGCTAAAGAGTTTGACTTCGACTTTGGGCGAAAAGAGAGAAATGCTCGCTTATGCTGTTCAGCTACAATCTATGTTGGCAAGCCCATTGATTTGCTTGATAGTAGTTGCAATAGCGATACCATTTTCAGTAGCAGGAGTGAGAACAAACCCAATGGTTGGCGTATCTAAAACTATAGGGCTGTTCTTTGCGTATTATATCCTTGTTAATATATTCTCAGCCTTGGGGGGCAAAGAGATACTATCGCCTGCAGTGGCGGCTTGGACTCCGAATATATTGATGTTGCTATTTGCACTTAGCCTTTATAGAAAGAATATATAAAAATTATGAACAAAAAATTAAATGTACTAGTTGTTGGTCAAGGTGGCAGAGAACACGCTTTAGTTAAGGCAGTGAAGGCTTCTCCACTTTTAAATAATCTAATTTGTACACCTTCAAATGGTGGTATATCTAAGGATTGCAAGTCTGTGAATATTGCAGTAGAGGACTTAGAGGGCATTTTAAATCTTTGTAAGGAAGAAGAGATTAATTTTGTTATATGTGGACCTGAAGTTCCATTATCATTGGGCTTGGCTGATTTGTTGAGAGCAAATGGAATTAGCGTATATGGACCTAATAAAGACGGGGCGATGTTGGAAGCAAGCAAAGCATTTTCTAAAAACTTTATGAAAAAATACTCTATCCCTACAGCGAGATACGAGAATTTTACAGATTTCGAAAAGGCTAAAGCTTATATAGAAAGCTTAGACTACGATGTAGTTATCAAGGCAAGTGGCTTAGCTGCTGGTAAGGGAGTTATAATTCCAGATACAAAGGCAGAAGCTATAGAAGCTACAAGAGAAATGCTTGTAGATAAGACTTTTGGCGAAAGCTCTAGCGAAATAGTCATAGAAGAAAAGATGATAGGCGAAGAAGCGAGCATTATGCTAATTGTTTCTGGCAATGATTATATTATGTTGCCTCCTAGCCAAGACCACAAGCGTATAGGCGAAGGCGACACTGGCTTAAATACAGGTGGTATGGGTGCTTATGCTCCTGCAAAAGTTGTAACAGCAGAAGTTGAAAAAGAAGTTAGAGAAAAGATTATTGCTCCATCTCTAGCTGGCTTAGTTGCTGAAGGTATAGACTATAGAGGCACGCTTTATGTTGGTATAATGATAACAGCTCAAGGCTCTAAGGTTGTGGAATACAACGTACGTTTTGGCGACCCTGAGTGTCAAATATTAATGCCTTTGGTAAAGTCTGACATATTGGAAATCTTGAAAGATTGTGCTGACGCAAAGCTTGAACCTGCTAAGTGCGAGATTAAAGACGAATATGCAGTAACAGTTGTAATGACTGCAAAGGGCTACCCTGAAAGCTATGAAAAGGGTAAAGTTATTAGCTTGCCAGATAGCTGTGAGGAAAATTCTTATATTATACATAGTGGCACTAAGGCAAACGACAAGGGAGAAATCCTAAGTGCTGGTGGCAGAGTTCTTTGCGTAACAGCTACAGACAAAGACTTAGTTGAAGCTATAAATAAGGTATATAGAGTTGCAAAGACTGTTAGCTTTGAAGGAGCTTATTACAGAAGAGATATAGCTCATAGGCAATTAAATAGAAAATAATTTTATGAAGAAAAAAAGTGTCATATTCCTTTGTACAGGAAATATTTGTAGGTCGCCTATAGGGGAAGCCTTGCTTAGGCACGCTATAGATGGGCTACCTGCAAGTAGCAAGTTGAAGGACTTAGAAGTGATTTCAGCTGGTACATCTGCAATGTTGGGCTGGCCTGCTTCTGCTAAATCTGTAAAGGCTTTGCGAGATGTTGGCGTGTCTTTAGTAGACCACAAGCCAAGGCAGATAAACAAGACTCTATTGAAGGACTGCTTTGCCCTAATTGCAATGGACCAAGGACACTTAGACAATATAAAATATAGCTATAGAGACACACTGCCTCCACATTGCTTCAAGTTGATGAGCCTTGTAGAAAATGCTGAGAGCGACGACGTTTTAGACCCTTATGGCTATTCGCAAGAGATTTATAACGACGTCCGAGACGAGATTATGACTGCTATTGCACCTCTAGTAAAATATTTAGAAGAAAATTTATGAAAATAAGTATAGGAAGCGATCACGGAGCTTTTGATTTAAAAGAAGAATTAAAAGCAATCTTTGGTGAAATTGAATTTATAGACAAGGGCTGTTTCGACAAATCTAGCGTTGACTACCCTGACTTTGCTGAAAGCGTCTGCCAAGATATAAAGGATAATAACTGCGATTTTGGCATATTGCTTTGTACTACAGGTATAGGTATGTCTATGGCAGCAAATAAGCATAAGCAAATTAGGGCTGCTCTTTGCCTAAATGAGGATATGGCAAAATATACAAGGTTGCATAACAATGCAAATTTGCTTTGCTTAGGGGCGAAATATACTAATATAGAGCTGGCAAAGCAGATAGTCGAAACATTTATCTCTACTCAATTCGAAGGTGGCAGACACCAAAATAGAGTAGCTAAATTTTCAATTTAATTTTCAATTTAACAAATTTAACAAACAAACTTTAACAAGAACAAAAATTATGAATAAAGTAATTACATCAAGTCCACTAAAAGAACTAGACCCAGAAGTCTTCAATGCAATCCAAGCTGAAACTAGTCGTCAGCAATCTCACATAGAGTTGATAGCATCTGAAAACTTTACTTACCCAGCAGTAATGGAAGCTAATGGCTCTACATTAACTAATAAATATGCAGAAGGTTATCCTACTAAGAGATATTATGGTGGCTGCGAATTTGTTGACGTTGTTGAACAAATCGCTATAGATAGAGCAAAGGCTCTATTTGGTGCAGAACACGCAAATGTACAACCACACTCTGGCTCTCAAGCTAACTTGGCTGTATACTTGGCAGTATTGCAACCTCAAGACAAGATTTTGGCTATGTCTTTGGAACACGGCGGACACTTGACTCACGGACACCCTAAGAATGGCTCTGGTATGTTGTATAACATCGTTAGCTATGGAGTAGAGCCTGAAACTGAAGTTTTAGACTATGACAAGCTAGAAGAAATTGCTGTAGCTGAGCAACCTAAGATGATTGTTGTAGGAGCTTCTGCTTATCCTAGAATTATAGACTTTGAAAGAGTTTCTCAAATTGCTAAGAAAGTTGGAGCTATGCTAATGGCTGATATTGCTCATATTGCAGCCCTAGTTGCAACAGGAGTTCACCCTAGCCCATTCCCACACTGCGATTTCGTAACTACTACAACTCACAAAACTCTAAGAGGACCAAGAGGTGGTATGATTATGTGTAAAGAAGAGTACGCAAAGGCGATTGACTCTGCAGTATTCCCTGGTATGCAAGGGGGCCCTTTGATGCACGTTATAGCTGCAAAGGCAGTTTGTTTCCAAGAAGCGAGCAAGGAGTCTTTCAAGGACTATGCGAAAGCTGTTGTAGAAAATTGTGCAGCTTTAGCTGACGCTCTAATAAAGAGAGGCTTTGGCTTGGTATCAAATGGTACTGAAAACCACTTAATGCTTTTGGACTTGAGAAAGAGCCACGAAGAATTAACTGGTAAAGACGCTCAAATAGCACTTGAAAAAGCAAATATCACAACTAATAAGAACACAGTTCCTTTTGAGACTCGCTCTCCATTTAAGGCTAGTGGCTTAAGATTAGGTACAGCTGCTGTTACTTCAAGAGGTATGGGAGTTGCTGAAATGGAAAAGATTGCAGAAGCGATTGACATAGTATTGTCTAATCCTGAGTGCGAAGGTGCAATTTCAGACGCAAAAGCTATAGTTGCCGAACTTTCTGCAAAATTCCCACTACCTTATTAATAAAAAAGCTTGATTAATTTTTATTAATTTGTTTTTATGGTATTAATTACAAGACGAATTGAGTTTTAGAGAAACACTTTCTAAGACTCAATTCAATATTTACTCTAAAACTCTATAACATTAAATATACAAGAATATGAAAAATAAAAAAGCCTTTACATTAGTAGAACTTTTAATCGTAGTAGCAATTATCGGCGTATTAGCTGGTTTGCTCTTCCCTGCAATCTCAAAAGTTATGTCTGTAGGTCCTCAGATGAAGTCGTCAAATAATGGCAAGCAAATTGCTCAATCTTGGTTAACTTCTGAAACTTATATCAACAAAAATACACCTCACGAATGGGCAGCTCGCTTGGCTGAAAAGGGTGGTTTAAATATCCCTGAAATGTGGATATTAGATAACGACACTAGAGTTCAAGAAAAGATTGCTCAAGACGAAGTTGCTATGCCTTTGTTCATCGTTGAACAAGACGAAATTAGTGGCGAAACTAGCCTAAGTTCTGAATTTGAATCTTTCCCATTGAGCTGGTCTATCGCAAATGGTACTAAGCAAGGTGGCGATTCTACTCCTTTAATTTGGAGCAGAGGTTTACAACCTGAAGGTACTTGGTCTGTAGATGATGGCGTTTTTGAAGACGCTGGTGGTCATATAGCTTTCACTGATGGTAGCATTAAGTTCTATACATCACTAAAAGACGAAAATACTGACGAAGGTATCTTAAAGAAATACAAAAAGTCTCAAAGAACTTTCAATATTTCTGAAACAATTAAAGGTGGCACAGGATCTATCTTAAACCCTTAATTTCAGTATATTATATAAAAAGAGCGAAGATTTTAAAAAAGTTTTCGCTCTTTTTTTATTTTGAAACTTTTTTACTTTTATAGCCTTTATATAGGTAACATTAACAAAAAATGATGGAAAAGGAAAAAATTATGAAAAAAGTATCACTAATATTAATCTCAAGTTTATTTGCTGTTTCTAGCTTTGCTCAAGAAGCTCCTGCTGTTGGCGAAGGCACTCAAGGTCGTGGTGGCAGACAGATGATGCAACAAGGTCAAGGCAGAGGTCAAATGCAAGGTGGCAGACAGATGCAACAAGGTCAAGGTCGTCAAGCTATGCAAGGTGGCAAAATGGGTATGCGTAATGGCGAATTAAAAGAAAAAATTCAAGATAAAAAAGCTGCTAAAGGCGAGTTGAGCGAAAACGATGCTTACAAAAAAGGCTTTAAAGATGGCTTGTTATTTGGCTCAAGAAACAAGCAACTACTCGGGGCTAGAAACTACGAGCTTAAAGGCGAAGGTAAAGCTAAGGTAGGTATGAGAGGTCAAGGACAAGGCGGCGGTCGCCAAGCTATGCAAGGCACTCAAGGACAAGGTCAAGGTCGCCAAATGCCAATGCAAGGTGGCAGAGGAATGGGCAGAGGAATGCAAAGCCAAGCTCCTGCAGCTGAATAATTAATTTATATTTCAAACTATACAAAGGGTGGAAATTATTTCCACTCTTTTTTTTGAAACCTTTTTAAGAATTTTTGAAACTTTTTTATTTTTAATGCGTTTTAAACTTATGACTAATAATAATCAAAAAAATGGGGGTATATATGAAAAAATTAACATTAATATTAATCTTAAACATATTTGCAATTTCTGGCTTTGCTCAGTTTACGCCTAAGGCAGAAATAGCTCCAAAAAGAGTATTACTTAACACTCCAAGAGTTAAGGCACTTGCAAGTACTCCAATGCAAAAGAGAGCAGCGAATGTGCAAGCTCAAGTAGAAGCCGACACTAAGTTAGGCACTAAAAATTACGAGCTTAAGGGACAAACAGATGGAGACAAATTAGGTTCAAAGGATTATGAACTTAAAAACTCTGCAACTGACAACAAGTTAGGCAATAAGGATTACGAGCTAAAAGGCGAAAATAACAATGAGAAGCTTGGGGTAAATAATCACGAGCTGAAAAACTCTTCTACAAGCAATAATGTAGCTATTGCAGGCAAAGCAGGCATTGCAGACAGAGGCGAAAGAGGAATTGCTAAAGGCGACAAAGGTGCTAACAAAGGTGATAAGGGAGCTGGCAAGTCTGGCAAAAGTCGCTCTAAGTAAAAAAATTTATATCAAGATGTACAAAGTGTAAGCTGACATAGCTTACACTTTTTTTATTGACTAAGGCAAAAACAACTCCATACTATAGAATATTACAAAATAATACGGCTATGGAAAAAGATGAATATTTCAAAAAGACAAAGCCTGTATGCGAAACTAAAAAAGCAAAAAAATCTCTTATAAAAGAGTCTAAAAATATTAAAGTTCTCTTGAAAAAATATAAGACCTACCCTCCCAAAGACCCCTCGAATAATTAAAAAGATGAGAAGAGAAATTTTAATTTACGCAAGTAGCCACACGAATGCAGATATGTTTTACTTTGCAGGGTTATCTATACCAGATGCCTTTTTTGCATTTACAAACAATGGCAAACGCTGTGCTATACTTAGCCCCTTAGAAATTGGTAGAGCAAGAAAACACTCTAACTTTGCCAATATATATGAACTCGACGACGAAATTAAGATATTTAAGCACTTAAAGCTAAGGAAGTTTTTAATTCCAAAAGACTTTCCTGCAAATATTTACAAAAAACTTATCGACGCAAAATTTGATATAAAAATTGCAGAAGGCTCGCTATTTAAAGAGAGAGAAATTAAGAGCGATTTTGAAGCTAGTCAAATTAAGCGAGCAAACGCAATTTCGCAAAAGGCTTATGCACGCATAATTGAAATTCTGGCAAATTCTAGCATAGCAAAAAACCTCGATTTAATCTACGAAAAACAAGCACTGACAAGCGAATTTATAAAGCGTGAAATCGACTTAATTTGCCTCTACGACAATGCAAGGGCTGAAAGCACTATAGTTGCCTCTGGCGAACAGGCTTGCGACCCTCATAACGAAGGTTCGGGCAAAATCAAGGCGAATACTCAAATTATTTGCGACATATTCCCTCGCCTAAACGACTCTAAATATTTTGGCGATATGACTCGAACTTTCCTCAAAGGCGTTGCCACAAAAGAGCAAATTGCTATATATAATGCAGTTAAGAAAGCCCAAGGCATTGCTATAGAAAACTTAAAGGCAAATTGCATAGCAAGTTCTATACACAAAAAAGTCTGCAATAGCTTTGAGAAAGATGGCTTTAATACCTATAATAAAAATGGCTCTTGGCGTGGATTTTTCCACAGCACAGGACACGGCGTTGGCTTGGATATACACGAAGAGCCAAGACTGTCAATCGCAAATAATGTGCTAAAAGAGGACAGCGTTGTTACTGTCGAACCAGGGCTATATTACCCTAAAATAGGTGCTTGTAGGATAGAAGATTGCGTACGTTTAAAGAAAAATGGCGTTGAAATGCTATCAAATTTTGGCTATGACTGGCAAATTCGCTAAAAATCTTTTTATTAAGAGAAAAAAGAGTTGAAAAAATAAAAAAAATTGGCATATTATTTTCATAATTACTGGTACTTTACGCTGGTAATTTATTTTAACAAATATAGATTATGTCAAAATTACTAAAAACAATAAACTCATCATTAGTTAAAAAGTTTGTGATGGCTATTACAGGTTTTGTATTAGTATCATTCCTATTCATTCATATGTTAGGAAATTTACAAACTTTTGAAGGCGGTCCTCACGCCATTAACGCATATGCAAAATTTTTGCAGACTCTACCTTGGGAAATTCTTTGGGGCTTTAGAGGTGTAATGGCTTTGTGTATAGTACTACACTTCTTAATGGGCTACCTATTGGTTTTAGAAAACAAAAAGGCAAGACCTCAAAAATATGCAGTGCAAAAATTCGTAACAGCGTCATTAGCTGCTAGAACTATGATTTATAGTGGTACTGTAATAATCATATTTGTAGTGTTCCACTTGATGCACTTCACAATCTTAAACTTAGACCCAGTATTCTCTAAATTAGAGTGGATTAGCGACAAGGGCGTTGAATATCACGACGTTTATGCTATGATGATTTATGGTTTTTCTAATACTTTAGTTTCTGTAGGCTACATCGTTGCATTGGCTATTATGTGCTATCACTTGTCTCACGCAGTTTCTAGTATGTTCCAATCTTTGGGCTTGAGAAATGAGCAAACAAGAAAATATTTAGGCTGGATAGCAATCGCTTATTCTGTGGTAATTTTCTTAGGTTTTTCAACAAACCCTGCAGCTGTTTTAGCAAGTAAGTATACGCCTTGTAAGGCTTTCCCTGTTGATAGTGTTGTTAAGCAAATTAACGAACAACAAACAGCAGGTGCTGAAAAAATTTATGTAAAATACGCTTGTGAAACTTGCGAAGCTCACAAATAAGAAAAGGAAAATTTAAATTATGAACTTAGATCCAAAAATTCCAGCTGGACCAATTTCTGAAAAATGGTCTAACCACAAGTTTAGTATGAAGCTTGTTAACCCTTCTAACAGAAGAAAATACAGCGTAATAGTAGTAGGTGCAGGCTTAGCAGGTGCTAGTGCTGCAGCAAGCTTGGCTGAACAAGGTTACAATGTTTCAGTATTTTGCTACCAAGATAGCCCAAGAAGAGCTCACTCTATTGCAGCTCAAGGTGGTATCAATGCAGCAAAGAACTATCAAAACGACTCTGATAGCGTTTATAGATTATTCTACGACACTGTTAAAGGCGGCGACTTCCGTGCTAGAGAAGCTAATGTTTATCGTCTAGCTGAAGTTAGTAATTCTATCATAGACCAATGTGTGGCTCAAGGCGTACCTTTTGCTAGAGAATACGGCGGTTTGTTGGCTAATCGTTCTTTCGGTGGTGCTCAAGTTAGTAGAACTTTCTACGCTAGAGGTCAAACTGGTCAACAATTACTTTTAGGTGCGTATTCTGCATTAAATAAGGAAGTTGCTAAGAAGAAGATTAAGGTATATTCTCGCCACGAAATGTTAGACTTGGTTCTAATTGATGGACATGCTAAGGGTATCTTGACAAGAAATTTAGTTACTGGCGAACTTAAAACTTTTGCTGCTGACGCTGTTCTTTTATGTACAGGTGGTTATGGCAACGTATTCTATTTGTCTACAAATGCTCAAGGTTGTAGCGTAACTGCAGCTTATAGATGTTACAAAAAGGGTGCTGGTTTTGCTAACTTGTGCTTCACTCAAATTCACCCAACTTGTATCCCTCAACACGGCGAACAACAATCTAAGCTAACTCTTATGAGTGAGTCTTTGAGAAATGATGGTAGAGTTTGGGTTCCTAAAAAGTCTGCAGATTGTGCTAAGGACGTTAAGGATATTGCTGAAGCTGATAGAGATTATTATCTCGAAAGAAAATATCCAAGTTTTGGTAACTTAGCTCCACGTGATATTTCTTCAAGATCTGCTAAGGAAGCTTGCGACGATGGCAGAGGTGTAGGTCCTAAGGTAGGCGGAGAAAGTAGAGGCGTTTACCTCGACTTCGCTGACGCAATTAAGCGTGATGGCAAAAAGGCTATCATGGAAAGATATGACAATCTTTTCGAAATGTACGAAAGAATTACAGGCGAAGACGCTTACGAAAAGCCAATGAGAATATATCCAGCTTCTCACTATACAATGGGTGGCTTGTGGGTTGACTATAACTTGCAAAGTAATATCCCTGGGCTATTCGTATTAGGTGAAGCGAACTTCTCTGACCACGGTGCAAACAGATTAGGGGCATCTGCCTTGATGCAAGGTTTATCTGATGGTTACTTCGTAATTCCTGCAACTTTACCTGACTACTTGGCTAAAACTGGTGCTCAATACAACACTACAGCTGGCGACGAGTTCAAGGAAAGTATGGATAGCGTACAATCTCAAATTTCTAAATTGCTTTCTATCAAGGGTACAAAAAGCCCTAGACAGTTCCATATGGAATTAGGTAAAGTGATGTGGGAATATTGTGGTATGGGTAGAAATGAAGCTGGCTTGAAAAAGGCTTTGGAATTGATACCTCAAATTAGAGCTGATTTCTGGCAAAATGTAAGAGTTGTTGGTAGCGAAAACAATATCAATAATGAGCTTGAAAAGGCTTTGAGAGTTGCTGACTTCCTAGAATTTGCTGAAGTTATGTGTATGGACGCTTTAACTAGAGAAGAGTCTTGCGGTGGACACTTTAGAGAAGAACACCAAGACGCTGAAGGCGAAGCAAAAAGAGATGACGCTAATTTCTCTCACGCTTCTGTTTGGGCTTATCAAGGCGAAGACAAAAAGCCTGAAATGTTTAAAGAACCAATATCACACGACGAAGTTAAACCAGTAATTCGTTCATACAAGTAATTTAGATTAAAAGGAAATTCCATAAATGAAAATAAATTTAAAAATCTGGAGGCAAGACACTCCTACTTCTAAAGGTAAATTTGAAACTTTTGCCTTAGATAATGTCAGCGAAGACAGCTCTTTTTTAGAGATGCTAGATATACTTAACGAAAAGTTGGTATCTGAAAACAAAGATGTTATCGCTTTTGACCACGACTGTAGAGAAGGTATCTGTGGTATGTGCTCTATGGTTATCAATGGCACAGCTCATGGTCCTGAAAGACGCACTACTGTTTGTCAGTTGCATATGCGTAAGTTCGAAAATGGCTCTACTATCATAGTTGAGCCTTGGAGAGCGAAGAACTTCCCTGTTAAGAAGGACTTAATTGTTGACAGAGAAGCTTTCGAAGAAATCCAAAGAGCTGGTGGTTATGTATCTGTACGCACAGGTTCTCCTCAAGATGCAAATGCGACTTTAATTGCTAAGGAAACATTGGATAAGGCTATGGACGCTGCAAGCTGTATTGGTTGTGGTGCTTGTGTGGCGGCTTGTCCTAATGCTTCTGCAATGTTGTTTACATCTGCTAAAATCACTCAATTAAACTTGTTACCTCAAGGTGCTCCTGAAAAGGATAAGCGTACTATAGCAATGGTAGACAAGATGAATGAATTAGGTTTTGGTAATTGTACAAATTATGGCGAATGTCAAGGTGTTTGCCCTAAGGGTATAACTTTGGATAACATCGCAAAGATGAACAGAGACTACGCTATAGCTGTTGCAAAACAAGCAGTAACTAAAGAATAGTTTAGAGATTATCTTTTAAAGAGCCTTGAATTGCTAGAACAGTTCAAGGCTTTTTTATGCCCTACTCTATCGAGCAAAAAGTTTTAGATATAAATTATAAGAACTAAATCTAAGAACAAAAACCACAAAGCAACTAAGCACAAATAAGGCAGGCTCATTTAGAACCTGCCTTATTGTTATATCTATATGTGATAGTTTAGAGTTTGCCCTTAGCTTGGTCTGCTTCAACTATAACTCTAAAGCCTACATTATAAACTTTTTGCCAATTGTAATAAGAACGTCTAATTGTAGTTTTAGCAAAAGAAGGTCTATCTGCCCAAGAACCGCCACGAGCAACAACCTTGTCTGCAACAATTTCGCCACCTAGAGTTTTTGAGTAATTATCTTGAACCCATTCTGCAATGTTGCCTGCCATATCGTATAAGCCAAAAGCGTTAGGCTTATATGTAGCTCCCACAGCTTGAAGTAGAGTGCCATCGTCTCTAGTTTTGTCTGCAAGATTGTAAGTATAGAAAGCGTTAGGCTTTTTCATAGGAACTGGATTTACGCCAGATACTGCAAATTTAGTAGATTGAGCGTCAGCAAAGTTTTCGCATTTAGAGAAATCATCTTTAGCATCGCCAAACCAGAATTGCTTATCAGAACCTCCACGAGCTGCCCATTCCCACTGAGTTTCAGTAGGCAAAGAGAACTTAACGCCAGTCTTTTTGCTTAACCAAGCACAAAACTCTTGAGCTTCCTTATAGCTAACTCTAATTACAGGTGAGTTCTTTTCGTTTGCAGGGTAACCTTGGTTAATGTGGTCTTTCCAACGTCTATCTAAGAAACCAGAGTCGTGTTCAGCGTCGAATGCCGCGAACATCTCGTTAGTGATTTCTATCTTAGTCATATAAAATGGCTTAGAAACTTCAGCTAGCTTAGCAGGACCTTCGTCGTAGAAAGAGTCATTTGTACCTTGTACGTACTTGCCACTTGGAACTAGAACTAAGTCCATCTTAACATTTTTCGCCAATTCAACAGAAATTTCCTTAGCAAAACCAGCCTTATCTTGCATAGACTTTGCAGTAGCTTCGTCGAAAGGATAGCCAGTAACAGTCGGAGCTTTGCCCTTATGACTTAGAACCTCGCCACGCTTGTTATACTTAATATGCTCAGCTTGATTATACAAAACGTCGTCTCTTTCATAGTAATAATCTTTTCTATTTGCATACTTTTCCAAGAAGAAGCGTCTCTTAGCCTCTTGGTCAAAACCAATACCTACCATAGGCGGGTGCATTCTACCCATTACAGCCCTCATACCATTTTTGCTAACTTCCTGAATTTCTGCATCAGTCCAAGGAGTGAAAGTTCCCTTATAATTCTTATCTGTATAAGCCTCAGTAAGAGTGCCTGCGTAAGGTACATTTAGGTCAATCCAAGTGTATAGAACACGCTTAGAGTCGTCGTCAAGATTGACGCCTTTGTGTCCCTTTTCCAAGAATTGAACTAGCTCAGAAGTGCTAGAGTGAAACTCCATTGGGCTAAGTAAGTTTTGGTTACTTTCAGGCCCTGGACGACGAACGTAAGGGTGCAAAGCTACGTAAGAATTTGAGTAGCTCTTGCCCTTCCAAGGTGTAGTTTCTTGCTTGAAATTAGGGATATTTTTCTTGTCGCCATTATGACATTCTACGCAATATGCGTTGAGTATAGGCTGAATTTCTCTGTCGAAAGAAAAGCCTCTTGGCTTGCCCAAAAATTCCTTTACGCTTTGAGGCGGCTTTCTACTAGCTAGAGCTGTGCCTCCAACTGGAGCTGTGTTAGAAGGCTCGTGGCAACCTACGCAACTTTGCGTTTCGCCAGCTCTAACAGTAACCCAGCTTCTAAACAAAGCCATAGCCTTACCATCTTTATCTAAAGGTTGCAAAGAATATGGTCTATTTGCAGGAACTTTGAACATAGCAGAACCATCTGGCTCTACGTCCACAGTTCCGTGAACACGCTTGATTTCCCAACCAGACTCCAAGCCCACAGTTTCGTGGCTACCACTATATCTATAATTGTAGTTATATTCAAATATTCTCAATTTCTTAACAGCACCCTTTTCAACTCCCTTTAGCCCAGGGCCCTCATAGATATTATTTAAGAATACATAGCCAAATTCAGAGTCCTCGTCTACCTTATCAGCAATGATAGGAGGTTTTGCCCTAGCTCCTAGTGGTATAGGTTCAAATAAGTCTGCCTTCTTATCTTCTGCTAAAAGAGTCAAATTGTCGAATTTGTCTACTAAATATATAGCAAAATTTGCACCCTTGTTATTCTTATTTTGCAAAGATGTAATTACGTAATTTTCAGATATAGGATAAGGGTGAATGAACTGAAGCTTTACCTTACTTACTAATTGGTCCATCATTTGAGCTTTGTATTCTTTACCCATACCCATATATTGATGAACTCTGCCTGCCTCTTCGATAACGCCCTTAGATATATCGAATAAGTGAAGTTCGCCACTGCGTCTTATGCCATGGTGTCCACTAACGATAGCTATGAACTTGTTTGAGTCTTCAAGTATAGGTCTGCAATAAAATAGAGAATTAGGCCAATAGCTAGTTGAGCCATAATGCGACATCTGCCCTGAGCCATCTGGGTTCATTCTCATCAAAATTCTGGAGAAATAGTGCGAGTTATCAGTGTATTCCCAACGAGTAAACATAAGCCTACCATCGTTCATAACTGTAGGAGACCACGAATTTTCTTGGTCGAAACTTAGTTGACGTATAGAGTCGTCTCTAGCGTTCTCGTCTGTTAAATTAGGGTTAAGCTTATATAAATTTGCTACGTGGTCGCTACCTCTAACACAAGGAACAGCAGCATAGCAAGCTGTACTCATATAAATCATATTGCCATCTGGGAGATAAACGCCATCAGAATTGTCAACTTCGTCGTACTTTTCTACAGTCAAAAGGCGAGTCTTTTTAGTCTTTAAATCCAACTCGTAAATCTGCCAATTATTCTTAGCATTTACAGAAGAATACAACAATTTATCGCCCTCCCACTTTACGTCGACATCAGTTATGCCATAAGTGCCTTCTGGCTTGAAGAAATATTCAGTTTTTTCTGGCTTTGTAATATCTATAGTCCAAAGCTCGTCCTTAAAAGACTTTGCAGAATTTGGGTATGTTTTTGTATTGTTGTGGCAAAGTTTATTTAAAGAAGAATTGCCCTGCCAATTAAAAGGCAATGCCTTGTTTTCTGCCCCCAAAGGTCTTTTGATATAAACCCAATCCTTATGCTTCTTTAAAAGTGGATTAGCCAAAAGTGCTTCCCTTGCAAAAGCGTCAAAAGCAGCAGGGTCTGCATTATTCTTTTTAAAGGCTTCAAGTTTTGTCAAATACTCCCTTGGGTAAGATGGGTCTTTCGACATATCTTCAATAGCCTTTGTTACATTTGCTATATTATAATTTTGTGCATTCAAAATTCCCACAAAAGCACATAAATATACTGTCCATATAAATTTCTTCATAAACTAAAATTAGCACAAATGCTCTATATGTAAAGCAAAAAAATGACTTAGAACTAAGTCTAAGCCATTTTTTGTGTTTATCTAAAATTTAGAATTATGAAAGTCTTTCTAAAAGAGCTTCACGTTCTAATTTCAAAGACTTTGGAAGTGCGTCATACAACTCAGGCTTTAGAGGTTGAGTTGAAACAACTGCAGCGTCAAAAGATGTAAGTTCAGCAAACTTTTCTTCAGATATATCTAAACCTTCTAGGCAAATATCACCATAATTAGGCAAGAAACCTATAGGAGATTCAGTTGCAGCAGTATCGCCATAGCAACGACCAATCATCCAAGCTAAAACTCTTGCATTGTCGCCGTAACCAGGCCACATAAACTTACCATTAGAGTCTTTTCTAAACCAGTTAACGTGGAAGAACCTTGGAGTTGAAGACAATCCCTTACCCATCTTTACTAAGTGAGCCAAGTAGTCAGCCATATGGTAACCACAGAAAGGTAACATAGCCATAGGGTCAGAACGTAATTGTCCCAAAGTACCTTCAGCAGCTGCTGTCAATTCAGAACCCATAGTTGCACCTAAGTATATACCGTGTGTCCAGTTGAAAGCTTCAAATACTAGAGGTACACCTGTAGGACGACGTCCACCAACGATAACTGCTGACAAAGGTACACCTTCTAATTTTTCCATATTTTCGTCTACGCAAGGGCAGTTTACAACTGGAGCTGTGAAACGGCTATTTGGGTGAGATGCTGGAGCTTCTTTAGTCCATACATTACCATGCCAGTCAATCAAGCCTTCAGGAGCGTCATAGCCAATACCTTCCCACCATACATCGCCATCAGGAGTCAATGCAACATTAGTGAAGATAGAGTCTTTAGCACAAGAAATCATTGCGTTAGGGTTTGTTTCCATAGATGTACCAGGAGCAACACCAAAGAAACCAGCTTCAGGGTTAATAGCATATAATCTGCCATCAGGACCTGGTTTAATCCAAGCAATATCATCACCTACGCAAGTAACTTCCCAACCAGCTTCAGTCATAGATGCAGGTGGAATTAACATTGCAAAGTTTGTCTTACCACAAGCACTTGGAAATGCTGCAGATACATAAGATTTTCTGCCTGAAGGCTCTTTTACGCCTAAGATAAGCATATGTTCAGCTAACCAGCCTTCTTCGTGTCCCATTGCAGATGCAATACGCAAGCTCAAGCACTTTTTACCTAACAAAGCATTACCGCCGTATCCAGAACCAAAGCTCATAATTTGACGAGTTTCTGGGAAGTGTGCGATATAAGTATCAGCTGGGTTACAAGGCCATGCAACGTCGTCTTCAGGAGTGTTGATTGGCTTACCTACTGAGTGGATACAAGGAATGAATTTACCTTCAGCACCTAAAGCATCTAAAACTGCTGGGCTAACCCTTGCCATAATACGCATATTTACTACAACGTAAGCAGAGTCAGTGATTTCTACACCAATTTGAGAGATAGGTCCACCTACAGGTCCCATACTGAAAGGAATAACGTACATAGTACGACCCTTCATACAACCCTTATACAAACTAGACATCTTAACTTTCATCTCAGCTGGATCCATCCAATTATTAGTTGGACCTGCGTCTGCTTCTCTTTCAGAGCAGATGAATGTACGAGACTCAACACGTGCTACGTCCTTAGGGTCAGAACGAAAAGCATAACTGTTAGGGCGTTTTTCTTCGTTTAACTTAACGCATATACCCTTATCAAGCATTTGTTGAAAAAGCATATCTGCTTCTTCTTGAGAGCCATCAGCCCAGTGAATATTGTCAGGTGTAGTTAACTTAGCAACTTCTTCTACCCATGCTAATAACGCCTTATTATTTATTGTATTTGGATCTATCATAATAATTTTTTATGTTAAATTTTTAAATGCTATCTATATTGCCAACTTTTAGATATTTATCAACATTTTTTTTCAATTATTTTTAAAAAAAGTATTACAAAAATGTAACTTTTATGCAAAATCCTCATCACTTTTAAAGTGTTTAGGGTATCTGTTTTTTACTTCTTTTCTTATTGATTTCCAAGATGTTAACCAGAATTTAGACAGCTCTTGAGTCGTCTGAATTGCCCTATTATTAGGGGCTAAAATCTCATAAGTAATTTTTAGTTTCCCATCTAATATTTTTACTTTATTCTCGTCAAAATCATACAAATCCTTAAATGAAGCAGGCAAAGTTGCCCTATTTAGCTCTAAATTATACTCTACTTTAACTCCCTTTCGCTTTGGATTTACTGTAATATATTTAGGGGCAAGATAGTCCATCAAGTTCAATTCCTCTCGAGAATAAAGCTCCTTAACATAGGGTAAAACTTCCATATCTCTAAGTTGGCTATAAGAATTTTTGCCATAGCACATATTCGCAAATATCAGCTTCATAGCCTCGTCGTCTATAGTGCTTAAGTTATAATCTGGGCAGTTTTTCGCAACAAAGTTCGCCCTATTTATAAATTCCTTTACGCTGTCGTTATTGTTCTTTAAAAGGATGTTGCCCTTTAATATTTCATCTTGCAATATTTGAGCCGATGCCTCTTTATCCTTCGAGTCGCTAGTGCTATCGCTTAGTACCAAGTCCCTAAATTTCAAGTAGCGTTTTTCTATAACCTTTTTAAGCTTTGGGTCGTATTGGCTATCGCTACTTTCAACTAAGTCATTTGGAAATATTTCCCTAATTGCTTCTATATCAATAGGTACGCACATTGACGCAATGACATCTACGCCATTTGCCCCAAGTGATTGTTCTTGAAGAAACAATGCACAAAAATATTCCTTGGCGTATTTTTTAGATTTCTTATCTATTTTAGCACTACGATTGTTTTGCAATTTACAATTCAAATTCATCTGCGAAGAACGCACGCATAGGTGTTGAGAAAATGCACTAAGGACGCATTTGGCAATGTCGTCTGGATTATTATAAGAATGACTTACTGGCGATATTCTTCTTGCTATATCAACTAGTTGCGACGCATTCATATAAACTTTTCGCACATTGCCTAAATGTATGCCATATTCCCTACAAAAAGCCTCGTTAAATTTATTTTGCCTAGCAATTTCGCATAAAGCTATAATCTCGCCGACTTCGCTAGTTTCGTCTAATAACCAAGAAGCACGCTCCTCTTCTTTGTACTTATTATCTACATCTAACTTAATCCTGCCACTTTCTATAATACCAGCAATTAGGGCGACACACTCCAAGCAATTACGTTTAGTAGACTCTAGCAAAAGTTTTGCATATTTAGTTTCAAGTGGAAATTGAGCTAAAAGCCTGCCCTCTTCTGTGATATTTCCATCTTCATCTATAGCCCCTAAGGACTTTAAATTAGAGATAGAATGAGCTATGTTCTTTTGCGAAGGCTCTTCTAAAAACCTGAGTTGCGATAATTCTATATTAGCAGACTTTAAAGCGAGTATGTGCTGAGATAAGTCTACACGAGAAATCTCAGAAGGGATAAATTCTGCAAAGAACTCCTCTTCCTTTTGAGACCACATACGCACTGCATATCCCTTTGAAGTACGCCCTGCTCTACCAGAACGTTGCAAGGCGTTTGCGTGGCTAATTCTCTCTGTCAAAAGAGTGTTAATGCCTCTTAAAGAATCGTATCTAGCAATTTTAGCATAGCCACTATCTATAACAAATTTTACGCCCTCTATAGTTAAAGAAGTCTCTGCTACATTTGTACTAACTATAACTTTACGCTTAGAATTATTGCTTAAAATTTCCTCTTGCTTATCCAAGGGCATATTTCCATATAGGGGCAAAACGAGCATATTCTTAGAACTAGGCAAAGACAAAATCGCCCTAATCGTCCTATTAATCTCGTATATGCCAGACATAAATATAAGAAAATTTCCTTCATTAGTACTTTGGGCAAGTCTATGAAATTCACGAGCAGTTCTATCCCAAATTTTGTCTTGAGCATTCTTGCTTGGGCTATAGCTAATTTCCACATCGTGCAAGCGAGATGAGCAACTTAGCCTTGCAGAATTTTCTGAACCAAAATAATTCTCTAAGGCACTTTCGTTCATCGAAGCTGAGCAAACTGCTATAACTAAGTCAGGGCGTGTGCTTTCTTGTAGCTTTACAGCAAGGGCTAAGCTTAGGTCGCTATATAAATTACGCTCGTGAAATTCGTCTAAGATTATTGCAGATACATTGTGTAAATTCTTATCGCTAAGCATCTGTCTTAGCAAAATGCCCTCTGTCGCAAAGATGATTTTTGTATCTTTTCCATATTTTTTATCAAAGCGTATATGCCAACCAACTTCGTCGCCAACTTTAGTATTTCTTTGCTTTGCAACTGTTTTTGCTAAAAATGTTGTAGCAATACGCCTTGGCTCTAATACTATAATAGACTTTTCAAGCTTCTTGCTCTTGGCAAATATTTGAGGTAGCTTTGTAGATTTACCTGAAGCTGTTGGAGCTGAAATCAAAAAACGATTTACTCCACTTTCAATCTTTTCTAAAATCTCATCTTCTAAAAACTCTACAGGTAATTTTTCCATATACACATTTTAATAAATGAAAATCTTCAAAAAAGTGCAAGAAAATATTATTAAGAGTAAAAATATACTTGCTCTTTTTTTAGAAAATTACTTTAATCTATTGTTATGAAGAAATTACTTTTATTAATAACTTTACTTTCCCTAACACTAAATACGCACGCTAAAATAGGAGAAAATTCACTCCGCCTAAAAAATAGATTTCTCAACAGGGCTGTTGGCTGCTTAGAGTATACTGGTAGAGATGACATCTACAGAGAACTTGTAGAATTGCCTTACGACGACTTATTTGTAATTATGCCTAAAGAAATGGAACATTACTTCTTCTTTAAAAGGGCAGATACAAAAATGGCAGGAGGTACTGATATTACTGACCAGTTCGACTTAGATGGTTGGGAAATTCACGTTGCTGCCTACAAGAAAACTTCTGTATTAGAATGTTATAGACGCCACCCATTTATCAATCCTGAAGAACTTGCAAGACTTATGCAAAGCGTAATTTCAGATAGAAAAGACGTAACTTGGATTGCTTCGAGCGACTTTATTAAAACATCTAGTGGCGAAGAAGAAGAGGAAAATCTAACTTATACAGACGACCCTATTATGAAGCACGTTGCTTCTGTTTTACCTAAAATGAAGAATAAGAGGATAGAGATGTTTATCCCTAAGGAAGTTGAAAATGCTTCTAATTATAATGACTCATTGGTAAAAAGAATTTACACAGAAGCTAGAGATAAGGCTTTTGAAAGAAAGAATGCCGAAGTTGAAGCAGACAGAAAAAGAGTTGCAGAAGCAACTTCAAGAAAAACTACTGCTGAACGTAAGAGTGTAAATGATACAAAATTTACAAAAATTGCTGCAATAACTGCTACAGGTGCATCGTCGCTAAACTCTGTAAATATGAAAACAGAAAGAGATGCAGAAGGTGCTGAAATCAAGTTCTACACTACTATCCCTAATCAAAACGACACTGCTTTTGGTTTTAATTATATTAGTACAGATGGTGCTTTAAGAGCGAAACTTATTCTTGGCTCTGGCAATGTTCCAACAGGGTTATTGATAGTAGATAGTCGTTTCGACAAACTTATGCGAAAGGCGATGGACGATTTGTATAATGCTCAATCAAAAGATCGTGATGTTGAGGCTGTAAAGGGTGTAACAGTTTTCTAATGGTGGCTTAAAATTATCTTCATACAAATAAAAAAGCTTTGTCAATCTCGGCAAAGCTTTTTTGTGTCTTAATTTTTGGAATACTTAGATTAAAAAGTTCCTAAAAGCTTAGCTACAATCAAGCCAGCAAAAACTAGATATATAAACAATATAAAGGCAAGAAGTATAGGCTTTAAGCCAAGGTCTTTAATCTTCTTGAAATTAGTATCTAAGCCCAAAGCAAACATTGCGAGTGTTAAGAGAAATATGTCAAAATCAACTATGACATCTATGACTGCAGGCGAAATTATATCTAAGGAATTTAGCCCACACATCGCCACAAATAAAAAGGCAAAATAAGGCAAAGTTATCTTTGCATTTTGATTTTCAGTACTTTCGCCCTTAGATAGATACACACTCAAAATCAAAAGAAATACAACCAAGAGCATAACCCTTGTCAGCTTAACTATCACTGCCGTACTTAATATATCATTATTTATAGAGCCTGCTGCCCCTATAACTTGGGCTACTTCGTGTACAGTTGCCCCAATGTATATGCCAAATTCAGTGTCTGTCAAAATACCAAGCTTGTATATAAAAGGATACAAAAACATAGATATAGTACCAAACAAGACTACAGTTGCTACTGCCAAAGATACCTTGTGTGGCTTAGCCTTTAAAAGTGCGTCAGTACCCAAAACTGCAGCTGCCCCACATATAGAAGAGCCAATAGAAGTTAATATAGACAAATCCCTATCGAGCTTGAAAAACCTTGTCCCTACATAATAGCCTATAAAGAAAGTGCTACTTAACATTATAACATCAGCTAACAATCCACTTAGCCCCACAGAATATATCTGAGCAAAACTTATTCTAAAGCCATATAATATTATAGCTAAACGCAAGACCTTTTTAGTACAAAATGCCAAGCTCTGCGAGAAATTATTCGCTATAAAGCGTGGGAACACATTCCCCAAAATCATTCCAACAATTATAGCAATTATCAAAGAATTTAAATTATACTCTTTGCAAAATGCACTTTCAGACAAAAACATTATAGCCACTGTCATCAAAGACCCTAGCCCTAAACCCCATATATATCTTATAAACATTCCAAAGAGTTTCTAGCTAAAACGCCCTAGCGTCAACACAAAAAAAACTGGCAAAGTTGAAGCTTTTCTCAAAGCAAACTTTGCCAGCAATTTAAGCTAATTAAATTAGCTATTATACTAGATACTATCTACCAACTTCGTCTAAGATGTCGCCTAGAGATGTTAGGTCTTGATCCTTACGAACTCTTTCGAATGCAGCAACTTCTTCAGCTAGCTTACCAGCGTCGTATTGAGCAGCCTTAATTGACAAACCAACTCTACGGTCGTCTCTATCAATCTTGATTACTCTAGCCTTAACTTCTTCGCCAACCTTCAATACGTCCTTGATTTTCTCAACTCTTTCTTCAGCGATTTGGCTGATGTGAACTAAGCCATCAATGTTGTTTTGCAATTCGATGAATGCACCATAGTTAGTCAACTTTGTAACCTTACCATTTACTAAATCACCAATCTTAAAGAAGTTTTCGATTTCTTCCCAAGGGTCAGTAGCCATTTGCTTGATACCTAAAGAAATTCTTTGGTTTTCAGAGTCTACTAACAATACGATAGCGTCAACTTCGTCGCCCTTCTTGAACATTTCACCAGGGTTGTTGATCTTACGAGTCCAGCTCATATCAGAAACGTGAACCATACCATCAATACCTTCTTCTAATTCAACGAAAGCACCATAAGCTGTCAAATTGCGAACCTTACCACGTACGTGAGCTCCAACTGGATAGTTGTGGATAGCCATTTCCCATGGGTTTTCTTCTAATTGACGAAGACCTAAAGAAATCTTTTGGTCTTCTTTCGCAATGCTCAATACTACAGATTCAACTTCGTCGCCAACCTTTAGAACTTCGCTAGGTTTTGTAATACGCTTAGTCCAAGAGAACTCAGTGATGTGTACTAAACCTTCAACGCCTTCTTCTAATTCAATGAATGCACCGTAGTTAACCAAATTAACAACCTTACCCTTAACTTTACCGCCAACTGGGTATTTTCTTTCGATATTTTCCCAAGGGTTAGATGTAGTTTGTTTTAGACCTAAAGAAACTCTTTCTCTGTCTGGGTCAACTTCGATAATCATAACGTCTAGTTCTTCACCAACTTTAACCATTTCAGCTGGGTGAGAAATTCTGCCCCAAGACATATCTGTAATGTGCAACAAGCCGTCTAAACCATCTAAGTCGATGAATGCACCGTAATCAGTAATGTTCTTAACAACACCCTTACGTAAATCGCCAGCTTTAACTTCAGATAATAGCTTACGACGCTTGTCTGAACGTTGTTCTTCGATTAATTCTCTTCTTGATACTACAATATTTTTACGCTCTGTGTTGATTTTAACAACCTTAAAGTCGTAAGTTTGACCAACATATTGGTCTAAATTCTTTGGTAATTGAACGTCGATTTGAGAAGCTGGCAAGAAAGAATCCACACCAATACTTACGATTAAACCGCCCTTAACCTTAGCTTTAACTCTACCTGGAAGAATGATACCTTCTTGACAATCAGTCAAAATCTTTTCCCAATTCTTCTTTTGTTGAGCCTTATCGAAAGAAATAACAGGATTACCTTCACGGTCTTCCAATTTTTCCACTAAGACTTCGATTTCTTCGCCGATTTGTAGTTCACCAATATCACTAAATTCGTTAGCAGGAACGATACCTTCGCTCTTACCACCAATATCTACTACTACTTCGTTTTGACGAATTTCTACTAATTTGCCCTTTACTATAGAGCCTTGTTTAAGTTCTGCAAAGCTACTTTCAGCAAGCAACTGTTCCATTATATCTGACATATTTATATCCTTTTACGTATAAAACACTTCATTGCATTCTACACGGGTTGATTTTTTATTATTTAGATACACTATACTTCCTGCAAAATCCTCTTTTGCACGCACAATGCACATTAAAACCTACTACAACATCATACTTTAAGCCCCTTAGCAAGCTTTTTATTTAGATTTATAAAAAAATTTCTAGCATCGCTTTTTGCCCCATTTTAGACTTTACAACCTTGCATTTATAGTTTTTAATATCCTTAGAAATATATATGAATTTATGAATGGGAGTGTTTGTTGCCCTTGCAGACTTTAGCTCGAGGACTTTTACTGGCAATATTTTAGGCGATACGAGCAAAGTTAGAGACAAAAAGGCAGTTAGAGAATTTCTCACAAAAAAGATGAAAGATACCTGCGAAGTTGCAAAGCGTGTAAATGCAAAGTGGGCAACTCTAGTCCCTGGAGGTTTTGACAACACGCTTAGCTTGGGATACCAAAATGTAAACCTCATAGAAAATCTAAAGTTCTGTGCCGATATATGCGAAAAGGAAAATCTAATATTAGTATTAGAGCCTCTAAATTTCCAAAATCACCCTCTTGCTTTCATAGCAAAGATAGCTCAAGCTTATGAAATTTGCAAAGCAGTAAATAGCCCATCTTGCAAGATTTTAGATGACTTATATCACCAACAAATCACTGAGGGCAACTTAATTACTAATATAGACTTAGCGTGGGAGGAAATTGCATATTTCCAAGTTGGCAGTGTACCTAATAGAAAAGAAGCTAGCATAGGCGAAATTAATTATAAGAATATATTCAAACACATTCACAAAAAGGGCTACAAAGACCCTATAGGTCTCGAGCATAGCCAAAGCAAACAAACTAAAGAAGGCGACAAGTTCTTTTTAGATAACTACAGAAATTTAGACTTAGAAGCTTAACAATAAAAAATAAAAAAGGGAAAATAATATGATTAGAAGAGATTTTTTTAAAAAGACAGCTATTTTAAGCTTAGGTAGCATTGCCCTACCTCACTTATCTTTTGCAAATGGAGCAAGCAAAGATAAAGTCAAAGTAGCTCTCATAGGTTGTGGAGCAAGAGGAACTGGAGCTTTGATAAATATGAGCCAATCTGGCTATGACATAGAGCTTGTTGCAATGGCTGATATGTTCCAAGACCAGATGGATGCCGCCTACACAAAACTTCAGACAACTCTTGCAAAAGCAAAGAAAGAGCATTTCTTTAATGTAAAAAAAGAGCAATGCTTTGTGGGTATAAATGCCTATAAGGAATTATTAACTTGCGACTTCGATGTAGTCATAGACGCAAGCCCTCCTGCCTTTAGAACTATACACGCAAAGGCTATAGTAGAAGCAGGCAAGCACGCATTTTTAGAAAAGCCAGCTTGTGTAGATATAAACCAAGCTAGAGAAATGTATGAAATCTCTAAACTAGCTACTCAAAAAGGTCTATGTATAGGAGTAGGCACTCAAAGGCGACATCACTCTAATTATATAGAAGCAATTAAGCGAGTTCAAGATGGACAAATTGGCGATATAGTCTCTATGCAGTGCTACTGGAATGCTACAAATTATGTAGGGGCAGGACAAACTGCTAAATACTCAAAGGAAAGCTACAATCTTGCCTATGACGACATCGACTATCAAATACGTTGCTGGCCTGCATTTATTTGGACTTCAGGCGACCACATTGTTGAACAACACGTACACAATATAGACGTTTGCCTCTGGGCTTTTGGATCTATGCCTCTTGAAGTAAATGGAATGGGTAGTAGAAGCTCAGCACTAACATTCCCTAAGCAAGGTGATAGATACACAAACTTTGCTGTAGATTACACAATGGCTAATGGCGTACACTTAGCTAGTTATTGCAGGCAAGACCCAAAGTCGAGTGCTTTAATTATGGAGAGAGTTAAAGGCACTAAAGGCACGCTAGAAACTGCCTTGGATAAAATAACTATCACTGGCGAAAACGAGTGGCAAAGCAAAAGTCCTGCTAATCAATGCTTAGTTCAAGAGCATACAGACCTACTTAAGGCAATAACTAGTGGCAACAAAAATTACAACAAAATAGACAAGCTTGTAGACTCCACTGTAGCTGCTATATTGGGCAGAATGAGTGCATATTCTGGTAGAAAATTTGGATATGAAGCTGCAAAGATGAGCCTAGAAGAGTCCCTCGTCCCAGACTTAACAAAGGCAAAGAACCCTATCAAAAACATTCCTTGCCCATCTAATTACACTCTTAAGCAAAGAAAAAGAAGCTAAAGGGCTAAGTACCCTATATTAAATTTTATCTGAAAGGCTTGGTTTTGCTAAGCCTTTTATTTTTGATAAAACTTCGCCTGCTAAGTATATAGAGCCTGTAGAAATCACTAATTCGTCTGAAGGCAATCTATCCAAGTTAGCCTTATCAAAAAATTTATCTACGCTAGACTCAACAACTTCGGCTTTCACATTTCCCAAAAGCTCCCTCAACCTAGATGTGCTTAATGCCCTGTCTTGCTCGGCTCTTAAAAGTATAATCTTTTTTGCATATTTGCCTATAACCTTTAACAGTGCATTCGCCCTTTCTTCACCCAAGACAGAAACTGCGATAACTGGCTCTTGGCTAAGTGTAGATAAATTTTCCTCTAAAACCCTCGCCCCTTGCGTATTGTGCGATGAGTCTATAATAAGCTTCCTGCCCTGCCCTAAGTCCATCTCTTGCCACCTGCAAGCCCACTCAACTTCCATCAAAGCACTTTTGGCAAGCTCTAAATTTACATCAAGCTTTGTCTCTTTTGCAAAAAGCTTAACTGCACTTAATGCTAGAGCCGCATTCTCTCTTTGAAACGCCCCAAAAAGCGAAGTATTCGGATATTCATTCTTATCCTTGTAAAAGTCCGAAAGCTTATAAATAGTTGCATTCTTTTCCTTAGCGATACCCTCAATAACCTGCATAGCCCTCTCTGGAATATTCCCACAAAGCACAGGCACATTTTCCTTTATTATACCTGCTTTCTCTCTCGCAATTTCTTCTATAGTATTACCCAAATATTCAGTGTGGTCAAAGTCTATAGTACTTATTATACACAAATTAGGCTTTATAATATTTGTAGCGTCGAGCCTACCACCTAGCCCAACTTCGAATATAGCAACGTCTACCCTTTCCTCTTTAAAGTGTTGCATTGCCAAAAGTGTAATATACTCAAAAAAGCTTGGTGCTAACTCTGGGCTTTCCTTAGAAATTTCCTCAGCTAAGCCCTTCAACAACTCCACGTATTCGCAAATTCTATCCTTTGCAAGTATCTCAAAATTAACCCTAATTCTCTCGCCCAACTCTATCAAGTGCGGCGATGTAAAAAGCCCTGTCTTTAAAGAATTTTTACGCAACATAATCTCCACCATCGCACACACAGAACCCTTGCCATTCGTCCCTGCTATATGTATCTTTGGATACGCCAACTCAGGCGACCCCAAGCCCTCAGCAAATATAGCCATTCTATCCACAGAAAAGCTAGACCCCCTATTCCTTAAATTATATATAAAATCACAAGTATCTTTAAAGTTATTCATTTTATTTCAAAGAAAATTCAAGAGAAATCTAAAAAAAGAGCAAGCTTTATTTATATGATTTAGATTATTGGGGCGTCGCCCCAAACCCCATTACGGACTTAGTTCCCGTCCTTAAAACCTGAAACAAGGCAGTGCCTTGAGCCATAGTTTGGGTCGCTGGTATTTGTTGATTAGTGTGTTTTCTTAGGGGTGCTAGTCGACTGCCCGTCCTTCTTTTTTATTTAAGAACTATTTTTTTGTAATTCTTGCGTAGAAAGATCCACTTTTGCCTTTAGGGAGGATATAGTCTGCAAATAGTTTATATTGCCCTTGCTTTAGTTTCACATTCTCAAACTTAACTGAATTTGGCTTTTCGCCTTTATCAAAAATTATTTTTTCGTGTATATCACCAATTTTAATTTCGCCACCAATGACATCTAACTTATCATCTTCTAAGCTATCTTTAAATTCTGGTGTCCAACGCAATATCTCTATAGTATACTCGCCATCTTCAGGTGCATATACAGCCCAATAGCTATCTGCACTTATTTTAGCTCCTGCACTAATACCCCCTTGAGAGTGTACAGATTTTACGTGTCTATCGTGCGAATTTAGCAACACGCTTTCTTCGTCAGGAGAAGCCAAGTAAATAGGGTGATCCACTTCGTTTTCAGGTGAGATATATGCCCAATATTCATTATAAGCCTTCAACATTTCAGATACAACTTCAGGATTTTCCTTTGCAATATCTTTCCTTTGCCCAACATCTGTAGAAACATCGTAAAGCTCAGTTTTATTTACTAAACGCATAGAGCCTTTCATAACTACCCAAGGGTTATCTTCCATCATCAATTCCTGTCTTTGATTATCTGCAAAATAATATCTATCTATATTAGTATCAGGATTTTCCAATACAGACTTTATGCTAATGCCATCTACTTTTTGAGTTCCCTTTAATCCACAAATATCGAAAAGCGTAGGAGGAACATCTATAGCACCTGTTAGCTGATGAATTTCGCCATTTCTACCATCTGGAAATTTCATAAAGCAGAAAGTTCTATGTCCACCTTCCCAGACTTCAGATTTCCTACCACGCATACCCCCATTAAAGCCGCCGCCATTTTTATTATATTTAGTAGCTACTGGCTCACCAAAATTACTGCCATTATCTGTAGTATAGACAATTACAGTGTTTTTATCCAAGCCCTTTTCTTCAAGGAATTTCAAGATTTTAGCCATATTGTCATCTATATTTTCAATCATTCCATAAAATCCAGTATTTGGCACGCCTTGCTTGATTTTTCCTTTTTCGTCTTTAAATCTATCTTCATATTCCTTAGGAGCAACAAAAGGGCTATGAGGTGCGTTTGGACATAGATAGCAAAAGAAAGGTCTGCCTTCTTCTTTGCTCTTTTCGATAAATTTAATAGCAGCATCAAAGAATACATCTGTGCAAAATCCCTCAGTCTTAACAGGAGTGTTGCCATCGTGTATAGTTGGGCTAAAATAAGTATTGCCCCAATAGTCAGGAGCTTGCCCAATACCTCCAGCTTTATGCCAAAAAGTAGTTTCAAAACCTCTGTCAAAAGGTCTATAAGGATAATTATCCCCTAAGTGCCACTTGCCAAACATACCAGTTGCATAGCCCCCAGCTTTGAATACATCTGCTATAGTCTCTCTACTTCTATCTAAGAGCGAACGCCCCATTATAGTATGCCACACTCCAACTTTATTACAATACATAGCACTAACTACCCCTGCTCTACCAGGAGCACAAGTAGTACCGGCGTGATAATTTTCAAGTCTCAAACTCTCGCTTGCAAGCTTATCTATACTAGGCGTTTTCAAATATTGATTTCCATAATAGCTAATATCGCCATAACCTTGGTCGTCTGTCATTATAAACAAGACATTCATTTTCTCTGCATTAGCTGTGCATATAAACACAAATGCCAAAAACAATATTAATTTTCTTATAATTCGTTTCATAGTATATATTATTTAAACGATTAGCTTATCTTATATACAAAGAAAAATCAAGCTTATTTTGAGTAAGCATCTTTAGATTTTTTGAGTAATATTCAGATAAAGGAGGTGCATATATAGACATAATATCAGCTTTATCTGAGCTGTAAATCGAGCTAAGCCTTGAATATTTAATACTACGCATCATAGGCTCTTCTTTTTCTATAATATCTTCAATATCACTTCTTAGCGACTTTGCCTTAGCTTCGTTTTAACTGTTCCTATGCCATTTTCGTAAACATACGCAAGCCTTTCTGCACTTGTTGTGTTTTTGGGATACTTGAGATTAAAATCATAAAGAGCCTTAAATACTTTTTCATCATAGCCCTCTTTGCCATAACCCAAGCGAGACAAATTATAATAAATATTTATATCAGACATAAGCCCTTCTTCTATATCTTTTGCCAATAGCTCACAGACTATTTTTTCAAACTTTTCAGAAGATTTCCCAGCTCTATAAAGAGTTTTCCAATCTGCAATAATTTGTCTTCTATACAAGTCCTTATTTAGAGAATAACTCAATTCTATAGCTTTTTCCAAGTCCCTAGCAAGGGATTTATCGTGGCGTAGGTGAATTGTAAAAATTAGCAATTGATTATTTTTGAATTTGTTTTTAGGACAGTTTTTTATGTTTTTGAGGCGAATAACAGCGTTATTTAACAAAAAAACAGAGAAAAATGGACAAAAACAAAACAAAGCAAATAGACAGAAAAACAAGCTTAAATCGCAAAAACTAAACTAAACCCTCAACTCAAACTAAACCCTCAACTCAAACTAAACCCTCAACTCAAACTAAACCCTCAACTCAAACTAAAC
>JAWXTY010000002.1:0-18289 GCA_044433115.1 Opitutales bacterium
AAAAATGACTAAAAAGGCTCAAATGTGCCGTTTTTAGTCATTTTTCACAACGTGTCTATGTTAGGGATTTTTTGGAATATCGCCCCTTTTTTGAACAATTTCTCAACTCCGTCACAACTGAGAGGGTGTTAACAAAATCTTCACGCCCCAAAAAATTAGCGAATGATTTTATACAGCTGGGATTTCTCTAGGACTAGAGGTTTATTGTAGGAAAAGAAGATTATTCCATCGCAAGGGGCTGTAATTGTACTGATTTTTTCGCCAGTATAAGGGTCTAAAATTTCAGCTAGAGTATCGCCCTTTTTCACATATTCTGAAGGAGCTGTCTTTTGGCAAAATATACCTGCTGTATTTGAGTGAACAACTTCTAAGTCCTCGTCTGTAATTACAGTTGAGTAGTAGGCGTGGTGTATCTTTGCTTTAATTGCACCAATTTTAGACAAAAATCTCAATATAGACCACACTGCTTCATCTGCATTTTTGAAGTTCAACGTATTTGTATTGCCAGAGTATAGTGAGAAAGCTTTAGTACCCCAAAGTTGCCAGTTGTAGTTTAAGATAGTTGTGTCGTAAGGCTTTACATCGTGTAAATATACATAGGGATTAGCAAAGAGCTTTGCGTTTTCTACATCTTCATAGCCAGTACGCATCATTCTTACGTGAGGAATAAAATTGCCTTTCATATAGTAACTTGCCAACTGTATGCCATATTCGTAACCTTTTACATTTTCAAAGAGGGCTGCTGCTATACATTGCGTAGTCTCGCCTTGGTCATAGCCAGGGAACATTCTGTTTATATCAGTGTTATCCATTGCCCAAAAGCGTCGCTCTAAATTCATAGAAAAGTGATTTACAGAAGGCACAACTAATATTTCGCAGTCGTCAGCTATAGAGCCTCCAATTCCATTTTCCATTTCCCTAAGAGCCTTAACCACTTGAGAACAGATATACTGCTGTTGTATCTCATCGCCACGTATAGGACCTACTATAGCCACGCTCTTTTTGCCTGAACCAAAGTAAAATCCTCTAATCTTAAAGTCGTCTCTTTTGGGAGACTTCATTCTAAATAAAATTTCTTCTCTCATTATGAATTTTTCCTATATAAACGTGCCAAAAGTGAACCCTCGTAAACGATAGGATATACACGCAAGGTGAATAAAAAGCCTGCATAATTTGCTGTAACAACTTGGAGTATATCGCCACTTAGAGGGTCTACAATCTTACCAATTTCGTCGCCAGCTTCCACGTATACAGAGTGGTCTATGCTAGTTACAAATACGCCAGAAGCCTTTGCGTTAAAAAATTCAACTTCGCCATTTGTAGAAATTTCTGGAGTTTTTATATCCCCTGCCAAATATGGAATTTCGCCTTTCCAAAGTCCCATATTCTTCATCATATTAAATATACCAGCAACGAGCGACTCACAATAATTGCGTACTAAACGCATACCCACGCCCATTTCTACTACAACTGTAGGAGTCCCACAAGAGTTTAGTGTATGAGCGAGTGTGGCTTCAAGTACTGTTGCAGCATCGTGTATCCAGATAAATTCTATATTGAGTTGTTCGGCTATAGGAAGTAGTTCGTCTACTGCATTTACGTTAATTCTAGCTTGAGGTGCTTCTCTTAGAAATATATTACTTGAGTGTATGTCGATTACTACGCTCGAGCCTTTCAAGTCCTCAACTATAGCGTAGGCAAGAGACTCTGCCAAAGAGCTGTTTGGGTCTCCAGGGAAAATTCTATTCATATCCAAGTCGAAATTTGGAATACCTCTAGTTATCGAGTCTACCCCAAGTGGATTTAGGGCAGGGTATATGTCGACATTAGCCAGCAAATTTTGTGGCTGTTCTTTGAGTATCTTAGATATTAAAAAGCAGACATACTGCCCATCTAGCTCGTCGCCGTGAGTTCCTGTTACGATTGATATACGTTTTGTTGCCCCCTTAGTCTCTATAGAATTTTTTTCTATACGCAAGACTTCGTCTATAGGCATCTTTGATGAAATTACAGTTTTCTTCATTATTAATATTTATACTTTTATAGGGATTTTTTTCAAGCAAAATTTTCGTATACACTCACACTTGAAACTATACTTTGTTGGGCTATGCAAGAAATTATCCCCTTATTTAAGGCACAGTCTCTAGCGTCTCTGCCATTGGATATTTTTATATAGCCATATTCTACTTGTAAATCGTTTGTTGGGTCGAAGGCATACCATCTATAGTTATCCCAAATTTCTATCCAAGCGTGCGACTCGCCATCGCCAGCAATTAAGCCATTTACGTATCTTGCAGGGATTTTTGCCAATCTACACAATGCTATCGCTATCTGCACGTAATCTTGGCAAACACCAGCTTTTTGAGCGAAAGCCTCTTGGGCTGTAGTTGCAGAATTTGTAACTGACTTTGTATAAGTCATTAGATTAAAAACTGCATCGCAAATCTTCTTGGCTTTAATTAGATTGTCTTGGCTGTCCTTTAAATCTAAGGATAGAAAAAAGTCTAAAATAGCATCATTAGCCTTAGTCAAGTTTGTAGGATATAAATATATGGGGTTATAGTCCTCAAAGATTGCATACTTAGTTTGAAATACGCAAGCTGTAGACCTAAACTCAAAGAAATTTTGAGCCTTAGATATTCTACCTACTTGCACCCAATTGCCAAAAGCATCATATTGAAAAGCGAGATTATCACAAGAAACTACCTCTAATTTTGCATTATGAAGCCTTTGAAAATGCCCGTTTATAGCTATAGCCCTCAAGAGGAAATCTTGAGTGCTAGGAGCTTGGCTATATTCGATGCGTGTAGAAAATGTGTAGTCAAAAGACCTCATTTTCTTGCATTAAATTTGGAATAAGCCTTCTAGGGCTTGAAGTATTTCTAAATTATTGAAAGAGTCGTCTTGGACTGTAGATTTTGCTATGACTAATTCGTCTAATTTAGCAACTACATTTTCGTCGCAAGCTTTTTTCAAATCAACAACTAGCTTCCTAACTTTATAGTAAGTTTTGATAATTCTCTCTCTTGAATATCCAAAGCGAATTTCCATATCTAAACGCTCTATATATTTGCCTAAGAATAAGAAGTCTCTGACTGTGTCGCTTAAAATTCTCTCTTGAGCTGAACCCCAAAATGCAAGTAGGCTATCTGTAATTTGCTGTAGGACAGTGATGTTCTCTTCATTGATAGCTTGGCAAGCTTGCATATGATAGTTGGCTATTTGTATATAAGACAAAGTTTCGCTAGTTAGCTCGCCACGCAAGACTAAGGCATTGTCGTTAGCAAATTTTAAGCCTGAGATTAAAGAGTTTGAAATCTCGCCATCATAGAGCAATTTAGCTATATCTTTTGCTGGAGTTAGTGCGTTAAAGGCAATGTGTAATTGCTTGCAATATAGCTCATAGGCAGTGCTAGAGCTAGCTTCTATATCGCTGTCGTAGAACTTTCTTAGTAAGTGTAAGCTTAAATATACACGTTCAGCGTATCTACCAAGCCAGAAAAGACTGTTAGCCTTTTTGTTAGTGAGAGTACAGCGTACTCCCATTGTAAAATCGATTTTTGTTAATGTAGCATTCATCTTTTTTGTTTCCTTGTTTTAAATTAGTTTATTTATTTATATTTATTTAGTCATTACCCAAGTGTCTTTGAAACCTCCTCCTTGAGAGGAATTTACAACAAAGCTGTTTGGGTCTCTTGAAAATCTAGTCAAGCCACTTTGCCAAGCAACTGTGTCTTTACCAGATAGTACAAAGGCACGTAAATCTGCCTTACGCATAACTTTTTCGTTACCTTCCATAATCTCTAAGTCCTTAAAGTCTATAACCTCTTGGGCTATCCACCTTCTTGGCTCTGCTTTGATTAGGTCTTTCATCTCGGCGATTTTCTTAGAGTCTAAGTCCTTGCCAAAGATTACTCCGTAGCCACCTGCTTCACTTACGTCTTTGATTACTAACTTTTCTATATTCGCATTCACAAAAGAAAAATCTTTTTCAAAATAAGGCAAATATGTAGGTGCATTTTGCAAAATTGGCTCTTCGTCAAGATAGAACTTAATCATCTGTGGCACAAAGTAATAAGTACCCTTGTCGTCTGCTATACCATTGCCTAAGGCATTGATTATAGAAGTATTGCCTGCAGCATAGGCACGCATAATGTTAGGAACGCCCAACATAGATGTCTTTTCAAATACTACAGGGTCGAGATACTCATCTGAAATTCTTCTATAGATAGCCCCAACTTTCTTCTTCTCACTAAAGAGACCACTGTAATACAAATTGTCGCCCTCTACAAATAAGTCGCCAGCAAAAGCAAGGGTAGCTCCACTCTTTTCAGCTAGATATGAATGTTCAAAAAATGCAGAATTGTATCTGCCAGGGGTCAAAATTACATTTATACCTCTGCCATCATTGATTTCGTCCATCATATTTGCCAACAAAGTACTATAGTCTCTGTTTTCTGCTATGGAATTTGTCCTAAATGTCTCTGGGCTAACCTTACGTGTAATATTGCGTGCTATCATAGGATAAGACGCTCCAGATGGTATACGCAAATTGTCCTCTAATACAAACCAAGAGCCATCTTTAGCCTGCACTAAGTCTATACCTGATATATGCGAATATATACCATTTTTAGGTCTTATACCCTCACATTCAGCTAGAAATCCTGAAGAAGAATAGATAAATTCAGGGGGGATAATCCCTGCCTTGATTATAGTTTTATTAGAGTAAATATCCTCTAAAAACAGATTTAAAGCCCTCACTCTTTGAACAAGCCCTTTATTTAGGTATTGCCAATCGCTAGCTTCAATCTTGCGTGGAATAGGATCGAAAGGGAAGAGTTGTTCTTTGAATTTATTATTTTTATAAATTCCAAAGTGAACACCAAATCTTTCCATCCATTTGTTTACGGCTTCTTTGCTGTCTATTAAAGAGTGCATTTTATTATTGTATTCGTGTTTATTGCTTTAAATCTAAATGATTTAATTAAACTTATGTAGCATATTTCGTGCCAGAACTTTAAAGGTGGGGCAGAAATATAAAAATAAAGGATAAGTGCCTTAAATGCTGATAGATAAGGCTTCGTGTATTTTTTTTAAAAATAGCTAGGGCTACAAATTATATCGACAAAATTGTCGTCCTTACATTATTGTATTTATCGGAACATTCTTTTATTTTGAAACCTTCTTGCCTTTTTTAGTGTTTGTAAATTAAAGGCGAAGTTGCTTTGTCTAAGTGCTAGCCTTTATTTTCCTAAAAATACTCTTGCTCTTTCCTTAATTCTTTGTTTTAATTATTCTTATAAATTAAAAGCTACATTGAATAGCTAACTTTACAAAATATGAATTCACGCTCATTCCAAATTTTTATAGCACTATCTATACCTATAATAGTGATTATTTCTGTATTACTCTTGATTTCTTTCGAGAAAAAAACTCAGAGTTCTTCTTCTGTGGGGGAATTTCCCTATACGCTTTGGGCAGATAGCCCTAAAAACTGCATAGGCAATATCTATAATGCAACTATAGAAATCGACTCGCAGTTGGCTCTCATTCAAGAGGAGGATATAAATGGTATTGTTGTTTTAGCTCGCATAGGCACTCAGTCTTTGCCAGTATTTATACCAAGTTCTTTAGAGACAAGTGTGTATCCTAAGCAAAAATTTAACGCTCGTTTATATATAAATAAAAATGGTAGTGTGCAAGCTCAAGCCCTAAATAAATTCTAATATTATGTTACGTCCATCGTTTTTCTTATTAACTTTACTTTCTGTGCCTTTTGCTTTTGCGAGAGTGCCTGTTCATAATCAAGTGCCAAGCGAAGCTCAACAAGCTCAAGCTCCTGCAAATAGTAATAGCTCGAGCGTGGTCTCTTCTAATGGGAATTTATTTGAAAGTACTACTTCAGAGAAGTTTGCAGATAGGGTTTTTGACACTAATAATGACTCAGTCGATTGGGATAATGGCAGTATAAACTGGAAGGGCAAAACTTATTCTATAGGTAATTCTAGGGTAGTTCGTGCAAGGTTTGAGCGTTATTTAGCTACAGATATGACTTCAGAGGGCATAGCTGACTATAAGGATATTATAGCTGAGATTGTGGCTGTTATGTCTACGCAAAATGTAGATGCGAATATTACTACTTTAAAGTATGCTTGGAATTTACTCTTTGAGGCAGGTGAATTTGTATACGATGGCGACTCTTCTGTTTCTATAGCAAATTCAGTCGACAATGTTTGGCGTATGAAGAGCGACTATCAAGGCTTGAAACGCAATGCTGATGAGACTGAAAAGGGCAGAGACGATGCTATGCACTCGGCGATACGTGCTTCTAACTACCTTGAAAAGAGGGGGTTAAATACTTCTTCGTCTCAGGCTAGTGCAAATACTGGCGGTGGCGGCAAAGGTGGTAAAGATGGAGGTAAGGGTGGCAGAGGTTCTGCACCTAGCTCTAATTCTGGCGTAGATAACGCAGCGTCGGGACCTCTTCCATTGTTTACTTCTTCTGATGTGCTTTATGCAACTAAGGAAATTGCAACTAAGGAAGCTCAGTTGAAAAAAGATCAAGCTACAGCATCTGCAGTAGGGGCAAAAGCTGTTATACAATATCAATCAATGGTAGTTAGCTTTTTGATGGCAAGAAGATTTAGCCACGCAGCTATAGCTTGCGACTTCTATAGAGAATTATTCAAAGGCTCTAAGCAAGACTTCCAAGTTGGCAAAAAAGAGCTTGAGGAAATGGTACCTATTTCAAATTTAATTCCATCTACAGACCTAATTCAAGGTATAGCACACGAAGGCAGAAATGACGTGATTTTAGGTATGCAAGCTGTTAATACTTTATTCGAAAAGGGCGAGAGATATTCTGCTCTTCAAAGATTAATGGAAACATTCTTCTTGGGCGAACACGAAGCCGATGTGATGAGCTTTCCTTACGATAAAAAGCAAATTTTGTATTCTATATATAGAGATGCGTCGACTATCAAGGACCTTGCTGACATTAGAGACTTAGAGGGCATTGAAAAGGCTATAGCTAGTATAGAAAAGAATGCGAGCGACTTTCCAGTTGCCGAAATTATGGCTAAGGTAAATTCTGCAAAGAGTGCAAGTAACTTAAAGATATTCGCAGCAAAGCAATCTGCAATGATGGGCGATGTAGAAGGCGTTGAGAAAAATATTACAGATGCAACTACATTTTGGCCTCTAAATCCTAAGATTGAAGAGTTTAATAATGAAATTATGGAAATGGCAACAGGTTCTGCTCTACATACAAAGAATTTCGAAAGGCTCTTAGCTGAAGGTAATTATAGGGCTATAGCTACAGATGCTGTAGAGCTTGCTATGGTATATAGAAACGACTCTGCTACTTTGGATTTAATTAAAGATATTGTAAAAAAGATTGGCTCTATAGATATGTTAATTGCTCAAGCAGATGAATTTCAAAAGCAAAACAATCACTATTTTGCTTGGGAATTGCTAGAAAATGCTATGTTAATAGATAAAAACGACATAGTTCTAGCTAGGGCTGTTGCAGACTTAGCTCCAATGGTAGCTGACTATGTAAGGCTAATGAACACAGCAAAATTAGCTGAGAAAAACAAGAATTATCCTGAAGCTCTAATCAACTTTTTAAGGGCTAAGGAAATTTCGCCAACATCTCAAGTTTGTAGATTAGCAATAGAAAGACTATCTAAGTTGTACTTAAGGGATAATTAATTTATTGACAATGCAGTCGTATATTAAGACAATACTTGTTTTATTATTATGACTGAAGATTTACAAAACGAAAATAACGAAAATAAAAACTGCTCTTGCGAAAACTCTCAAGAGCATAAGTGTTGTGGGCATAATCACGAAGAGGGCGAACATAATTGCTCTTGTGGAAATTGCCAAGGCGATGACTTTGCAGACGCTATGGATTATAACCCAGCGAAAGAACTTTTAGAAAAAATAGACGAACTTCAATTAGAAGCTCAAAAGAATAAAGAACTTTATATGCGTGAAGTTGCATCTTTTGATACATATAGAAGAAGAATGCAAAGGGAAATGCTCAGCACTATGAAATTTGCATCTATACCTCTAGTAGAAAGCCTTTTGCCTGCTTTAGATAACCTTGACTTGGCTATGGCTAATATCAAGGAACACCTAGACCCTACTTGGGCTCAAGGTATAGAAATGGTTGCAAAGCAAATTAACTCTATTTTTGCTCAAAACAATATAATCGAAATTAACCCAGCTAAGGGCGAAGATTTCGACCCTAAGTTTGTTGAAGCAATTTCGCACGTTATCAGCGAAGAAGTTGAAGAAGGCAAGGTCTTGCAAGTTGTGAGAATTGGTTACAGAATTGACGACAGGCTAATTCGCCCAGCAAGTGTTGTTATATCTAAGGGCGACTTATAAAATATAGAATTTAAAAATTAGTTTTTTTAAGTTTATAAAGAATTTTAAATTTAAAATATAATGAGTGATTATTATGAATTATTAGAGGTTGCTAAAGACGCCTCTGCTCAAGAAATTAAAAAGGCTTACAGGAAATTAGCTGTAAAATATCACCCCGACAAAAATAAGGGAGATAAGGCAGCTGAAGAAAAATTTAAGGAAATTTCTGAAGCCTATCAGGTTTTATCTGACGACGACAAACGTGCAGCCTACGACAGAATGGGACACCAAGCCTACACTTCTGGAGGTATGGGTGGTATGGGAGGCGGCGGCTTCCGTGGTGGTCAAGACCCATTCGACGTTTTCCGTGAAGTATTCGGCGGCGGAGGAGGTGGTATCTTCGAACAGTTTTTTGGCGGCGGCGGCAGTCGCTCAAGACGTTCTGCTAATGACCCTGTTCGTGGCGACGACTTGCGTTTCGATCTCGAAATCACTTTAGAAGAAGCCTTTGCTGGCGTAGAAAAAACTATTAAATACAATAGGCTAAAGCGTTGCGATACTTGTAAGGGTACAGGGGCAAAAGAAGGCACTAAAAAATCTACTTGTAAGAAGTGTGGTGGCAGTGGCTCTGTAACTATGTCGAATGGATTTATGCACTTTTCTCAAACTTGCCCAGACTGTGGTGGCAGTGGCACTAAAGTAGATAATCCTTGCCCAAATTGCAATGCTTCTGGCTTAGAGCGAGAAAGAGTTACGGAAACTATCAAAGTCCCTGCAGGAGTTGATAGTGGCACAAGGTTGCGTAAGACAGCTTCTGGTAGTGCAGGCAAAAATGGTGGCGAATATGGCGATTTATATGTAATTATATATCTAAAAGACCACGATATTTTTGAGCGTGAAGGCAGAGACTTACATTGCGAAATACCTATACAATTTACATTGGCTGCCCTCGGAGGTAAAGTTGAAGTTAAAACTCTTTCTGGCAAGGCTATGTTGAATGTACCAGCGGGAACTGCAACTGACACTGTATTTAGAATTAAGGGGCAAGGTATGCCTGTCCTAAATTCTACTACTGTAGGCGATTTATACGTAAGAGTACGCATCGAAGTCCCAACAAAATTGACTTCAAAACAACGCAAAGCCCTCGAAGAATACGCCAAAGAATGCGGCGAGACCCCTCAAGAAAAAGGTGGTTTCTTTAAGGATTTGTTTTAGGGGCTTGGGGCGTGATATTGCCCTTGATACTCCGTTTTGAGATTTTTTTGGACTCTCACGTATTAATATAACATCAACCCCAAAAAAATCTCAAATACTCGTCTGAAGGGCAATCTCACGCCCCAAACAAAATACAGTAAGCCTTGCCTAAGAAGCAATTTGAAGCCCCTACAAAAATTTTGCGTTGCAAATTTTTGGCTGGTATAAAAAGGGAGTCTTTAGTTGTCTAATAAAATATTGACGTAGATGCTTCTGTGGTCGCTGGCAGTTTTGTAGGCTTTGTGGACTGTGGCTTGGGCTTGGGCTTTGGGGGTGAGGGTAGGGCTTGCCAGAAAGAAGTCAAAGGTGTTTTGTGCTTTGCCGTTTTTGTAGGAATATGTCCAGCTATCACTGCTTTCGCCTTGGTATATTTGGCTTAAATTGGCTATTTCTTTAAAGCTTTTTATGTTGGCGTGGCTTGCGTCCTCATTGAAATCGCCACAGAGGATTAGCTTTTCATCTTTGTAGTGCGATAAGATTTTAGCAAAGCTTTCAAGCTCTCTTTGTCTATAAATCTCGCAATATTTATCTTCGGGATACTTCTCGAATGCTCGGCGACTTTTGGCGTGTAAAGTTGCTATAAATATGTCTTGTACTTTTACTAAAATCAAGCCACGCACAGACTCAAACTTGCCATCTTGGTAATCAAATTTAACATCGTCGTATTGCTTAACTTTAGCAAAGGGGATTTTGGAAAATATTGCTATACAACGATTTTCGTCTAAATTATTAAGTAGAGTAAAATATGGATATTCAAGATTTAGTGCTTTAAGTTCTCTTTGAAAAAGTTCTAAATAATCATAGCCAAGTTCTTGTACGCAAAGCACATCTGGATTTATTTCTGCTATAGTTTTAGCTATAGCTTGTCTTTGGCTTTGGGGCTTTGCCTTACTTTTATAGTAGACTCCTTCAAAGTATCTCGAGCAAAGGCAGTAGCTCCCTAAATTCCATGACATAAGTCTAAGTTCGCCATCGAGCTTAGGGGGCGTTGGGGCTATAGTCTCTTCAACTTCAAAGCTTTTAAATACTAAAAATATCGAAAATAAAGCCCAACTTATCCATAGAATAAAGTTGAGCTTCCTTTTCATAAATACCTTATATTAAGTTATATTAGTTTTTATTAAGACTCTTGGTAAGGCGATTTATCTCTGTTACCTAAAGCGATTTTCTCTACATATTTTGCGAGTAAATCGAACTCTAAATTCACAATCTTGCCAACTTTGCAATCGGCAAGGTTTGTAACTTCGAGGGTATGAGGGATAATCCAAACAGCAAGTTCGCCATCGTAAGCTTCTGCTATTGTGAGAGATATGCCATCTATAGTTATAGAGCCTTTGTATACTACATATTTAGAAAAGCTCTTGTCGAAGCTTAGTCTAATGTAGATATTTTTGCCAATTTGCTCGAATTTAACAACTTCTGCCCTTGCGTCGACGTGTCCACTAACGAAGTGTCCACCAAGTCTAGTGTTAGGCAAAAGGGGACGCTCCACGTTAATTAGCGAGCCTGTCTTTACAAACTCAAAGCTAGTTAGCCTCACGCTCTCTTCTAAAAGTTGGAAAGAAGCAATCTTGCCCTCTAGTTTAATTAGAGTCAAGCAGCAGCCATTGCAAGCTAGCGAGTCGCCTATAGACATATCGCTCAAGACATTTTCTGGCAGTTCTAATTGCAATAAATACGCTGCGTTTTCTTCGCTAAAGCTCTTAACTTTTGCTACGCCTTCTACTAATCCTGTAAACATTTTCTATCCTTTATTAAGCTTGTTGAAGTGCTTGTTCGAAGTCTGCAATAATATCTTCTGCGTCTTCAATACCAACAGAAACTCTAATTAGTTCTGGGCTAATGCCAGTTGCAATTAGTTCAGCGTCAGAGAGTTGCCTATGCGTTGTGCTAGCTGGGTGAAGCACGCTTGAGCGTACGTCTGCAACGTGTATAACTTGGGCAACTAAGTTTAGTGCGTCCATAAATTTAACTGCACTTTCCTTTCCACCTTTAACGCCAAAAGTCAATACGCCAGAAGCACCCTTTAAATATTTCTTAGATTTTTCCAACTCGCTAGAGCTTTCCAAATTAGGGTATTTAACCCAAGCAACCTTAGGGTGATTTTCCAAATATTTAGCAACTTCAAGAGCATTGTCTGAATGCTTTTTCATACGAAGAGCAAGCGTGCTTAAATTCATATTAATCACAAAGGAATTGAAAGGCGAAATAGTTCCACCAAAGTCTCTCAATATATGAGTTATGCATTTTACGATAAAGCCCATTTTGCCAAAAGCCTTTGTATAAGTTAAGCCGTGATAAGACTCGTCAGGAGTGCTTAAGCCCTTGAACTTGCCATTGTCGAAATTATAGTCGCCCTTATCAATGATAATGCCACCCATTGAGCTTGCGTGTCCATCTGCATATTTGCTTAGGCTATGCACTACTATATTTGCACCAAAGTCTAGGGGCTTACACAATGCAGGAGTTGCGAATGTGTTATCTATAACTAAAGGCAAGTCTACTGCTTTTGCAACTCTTGCGAACTTTTCTATATCCAAAACTTTCATATTTGGGTTAGAGATAGTTTCGGCAAAGATGAACTTTGTGTTAGGCTTTACTGCTTTAATCAATTCTTCTTCGCTGAGGTCTTGGTCGATAAAAGTTGAGTCGATGCCAAGTCTCTTAAGGCTAGAGTTAAATAGGTTATAAACGCCTCCGTATACAGTGCTTGAACTTAGTACGTGGTCGCCAGCTTCGCATAAATTGATAGCTAAGGCACTAACTGCGGCTTGCCCTGTTGCGTAGGCAACTGCCCCTATGCCACCTTCGAGGGCTGCAAACTTTGCTTGTAGAGCTTCAGTAGTAGGGTTAGACAATCTTGTATAAAAGTGTCCACTTGCTTTTAAATCGAATAAATCGGCAAGGTCTTGAGCCTTTTCATACTTAAATGTAGTGCTTTGGCAAATAGGTGTAATTCTAGCTTCGCCATTTTTTGGTTCATAGCCAGCTTGTACTGCTTGAGTTTCTAATTTATAATTTTTCATAGTTTAGTGTTTCTCGTAACTTAAGTGTTTTAGCGTTTCTTTTAAATCAAGGAAATCTTGAGGAGGAGTTGTCTTTAAATCTAAAAACTCCCCTTTGTTGATTGGGTGTTCAAAAGATATTCTTTCGGCGTGAAGCATAACTCTTTGAGGAGGTTCTAAATCCTTAAATCTGTTCTTTTGGAAAGAATATGTATAGTCGCCCAAGATTGGGTGTCCCATATCTGACATATGCACTCTAATTTGGTGAGTTCTGCCAGTGTGAATTGCACATCTAACTAGACAAGCAATATTAGAATAAGTTTCCTCTATATTCCAATCTGTGTGAGCGTGCCTGCCATTACTTGCGTCGCAAACGCCCATCTTAGTCTTAAATGCAGGGTGTCTGCCTATAGGTTTCATTATAGAGCCACTTCTAACGTGAGGTACAAAGGAGATTATTGCCAAGTATTCCTTTTCAACAAGTCTCTTAGAGAACATATCTACCAACTTGAAATACGCCTTGTCAGTCTTAGCCAATACCATTATCCCCGAAGTTTCCTTGTCGAGTCTATGCACAATCCCTGGTCTTAGCGAGCCTCCAGCCTTACTTAGATTACCCTTTGTATAAAACTGCATAGCGTGAACTAGAGTGTCGTTGCCAGTGCCACTACCAGGGTGAACTACCATTCCTACAGCCTTATTTATAACTATGATATGCTCGTCCTCATAGACAACTTCCACAGGAATGTCCACTCCCTCAATCTCTGTTACAGGAGGAGGAGGCAGTTCAACTAAAACTTCGTCGCCTGCATTTAGCAAAAATTTCTTAACTATAGGCTTTTCATCAAAGATAACCTTTCCCTCTTTAAAGCACTCTTCAAGTTTAGTCCTTGAAATCTGCTCTTGAAAGTACATAGCTAGAGCCTTGTCTGCTCTCATTGCAACAAAGTCGTCTGGGTGTATATATAAAGTCTTTTCCATTATTTTCTCAGTAAATATTCAGGGTTAAGCTTTAGTAGAGTTTCTTCTACAAAAATGCCATTGTCTCTTATTAATTTGCCATCGAAGTAGATTTGACCACCTCCACAGCTCTCTGTTTGTATGCAAACTAAATCCCAGTGTATCTTAGAGCTATTGCCATTGTCGGCTTCGCTATAAGCTTGTCCAGGGGTAAAGTGGAAAGAGCCTGCAATCTTCTCGTCAAAGAGTATGTCTCGCATAGCTTCTGTTACGTAAGGGTTAAAGCCTATTGCAAATTCGCCTATATATCTAGCCCCCTCATCGCTGTCTAAAATCTCGTTTAGCTTGTCAGTATTAGAGTCGGCAGTAGCTTCAACTATCTTGCCATCTTTGAATACAAAGCGTACATTGTCGAAAGAAATTCCGTGATAAAGGCTTGGAGCATTATATTGAAGTACCCCATTTACGCTATCTTTAATAGGGGCTGTGAAAACTTCGCCATCTGGTATATTATATTGTCCACCACAAGGTATCGCCTTCATATTCTTTATAGAGAAAGTTAAATCTGTGCCATTGCCCTTAATCTCAACTTTATCTGTGCTTTCCATCAACTTCTTTAGAGCGTCCATACCCTCTATAAACTTAGAGTAGTCGAAAGTGCAGACCCTAAAGTAGAAGTCCCTAAATTGCGAAGTACTCATCATAGCTTGTTGAGCCATCGCAGGGCTAGGCCAGCGTAGAACGACCCACTTAGTCTTGTTTACCCTATAATCTATAACAGCCTTCATCGCAGCGTGTACCTTCGACATCTGCTCTGCTCCAACTGAAGAACTCTCGTATATATTATTAGAGCCTCTAATTGCTATATATGCGTCCATATTCTTCATCTTTGCCATCTCATAAGAAGCACGCACTTTAAGCTCTTCTTCAGTCGCATTCGCATTTAGCTTTGCGTTAAGAATTTCGTTATTTATAGATAAAAATGGATATGCACCCAATGCCCTAACTTCTTCTATTAGAACTTCTATCATCTCTTGAGGGATTTCATACATATCTAAAAGCACCTTTTCGCCAGCTTTTAGCTTAGTGGAAAATCCACATAAAATTTTTGCTAAATCTCTATATTCTTTCATCGTATATCCTATCTTATATCTTCTAGTAATATTCTTTCTATGTCTTTGCCTAAGCTCTCTTTTTTGAATAAATTTGCGTCTAGGCTCTCTTTTAAATTCGCTGCAGTAATGCTAAATTTGTCTTTGTCGCCTGAGACCTCATCTTTAATCTCGGCAGTTTTAACTATCCAATAATCATCTATCTTCTTTACAGAGCCTAAGCTAAATGTTCTCAAAAGCTCTCCTTTTGGCGAGAAGAATTGAGTTTGTTCTGGGCTATTAAACTCACGACTTAGTGCTATTTCAACATCGCCAAGCCAAGCATAAGGACTCTTTAACTTAAAGAAATACACAGCTTGAGAAATCCTGCCTGCACGCTGATACTTAGCCTCCCAATACTTATAGTCCATCAAAACATCTAAAGGAGTGTATATCAATCCCTTAGCTAGAGGCTGTAGCAAGTCTTCTGGGTTTAGTTGCCTTGTCGCATTCGTTTCAAAGTCATAAGAATACACTTGGCTCTTGCCACTAAGTTCTTCAAGGATAAATAGATAATCGTATCTATTTCCTTGCGAGTCAGCAAAGCATAGCCTTGTGTGATATGTATGATTTATGCGTTTTGCAAGCATTTCTCCAAGATAAGTGCTTGCCTTTGCTCTCTTTGGTAAATGCTTTAACTCAAAGCAGAAATAAAAATTATCAGCTTGCTTGGACATCATAAACTTAGCCCAACGCTCTGAGGCAGTTTCGGCTGAAATGTCATTGACTCTATCACTTATTTGGCGTCTTGGCTGAGCCTCTAAGCTTAAGAGTAAAAAAAAGAGCACTATAAAAGTGCTCATTAAAGTCTTTTTAAAAGTCATATGCTGTAGAATTTAATATTACTTAGCAGTTTCTTCTTCTGAGCTTGTTGTTTCTGTTACTGGTGTAGCTTCAGCAGGTGTTTCACTTGCAGGAGCTTCAGCAGGTGTAGCCACTTCCATCATAGGTTGAGCTACTGTAGTTGAGCTTTCTTCTGTAATTGCGTCAAAGCTTGGTGTAGCAACTGCAGTTTCAGCAGAAGAGTCGCTTGAAGCGTAGATATAACCTAAGTACAAGCAAAATGCCAATATGAAATATAATACCACAGCTCTAACTGTAAACTTTGTCAATATATTAGATGCTTCGCCACCAAAAGCAGTTTCTGCAGCTCCACTACCTAAGGCAGAACCCATTCCAGCGTCTGAATTAGGCTTTTGCATAAGTACAAAGAAAACAAGCACTACACAGATTAGTACCATTAAAAAAGAAAAAATTCCTAAAATTATTGCGTCCATTTTTATTATATATTTAATTTAAACTATTCATTAAGGACTAATTTTTCAATATAATCAAGGATTTTTTTTAATTTTTAGCTTTATTTTAAATTCTCTTTTGCAATATTGATTTTTTTAACAGTACTTAAGCTAATTAGAGGGTTAAATCGCTTGGCAAGGCGTAGCGAAAAGTCGAAGCCTGTACTTTGGGTAGGCGAGTCTAAGGTAGAGTTGAATATATCCTTAATTTTTGAGTCTAATTCATTTGTGATATTTAAATTGTGCATATCGCAATATAGTTGAACTAAGACCCCATTTGTAGAGGTATAAGAGTCATCTTCTATAGAGCATAAATTGATATATTTTGCTAAGGTAGAGCTTTCTGGAAGCTCTAAAACCATTGAGTTTAATGTTCTATGATTTTTCTTTAAACGCAATAATATTTGATTTACGAGCTTTAAACTACTTTCATTATAACTTACTATATAAGAATTTAATAAGGCCCTTGCCAAGTATACATAGCCCTTTGCTCCAGAGATGCCTCCTTCTTTGAAATTTGCAGCAAGTGCGTGTCTCTTTTTTAGTTCGCTATCTAAAAAGACTACAAACTTTTCTATGCTTTGCTTATAGCTTTCGTCCTTAGTAATTTTGTAGGCATAAGAAAGTATAGTTAGCGAAAATGCGTTGTACAAAGTATTTTTAGAGCCTTCTATGACAAAAGAGCCATCTTTATCTTGGCAAGATTTAATCTCATTTGCAAATTCCTTTACTAAATCCACGTTTTCAAAGTCATCAAAGCTTAGGATATATTCAGATAAAGCCCTAATATAAAACGACCTATGTATGAAATCTGATTTATCGCCCTCTTTCGCTTTTTTGACTATTTCCTCGTAGGCAATATTCTTAAGCTTTGTTCTCAATATGGAAAATTCAGCAATAGTACAGTTTCTAAATATTAGTCTTGCAGACTCACTAATTTGTGCTGGCTTAAACTTTTCATTGTAGCCAAAATCTAACATAAAGGCGAGCTTATCCATATCCTCATCTAAGAGTTCAAAGGGAAATTCACTTGGAACGTCCTCAAGTAGATAAAAACTTTTAGAGAGCTTTAAAAATCTATTGTAATTCTTATGATATATATTTACCAAGCCTTTTAAGGTGTCGTCTATAGAAGGTTCGGCGTTCTTATCTTCGTGTTTAAATGTTGGGTTTGTGCTTGTTAAAATTGGATACATCTTAGAAGTAAGCACCCCACAAGTGATATTTACATTCTCGCCAATATTACAGTGCAGTGCCTTCAATGCAAGGTGGTCAGCTGGATAAAGTTCTGGGTCTAATTCAGTGTAAATAAAATGTTTTTTAATTATATCTTCGCTTTGAGACTCTTTTCTAAAAGTATCACCTATGGAAAAGAATATAGGCATATCCTTTTCTCTAGCGAGTTGTTCAGCTTCTGTTCCCCAATTAGCCACAAGTCCTGTACTTTCCTCTGCTGAAAGCTCTGGGCTTTGACTATACTTATTATTTTTACAATAGAGCCACACAGACAACACAACAAGCCCCAAGAGCAAAAGTCGCCTAAATGCTCTCACGAAAGAAGTCAGTTTGTCTCTACTATTCATTATGTTGTGTAAATAATCTTTCGACATAATAAACAAAAACAAGATCCCTATGCAAGCTTATTTTATAAGGGGGCTTTTAAAAATTGGTTTTAATTAGGAAGCAAAAACAAAGTTTTTGCCCTACGATAGGCTACAATTGCTCTTTTTAGCCTATTTTTGCTTGAATTTCCTTGCTTATCTCCTTAGATAGCGATGCTATCTGCGTCGAACACAAGAAAATTACGCTAAAAATAATCTTAAAAATAGCTAATTGCCAATTTTTAAAAGCCCCCTTGGGCTTTTTGATTACAAAGCTTAGGAAGCAAAAACAAAGTTTTTGCCCTACGATAGGCTACAATTGCTCTTTTTAGCCTATTTTTGCTTGAATTTCCTTGCTTATCTCCTTAGATAGCGATGCTATCTGCGTCGAACACAAGAAAATTACGCTAAAAATAATCTTAAAAATAGCTAATTGCCAATTTTTAAAAGCCCCCTTGGGCTTTTTGATTACAAAGCTTAGGAAGCAAAAACAAAGTTTTTGCCCTACGATAGGCTACAATTGCTCTTTTTAGCCTATTTTTGCTTGAATTTCCTTGCTTATCTCCTTAGATAGCGATGCTATCTGCGTCGAACGCAAGAAAATTACGCTAAAAATAATCTTAAAAATAGCTAATTGCCAATTTTTA
>JAWXTY010000002.1:18299-147473 GCA_044433115.1 Opitutales bacterium
TTTTTAGCCTATTTTTGCTTGAATTTCCTTGCTTATCTCCTTAGATAGCGATGCTATCTGCGTCGAACGCAAGAAAATTACGCTAAAAATAATCTTAAAAATAGCTAATTGCCAATTTTTAAAAGCCCCCTTGGGCTTTTTTGATTACAAAGCTTAGGAAGCAAAAACAAAGTTTTTGCCCTGCGATAGGCTACAATTGCTCTTTTTAGCCTATTTTTGCTTGAATTTCCTTGCTTATCTCCTTAGATAGCGATGCTATCTGCGTCGAACGCAAGAAAATTACGCTAAAAATAATCTTAAAAATAGCTAATTGCCAATTTTTAGAAAGCCCTTGGGCTTTTTTGATTACAATCTTTAGTATAAAAATACACTTGCTCTTTTTTCTATCTTTTGTTTTAATTTTACCTTTATTTAAGTTTATGTCTGTATTTATATATCTTTTAGGAAAGTTTTTAGCCCTTTGCCCTGAATTTATTTTAAGGGGAATATGTCTTTTTGTCGTCTTTTTAATGAAGATATTTATGCCAAAGAGAATGCGTATAATATATTCTAATATAAAAAAGTGCTATCCCACTTGGTCTGATAAAAAGTTGCGTGCCTTCGCTTCTGAGTCATCTGCAAGGACTATAGAGATGGGTATTTTCGTTTTGGCAAGCCCTTATATGAGTGAAAAGGAGCTTAAAAAACGTTTTGTATTGAGCGACTCACTAAAGAAGCACTTGGAGTTTTATGCAAAAAATCCTCGCCCTATAGTTCTTTTAGTGCCTCATTTTGCTATGATGGAAGCTATAACTATGTTGCCTATGCTAAATGATTTAGAGACTCCTCGCACTGGCGTATTCTATAGACCTATGGACTCTAAGGCTATAGATGATTGGGTCTTAAAGACACGTAGTCGATTTGGCGTAAACTTGATTTCTCGTAAAGCTGGGCTAACTAAGGCTTTCGACTTTCTAAAGGCTAATGGGGCTATAGGCGTGCTATTCGACCAAAGCCCTAATGTAACTGGCATATTGTCATATTTCTTTTCACGTCCTTGTTATAGCTCTAATTTAGCTGGGCTTTTTGTGGAAAAGTATAAGAGCGACTTAGGTTTTATGTATGCAAAGCGTACAGGATTTTTTAGAGCAGAAATTAATGCAGAAATCATAGAGTGCAAAAAGGATAATCTTTCTGTTATGATTGCTGGTAATGAAAAGCTAGAGCATTTTCTCAAAACAGACGAAAGTTTGTCTGCCGATTGGCTCTGGCTACACAATAGGTGGAAGCTCTCTCAAAAGCCTCTTGCCCTACTAAATCTAAAGCACTCCAAGACAGTCTTAGAAGAAACTCGCCCTGAAACAGATTATAAGAGGCAAAATATCTACATAAATTTAGCTACCCAAGAAAGTGATATAAAGCAAATTATCCCACTAATTAAGGAAATCGAAATCGCAAGAGAGGACGCAAATCTAAGTCTATTTGTAGAAAGAGAGCAACTTGACTTTGTTAAAAGCCTAAATTTGGGCTACAAACTAATAGTCATTCCAAGACTTTCTGATGGCATATTTAAGTATAGACAAGCAATCAAGGCTTTGCAAAATGAGTATATTTCTCTTCTAATTCAGTTTAGAAGCGACTCTAAAAGCGATAGTTTTATAAAGAAAATCAAGCCTCTTCAAAGCATAGCATTTTCTGCCACAAAGACTAAGCGAAAGCCTTATTCAAATTCAGTATACATAGACCCTAAGTTGCCTGCCCGAGAATCATATAGGCAGTTTTTAGAGCAATTCGGCTTGCCTAAAGTCTCAATGGGGGCGTGAAATCACCCCTGATAGTGCGTTTCAAGTGGGTTTTGTTTGGTCATTATAACCAGATAACTCCCTGCTCAAAAACCACTTAAAGCCTTCTCTGAGGGGCAATTTGACGCCCCGATGCCAAAAAATTAAAAAATTTTTAAAAGAATAAAAAAGCTGACAAAATTTAAAGTTTAGTTACAAAAATAGCTTTTGAAGTATATCTCTAAGTTCCTTATTAGGGCTTAGCGTGCCATCTTTATTTAAATCTACAAGCTTTTTGCACTTACGCTTTAGCTCATTAGGGTTATATTTTACAACTTCGCAATCGCCCTCTCTAGCTCCTACTCGAGGGTCTTTAATACGTTCTAGTTTCTTCACTAAGCCGTACCAAGTAAAGTATATATCCCAAGCAATCTCTTCGCCATTATTGTCTACAAGGGCAGGGTAACGCTTTGCAAAGCTTGGGATTTGCTTGGTATAAACTCTAACTACAAAGGCTGTAGGCAAAGACTGTATATACGTTTTCATATCAGAAAACTCACCCTTTTTCAATGCCTCGAAAAAGTGCAGTGCGTCAAAGCCACTTAGGTTCATACCATTATAATTGCCAAAATAGTTTTTGCTGCCAAATTTTTGCTTATCATACCACACTTGAAACTTATCGCTCATTCTAAGCCCTATTTCAAAGTGTAAATGCTCTTGGGCTTTCGCAATATTAGGAGTGCCTCCCATTGTGCCAAGAGTTGTACCTGCCTTAACTACATCGCCCACTTTCAAGTTTTTCGATACTTCGCTTAAGTGGGCATAGAGCGTATATACATTCACGTCGAGAAAATTATGCTCAATTACCACATATTTGCCATAATTACTTTGCCAAGCAGTATGATTAATTAGCACAATCTCGCCATCTATAGAGGCAAATATATCATCTTGGGCGTGTCCAGATTTATTCCTATTTACGCTCTTTATATCTATCCCCTCGTGGAATTTATAGCCACTATTTCTAGTATCGCCAAAAAGCCCCCCTTCAAGATTGCCTATAGCTGTAGGCTGAATGAAGTCCTTATAGTGCTTGCCCTCATTAAATGCAGTCGATGGCGTAGGCCACAGTATATCTGAGGCACTCGCAGTCAAAGCACTCAAAGCAATTAGGCTAATTACTAGAAATCGCATATCTATATATAGGGCTATTAAATTTTAGCTAAATCTTAAATAAGGCTTAAATAGGAGCATCTCTTATCGCTCTATGGCGACGTATAGACTCTTTCCAGCTTTCGATTAACTCATCAAATTCCTCGTCGCTTTCAAATTCCATCTCTGGAATTATAAAGATTTTGCCATTGTGTATAGCTGCATCAATTTGCCTTGCCCCTATAATCTTATTCAACTCCTTGCCACGAGACTCTTTCAAGATAATAAATGCCCCTTGGTTTTCAGCTGTAGCAGAAAGAAGCCTGTTCTTGCCTAAATCTGTTGTAGTAAAGTAAAAGCCCAATAGACTCTCGCCATTAGCCAAACCAACGCTCGCTCCATCTACATCTAGCAACTCATTAGAACTCATAAAGTGCCTGCTATCTACCTTACAAGCCATTTCGCTAAGTGGTAACTCCTCCTCAGTTAGATTTTGCTCTAGCCCTGTAACTCTAGTTTGAGCCAAGTGAAAGCTAAACGCACTCTCAGGTTTCGAATAACAGCCACTAAGTGTACAAAGAGTAGCTAATACTAATATTAATTTTACTGTTTTTTTCATAAATTTTGATTTTGAAATTTTAAATTCTTCTATATTATCAAAGCGTCCAGTTGGCTTTGTATCTTGATTATAAGCTCCAAGGAAATCTCGAGCTGTTCCACTTCAAACTCCTTCTTCGTCGCAATATGCAAATACTTTTGCACCCCCCTAACTGGTCTGCCCAATGCACGCAACACACGCTTACGCTCCAATAATAGTGCCAACAACATCTTCAATATATCTCGCTCTTGCACCTGCGTAGTATTCTCTTGGAACATCGACAAAAAGAAATCCTCAGACGACGCAAGTGCTAGCTTCTTCGACAACTTCTCATCGTAATCCTCCCCATTACTCAAAGTCCTCTCCCACATTCCTAGTATCTTCTGCGGGAAATTATTCGCATCAAATTCAGATTTAAGCACGTCTATCCTATCCAAATTAGACCCATCATCTACAAATATCGCACTAATGACAACGTCGCCCTCCCTAAGCTCCGTACCACTCATATCCGATTTCTTCGATATACTCCTAATCTGCCAATCCATAACAAAATATAAGCCTAAGCTCATAAATTTTATTTGCAAGCATAATAATATAAATAAGAGATTATAGGCAGACTTTTTGTCAGGGGAGGGGGAGCGTTTTTGTTAGGGCTGCTCGCCCCGACACCCTCGGCAGGTGGCTTGTTCAGCCCCCTGCACCCCCGAACAAGGCTAGCCTTGACTTTATGTTTGGGTCGCTGGCGTTTGTTAATCAGAGCCTTGCCTTTAGGGTGCTAGTCGACTGCCCGTTTTTCCTTTTGTTGATTTAAATTAATTTTAAGAAAATTAAAGATAAATCAACAAAAGCCCTATCCATTGAAAAATAAGGATATTTTTCAAGTTGATTACATTTTTTATTTAAGATTTTAGGCTTTGCACTTGAGGGTGCAAAGGTAAATTAGTCTTAATCTTTTATTTCATAGAAATGGGGGAAACTAAAATTTTCTTAACTATATAAAAATACACTTGCTCTTTTTTTTCTATTTTGGTCTAATTTCTTCTGAATTATATAATAAAAATGGCAAAAGTAGATATAGACATAGTTAAGCAAATCTTGCAACGTAGTGATTTAGACTCAGTTAAAATAAAAGAAATTTTAGATGACTTAGATAGAGAAATTAAGGTTGTTCAAGAGGAAAAAGAAATTAAAGAACCACCTGTAAAGAAACAATTTATCTTTATTCTAAATGACCCTGAGGGTAAATTTAAGCAAGACGAATTTAGTGGTTGGGTGCTTCAAATGCCTGAGGACGAAAGTGTATATGGCGTTTTAGATGGCTTATATCAAAGTGCTTATGACTTTAATGTAAGTGCAAAGGGTAGACGCTACCCTGTACGTAAAGTATCAGAACTAATAGAGTTTTGCCCTGCTAAGATTTTTAAAGAACACAAGCTTTGGACTAAGCACAAAGAGCCAGTTGCTGTAATTACTACTAATAATATAATTCCTACAGAATAAGCCTTATGGAACTTCGTTTGCATAAATTTGGAGAAGAAATCTTAGAGCAAAAAACTAAGCCAGTTAGTTCTTTCGACGCCGACTTAAAGGCTAAAGCCCAAAAAATGTATGATATAATGGTAGAATACGAGGGCTTAGGTCTCGCTGGTCCTCAAGCTGGCTTGGATATTTCTATATTTGTGATAGATATGCGTTGTAGGCGTGATAAGGACGAAAAGATTTTCTTTAGTCTCGACTCAAAGGAACTTCCCTTAGACTTAAGTATGCCTCTATTTGCAGTTAACCCTAAAGTTACTGAAATTGGCGAATTTGTGGTAACTTCAGAAGAGGGTTGCTTATCTTTTCCTGCTATATATGTAGAAAAAACTCGTAGCGAGCAAGTTCAGTTAGACTACTTTGATTTAGAGGGAGTCCCTCACACTATAATTTGTGATGGTCTTTTCGCTAGGTGTATACAACACGAGTACGACCATTTGCAAGGGCTTTGCATTATAGATAATATCCACCCAAGGGCTAGAAATAAGATTGAGGCAAAGCTAAAAAAATTAAAGCGAGAAACAAAACAAGCTAAAAAGTCTATAAAATGAAAATAGCACTAAGTGGAGCTATGGGGGCAGGCAAGACTACTGCTATAAATATATTCAAGAAATTTGATATAAAAGTAGTTAATGCAGATCTTTATTGTAAGGAGCTTTTGTTTAATAATGAGGAAGTTAAGAGTCAAGTAAAGCTTCTTTTGGGCGAAGAAGTCTATGATAGAGATAATTTGCCTATATTGCAAAATATAGCACAAAAAGTCTTTAGTTCTTCAGAGCTTCTTGCTAAGTATGAGCTTATATTCCACAAGCCTTTTGAGGAATTTATAGCTCAAAAAGTGCCTAAAGAGGAGATTATAGTATATGAAATCCCTTTGTTGTTTGAAAAAAAACTTGAAAAAAATTTTGATTTGTGCTTAAGTCTATTTTGTAGCGAGGCTATTAGACGCACTCGTCTCTACAGTCGCAATATGTGCGAGGAAGATATTATCAAGCGAGATAGCTTCCAATTACCCCCCGAAAAAAAAGTCCAACTAGCAGATATAGTCTTGTTTAATGAAACAAGCGAGGCTTTTTTAGAGGCTCAAATCAAGAATTTTTTTGACAAAATAAAATGCAAGACGATTTAAATATACCTGATAATAATACAGAAAATCCAGCTCCTAAAAAAAGGGGTAGACCAGCTAAAACAGCTAAGCCAGTTGCTAAAAGAGCTACTGTAAAGCGAGCTAGGCGTACTAAAAAAGATATAGAAGATACTAGTCGAGAAGAAATTTCTCAAAGCTATGACTTAGATTTAGACGACAATTCTTCTAATGATAGTGAGCAAGACGCTCCTGTGTATGCTTCTATAGATATAGACGAGGACGTGCCTATGTCTTTTAGTACTAGCGACGACGATTTAGTTCAAGATAATTATAAAGATGATTATTCTGACGAAGATGACTTTGTTGTAGTTAAGACTCAAAGCGATAATTACGATATTGCTGCCGATATGGAAGAGCAAATTGAAGCTGAGCAAGCAGAAGGTGATTATAAGCAAAATAACAGAAATAATCGCAACGATAGAAACGATAGAAATAATCGCAACAATCGTAATCAAAACAAAAATCATCAAAATAATCGCCAACAAAACGATAGAAATAATAGGCGTCAAGGCGACAATCAAGGCGATAGGCAAAATCAAAACAATCGCAACAACAGAAATAACCAAAATCAGCAAAATAATCGCAATCAAAATAATAGACAGCAAAACAATAGGCAAAATCAAAACCAGCAAAATAATCAAAATAATCGCCAACAAAATCAAAACAATCAGCAAAAGCAGAATGTTAAGGCTACTCCAAAGCCAAGTTGGCAAAACCCTAAGGATAGGGGCGAGACTAGTTTAGATATAGGCGAGTTGCAAAAATGGCAGATTTTAAAGAGTATAGCTGAGACAAAGAATTATCTATCTGAAAATTTTGATAGGGAAAATATTGTAGAATTTGAAGAGTATTATACTTTAAATACCAAAGAGTTACAAGAAAAGTTGGCAGGCGAAGAATTGCCTTTTTCTATAAAAAATCAGTCTAAATATAGTCTTTTAGCTAAGTTGTTGGCTCATTTTGGAAGTCAAAGACGCTTGGTGCGTATAGAGGGTGTCTTGGATTTATTTGAAAAGTCTTATGGGGGTGTGCTTTGTTTTGCTAGGGATAATTTCCAATTAAAGAGGTTCTGCCCTTGGCTATCGCCTAAGTTGATTGAAGAATATGGCTTAAAGAGAGGACATAATATTAGCGTATTGTGTTGCCCTCCAAGAGAAGATGAAGAATTTACTGAAAAATGCCCTATAGCTCTTGAAGTAGAGCGTATAATGGATAAAGCCCCAGAAGATTTAAAGGGAGTTACTCCTTTTAATGACTTGACTGCCTACTATCCTACTGAGCGTATGATTATGGAATGTGTGCCAGCGAAAGAGTGGGACAATCTATCTATGCGTGCTGTAGACTTGTTAACCCCTATAGGTTTAGGGCAAAGAGCATTGATTGTTGCTCCTCCAAGGACAGGTAAAACAGTTTTAATGCAGTCAATGGCAATGTCTATAAGAGAAAATACTCCTCAGGCGAAAGTAATTATTTTGCTAGTAGACGAGCGTCCTGAAGAAGTTACAGACTTTAAACGAAACGTCGACGCAATGGTAATTGCCTCTACCTTCGACCAAGACTCCGAAAGTCATATCCACGCCTGCGAGATGGTGATTTCTAAAGCAAGGCGTCTAGTTGAAATGGGAGACGACGTTGTTATATTATTAGACTCAATTACCAGAATGGCAAGGGCTTACAACACTATGGCAGCCTCTTCAGGTAAGATAATGTCAGGTGGTGTAGAGTCGAATGCTCTACAAAAACCAAAGAGGTTTTTTGGTTCTGCAAGGAACGTAGAAGGGGGCGGCTCTCTAACTATAATAGGGACAGCTTTAGTGGAAACTGGCTCGAAAATGGACGAGGTAATTTTCGAAGAATTTAAGGGTACTGGCAATATGGAAATAAATTTAGATAGAAGTTTAGTTGACAAAAGAATTTTTCCTGCTATGAATATAGAGAAAAGCGGTACTCGTAAAGAAGAACTTTTGTATCACCCAGATGAAATGCAAAAAATTTATGCACTAAGAAGGGCTATGAAAGCTATTACAAATACTGAAGCAATGGAAATGTTAGTGCAAAGGCTTAGAAAGACTCGTACTAATATAGATTTTTTAATGGGACTTAATAGATAAAGAAAAGGCAGACAATGACATCAGGAGATGATTTTATCATACAATTATTAGAGGATAATAATCTTGTTGAAGCAGAGATTATTTCTATAGGCAAGGCTCAGTTGGAGTCTGAAGGAGTTAGCGATGAAGATTTAGACTCGAAGCTTATAGAGCTATTGGTAGAAAAAAATTATGTGAGCTATGAGGAGATTATTAAGTTGCTTTCGGGCGAGTTTAATATGCCTATAGTAGACTTAAGCGAAATTTCTATAGCAGACGAATTAAAAGATGCAATTTCTAAGGACTATTGCTTGGAAAACTGCGTAATACCTTTAAATATCAATGATGGACAGCTCGAAATTGCTGTGTGCGACCCATTGAATATGGACGTGATGGACGGGCTTAGCCACAAGATGTCTATGCCAGTTGATGCTAGATTAGCTTCGCCTACAGAAATTATAGAGGCGATTAATTCTCAGTATGGAGCTTCTAATTATGAGGATATGGGACTCATTGGCGACGACTCTGGTTTGGGTATTTCAGGCGACACTCCTGTTAGCGACGAGGAAGCTCCTATAATTAAGTATGTGCATAAGTTGATTACAGACGCTGTTGCACGAAGAGCTTCAGATATTCACTTAGAGCCACTAGAAAAGAGATTTAGGGTTCGTTATCGTATTGACGGCGTTTTAATTGAGGTGGAAAATCCTCCAAAGAGGTTACAGCCTTCTATAATTTCTCGTTTGAAGTTGATGGCAAATATTTCTATAGCAGAAAAGCGTGTGCCTCAAGACGGACGTATACAAATTAACCACAATGGCAAAGACATCGACTTTCGTGTATCTAGTTTGCCTACAGTTTATGGCGAAAGTATTGTTATGCGTATCTTGGATAAGGAAGGTTTGCGTTTGGGATTGCCTGAATTGGGCTTCTTCTCAGACGACCAAGCGTCTTTTGAACGTATAGTGGGCTTAGCCGATGGTATATTTTTGGTTACTGGTCCTACAGGTTCTGGTAAGTCTACAACTCTTTATTCTGCATTGAATTACTTGAATAATCCTGATAAGAAAATTATCACAGTGGAAGACCCAGTTGAGTATCAAATGACTGGTATTAACCAAGTTCAAGTGCGTAGAGACGTTGGTATGACTTTCGCAGCTGCACTTAAATCTATGTTGCGTCAAGCACCTAATGTAATTATGATAGGTGAAATTAGAGACTTAGAAACTGCCGAAATTGCGATTAATGCTTCTTTGACAGGTCATATGGTGTTCTCAACTTTGCATACGAATGACTCGCCAAGTGCTGTAACACGTTTGGTAGATATTGGGGTAAAGCCTTTCTTGGTGAGTGCTTCACTAAGAGCTGCACTAGCTCAGCGATTGGTACGTAAGAATTGCGTACATTGTAGAGAGTCTTACCAACCAGACCCTAAGGTATTGCAAGGTTTAGGCATTGGCGATGCAGAGGCAGCTACTATAAACTTCCAAAGGGGAGCAGGTTGCCCTAAGTGTAATAACATAGGCTTTAAGGGACGTATTGGTATCTTCGAGATGTTTATGGTTAACGAAGAATTGCAACAAATGATTTACGAAAAACGAACTTTGGTAGAATTGCGTCAAAAATCGAGAGAACTTGGTATGCGTTCTATGCGTGAAGATGGTATACGTAAATTCTCTAGTGGCTTGACTACCCCAGAGGAAGTTCTAAAGGTAACAATGAACGAGGCTTAGAATTTAACACTTTTATACGGAGATTTTTATATGTTTGAAGACAACAATAGTACTATAAACGAAATAATAAGCGAAAAGAATTTTTTGACTCAAGAGCAGTTAGATGAGCTAAACGAGACTCATTTGACTACTGGCAAGTCTCTAGCTGACGCTATGGTAGATTCTGCCTTGATTTCTAAAGATGAAATTTTAATGAGCATAGCAGAATATTTAGCTTATGAATATATGCTCGAATTGCCAGATGAAATTGATGAGTCTGTGCATAAGCAGTTGAGAGCTGCAGTTGCAAGAGACTATGGGGTTGTTCCTATCAAGGCGAGCGACACTGCAATAAGTATCTTGGCGAAAAACCCTTTTAATAACGCAATTATCGACGACTTGACTTTCAGCTTGAATAAGGACGTTCAAATAGTTGTATGCGATCCAGATGAGGTTGATAGACTAATTAAGAGTTGCTATGGCGATGATGACGCAAATGGTATTGACGATTTGTTAAACGAGATTTCTGGTGTAGCTTATGGTGATGACGACGAAGCTGACATTAGTTCTATGGCAAACGATACGCCTATTATTAGGTTCGTAAATCTAGTTTTGCAACAAGCTGTTAGAGACAATGCTTCAGATATTCACTTTGAGCCTTTTGAAAATCAATTTAGAATAAGGTATCGTATTGATGGTGCTTTATATGAAATGGCACCTCCTCCAAAGAGCTTGGCTTTGCCAGTTATATCTCGTATTAAGGTTTTGGCGAATTTGAATATCGCTGAACAAAGAATACCTCAAGACGGACGTATCAAAATAACAATTTCAGGCAGACCTGTGGACTTGCGTGTATCTACACTTCCTACTCAGTTTGGCGAGTCTGTGGTGTTGCGTATCTTGGATAAGAGCGTGGTTAACCTAGACTTGGAAAAATTGTCTATGGCAGACGAAATTAAGGAGAATATACGTAGTTTAGTGCGTTTGCCTAATGGTATATTTATCGTAACAGGTCCTACTGGTTCAGGTAAAACTACAACTCTTTACTCTGCTTTAAGAGAGGTAAATACTGTAGATATTAAGATTTTAACTTCTGAAGACCCAGTCGAGTATGAAATCGATGGTATTATGCAGGTACAAATTAATCACCAAGTGGGATTAGACTTCTCTAGGTGTTTGAGAGCTTTCTTGCGTCAAGACCCTGATAAGATAATGGTCGGGGAAATTAGAGACTTAGAAACTGCCTCTATCGCAGTTCAAGCGTCGCTAACAGGACACGTGGTTCTTGCAACTTTGCACACAAACGATTCCCCAGGAGCTGTAACACGTTTGATAGATATGGGATTAGAGCCTTTCTTGATTGCAGCTTCTATTGAAGGTGTACTTGGTCAACGTTTGGTTAGAAAAGTTTGCCCACATTGTAAGACAGCTTACGAGCCAACTCAGGAAATTATTGATATGCTTGGCGTAGACCCTATAGAAATCGCAGACAAACAATTCTTCTTTGGTAAGGGTTGTAAGGAGTGTAGCAATGGTGGCTATAAGGGCAGACAAGGTTTGTTCGAGCTATTGTTAGTTAACGATGCGTTGCGTCAGTTGATTACTAATAGAGCACCTACATTGGTATTAAAGCAAAAGGCTATAGAACTTGGTATGCGTACATTGAGAGACGACGGCTTAAGGGCTATCTTCGATGGAGCAACAACTGTAGAGGAAGTTTTGAAATATACTTAAAAAAAGCTTGCCTTTGGCTATCTAATATCAATAATTTGTAATTGTTTACTTTAAAACGACAATTAAAATTCACATACCCCACATATACATTAAAGACATAAATTTATGGCAAAATTTAAATATACAGCAATAGGAAAAGATAAAAAACAAGTAGAGGGAACTATAGAGTCGCCATCTGAGAGAAATGCAAAGGCTCAGTTGGCTGCACAGGCTTTGGTAGTTGTTAAAATCTCTGAAGTTAAATCTCTGATAACTAAAAAGGTTAAGAAGCCTTTGATTGGTTCAGGTATCAAATCTTTACAAATTACTATCTTTACTAGACAAATGGCTATCTTGCTTAAGGCAGGCTTACCTTTGCTTCGAGCTTTGGAAGTTATTTCAAGACAAGAGAAGAATATCTATCTTAAGGATTTAATTGAAAACTTGGCAGATAACGTGCGTACAGGTAATAAGTTCTCTGATGGCTTGACTATGTACCCTAATGTTTTCGATAAGCTTTATATCAATATGGTTAAAGCAGGTGAAGCAGGTGGTGTGTTGCACTTGGTGCTAGATAGAATTGCGATGTTCAGCGAAAAGGCTCAAAAGACTACTAATAAGGTTAAGGGGGCAATGGTTTACCCTATTATCATCTTGTTGGTGGCTGTAGTTATCGTAGCTGTATTGATGGTATTCGTTGTTCCTCAATTCCAACAAATCTTTAATGATATGTTAAATGGAGCTGCTATGCCAGGGCTAACTCAAATGATTATTAATATATCTGACTTTATGAAAGATCATATCTTTGTAACTTTGGGTATAATCGCTGCTGTAGTTGCTGCAATTAAGTTGTTCTTTAAGACTAGGATTGGTATTAAACTTTGGGACACTGCTATTTTGCGTATCCCTAAAGTAGGCGACTTGGCTATCAAGACTATCGTTGGTAGATTTACTAGAACTCTTGGCACTTTGATTGCTTCTGGTGTGCCTATCTTGGAGTCTTTGAGTATCACTAAGGGTACGATTAACAATACTATAGTTGTGGGTGCTTTAGAGAGAGTTCACGATAGAGTTCGTGATGGCGAAAATATTGCTACTCCTCTTGACCAACAAAATATCTTCCCTGGAATGGTAACTAGTATGGTTGAAGTGGGCGAAGAAACAGGTCAGCTCGCTGATATGATGAACCGTATTGCTGACAATTACGACGAAGAAGTAGATAACGCCGTAACTGCTGTAACTGCAATTATCGAGCCAGTTATGATTGTGTTCTTGGCTGTAGTTGTAGGTACTATCGTTATCGCATTGTTCCTACCTATCATCGAAATCGTTACAAAAATGTCTAGTTAGTTTTAGAGACTTTCTTAGAATTAAAGACTTTCTTAGAATTAAAGACACAAAAAATGCTTAGCTCCTAAATTGGGACTAAGCATTTTTTTGTGGGATAAATTAAAAGACTTTAGCTTAAATTATTTTATACGGCTATCTTAAAGAGCGTCTATACGTCTTTTTTCGTATAGGGCAATCGCTGCAGCTACATTCACATTTAGCGAGTCTGCAGAGTCGTACATAGGCAACTTTATTGTAGCAGACGACTCTATCCACTCTTGGCTTAGCCCATCTTTTTCACTGCCTACTATTATTGCAATGCTACCTGACAAGTCTTGTTGCCATATAATATTTGAATTTTGTAGAGCCATCGCACAAGGCTTGATATTGTGTTTATCTAAAAATTTCACAGTGTCTTTATGCGAAGCATTGGCAATTTGCATAGAAAACAATGCTCCTTGACTTGAACGTATTACAGCAGGGTTAAACAGATCTACAACTGAGTCAGCCAAAATCACTGCATCTGCTTTAACTGCATTTGCACTACGCAACAAAGCCCCCAAGTTCCCTGGTTTTTCTATACCTACTGCAATCAAGATTAGAGTAGGCATATTTGGGTTAAATTCTATGTCTGAAAGTTGAGTACTCCACTGAAGGCTCACTGCAAGTATCCCATCACAGCCTTGTCTGTTGGATACCTTTTCAAAGGCACTTTTGCCTAATTGGCATAGCTCTATATTTTCAGGTAGAGTTTCTATAAAGGAATTATGCTCTTTGGATTTGAATAATTCTGGGCAAAAATAGATTTCTTCAATCGGAGTTTCTGCCAAAATTGCTCTTTGAAGCTCCCTTAAGCCCTCTATAGCAAAACGCCCCAAGTCTCTTCTGCCTGAGCGTTCTTGGAGCTTTGATAACATTTTAACTCTAGGGTTTTGCCTACTTTGTATAATTTCTTGCATATTGATTTTGACTTTTTTTATTAAATATAGGATAAATTCTCTTATGATTATGAATAAAGAGCAACCTAAAAATTTTGTAGACACACCTTTTAAGTACCAAGAAGAGATTATTTTAGATATAGTCGACCTAACTAACCTTGGCGTAGGCGTTGGTAAATTGGATAATTGGGTTGTATTTGTGCCTTACGCTTTGGTAGGCGAAAAGGTTAAAGCGAGAGTTTATAAAAATCATACTAGCTACTCTCAGGCTGACTTAGTTGAAGTTATCGAGCCTTCTCCTGATAGAGTTGTTCCTTTTTGCGATAAATTCGGTATATGCGGAGGTTGCCAGTATCAACACTTGTCTTATGAAAAGCAGTTGGAATTTAAACAAAAGCAAATTGCTGACCTAATGGAGCGTATTGCTTTTATTAAAATGCCTATAGAAAAGACGCACCCATCGCCTAAAATTCAAGGTTATCGCTCTAAGCTAACTCCTCACTACGACAAGCCAAGAAAGGATTTACCACTAGATATAGGCTTTATCAAGCAGGGCAGGAGACGTGATATAGTAGATATTCCACAGTGTCCTATAGCATCTGATAGCATAAACGCTGCACTTCCAGCTGTACGTGCTAGAGTCAAGGCTAATGCCCCTAAGCGTAAAAAGGGTGCAACTATACTCTTAAGAGACACCCTCGGTGGCGTTGAAGAAGATAATAACGCTGTTGCTATAACTTCTGTAGGCGGAATTAATTACCAATTTATAGCAGGCGACTTCTTCCAAAATAACCCTTTCATCTTACCCGAATTTGTTGAATATATAATAAACGAAGCAAGGGGAAATAAATACCTAATAGACGCTTATTGTGGCGTTGGACTATTCTCTTTGGCAGCAGCCAAAGACTTCCAACAAATCGAAGGCGTCGAAATTAGTGCAAAGGCTATAGCTTGTGCTAAAGTAAATGCTAAAATTAATAACATAACAAACGCTAACTTTATGATAGCCTCTTCCGAAGAAATCTTTAAACAAATTAACTTCGAAGGTAAAGACTCCACTGTCATTATAGACCCTCCTCGTAGTGGCTCTAGCCCAGAATTTCTAAAACAACTAGTCGATTTTGCCCCTAACAAAATCGTATACGTATCTTGCGGTCCAGACACTCAAGCCAGAGACCTAATCTATCTAAATGCTCAAGGCTATAAAGTTACCAAAATGCAACCCTTCGATATGTTCCCTCAAACTCGACACATCGAAACTGTTGCAACCCTCGTCCGTTCAGATAGCGAGTCTTAAGATTTAGAGATATTGGGGCTTTGCCCCAAACCCCATTTAGGGCATACTCTGCCCTAAAAACCTGAGGCAGGTGGACAAGTTCCGCCCCCTGCACCCCCGAAGCAAGGCGTCGCCCTGCACGTCGCAAGCTTTGCTTGCTATTTGGGTTTTGTTGGAGTTTGTTTGTCGCTGTTGCAGTGTGGGCTTTGCTGTACTTACAAAGCAGTGTTGATTTCAATTTTACTTGCTTGGAGTTTGTTTGTCGCTGTTGCAGTGTGGGCTTTGCTGTACTTGCAAAGCAGTGTTGATTTCAATTTTACTTGCTTGGCAACGAGACACAAAAAACTTTGCACCCTCAAGTGCAAAGCCTAAAATCTAAAATAAGTTGTATATAATTCGAAAGAGATACTTCTCTTTCGAGGAGGAGGGCTTTTCTTGAAATATCTTTAATTTTTTCAAAATTAATTTATTTCAAGAAAAGGAAGGACGGGCAGTCGACTAGCACCCTAAAAGCAACACTCTAATCAACAAACGCCAACCAGCCCAAACTATGGTATCCAGTGCCTCACTGGTTTGGGTTTCTTAAGGGCGAAACTAGCCCTTAAGTGGGGTTCTAAGGGGTAAAACCCCTTAGCCTAAATCTTATCTCTTATCTTATTTATTTAATATTTTATTATATTTATTTAATATTTGTTGAGCCATAGAGTTTGTGTCGAGACAATGGCGTTGCCTGATGCTGGCGACATTAGAGCCGTGAGAGATGAAGTTATCAGCCCAAGCGATTATTTCTAAAGGTTTTAGGACATTTTCTTCTTGAAGGAGTTCGGCGATTGCACTGCCAAAACCGCCACGAATTATGTGATCTTCCATAGAAACGATTAGCTTATTTTGGCAAGCGTGAGTTAGTAATAAATCTTTGTCTAGTGGTTTAGCGAAACGTGCGTTTACTATACTAGCTTTAATACCTTGTTCTTCGAGGATTTTGGCAATTTTGCTTGCTTCTGGGAGCATAGGTCCTAAAGCCCAGATGGATATCTCGCTTTGGTCTTGAGTTAAGATTTCTTGAGCTTTACCTATTTCGATTAGTTCAGGTTTTTCTTTAACAGGAATGCCTTGTGCTTTGCCTCTTGGGTATCTGATGAAGCAAGGTTTTCTTGACTCTGTAGCCGTAAATAGCATATCTGCGAGTTCGTCCTCGTTAGCAGGTTGCATAATTATAGCATTAGGGAGGCATCTTAGGAAAGATATATCGAATAAGCCGTGATGGGTTGAGCCATCTTGAGGGCTTAGTCCAGCTCTATCCATACAGAAAGTTACGCCTAAATTTTGTAGGCAAACGTCGTGCATGGCACAATCGAAAGCTCTTTGCATAAAGCTTGAGTACATAGCAACAACTGGCTTGAAGCCTCCACGAGCTAGACCTGCTGCGAAGATTGCTGCGTGTTCTTCGGCAATACCTACGTCGAAGAATTGCTTAGGTAGCTCTTGCTTAAATTTAGCCAAGCCAGTGCCAGAAGCCATTGCGGCTGTGATTGCTAAAACTTCACTATCTGACTTAGCCATTTTTAGAACAGCAGAGCCGAAAGCGTCTTGGTAAGTTGGGATAGTTGGGTCGTTAAACTCAGTAGACTCGCCTGTAACAGTGTTATAGGCAGAAGCTCCGTGAAATTTTTCTGGGTTCTTTTGAGCAACTTCTAGCCCTAAGCCTTTTTTAGTAACAACGTGTAGAAGTACAGGCTCATCGCTGATTTTACAAAAATTCAAATATTGCTCTAATAGAGGAATGTTATGCCCATCTATAGGTCCTAAATATCTCAAGCCAAAATGCTCAAATAAAGACGAGTGTAGGAAGAAATCCTTAGTGCCTTTTGAAACTTTTTTAGTGAAGTTTGCTATAGACTTAGATGTCTTGTTTAAGAAAGAGTCTGTGCTTTTGTAAATTCTATTGTAAACAGGGTTAGTGATTAACTCGTTTAGATAACTTGCTATAGCACCTACGTTCTTGGCGATAGACATTTCGTTATCGTTTAGCACCAATATCAACTTCTTTGCGTGTGAAGATATATTATTTAATGCTTCGAAAGTTACACCACAAGTCATAACGCCATCGCCAATTACTGCAATGACATTTTCGTCTGTGCCACGCAAGTCTCTCGCTGTAGCTAAGCCTAAGGCTGCTGAACCTGCAGTAGCTGCGTGTCCTGCTCCGAAAGCATCGTGTTCGCTTTCGAATATATTACAAAAACCAGTAAGCCCATTATCTAGGCGTATATTCTTAAATTCCTCGCCATTTCTGCCAGTTAGCAACTTATGCGTGTAACACTGGTGCGACACGTCAAAGACTATCTTGTCTTTTGGAGTATCAAAAACTCTATGCAGTGCAATAGATAATTCCACTACACCTAAGTTAGGGCTAACATGCCCGCCATTTTTCGACGTTACAGATATAATTTCATCTCTAATTTCAGAGGCTAAAGTTTCCAACTGCTCCGAGCTTAGCTTTTTTACATCTTCTGGGCTATTTATGTTTTCTAAGAATGACATTTAAAGGGGGTTATTTTCTAAGTTAAAAATTTCGCTAGAACCATCGCTATCTATTAGAGATATTTTAAGTTCAGCGTCATCTAATTGCTTTCGACATATTTTAATATATTCTTTAGCTTTTGTATATTTATCAACAAGCTCAGCAAGTGGAATAGCACCAAATTCCAAATCCTTAAGGATCTGTTCTAGTTGTTCTATCGACTCTTCAAAAGTCTCTTCTTTTTGCTTTTTTGCTCTACTTGCCATAAACACATATATAATCTACATTTTTCCATTTATGCCAAGCATATTTTCCCTTTTTTCTCATTTAATTTCATTATTATTTCCGATTTAAGCTAAAAAGCTATTTTTTTTAAGAAAAAGTAAAAAAAACTCGACAAAAGAGTGATTTTTTGCTCTAATTATTAGAAAATATATAAAAAGCAAGAAAATTTTTCAAGAAATTGCAAAAAAATCGAAAATATTCAAAAAAATAAAATTATGTCTGCTACAAAGAACAATCCAAAAGGCGTTAAAAAGTCGTATTATTCTTATTTAATTGAGAAGAAACGAGACGGAAATGAGTTCTCCGAAGATGAAATTAGAGTTATGGTTGACTCTATCCTCGACGGCGAAATCAGCGACTACCAGTTGGCAGCATTGATTATGGCTATTTATTTTAAGGATATGTCTGCCCAAGAAACTGCGTTCCTCTCTGAAGAAATGCGTCTAACTGGCGAAGTTTTAGACCTCGAATTTATCACACGCCCTAAGGTTGCAAAATATTCTACGGGTGGCGTAGGCGACAAAACTACTATGATTTTATCTGCAGTGGCTGCTGCTTGTGGCGTTGTAATGCCATCTATGTGTAGCTTAGACGAAGACTTCGTTGTCCCTCTTTCAGACAAAATTAGCTCTATCCCTAACTTAAAGACATCTATGGACTTAGATGAATTTGCGAAGCAACTCGCAAGCGTAGGTTCAGCTATAGTATCTTTCGACAAAAATATCGCTCCAGTAGATGCAATACTCTACAATATGCGACACGACACTGCAACTATTCCAAGCTTGCCTCTAATTGCTGCAAGCGTTCTTAGCAAAAAATTTGCTATCGGAGCTGAAGGCTTAGTCGTAGACGTAAAGTGGGGCAATGGCTCTTTCATTAGAGACCTAGAACAAGCTCGTCAACTCGCTCGCTACATCACTAGAGTTAGTAAGGTTATGAAGCGTCGTTGCGTTGCCCTAATTACTGATATGAACCAACCTCTCGGCGATTGCGTTGGCTTAGGTCTCGAAGTTCTCGAAGCTGTTCGCTTCCTAAAGGGCGAAGGCACTGAAGATATGAAAGAACTCGTTCTAAAGCTTGGTATGGAAATTGTTCGCCTCGCAGGTGTAGCTGGTTCTAATCTATCAGCAAAGCAGGCAGTTGAACGTGTACTCGAAGATGGCTCGGCTTATACTAAATTTGTAGAAATTATGAAAGCCCAAGGCGGCGATACTACTTGGATAGAAAATCCAGACGAGTACCCTATGCCTATGCACACTCGTAAACTTTCTGCCCCAAAACGTGGATATGTACACAATATTAATGCAGGTCAAATTGCTAGAGGTGTTAAAATACTTTCAGACGGAAAAGCAGGCTCTACTCCAAACCCTTATGTTGGCGTAACAGAAATTAAAAAGGTCGGCACTCAAGTTAAACACGGCGAAGCCCTCCTCCAAATCCACTACGACGATGAGTCTAACCTTGACTCAGCTATGGAATACTTTCGCAACGCCTACAGGCTTGCCCCTCGTAGACCAAATCCTCCGCCGATTATAGTCGAACGCATCGCCTAAAGGGTAGGGGCGTGAAGAATTTGTTAACACCCTCTCAGTTGTGACGGAGTTGAGAAATTGTTCAAAAAAGGGGCGATATTCCAAAAAATCCCTAATATAGACACGTTGTGAAAAATGACTAAAAATGGACTTTTTGAGCCTTTTTAGTCATTTTTTTGTGCTAACACCTCCGTCTAAATTTTGAGCTTTAGATTGTCTCTAAATACTGTATTTTACTTGGTTTATAGTTGCTTGTAGGTAAAATTTAGACACTTTTTGTATCTTAAAGAGATTTTATCTTTAGGCTCTTATAATGATGATTTTACTTTTTTTAACCTACAAGAATAAAGCTTGAAAATTTTATCTGCATAGGCGATAATATGTATATGTTTAAGAAGATTTTAGTTCTGTGTGTTTTTATGTTCTCTTGTGTGGTTTGGGCAGGCAATTCTAGTACAATAAAAGGCGATAAAGAAGAAAGTCTAGAAAGTATGAGAAATAGAGTTGATAATCTCAAAAAGAAAATCCCTAAACTTGATTATTCCTATGAGTCGCACACTGATATTCCGTATGATTTATATGGCGATAACAAGCATGCAAACAGACTCTTGCCTAAAGAAGATCAGGCTAAATATTACGCAGATCCGCTTGCTTATATGGAAAGCGTGGCTCAAGCAGATTGGCAAAGAGCCTTTGAAATGTCTATGTACTATCAAGGTTGGAAACCCAACACTATCTTTTTTAGATTCGACTTTTTGATGAGTTTTCACCAATTGAATTCTATCCCAACTACAGACGATATGCGTTTTGACAAAAGAAAAATTATCAGCAAAGAAAAAGCCTTATATTGGGCTGAAATTGCTTATGGTTTGTTGAATATAGCTCGCAAAAATGTCTCTTTTTACGAGGGGCTAGGTTCTCGTAATATAATTGCAGCAAATCTTTTTTACAGAAGAGTTGATGTAGGGAAAGAAGATTTTGTATTTAATAAAGAAATTTACGATAGCTACGATGATAGCATTATCGAAAACTTAATTTGGTATCAAGAAAATTGTAAAAAAGCAGAATATAAAAATATAGATATATCTAAATACGAATTTTTTACATATAATTTTGATACTTGGAGGAATTTTTATAGTGGTTTTGTTTATCCAAAAGATAAAGATATTGCCTTTATGTCTTTGTTTATGTACGACAGAGAATTAGAGCAAGCGATAGCTCTTTGCAAAATACAAAGTGGTCTTTATGATAAATCAGAAAAATTTGAAAAGGGATCTAAAAGATGGAAACTAAGAATACTAAATATTCTTCATCTACGAGAAATAAACTCAAACTATAAAAAAATTACAACAGAACACCCAATCAATAAATATGCAACAAGAATTTATAGTGGGTTTTCTTATTTAGATAGAGATTTTCAAGTATACGATAATCCTTTATTTGATAAAGAAAAAGCTCTAGAAGAAGCAAAAAAAATAATATCAAATTACACTTACGAAGATGAATATAACTATAGACATGGATATGGTTCGCATAGTGTTGTCTCAACATTTATAAAATATACACCTTTTTATGGCATAGACGAAGATGTTTATAATGAGATACTTGAAATTTTTTATACAAACAAAGAAACTCATCGTATACCTAAAAAGTACGAAGCATTTGCCCGTACATGGTTTAACGGGCAAGCTTCGCACTGGCAAGATTACAGGTAATTAGTCTAAAAAGTAAACTTCTCCTGCCCAATTATCAATAAGTATACGCCCTTTATAAAGGATTTTACTATTTTCAATAATGCTCTCTTTTTTATTTTCTGCATCTTTAACTAAGCCTTCTTTGCCACTTTGTTTGCGACATCCATCATAATTTTCAGAATATTTTTTAGGATCTTTGTTGAATTCATCTTCAAATTCAACTTGATTTTTACCATCAGGTATTAAGGCTTTTGTATCCACATACTCTACATTCTCTAAGTTATCGTTTGGAACTTCACGTATGGTAACTTCATATATAGTGGCATCTATACTTGTACCGTTTTCTTTAAATTTAGGATTTAATGGACTAAGGCAATAAGGTACTCTATCGACACTAGCTACTCCATTTTCGTCTACACTAGTCTTAAATACCATATAAGTATCAAAGGAGTCGATTATAGGTGAATATTTTTCTTCATGAGCTTTGTCGTCATTATCCTCTTCTTTATTTTTATCGACTGCATCATCTGTTTCGTTTGTGCCATTTGACTCGGAGTTTTCTTCGTCTTCGTCAGCGTCGGAGTCTTCAGTGTTGCCTGAATCTTTCTCATCATCGTCTGTAGGAGAGCCGCCGTTTGTGCCATCACTTGTCCATTGACCTCCATTTGGGTTGCCTTTTTCTACTCTTGGTTGGTCGGGGTTGTAGAGGTGTTCGCCTAGACGTGTAGCGATTTTCTTAGCGGCATTGTCTGATTCTTTTAAGGCTTTTGCTTCGTCTTCTGTTAAGAAAAGTTCATCTTCTGTGACTTTCCCTGTACATAGCAACAAGAAATTTCTTAGGGCTTCTGCAGAGTTTATTGCTTTTGTTTCTCTATCTGAAGTTAATCCTACAAGATGGGCGATTTCATGTATAAGAATACTACCTTTATCCTCAAGAGGCGTTTCTTCTGTATCAAAAAAGGGCTTATAGAATGTTATGATGTCTTGGGTAATATCTCTTGTGCTTGCAAAAACACTATCTTGAGGATCTTGTTTTTTATCTCTATACACATTGTTATAAGGATAAGTTTTTATGCAGGAATTTAATTTCTCAAAGACCTTTTTGCAGATATCTTGAAGTTTATATATGTATTCCTCCTTGCCATAAATTTAAAAAATTGCATTTTTTGCAATATCTGATTTTCGCCTCAACTCTTCAGATACTTTTTCTAAGTCTAAATAAGCCGACTTAAAAACCTTATCCAAGACTAAAACGTGGTCTAATTTTGTGTATTGAATAATCTCGTATTCAACTGAGTCAAAAGTAGATGTTTTTATTTTTCTAAAACTTTTCATCTCATCATCATACAAAAAACTAAATGAATCGTCAAAACACCATTTGAACTGTTGGAGGTTTTTTTCGTCGAATTTCGTTGAATTTTATCAGATTTAACAAAAAATTATATAAAAACCCCTCTTCTTACCTTAAAATATTCCAAAATCCCTTAGTAAAAACCATAAAAAGTCGCAAAAACGCAAAAATTTTTTTTATTTTTTTAATTACAGCTAAAAAATCCCATAAGTACATTAAGCGTTGCAACTTAATTATTCTTTTCCTAAAAACACGATGACAAAAAAATGCAAAATCTTCACAAGGGGCGTGATATTACATTTTATATTCCGTTTTGGAAATTTTTGGGACTCTTAGGTATTGATATAACATCAACCCCAAAAAAATCTCAAATACTCATCTAAGGGGCAATCTTACGCCCCAACAAAAAATTCTTAGTCTGCGATCTAAGAATTTTTTGGGGCAAATCGAAAGAGCGTGGGGTGATTTTGTTTGGGTTTTAGTTGAGACTATTATGTAGCAAAAAAAATCGAAGTCTGTTTTGGACTTCGATTTTTTGTGTCTATACCTAAGACTTTTTTTTATTAATTTAGCGAATTACTCTGGCTGTTGCGTTTGTTTGGGCTAGGCGAGAGACTTCTTCTAGGCGTGCTGTAGACGTATCTCCTGGGGTGGTCATTGCTAATGCTCCGTGGGCTGCTCCGTAGTCTACTGCCAGTTGTGGGTTTTGCAATTCCATTAATCCGTATATAAAGCCTGAAGCGAAGCTGTCGCCGCCGCCAACTCTGTCGTATATTTCAAGGTTTTCTCTCTTTTTCGACTCGAAAAACTCGCCATTATGCCAGCATATAGCACTCCAGTCGTTCAAAGATGCAGAAGAAACTTTCCTTAGTGTAGTTGCCGTCGCCTTGAAATTAGGGAACTTCTTCACAGCATTATTAATCATATTCTTAAATGCCTCTACATCTATTTGAGATATATGTTCGTCCATACCCTCAACTTCCAAGCCCAAGCAAGCTGTAAAATCTTCTTCATTTCCAATCATAACGTCGACGTATTTTGCAATTTCGCTATTAACTTCTATAGCCTTTGCTTGTCCACCTATATCAGCCCAAAGTGATGGTCTATAATTCAAGTCATAAGAAACGATTGTGCCATATTTCTTTGCAACTTTAACTGCCTCAATCACAACTTGGCTTGTAGTCTCAGAAAGTGCTGCAAATATGCCACCTGTGTGAAACCATCTAACCCCTTGTTTGCCAAAAATTTCTTCCCAATCAATGTCGCCAACTTTTAGTTGAGATGCAGCAGAATTTGCTCTATCAGAGCAACCCAAAGCCCCTCTAATCCCAAAGCCACGTTCGGTGAAATTCAATCCATTTCTAACATTTCTGCCAGCACCATCTGCCTTTGCCCATTTTAAGAAACTTGTATCTACAGCCCCTTGAGCAATAAAATCTGCAATTAAGTAGCCCACTTCATTTTCAGCCAAGGCAGTTACCACAGTAGCTCTTTGTCTAAAGCACTTTGCCATACCTCTAGCTACATTATATTCGCCGCCGCCTTCCCAAGCTCTAAAGCTACGAGCTGTGCGTATTCTGTCGTTAGTTGGGTCTAGGCGTAGCATAACTTCGCCAAGGGATAATATGTCGAATTTTGTTTCTTCTTTGGATTTTAGATTGATTGTATTCATAAATTTTATAGTTTTTTAGAGCTTTGTCTTAGGACTAAGTCGCCCTTTATTAAGATTTTTTGTCTTGGAGTTCTTTTAATTACAGACTCAAAAGCCTCTCTTGCAAATTCTTCTATAGGCTGGCTAAACGAGCTAATTGGAGGTATGTAATTTGATGCAGATACGATATTGTCGAAACCTATTATAGATACATCTTGAGGGACTTTTATTCCATTTTTGTAAAACTCACTAATGATACCCATTGCAATTATATCGTTTGCAGAAACTATAGCTTGAGGGAGTTTTCCTGAACTAATTATATCTTTTGCAATGCTTTTGCCTGCTTCAAATTCTGTGCCATCTTTAGTAAAAGACTCAAAGTTTATATCCATCTTAGTGCATATTCCTTTGAAAATCTTTTTACGCATTAAGTGAACTTTTCTGTCTTTACCTGCAAAATATATATCCTTAAAGCCCAAGTCTTTGTTAAGATAATTTATGATTTTTTGCATAGCGTCGATTTCGTTTAAGGCTATAGTATCTTGTATATTTTTGCCCTTGCCGTGTCCTATTTTAGCTATAGGCAAGTGGCTAAAAGCAGATGTCCAAGCTAAATCGCCAAAACTTCCCAAAATAATTATTCCATCTATGCTATGTTTGCGTAGGGGAACTAAGTGCTCTTCTTTAGGTATTCTATTTAAAAAGCCTACTAGGATTAAAGAGTAATCGTATTCGTGAGAAAGTTTTTGTAAGTTTTTAATCAAAAGCGAAAAATATTCGTCTTCAAAGTCATAAACGACAACGCCTATAGTCTTTATTTTTTTGCCTTTTAGGGCAAGGGCAGCAGAAGACGGAATATAATTCATAGACTTTGCCAAAGACAAAATAGTCTCTACTGTAAACTTGTTTGCCCCAATTTTATCGGCTTGCCCAGAGAGTACACGTGATACTAGGGATACAGATACCCCGAGTTTATTTGCTATGTCTTTTTGCGTTATTTTCATTTGAATATTTTTTTATAAAAAAGCTTGACTTATAATCTCAAACGATTGAGACTATAAAGTCAATGAAAAAATTTATTAATGACAATTTTCTTTTGACTACAGATTTTGCACAAGAGTTATATAATAACTATGCAAAAGATTGCCCTATTATAGATTATCACTGCCACCTTGACCCTAAGGAAATCGCAGAAGATAAGCAGTGGGACAACATCGCTCAAATGTGGTTAGCAGGCGATCACTACAAGTGGAGAGCTATGCGTACAAATGGTGTAGAAGAGAAATATTGCACAGGCGAGGCAAGCGATAGGGAAAAATTCCAAAAATTCGCAGAAGCTATGCCTAATATGCTAAGAAACCCTATTTACGATTGGACTCATTTAGAGATGGCTCGTTATTTTGGCATAGATGATATTTTGTTAAATGGAGACACAGCTCAAGAAGTTTGGGATAGGGCAAATGCAGTTATAGCTAAGGGATTTTCGGCGAAAACTTGTATGTTAAATAGCAATGTTGAGGCTATATGCACAACAGACGACCCTATTTCTGATTTGAAATATCACAAGCAAATTGCCAAAGATGGATTTGCTATTAAGGTATTGCCTACATTTCGCCCCGACAAAGCAGTTGCCTTGGAAAATGCTAACTATACTTCTTATATAGAGGAGTTGGGCTTAAGTGCGAATATCAAAATATCTAGCTATGATGATTTGCTAAATGCACTAAAGAGCAGGCACGACTATTTTGACGAAGCTGGTTGCAAGTTGTCTGACAATGGCTTAGAGACTATGTATTACAGTGATACTTGTGAGTCTAGCTTAGATGATATATTTAAAAAGGCACTTAGTGGAGCTAAGTTGAGTGAGTGTGAGATTAATTATTTTAAATCTAGCGTACTCATAGAATTGGGCAAGCTCGATAGCAAAAAGGGCTGGGTTCGTCAAATACATATAGGACCTATGCGTAACAACAATTCGGCTATGTTTAACTCAAATGGCGCCGACATTGGTTTTGATAGCATTGGGCAAAGCATTTACGCAAAGAACTTGTCTAGGCACTTAGATACTTTAAATAGCTCAGGCGACTTGGGCAAAACTATACTATATAACATAGACCCTAAAGACAACGAAATGCTTGCGACTATGCTTGGTAATTTTCAAGCAAGTGGCATTAAGGCTAAGTTGCAATTAGGCAGTGCTTGGTGGTTTATGGATAATATTAGTGGAATGAAGGCACACTTAGATTGTATATCTAGGTTGTCTTTGTTGCCTTGTTTTGTTGGTATGTTGACTGACTCTCGTTCATTTTTATCCTACACAAGGCACGAGTATTTTAGAAGAATACTTTGTGCTTTGCTAGGAGAAGAAATGGCTATAAACACGATACCTCAAGATATGGACTTAGTTGGCAGTGCAGTTAAGAATATATCTTATACGAACGCAAAAAAGTTTTTTAATTTTTAATAAGAAAGAAAGAATATGATAAATTTAGCAGTAATTGGATTAGGACCTATAGGGGCAATGCACGTGGATAATTTGTTGAAAAGCGATGTTGCAAATCTTGTTGCAATATGCGACCAACGCCCTATTACAGACGAAAAGTATAGCCACTTGAAATACTATAATAAAGTTGAAGATTTATTAAGTGCTGGAGGCTTTGATGCAGTTGTGGTTGCAACTCCTTCTTTTACGCACTACAATCTTGCTAAGCAAATAATAGAAGCTGGTTTTAATGTGTTGATAGAAAAGCCATTGGCTCTTTGCACTGCAGATGCTATAGAAGTTGAAGAATTGGCAAAGTCTAAGAATTTGCTTTGTGCTATTATGCTAAATCAGCGTACAACTCCTATATATGCAAGGATTAAGGAACTTGTTCAAAGTGGCGAGTTAGGCAAAGTGAACAGGGTATCTTGGACTATGACAAATTGGTATAGACCAAATATTTACTTTACTTCAAGCAACTGGCGTGGCACTTGGAAGGGCGAAGCAGGAGGTGCTTTAATTAATCAATCTATACACAATTTAGACATTTTAGCTTGGGTATTTGATATGCCAAAGTCTGTTAAGGCTTGGTGTAAATATGGAAAGTATCACGACATAGAAGTCGAAGACGAAGTTATTTGCCATATGGATTTAGGCGATAGTACAAGTTTGAGTTTTATCACTTCTACAGGCGAGTACCCTGGGGCAAATCGTTTAGAAATTGCAGGCGATAAGGCTTTTGTAGTTGCTGAAAATGGCGAGTTGAAAATAACTAAGTTTAAGGGAAAGAGCCTTTCTGAATTTACTAGAGAAACTGACCAGCCATTTTCTTCGCCTGAAAGCGAGTTGGAAATCGAAACTTTCGAGGGCAATGGAGCTCAGCATATGGGGGTTATTACAAACTTTGTAAAGGCACTTGAGGGCAAGGAAGAATTGGATTATAAGCTTGAAGAGGGTATTAAATCTTTGGAGTTGGCAAATGCTATGTTGATGTCTAGTTGGACTAATTCAGAAGTTGCTATGCCACTAGAGCATAATGCTTATAAGGCAGAGTTGGACAAGCACTTAGAAAGTTCTAAACTTAGAGAGCAAGTTCAAAAAGTTGGTGCTATAGACTTTGGTAAATCTTTCAAATAAGGCTTGAATATGAGTAAACATAAGACAGGTTTTGACTATGTGCCAGATGGCGAGTTTAAGAGTGTAATTCCAGAGGGTTCTCTCAAATTTGCAAGCGTTGGGCTAGACCACGGGCATATATTTGCAATGAGCCAAGGTTTGATAAATGTAGGAGCTGAGTGTAAATTAGTTTGGGATAGCGACCCTAAAAAGGTGGAAGATTTCTTGAAGCGTTTCCCTAATACTAAGGCTGCAAGTAGCCTTGAGGAAGTTTTGGCAGACGAGGAAATTAAGCTAATTGCAAACGCAAGCGTTCCAGCCGATAGATTTTCTTATGCAAAATTAGCCTTGGAAAATGGCAAGCACTTCTTTGTAGATAAGCCTGCATTTACAAGTCTCGAACAACTTGAAGAAGCTGAAGTTTTGACAGAAAAATATGGCAAGAAGTTGCAAGTTTACTTTGCAGAAAGACTGCATAATGAGGCAGCTCAAAAGGCGAATATGCTAATTAAAGAGGGGCGTATAGGCGATGTGTTGCAAGTTATGATACTTGCTCCTCACAGATTGTCTAAGGCTGCTCGTCCTGCTTGGTTCTTTGAAAAGGCTAGATATGGTGGTATATTGTGCGATATAGGCACTCATCAATTCGAGCAGTTTTTGGAATTTGGAAATTGTGAGAAAGCCCATCTAAATTTTGCTAGAGTAGATAATCTAAATAACCCAGAAACTCCTGAACTAGAAGATTTTGGCGAAGTTAGTATAACGCTCGCGAATGGCGTTTCTTGCTACTGTAGGGTAGACTGGTTTACGCCAGAGGGCTTGCCTGTTTGGGGCGATGGCAGAACTTTTATCTTAGGCACAAAAGGCTATATAGAAATTAAGAAATACATAGATATTTCTAAGGAAGACTACCCTGCACAAACGCTATTTTTGGTAGATGATAATGGGGTTGAAAGAATGAATTGTAGGGGTATGAATTTCTCTTTCTTTGAAGAATTTGCCTTAGATATTGTAAATAATACAGACAAAGCAATGAGCCAAGAGCATAATTTTAATGCTTCAAGATTAGCATTAGAAGCCCAAGTGCAAGCAGACAAAACACGAACTAAGAAATAACAGATTATGAGCAATAAAACAAATACGATAGAAGAGCAAAGAGCTCAAATACTTCAGGCAAAGAAAGAAGGTAAGCTTTCAATGCTGAAAACTTTTACAAAATTTTCAGGCCCTGGTTGGCTACAAAGTGCAACTACTCTAGGGGGTGGCTCGCTCGCTTCTGCATTATACTTAGGCGTTCTTGGTGGCTTTGGACTTATGTGGCTACAACCTATGGCGATGATTTTAGGTATAATAATGTTGGCGGCAATTTCTTATGTAACGCTATCAATAAAGGACAAGCCTATAGAAGCTATAAATAGAGAGATAAGCCCTATTTTAGGTTATGCTTGGGCAGGAGGTTCTATGTTTGCTTGTTTAGTTTTTGCTATGCCTCAATTTGCCTTGACTATAGCAGGCGTAACGCAAAATCTAGGTATAGGAAGTGTAAATGGCGAAGTTGCAAAGAGTACTGAAGTTATAATAACATTTTCCTTTTTTGCCTTGGCAGTATTTTTAGTATATTTATATGCTAAGGGAGGCAAGGCTCTAAAATTCTTCGAGTGGATAATAAAATTATCAGTGGCTTCTATAGTAGTATGCTTCTTTGGGGTAGTGTTAAGTTTGTCTTTAAGTGGCGACATTCAATGGTCGAGAGTATTTAGTGGATTTATGCCTAATTTCTCTTTGCTAAATTCTCCGGCTGAGGACTTTGTTTCTCACTTAAACGCCTTGGGCGAAGCTGGTAAAGAATTTTGGACTAACTTGATTGTATCTCAACAAAGAGACGTGATTATATCTGCAGCAGCGATGGCAGTGGGTATAAATATGACATTCTTATTCCCTTACTCTATGCTTAAAAAGGGTTGGAATAAAGACTTTAGAGAACTTGCAATTTTCGACTTAGCTACAGGTTTATTCATACCATTTTTGTTGGGTACTTCTTGTATAGTAATTGCAGCAGCTTCTCAATTTAATGCAAAGCCAGCAGAGGGCTTAATTACATCTACAATTATAGAAAATAAATTAGTGGCACAAGAAATTGATGGCGTGAAAATTGAGCCAGCAAAGAATTTAATAGATGGCTATGTAGGCTTACTTAACACTAGAGTTGCAAAGGAAAAGGGTATTTCTTTAGAGGAATTTAAGGCTTTGCCTAACTCAGAAAAAGACGCATTGCGTAATGGCTTAAGCCAAGAAGAAAAGACAATGGCGGCTATGTTAGTTAAGCGTGATGCTTCAAATTTATCAGTAACTCTCGAGCCTTTGTTGGGCAAAGAAGTTGCTAGATACGTATTTGGCTTTGGGGTTGTTGGTATGGCAGTAAATGCTATGTTGATGAATATGCTAATTTGTGGATTGTGCTTTAGCGTAATTATAGGTAAATTTGGTATTCCAAAGTGGCAGTTAATAGGCTCTTTATTAGTGGGCTTTTCGGCTTTGACTTCTCTATTTGTGGCAAGCGAAGCGAAGATGTGGCTAATAATAAATGCAGGTGTAATGGCAATGATATTCTTGCCTATAGCATACGGAGCATTCTTGGCGATAATGAATACAAAGTCTATAATGGGCGAAAGTATGCCAAAGGGCAAGGCTCGCTTGGCTTGGAATGTGTTGATGACTATATCGCTAATTGCAAGTATAGGGGCAAGTGCGTGGGTATTACATACTAAGGCAGGAGTCGCAGGTCCTGTATTATTGGGCGTATTTGCTTTGATAGTAATAATTGACGCTAAATTTAAGATAGTAAATAGAATATTTAAAAGATAATTTAAAATAGGAGATAAATATGAAAAACTTATTTGATATAAAAGGTAAAGTTATAGTAGTAACAGGTGCTGGCGGTGTGTTAGCAGGCGTAACAGCTAGGTATCTAGCAAGTTGTGGAGCGAAGATTGCTTATCTCGATAGAGACGACACGCAAGAGGCAAACATAAAGGCTTTTAGCGAAGAAAATGGCTATGAGCATATTTTCTGCAAGTGCAATGTATTAGAAAGAGAGTCTCTTGAAAATGCAAAGGCAGAAGTTTTGGCGAAGTTTGGCACTTATGACATTTTGATAAATGGGGCAGGTGGCAATATGGCAGGAGCAACTATCAGCCCTGACAAAACTTTCTTCGACTTGGATATGTCTGCTTGGGAAAAGGTATTAAAGCTAAACTTAGAAGGCTCTATTTTGCCTATATTAGTTTTTGCTAAGCACTTTGAAGAAACTAAAAAGGGAATTATCTTAAACTTCTCTTCAATGACAGCTCAACAAACAGTAACAAGAGTATTTGGTTACTCAAACGCAAAGGCTGGTATAGATAATATGACTAAGTTTTTGGCAGTTGAATTTGCGAAGAAAATTGGCGATGGAGTTAGAGTAAACGCAATTGCTCCTGGTTTCTTTATCAGTGAGCAAAACAGAGCTTTATTGACTAATCCAGACGGCTCTTACACAGAGAGAGGCAATCAAGTTATCTCTAAAACTCCTTTTGGCAGATTTGGTATTGCAGAAGAAGTTTTTGGCACAATTCACTATTTGTGTAGCGACGCTTCTGCTTTCGTAACAGGAACAGTAGTACCTGTAGATGGTGGTTTCTCTTGCTTTTCTGGCGTATAATTTTTTAAGGAAATTTAATTATGAGAACTTTAAAAGAGGGCTTTAGATGGTATGGCGACAGCGACGTCGTCAGCCTTGCCTATATTAGACAAAGTGGGGCAAAGAGCGTATATAGTAGCTTGCACCACATTCCTTATGGCGAAGTTTGGAGCGTAGAAGAAATTCAAAAGCACCAAGCAAAGGCTGCAGCTTATAATCTCGAGTGGGACGTAGTTGAGTCTGTGCCAGTTAGCGAAGATATTAAATTGCGTCAAGGCGATTATTTAAGACATATAGAAAACTATAAGCAAACTATAGTGAACTTGGCTAAATGTGGTATAAAAAATATCATATATAACTTTATGCCTGTGCTTGATTGGATTAGAACAGACTTGCATTTTGAGCTTGAAGATGGTTCTAAGTGCTTGAAGTTCGACCCTGTGCATTTCGCAGCTTTTGATATATTTTTACTACAACGTAAAAATGCTGAAAACGAGCATAGCAAAGAAATCGTAGAAAAGGCGAAGGTATTTTTTGATAGCCTAAACGCAGAGCAAAGAGAAACTTTCCAAAACGCAATTATAGACGTGTTCCCTGGTTGCAAAATGGGATTGAGTATTCAAGATGTACGCAATATGCTTGCTAAATACGATGGTATAGACGCTAAAAAACTTAAGGAACACTTATATTTATTCTTAGCAGAAGTCTTGCCAGTAGCGGAAGCCGAAGGGGCTATATTGGCTATACACCCAGACGACCCTCCTTTTGACGTGTTGGGCTTGCCTCGTATTGCGTCTCGCTTAGCAGATTTTCAAGAATTATTTACAAACTGCAACAGCCCTGCAAATACTATATGTTTCTGCACAGGCTCACTAAGTGCGTCAAAGAAGAATAATTTACCTGAAATGCTAGATGCTCTTAAAGATAGAGTATATATAGCTCACTTGAGAAGCACTCAGATAAACGAAGATGGAAGCTTCTTCGAGTCTGGACACTTAGAAGGTGGAGTTCCTATGGCAAAGGTAGTAACAAAGCTATTAGGAATACAAAAAGACAGGCAAGAGCCTATAGTATTTCGCCCAGACCACGGCAGGGATATAGCCGACGACTTGTCAAAGCCACCAACTGCAAACCCTGGTTATTCTTTCATAGGAAGAATGAAGGGCTTAGCTGAGATAAGAGGCTTGCAACAAGGCATTATAGCTAGCAAAGAAATTTGAGTTAAAAATTCATAGTACAACATCAAAGAGTTTAGTCTTTATTAGTCCTTAGGGCTGATATGAGGCTAAACTCTTTTTCTTGTAAAAATGCACTTGCTCTTTTTTGCCTATTTTGGTCTAATTTCACTATATGAATAATTCAATTTTTTTTGCTAAAGTTATTTTTGAAGGAAGAGTCCAAGGAGTGGGCTTTAGGCTAAAGGTATTTAATATAGCTAAGGGCTATGAAGTGCTTGGCTTTGTTCAGAATAAAACAGATGGCACAGTTCTATTAAATGCTACAGGGCAAAGAAACGAAGTCTTGGAGTTTGTCCAAGAGATAAAAAGAATTATGGCTGTTTTTATTAGAAATACAGAGGAAGATTATTCCGATATAGAAATAAGCCCTTTTAAAAATTTTGATATACGCTAAGTTTAGCCTTTATGAAAGCTGTAGAAATAAAAAATTTATCTAAGTATTACAACACTGCTGTTCGTATGAAGAAAGTTTGTGCCTTAGATAATGTCTCTTTTGAGGTAGAGGAGGCGTCTATATTTGGATTGTTGGGGGCAAATGGGGCAGGTAAGTCTACTACTATAAAGATTTTGATAGGCTTGATTAAAAAGTATTCAGGCGAATTTAAAATTTTTGGCAAAACTATGTCTAAAAGCCTTAGGGAAAATATAGGATACTTGCCTGAAAACCCTTCGCTTTATCCCTTTTTAAACGCCTATGAAACTTTGGTATTGATGGCTCAACTTTGTGGTATGAGTAAATCGAAGGCTAGGGCAGAGAGCGTGAAATTTATAGATTTAGTAGGCTTAGCTAATGACGCAAATAGAAAGCTTTCAGAATACTCTAAGGGTATGCTTCAGCGTGTAGCTATTGCTCAAGCTATAATACACAACCCACGTCTTGTTATTTTAGATGAACCTGCTTCTGGGCTAGACCCAATTAGTTCTGCTGACATTGTCAGCATTATTCTAAACTTAAAGGCAGAGCAAAAAACAGTAATCTTATGCTCGCACTCAATGAGTGAAGTCGAAAAGCTTTGCGATGATATAGTAATTATGTCTAGGTCAAAAGTATTAGCTAGAGGAGCTTTAACTAAACTCTTAGAAAAGCCTGATACTTATAATATGGAGCTTTCAAATTGCTCGAAGGAAAATATTTTAGATATAGAAAAATTTGCAAAATCTCAATCTTGCATTATCGAAAATATTTCTACAGCAAGAGAGCCTCTTGATAATTATTTTGAAAATTTAATTAGGGGGAATAAATGAAAATTTTAGTTCTTGCCTTAAATTCGTTTAGAAATGCAATTAGGCAGAAAATATTGATATTATTTATGCTTATAGCCATTGGCTTGATTGTCTTGTCTCGCTTTGTGATGGGATTGAATATTGCATTGGGACAGATGGATTTTGTGGCTGATTTTGGCAGTGGTGCATTGAGCTTTTTTGGGGTAATTATTGCCATTGTGGCAACCAGCCAACTGATGCACTCAGAATATGATAACAAGAGCGTAAATCTAATTTTGTCTAAGGCAGTTTCGCCCTTAGAATTTGTTGTGGCAAAGTTTTTAGGCATAGGGCTTTTGTTATTTATATATAGCCTTGTCATATCAATTTTGACAATACTTTTGCTTTATTACACTCAATATAGCCTTGAAGATGTGCCTGACTTATTGATAAAAGGAGGCAGAAAAGAGCTTAGCCTTTGTGGATTTTTGGCTTATACATTTTTAGAATATTTGAAAATTTGCATAGTCGCAAGCTTGACGCTTTTGGTCTGTTGCGTGTCAAAGGCTATATTATTTTCTATAGTAATTTCGGCTTGCGTGTATATGATTTGCATACTAAGTTCGTCGAGCCTATTTGATATTTCTTCTGCTTTTATGTATAATTTTGCAAGTAATATATTCCCTGATTTGGGGGTATTTGACAGTGCAAAAAATTTCATATTCAATGGGGTAGATTTTGCATTGTTTGGCTATGGAATTGCATACGCTTTTGCGTATATGTTTATAATACTTTTAGTTTCGGCATTTATATTTTCTAGGCGTGAATTTTAGTAGATTAAAAAATATAGGCTTTTGGCTGAGTTTGCTAATTGCGTTTTCGCTTTTAGGAGGGGCTTTTTCTCTATTATTTAATGGCTTGAATTTAGAAAAGAATAAGCAAGAAATTAGAGAAGGCACTTCTTCGTTTTTCTTTGCAATATTAGGGGGCTACGGCAATGTTATATCCGACTTTATTTGGCTAAGAGCCTATATATATTGGGATAGACAAGACCTTGATAATTGCATAGCTAATATGGACTTAGCCTTAGCTATAAACCCACACTCTAAAAGTCTTTGGACATACGCCTACACAACTTTAGCCTACGATAGCCCCCACTGGATAGCCGAAGAAAGGGGTCTGCAAAATATGAAACAAATAGGGCGTATACAAGGCAAGAAGGCTTTGAAATACATAGAGCGTGCCTTAGAATATTTCCCCGAAGATAGAAGCTTTTTAATGGATAAGGCAAATATATATATTCATAAACTCGACGATATAAAAAGTGCAATTGCAATATATAAAGATATATGCGACAAAGACGAGAGCCTTGTTTTTCCAATGCGTAATTACGCAAATTTGCTCTACAGAGATGGTCAAATCAAAGCCTCTAAAAAAGTCCTACAAAAAATCATCACCCAACTACCCCCTAACACCCCCACCCACAAAGAAATATCCCAAGAACTAGAAGCTTTGGAGCTTAAATAAGCTTTACTTTTTTTAGGATTTGATTTAAAACTTAAAATTTAATAATGAAAGATATTAAGATGAACTATTGGACAAAACAGAGTGTAGAATTTGCTAATCAAAAAAATTATTTAGATGAGCTATTTCGAGTGTACCCAACAATTCCTAATGGCATTAGAGATATAAATGAAGCTAAATGGGCTAAAGTAGAAGAAGCTTTTGAAGGTAAAAATAATATTGAATTGTTAAACCACGTTTTAGACCTAGAGCTTTTCCCTATAAAAGATTCTTATGTAGCTTATTTGAAAAGAGATAAAGACGCAAAAAAGAGAAATCCTGAAACAGTAAATAGGCTTGCAGGTAGATTGTATGAAATGGGTTTAGATAAGTTATATGAAAAATGTAGCGAGCCAAAAGAGACAAATAGACAGCTTGGACCTTTGTTTAAACGATGGATAAATAAAGGGGTTATTGGAGCTCCAATATTGAATATTGAAGAATTTTCAGCTACAAAGGATAATGCTATATTAAATGCTTCTGATGCAGAAATGATGAATTGGGCGAAGCTAAATCTTAATTATAATAGGAATAAGGGCTTGGATTTTGTTGCTAGATTTAATGGGAAATATGTTGTAGGTGAGGCTAAATTTTTAACAGATTTTGGAGGGCATCAATCTGCTCAATTTGAAGACGCTATTGCCACTTTGAAATATCCTAACGTGAACGCTATTCAAATTGCCATTTTAGATGGGGTTTTATATATTCCTACAAAGAATAAGATGTATCAATCTTTGGAAAATGAATATTCTAATGAAAATATTATGAGTTCTCTTGTTTTAAGGGAGTTCTTATATAGTATATAAGTATGGGTGAGTTCTAAAAATTAGTTTTTAAATAGATTGAGAGAAAAATGCACTTGCTCTTTTTTGTCTATTTTGGTCTAATTCTCTCTGTTTTCGCGTTAGATAACATTGTTACCCTCCTTGAAAACATAAAAAATTAACCTAAAAATAGCCTAAAAAAATAGCTAAGTGCTAATTTTTCGAACCCACCTATGGAAATATTTTATAAAAATAAAATAAAGCCCGAAAGCATATTAAACGATGAAGTTTTGTTTGATTTTGACCAAGAATGGCATTCAAATTCAAACAAATTAATTTTTGCTGAAAATTTACAAGCATTAAAACTCATATTAAAAAAATATGATTTAAAAGGAAAGGTTGATTTAATTTATATAGATCCTCCTTTTGCTACTAACAAAAAATTTAAAATATCAAAAAAAAGAGCTTCGACTATTAGTATGGACGATAGTGGAACAGTAGCCTATGCGGATACTCTTTTAGGGGCTGATTTTTTGGAATTTTTAAGGCAAAGATTAATTATAGCTAAGGAATTTCTTTCAGAAAAAGGCTCAATATATTTGCATATTGACTACAAAATAGGGCATTATGTTAAAGTAATAATGGACGAAGTTTTTGGTATAGATAATTTTCGCAATGATATAACTAGAGTAAAATGTAATCCAAAGAATTTTGAAAGAAAGGCTTATGGCAACGTAAAGGATATGATTCTTTTTTATTCTAAAACTAAAGATAATATTTGGAATAAGCCAACAGTTGATTATGATGAAGCAGATATAAATAAACTTTTTGCGAAAAAAGACATCAATGGACGTCGCTATACAACTATACCTCTTCACGCACCAGGAGAGACTAAAAATGGTGAAACGGCAAAAGCTTTTAAAGGAATATTACCTCCCAAGGGGCGTCATTGGCGTTGTAGTCCAAGTGAGTTAGAAAAATTAGATGAAAAAGGGCTAATTGAATGGTCTAAAAATAATGTTCCTAGAAAAATCATATATGCAGATGAAAAAGCTGGAAAAAAACTTCAAGATATATGGGAATATAAAGACCCGCAGTACCCTCAATATCCAACTCAAAAAAATAAGGATTTATTGAGGTCTATTATAAAAGCTTCTTCGAATGAGGGGGGGATTGTTTTAGATTTCTTTTGTGGTTCTGGAACGAGCTTAATTGTTGCTCAAGAATTAAATAGAAAATGGATTGGAATAGACCAATCTAAAGAGGCTATAGATATTGCTAATAAAAACTTAAGTTTAAATAAAGATTTATACTCTAGTGAATACGATTTAATTTCACTTTCTAAAAAATAACTTGCTCTTTTTTTTGAATTTTGGTTTAGTTTTATTCGTAGATATGGGAACTTTATTCGACAATTTTTTTATGGTAGCTCAAGCTAGTGCTGAGCATAATATTTTTACTTATTTTGCTGACTCTAATTTCGCAGGTAAGGTTATTGTACTTTTGCTTGTTGCTTTTAGTATTATTGCTTGGTCTGTGATGGTTGGTAAATATGCAGAGCTTGAGGCTTTGTCTAGGGCTAATAGGTTTACTGAAAAAACTCTTGCAAACTCGCAAAGTGTACTTGAAGGAGCTATCAATAATTCCAGAAAGCTTAGTGGTCCTTATGCTAGTTTGTTGCGTGAGGCTGTCGTTGCTTGGAGTAGATATGAAAAGTCTGAAGTGGGTTCGTCTCAGCTAAGTTTGCGTATGGGCTTAGTCGAAAACGCCTTGCAAAGAGCTATATCTAGGCAATTAATACGCTATGAGAGCAAAATGATATTGCTTGGCTCTATAATTAGTGGAGCACCTTTCTTGGGTCTATTGGGTACTTCTTGGGGTGTGATGGACAGCTTCGGAGCAATGACTGGGCAAGCTAGTGCTACCCTGCAGATGCTCGCCCCTGGTGTTTCTGGTGCTTTGTTGACTACAGTTTTTGGGCTTTTTGTGGCTATTCCTTCTGTATTTGGTTATAACTTTTTGCTAGCAAGGGTTAAGTCTATGGTTACGGAACTTGAAAACTTTGCAAGCTCGCTTGCAGACAGAATAGAGCTAGAATCTAAAATATCTGCAAAAGCCGACGACGACGATGATGACGAAGAAGAAGACGAATTTGAGCTTAAGCCAATTTCTGTTAAGGGCGACGAAAATTTAGACGACGAATAAAATGGCAAGGACTTTTAGGCGTAAAAAATCTTTAGATGCAATGAATGAGTTGAATATGACTCCATTGATGGATTTGGCGTTTTCGCTCCTAATTATATTTATGGTAGCTACCCCTCTTTTAGAGCAGAGCATAGAGCTAGATTTGCCCAAGCAAGAGCAGAATATAAATAGCAAAAAGTCTGAAACTGGCAATTTTAGATATATTAGCATAGACAAAAATTCAAATATATATTTAGAGACTCAAAAAATTAGCCTTGAGGAATTAGATGTAGTTTTGCGTGGATTATCCCTTGAGGCAAGCCCTCCTTCTATAAGTTTGCGATGCGATGGGTCTTTGAACTTTCAAAAAATCATAGATGTAATCAACTTGATAAAAAAGAATAATCTAACTAAGCTACACGTAGACACGCAAGTAAGGTAATGTATGGGGGGCTTCTAAAAATTGCTTTTAAATAGGCAAGCAAAAACTTTGTTTCTGCACTAAGATAGGTTACAATTGCTCTTTTTAGCCTATTTTTGCTTGAATTTTCTTGTTTTTACGTCAAATAATTGCATTATTATCCTTAAAAAATAAGAAAATTACGCTAAAAATAATGACTCAAGGCAATAAAGCCCTTTTCGCCCATTCGCTATCGCTCAGGGTCATTGCTAAAGCAATGCTCCTACGCCCTTGCGGTTGTAGCCTTAAAAATAGCTAATTGCCAATTTTTAGAAGCCCCCCTATTCCATCTACATTCTCTATCCTATATGTTTGATACAAAAAAAAGTTTATATATTTCCATATTTTTGCACTGCTTTGCTATTTTTTGCTTAGCATTGTCTATATACGTGGGCGACTTTTTTGTAGAGACAGAGCCTGAGGAAAAATTTGTATTTGAAATGCAAGAAGCTCCACCTTTGGCTATGCAAAGCTTAGAGGAAGATAACCCGCCTGCTGAAGATGACTCACCTTTTGAAAAAGAGGAATTTATTGAAGAGATAAAAATAGAAGAGGCAAAGCCTATAGAGCTTCCAGAGCCTAAGCCAGAGCCTAAGCCAGAGCCTAAGCCAACTCCGAAACCAGAGCCAAAAAAGCCTGCTCCGAAACCAGAGCCAAAAAAGCCTGCTCCTAAAAAAGAAGAGCCTAAAAAAGTTCCTTACGACCCTAATAAATACGCAAAAAAGCCAAGTACTCCTAAAACAACTTACAAGCCTCCTAGGATAAAGGTAGATACAATTACTTATGATGGTAAAAATCTAAGTGCCATAACTGCTGCAAATGTTGGGGCAGGCAATGCGTCAGGCTTGGCTTTAAAAAATGCTATAGAAGCCTACTTGCAATCAGTAAATATCACAGCAAAGTCGAGGTGGACTCTCCCTCAAGACTGTTTTGGAATGACTTTGAGTGTAGAGATAAGTTTCGATATATCAGCAACTGGGGTCGTCAGTTCTTTGAGGGTTTTAGACTCTAGTGGCAGCAAAACTTTTGACAATTCAGTAATTTCAACATTCTCAAGGCTAAAGTTATCATCGCCTCCAAATACTAAGCCTTTGGAAAATGTGGCTTTGACTTTTAAATCTAATTGACAAATCAAGTATTTATGGGCTAAATAGTTGGCTTAATTTAATTAAAAAACAATTTTTACAAATTCATATAGAAAGCAAAAATATGGTAGATATGAACACACTTGAAGCTCTTTGCAAAAGAAGAGGTTTTATTTATAGATCGTCTGAAATATATGGCGGTTGCAATGGTTTTTTTGACTATGGTCCTTTGGGCGTAGAGCTTAAAAACAATATAAAACAAGCTTGGTGGAAAGATTTTGTTCACACTAGAGATGATATGCAAGGCTTGGACGCTTCTATAATTATGCACCCTGACGTTTGGCGTGCTTCTGGACACGTAGAAGGATTTTCTGACCCTATGGTTGACTGTAAAGAGTCTAAAAAGCGTTTCCGTGCTGACCAAATTTTCTTTGCAAAAGTTATTGTAGCTGGCGAGTGCATTGGCTATCTTAGTGTATTAGAAGATGAGTCTATGCAAGTTGAAGCTGACAAAATGGCTCAAGATTTAAAGAAAAAGCTTGCAAAGCAAGGCGAGCTTGAAGCTGTAGTTCTAAAGAATTATATGGAAGCAGACTCTAGCGAATATGTACTTATTCCTAGCCCTGCAACTGGTAAAGCTGGTTCACTAACTCCTCCAAGAGACTTTAACTTGATGTTCCAAACTTATATTGGTGCTTTAAGAGACGACTCTGCTATCGCATATTTACGCCCTGAGACTGCTCAAGGTATCTTTGCAGATTTCAAAAATGTAGTAGACACTTGCAGAGTTAAGTTACCTTTTGGTATAGCTCAAATAGGTAAGGCTTTCAGAAATGAAATCACTCCAAGAAACTTCATCTTTAGAAGTAGAGAATTTGAGCAAATGGAAATTGAATATTTCATTTCTCCTTATGCCAATTGGCAAGAACTACACGCTAAGTGGATTGCTCAATGCAAGGCTTGGTTTGTATCTATAGGCATACCTGCTGATATGCTTGGTGAGGACATTCACCCTGCAGACAAACTTGCTCACTACGCAAAGGCTTGTACTGACATTACTTTCCACTTCCCGCATGGCTTGCAAGAGTTGCAAGGTATAGCAGTTCGTGGCAATTTTGACTTAACGGCTCACCAAAACGCTTCTGGTAAAAACCTAGAGTTCTTCGACGAAGAGAAAAAGGAAAAATATTTACCTCACGTTATCGAGCCATCTTTAGGTGTAGATAGAACTCTTCTCGCAGTGCTTTCTGCAGCTTATTGCGAAGATGAAGTTGCAAATGAAAAGGGCGTACTTGAAAAGAGAATACTTTTGAAGCTTCACCCAAGAGTAGCTCCTTATAAGGCAGCGATATTCCCATTGTTGAAGAACAAGGAATTAATCTATAATAGGGCTTATGAGTTATATAAGAAGTTGCAAAAGAAGTGGAATGTATTCTTTGATGCAAGTGGTGCAATAGGCAAGCGTTATAGACGTCAAGACGAAATTGGCACACCTTATGGAATTACAATCGACTTTGACACTATAGAAAAAGATGGCACTGTAACTCTAAGAGACAGAGATACTACAGAGCAAGTTCGTATGACTGAAGACGAACTAATCGATTTCTTAAGAGAAAAAATCGAAGGATAGTATAACGAGGGGGACTTCTAAAAATTGGTTTTTATACAGGAAAGCAAAAACTTTGTTTTTGCACTAAGATAAACTACAATTGCTCTTTTTAGCCTATTTTTGCTTGAATTTCCCAGCTTATCTCGTCAGATAACGCTGTTATCCTCCTCGAACGCAAGAAAATTACGCTAAAAATAATGACTCAAGGCAATAAAGCCCTTTTCGCCCATTCGCTATCGCTCAGGGTCATTGCTAAAGCAATGCTCCTACGCCCTTGCGGTTGTAGCCTTAAAAATAGCTAATTGCCAATTTTTAGAAGCCCCCCCAGACAAAAAAATCGCTGGCAAAATTACTTGCTAGCGATTTTTTTGTGCTTATTAATAAGCTATTTTAGCTAAAATTTAGCGAAGAGTCCTTGCACATTCGTAGGCTGCTCCAATTATGCCAGCCTTATTCTTTAGTGTAGCAATGCTTATGTCGCAATTCGAGCGTATATATTTTGCAAACTTATCTGTCTTTGACGCTAAGCCTCCCCCTAATATAATTAGATTAGGCGAGAATATCCTATCCACATAAGCGAGATAGTCGTTAAATTGAGTTGCCCACTCATTCCAATTTAGGTCTTGGCGTTTACGAGCAGCGTCGCCATATATCTTTTCAGCACTAACTAACTTTGGGCGTTTCTTACGCTCTAAGTCTTTTAAGTGTCCCAACTCAGTATTAGGCAAAAGCGTGCCATTATAGAAAATAGAAGAGCCAATGCCAGTTCCTACAGTCAAAACTATAACAACGCCATTTACATCTTTGCCTGCACCAAACTTAACTTCGGCAATGCCAGCTGCGTCGCCATCGTTTATGACAGAGGCACTAGTGTTGTAAATTCTGCCAATTTCTTCAGCGAGATTTAGCCCAGCAAAAGTCGCATCTCCCAAATTTGCTGCAGTAGAAATAACTTGGTCTTTAACTATGCCAGGGAAACCACAACCTATAGCCCCATTCCAGTTTAGCTCGTTTTTAATCTCGCCTATAGCCCCTAAAAGAGCTTCTACAGTTATGCCCTTTGGAGTTGGTATACGCACTCTTTCAGAGATGAAATCGCCCTTATTTGTGTCTACTATAGCTCCTTTAATTCCAGAACCACCTATATCTAAACCTAAAGTTAAATTTTCCATAGTTATATCTTTTCACAGCTTTGTGAGTATTTCAAGAAATTAATTAAATACTCTTTAGATAATCGAAGATTTTTTGGCTAGCTCCTTGATTTTGGCTATGCCAAGCTTTTGCCTTTGAGCCTAAGTCTTGCCTGAGTTGAGGGTCTTTTGCTAAGTCGACTAAAAGCTTGATTGCCTCTTCTTTATCCTTTGCCTTGAGGCACGCCTTATGCTCTTCTAGGCTTTGGCAGGCTGCTTTGAAATTTGTCATATTATTTCCATAGACAAAGGCAAGTGCCAAATTCGCTGGCTCTATAGGTGTTTGCCCTCCAACATTAGGCTCAAGGCTTTTGCCTATAAATGCAATGTCGGCAACTTGGCTAAGCTTTGACATCTCGCCAGTTGTGTCAGCTACATATATATCGCAAGGGCTACTTGCTTGCTTGTTCGCTTTTCTAAAATTGAAAGAGTAGGGCTGTTTCTTTAACATAGCTTCGATGGATTTCCTACGCTCTTCGTGTCTTGGAATTATCAATAAATTAGCATTGATACCAGCTTTTCGTATCAGCCCAAGCGTTTCAACAAGCATTTCCTCTTCGCCCTCCCAAGTAGAAGAAGCAAGCAAAACAAGGCTATCTTCACTAAAGCCCATTTCCTTACGCAACTTAGCTTTGTCATCATCACTTAGATTTATAGCAGAATTTGTGTCGAATTTGATATTACCTACAGTCTCGAGCTTGTTAGGCTCTACCCCAAGAGCTAAAAGTCTATCGCTCTCTTGCTTGCCTGAAGATAATATATGCGTGATTTTTGCAAATAGACGCTTAGGCAAAGTTCCCAACTTTTTGTATCTCTTAAAGCTTCTATCAGACATTCTTGCATTGATTAGAACTACATCTATACCTCGTTTGTTTGCCCTATACAAATGCTCAGGCCAAAGTTCACTTTCAGTAAGCACGCAAATATCTGGCTTAATTCTATTAAAGCTCAGCCAAGAAAATACGCAAAAATCCCAAGGAAATATTCCAGTATAAAGACATTTAGAGTCGTATTTGTCTTTAATAATTTTGTAGCCAGTGCTAGTAGTTGTAGTTATAACTAGCTCAAAGTCGCCACTTTTTGTTATCAGCTCAACTAAATTTGCTATAGCTTCGCTCTCACCCACAGAAACAGCCTGCAACCAAATTCTCTTCTTTTGAGATTTTGGCAAGTTCTTATGAAAGCCCAACCTATGCTTGAAATCTTTGCCATAACCTCCACGCTTTAACATTCTGCAAGCGTAATAGGGCATCATTACTGCAAATAATGGCAAGAATAAAAGCCTATAAAGCCAAATCATCTTAAGCCTTTTCTAAGATAATTGCAGTGTTTGCTCCTCCAAAACCACTATTTAAACTCATCATCTTATCTGCTTGTTCTTCAAGAGTTTGCATTGGGATATTTAGAGATTTAGCTTCTTCGTCGAGTTCTGTTATATGAGCAGAGGCAGGAATAATCGCATTTTTCAAGCTCAATGCACAAATACCAGCTTCCAAAACGCCTGCCAAAGATAGTCCGTGTCCTGTTATAGCCTTTGTACTACTTATAGGCATTTTCGCATTCTCGCCAAATACAGTCTTAATCGCCCTAAGTTCAGCCACATCGCCTATAGGAGTAGAAGTTCCGTGAGCATTGATATAATCAATGTCGTCTGTAGTCAAATTTCCAGCTTTTAAAGCCTTCTTTATAGCACTTACAACGCCTCTGCCTTCTGGGTGAGGTATAGCTACATTATAGCCATCACTGCCTTGACCCCAAGAGTTTATTCTTGCGTAAATATCTGCATTTCTTGATTTTGCAAGCTCTTCGTCTTCTATAATCATACATACAGCCCCACCTGTGCCTACAAAGCCACTACGGTTTTTATCGAAAGGTCTTGAAGCCTCGTCTGGATTGTCAGAAGTAGTCAAAGCACGCATACCTGCAAAAGGAACTATAGTTCTATAGTCGCCATCTTCGCCACCTATTACCAACATTCTCTTTTGTCTGCCAGAGCGAATTTCTTCATAAGCAAATCCAAGAGCGTGAGATGATGATGCACAAGCACTTGCAAATCCACAAGAATTACCTGTAATTTGAAAAGCCGAAACCAAGTTATAAGAAAGCGTGCCAACTATAGAAGAAACAACCCCCATTGGGTGAGCCTTAGCAGCCCCTACTTTGTCCATTCTTTGCATATGACTATATAGCATATTCGTAGAGCCTGCAGACGCTGTGTACATACCTGTATCATCGTCATTAGCAACATCTTCTGGGCTTAGTCCAGCGTCTTTTAAAGCCTGAGTTACAGCACAGTGTGCGTATAAAACGTGGGGAGCAAAGCCCCTTAAAACAGTGCGTTTAATAGGGTATAATTCCTTATTCCACTGCCAATCTTCGGCATCTATACCCTCTATTTTGAAGCCCTTAACAGTGCCTAGACAGCGAACTTGCGTGTTTTCTTTTGCAAATTCCTCGCTGATTTCTATACCATTTTTTAGTTCTCTAAGGCTAGTTAAAACTTCCTCTTTATTCTCGCCTATACTAGTGATAAATCCTAAACCTGTTATTGCTACTTTTTTCATTAGTCTTTGTAGTTAAATGTTAAACATACTCTTTCTGTGTGGCTCGCTCTCTCGCCATTTACATAAGTATTTGCCTTAATCACAGCCAAAGGGTGGCGTATTGCAGTGATTTCTACTTCTAAGTCTATCCTGTCTTTTGGACGACAAATTTTAAAGCAACGCACTCCATCTGCACTTGTGAAAAATATTTGCTTAGGGTCAACTGGCTTCTTTAACCTTTTGTCAGTTGCTGCCAATAAATACAATACCCCAAGTTGCCCAACTGCTTCTATAGATAGTGCTGCAGGAAAAACTGGATTTCCTTTAAAGTGTCCCTCTAAGAAAAACTCGTCGCCACGTATATAGTAGCTAGAAGTGATTTTTGTGCCTTCTATCTTTGCGTCTTCCAAAAACAAAAATGGAAATTGTTGAGGCATTAATTCCTCAACTTCGCTCTTTTTTAATATTTTAATATCGTCTTCCATTTTTTATTATGAATTTAAAAATTATTATTTTTGCCTTAACAAATTAGGCTTGAAAAATCAAAGAAGCTACCTGCAAACCCCCCTGGTCTACCCTTACATATAACGCTTACTGCGTCGTGCGAGTGCAAGCTTTCAAGGTGTACACAAGTTATTTCAAAGTCCTTAATTCTAGTGTCAGCGTCAAATTCCTTGTGCAAGAGCCTTGCAGCGTCCTCTACAAATTTAACATAAGCTCCATTAAGTTCAGCAAAGGCTTGCTCGTCCTCACGTTTAACTACAACTTGAGTTTCTGTATGCAAAGCATTTAAGCAGTGGTCGTGCAAGTCCTCTATAGATAAATTTGTATCGTTTTGCAACTCAACTTTAATCCTTGCCTTGCTCCTTTGAGAGTGAGGCACACAATATATATTCCTAGACTTTCTTGCGTGTTCACTCAATTCAGATGAGCAAGGGCAAGCTGATGAATATATAAAATCAAAGTAAATGATTTTCCTAAATCTATTTAAGTCGTCGAGTAACCCCTCGTATGCACAAGAGTAATATTGCCAGCCCTCTAAGTGGCTTCTCAAACTTTTTTGCAAAATAGGATAATTAAAGCTAAGCTTAATCCTTGCCCTAGAAGTATTTAACTCTTTTTTATAATCCAAGAGAACTTCTTCAAGAAGGTTAGGGCTGAAAATTCTGTCTTTATAGCCATAAAAAGTACGCATTATCCTCGACATATTTATACCCTTAGACTGAGCTGCAAGCGACACAGTTGCAGTGATAGAAGTTTCAAGTTCCTTTATATCACAACTCTTAGTCATAATCTTCAAAGGCAACTTGAAATTGTTCATTCCAACTTGAACTATAGGAACAGCCCTAATATCCTTGCCTTCACTCTCAACCATAGTGTTTTGCATATCAGGCAAAGTGTCTATATAAGCTTCTCCTACAGAAAAACTTTCATCATACTTCGCCATAGGTGAATTTTGCCTATGGTCTTGAGTTTTCTTTATGTCTTGCATAATAAAATTAGCCTATATTAATAATATCAGGATTAAATGATATTATCAATTTGTATTGCAAGCCTGGACGCATCACTAAAGGCTCGTCTCTTTCAAGTGTTTGCAAATAGTGGATTTTGCCCCAATAAGTTTTGTAGTTAGGGTCGTCAGATACGATTTCTGTATCTTTCCACTCAGCTCCAAAGTCGTCTTTTTCAACTTCAATACCCAAGCCAGCTTCACCTATAGTATAAGAAGCAGGGGCGAAGTGTTCGCTATGAGGAGCAGCTATTGCAACAACTAATCTCATTTTGTCGAGAGTAGTAGGAGTCTTTACGCTATATGCAAATTCGCCTGTAATTTTGTTGCCAGAAAATGTCCAATTAACCTTACAAGAACCCGAGTCCTTCAAGATTTCGCCATCTTTAGTAATCAAGTCTGGTTGCTCATATTTGAAGAAATATGCGTTACGCAAGCCAATACCTGAAATACACTTTTTACCATAGAAAGAAGGCACTGTTTGCTTACCAGCAAAAGTCAATTCTGGAGTCATTATAGGCAAATAGTTATTTGAAGGCCAATCGAAGATACCTGCCATATGCGGGAATGTCATCGCAGAAGTAATATCTACAGAACCATTAGATGCAATGATAGGCAAGTGTACGTGTAAACCTGTTTCAATATTTTGATAGATAAATACGCCTTGTTCCTTCTTTGGAGTGTTGTCGAAAGATACATATCTACCACCTGTTTTAGCAGGAGTAGTTCTTGCTTGCATAGGTCTATTAATGCTCTTAGCCAAACGAGACCATTGGCACAAATATCTAGCAGCGTCAAAATTAGCCAAGCGAGTAGTCTTTAATTCAGAAGCAGAACGCTCAGCATCTTCGATTACCAAAGTGCCAGACTCTTGGTCTATATAAGTCATAAAGAAGAATTGGAAGAGCCTTCTTAGTATATCCATATAGTCAGGCATTTTGTCTTCAGCAATCCAGTTATCTCTCATAGCTTGCAAAATCATAGAGATTAGGTGCATTTGTCCATAAGCTCCGATTTTCTTACCAAAAGCCCAACCCAATCCATCTGCTCTAACTATGTCAGGTAATATTCTTAGATATTTTTCTGCATAAGTTCTCAAACTTGGAATTTTTCTATCTCTTAAATGTATATTGGCGTGTAGTTGCAATGCTTGTCTTATAAATACAAAAGATGCAACGCCCAAAATATCGAATGCACCAGCTAAACCTTCGTCTGGCTTGTCGTCGAAGAACTTTGCAGTAGAATACATTTCAATTCTTTCAACAAATCTGTCGATTAACTTGCCTGTTTCGTCTTTCTTGCTTAGTCCCATACTAAAACGAGCCACAGCCTTTGCAATGTTGTACATTTGGAAGCTATTGTCGTAGTCAGTTCTTGCCAAAAGACGCTTATCTAAATTCTTTTTAGTCTCTTCATCTAGCTTTTCCCATATCGCATTACGCTCCTTAGATGGGTTAAATGAAAGCAAGCCCAAAGCAGAGTAAGCTAAGCCATCTTCGCTGCCTTCGTCAGCATTGGCTTGAGCCATAATACACTTAGCAGACAAGTCGGCAATATCGTAGTCGTCTAGGGTCGTAGAGCCTGTTGCTCTATAGAACTCGCCCAGTGCCATAGCCACGTGTCCAGCTTCGTCGCGTAAGGTAGTTTCGCCTTCAGCGGGTGTTATTGAGCCATCTTGATTTACAGCTCCTATATTGTGGCTCAAAATTGAATGAGCCATATCCATACATTGTTCGGAGAAATTTAGCATTTACTTATTTTATCTATTAAAAGGCAGTATTATTGATATATGCTTGTATTTGTCAACAATTAAAAGGCGAATAAGTCTATAATTTTAGCTTAAAATGCCAGTTGCAGAAAATAATACAGAGAAAAATATCATTAAAGCCCCCATTAAAACGAAGCCGTGCCATATTGCGTGAGTGTACTTTTCCTTTTTTTGTATATAAAAAAGTACGCCAAAAGTGTAGAAAAGCCCACCTAAAATTAGGAATACTAAAGCTACAGTAGGCATCGCAGCAAAGAGAGTTTTAGAAGCAAAAACCACTGCCCAACCCATTATTAAATATAGCGTTATAGACCACCACTTAGCCCCATTTGCACTTAGAGTTAGCTTTAAGATAGTCCCTAATATAGCCATAACCCACACGCTAATTAATACGCCAATTCCAAGGCTATTACGCATATTTGCAAGAATTAGAGGCGTGTAGCTACCTGCAATTAGATAATAAATAGCAATGTGGTCGACTTTCTTTAGTGCTTTTTTGACACTCTCTTTAGTTATTGCGTGGTAAAAGCTAGAAGCAAGAAACATAAATATCATACTCGCTCCAAAAATCGAACAAGAGACTATCGCCCAAGGGTCGCCATATATAGAAGATAACGTTACGAGCAATGTAAGTTGAGCAACACTTAAAAATACGCCTAATGCGTGTATAGAAGAGCTCCAAATTTCTTCTGATAATGTATACCTATTCATAAATCTATTTTCACTAAGACAGTCTTTAAACTTTTTGTAAAGCTTTATTTTAAATTGACATTCTTTTTTTATAGTATTATTTATATTAGCTTTTAGATTATTATGAAACAAACATTATTGACTATATTATTCGCTTTGTCTTCTTTAAGCTTGTCTGCAAAGACTACTTTTGTGGAAGTTACTGACGCAAATTCACCTAAAAATATGCCTGAGCTTTGGCAGACTGTAGATGTAAATGCTGAGCCTACTATGGCTGAAGTATTGTATGAAACAGAAAAAGATGGGGTTGTTGTTAAAGTTGTACGAATTAATGTAGGGACAGTAAATGGCAAAAATCTCAAAGTTGCTGGCGTATATGGATACCCTAAGGGAGCTAAGAATTTGCCTGCTCTATTGCAAATACACGGAGGTGGGCAATATGCACATATAGAGGCAGTTGTTGCTAATGCAAAGAATGGCTACACAACATTTTCAATGGCTTGGGCAGGTAGGCTTAATTGTGATAAATATAGCGTAAAACCTGATAATCTAATCCCATTTTGGGCAGGCAAAACTGAAGATAAAAAGTATATGATTAGCACTGATTGGCAAGACTTAGAGGGCTATCACGCTCCTTATAGATGGGGTAAACCTGCATTTTCTGCAACGCCAACTGAGCATACTTTAGATAAGGTGAGTTCGCCTCGTAACTCAGCTTGGTTTTTGTGGATTACAGCTGGCAAAAGGGCTATAACATTCCTAAGCGAGCAAAAGGAAGTCGACGCAAGCAAGATAGGCGTTTATGGACACTCTATGGGAGGTCATTTGACTACTCTAGTTTCTGGTAGCGACTCTCGTGTTAAGGCTGCTGTTCCATCTTGTGGGGGTGTAAATTCTTCTTATGAAAAGGAAAAAGACCTTATTCTTAAAAACACAGTAGAGGACGAGTCTTACTTGAAAAATATGTCTTGCCCTATATTATTCCTAAGTCCAGCTAATGACTTTTATGGACGTATACATCACACAAATAAGGCTACAAAGCTAATTCAAAGCAAGGATTGGCGTATAGTTTCTGTGCCTCATATGAACCACCAAGCGACTCCTAATGCAGAAATTGCAACTATGTTGTTCTTCGACGAGCATTTGAAGAATACATTCAAATTCCCTCAAACTCCTCTATTGAAATTAGAGCATACTAAATCTGGTTCAAAGCTCAGCATAAAGGCAGATAATTCAAGGGAAATCCAAAGCGTAGATGTTTATTATTCTACAGCAGGCTCAGGTGATAGAGATTATGAAACTGCAAGATTTTGGAAATTTATAGAAACGAAGAAAGTCAACGATAGTGTATATGAGTGTCAAGTTCCTATATATTCTGTAGAAAAGCCTTTGTGGGTATATGCGAATGTGCATTATAAGTTGGATAAAAAGGTGAATTTTGCAGGTCTCTATTATAGAGTTAGCAATGAAGATAAGTTCTTTGTATCGTCTGAAATGCTTATGCTAGAAGCTTCCCAACTTGCAAAAATCAATCCTAAAATTTCAGATACTAAGTCGAATGTAATCTTAGATGGTGCTGATGAAAATTGGAAAAAAGATTTCTATACATATAAAGATAACTCTTGGGGCTTAATGACAAATAAACTTACAGACGACGCTTTTAAAGCTCCAAAAAATGCAAAGTTGCATATTGAAGTTCAAGCGAAAGAGGCTATGAGTTTTGTAATTGTTCTAAGCGATGATTATTATGCTGAAGTGCCTTTAAAGGCTACAAATAAAGTAGAAAGTTTTGATTTAGAGCCAAAGGATTTTAAGAATTTCAGTGGCGAAGCTTTAGCGAGCTTTGAGAATTTAGGAGTAATGCAAATATTGCCATTTTACGACGCTAAAGCCCAAGTTGAACGTGGCGTAAAGGGTGCAAAAGGAGCTAGTAAAGTTATAGGCAACAAAGCAAACGCCTCTCTCGACAAAGCCCCAGATTTCAAGCTTGTTAAGTGGAACTAATTTAAATAAGGAAGCCAAATGAAGCTAAGGTTTGCATTAATATTATTCCTAAGTACTTTTGGCTTTCTTTGTGCAGAAAATGCACTGCCTGAATTAAAGGATAGCGAAATTCCTCAAAACGCTCAGGAGCTTTGGAAAGATATAGACCCAAGGGCTGAGCCTCTTGAGCCTGAAGTCTTAGAAGAGTGGGAAGAAGATGGCGTTATTCTTAAAGTTATGAGGATAAATGTCGCAAAAGTTGGCGATAAATATCTCAAAGTTGCAGGCATATATGGCTACCCTAAGGGGGCAAAAAATTTGCCTGCATTGCTTCAAATACACGGGGGAGGTCAATATGCAAACGCAGCTGCTGTTATTACTAACGCTAAGCGTGGCTATGCAACATTTTCTCTCGCTTGGGCAGGCAGAATAACGTCGTCTAAATATACAGTTAGGGCAGATAATATAAAGGCTTTTTGGGATAATGACACTCAAAACAAAAATTATAGAATTACGACTAATTGGCAAAATATAGATGCTTATCACGCCCCAGCTCGTTGGGGTAGGTCGTCGTCTACTATATCTGGCGATGAGCATAGCCTTGATAAGGTGGACTCCCCTCGTAATTCTATGTGGTTTTTGTGGACTTTGGCAGGGCGTAGAGCTTTGACTTTCTTGGAAGAACAACCGCAAGTAGACCCTGATAAACTTGGCGTATATGGACACTCAATGGGGGGCAAGCTCACTGTATTAGTCGCAGGTAGCGATGACAGGCTAAAGGCTGCAGTTCCATCTTGTGGAGGGGTAAACACAGAGCCATCTAAGTCAGAATTATTCAAGGTAAGTTTAGATGACGATAATTATCTAAAAAACATAAATATCCCTATATTATTCATAAGTCCTGCAAACGACTTTAATGGGCATATAGACGACACTGCAAGAGCTATAGAGCAAGTTAAAACAAAGGATTGGCGTATCGTTTCTTCTCCTCATAGAAGCCACCAAGACGAGCCTCAAGGGGAAGTTGCATCCCTCTTGTTTTTTGATAATTACTTAAAACAGTCCTTTAAATATCCAGAGACTCCTAAGCTAAATTTTCAAGAGTTTAAAATGTTTCGTAGCAATATGCTCTTTAGTTTAGATGTAGATAAGCACAATGCTCAAAATATAAAGGAAGTCGATTTATATTACTCTTTTCAAGGCGATAGGGGCGATAGAGACTTAAACAAGCAAAGGTTTTGGCACTATGCTAAAATGAATAAAAATAAAGATGGCAAGTATGAAGTTGCCTTGCCTGATTTATTTAAAAAAGACAAGCCTTTGTGGGTATATGCAAATGTGATTTACGACCTAAAAAAGGATTACACCTTTGCAGGGCATTACTACAGACTTAGCACTGCAAATAGCCTTGTTGTCTCTACTAAGTTGATGATGTTTGACGCTCCAGATTTTGTGAAATTTGAGGATAATTCAAGCTCTAGCGTGATTTTAGATAGCACTCAAGAAAATTGGCATAAGGATTTTTATAGATACGACATAAATTCTTGGGACTTGATGACTAATAAATTATCTGATAATTACTATCAAACAAGCGACACTTTGCTTATAGAAGTTGAGGCAAAAGAGGCGACAGGTTTTGTAATTGCCCTAGATACTTACGCCAAGGAAATCACTCTAAGTGCAAGCGACAAAGTGCAATCTATAAAGCTAAAGGCAGAGGATTTTAAAGATATTAACGGCGACTCGCTAAAGAGCTTTAAGGGGCTAAATAACCTAAAACTCGTCTCGGAACTCAAGATAAAGCCTAGCAGGAAAGACAAAGTAAAGACAACTATGACTTTGGGCAGTGCAAAAAATAAAAATGTAGCTCCTAACTTTAAGTTGATTAAGTTTTTGTGAAATCATTTAAAAGAAGCATTCCTTCGTATTTTTTTAGAGACAAAAAAAGGCTTGCTCTTTCTTTTCTCTTTTGCTCTAATTGGCTCTTATTTTTTATAAGGATAAGCTAAATCTTAAGCTTAATCTTAATATATATGAATCGATTTTATTTTTGCTCGCTTTATATAATTAAAGCTCAAAAATGATTTCTATGGAGGATTTAATGCCTAAAATATCTATAATTATACCTGTTTATAATGCAGATAAGTATTTGTCTAAATGCTTAAGTTCTTTGTTGGGGCAATCATTTACAGATTGGGAGGCAATTTGTGTAAACGATGCAAGCACAGATAATTCTTTGGATATTTTGCAAGAATACGCAAAAAAAGACTCTCGTATTAAGCTTCTAATTCAAGATAATCAAGGGCAGTCGCAGGCTCGTAACAATGCTTTGAAAATTGCTCAGGGCGATTATATAAGTTTCTTAGATGCTGACGATTGGATTAATGATGATTATTTGCAAGGGCTATATAATGCTATAATTGAACACGATGCTTGCATTGCTGTTTCTGTTGGTATACGTAAATATAAAAGCCACATTAGGTATAGAATTTATCACGACAAGCAAGCTGTTTTTGAGAATTTAGCTGACAAGATTAAGGCGTGTAATATGCCTCATTCCTCTTATGTTTGGGGCAAGCTCTATAAGCGAGAATTGCTTGAAAATTTTGAATTTGCAAAGGGAATGTACTTTGAAGATATGATGTGGCTACCTGAAGTCGTGCTTAAATCAAAGCTTTTAGTTGTTGTTCCCGAAGCTGTTTATTACTACAGGGCAAACCCAAATTCTATAGTTAAAACTGCCCCTTGTAATAAAAAGCAAGAGAACTTTTATAAGGCAAAAAAGTATACTATAGAATTTTTCAAAAAGCACAATTTGCCTCTACCTGAAAATTACGAAAAAATCACAAAGCGTCAGTGGAATTTCGCTGGCATATGCTGGTTTAAAATTAAAGAGCTAAAGGAAACTAAAACATACTATCTATTAGGCTTTATCCCTGTTTTTAAAAAGAGGTGCTTCTAAAAATTGCTTCTAATTAGGCAAGCTCTTAAAAGATAACGGCAGTTTTGCTCTCTGTTTTTAGAATTTGGCAAGGGCAGTTGTATAGCTTAGATATTATATCTTCTTGCATAAATTCTTGGGGGCTTAGGCTAAAGGCTAGTTTTGCGTCGCTAATTCCAACTATCTTATCAGAGTATGTGTAGGCTAAGTTTGGGTCGTGCAAAATGGATATTACTGTACACTTTTTGCTTTGCAATTCCTTTGCTAATTTCATAATTAATATAGTGTGTTTTGGGTCTAAAGATGCACTTGGCTCGTCTAAAAATAATATTTTGTCAGACATATCCTCAGCGTATATTTGTATTATAGCTCTAGCAAGTGATACCCTTCGCTTTTCGCCACCTGAAAGGCTTGTGTAGTCTCTATTTGCTAATTCTAAAATCTCGCATTTTTGCATAATTTCTTCTAAAAATTCGCTATTAGAATTATATCCAAAAAGCCCAAGAGCCACAACTTCTTTTACGCTATAACTAAAGTTAAGTTCGCTCTCTTGCTCTAGCACAGAGCGTATCTTTGCAAGCTCTAAACTTGAGTAGCTCTTTATATCTTTTTTAGCAATTTCCACAGAGCCACTATTTGCCTTTAAATATCCTGCAATAATTTTAATTAGCGTAGATTTGCCTATGCCATTTAAACCCAATATAGAACAGAACTCGCCCCTTGCAATATTCATAGAAAAATTGCTAAGTATAGCTTTATCCTTAGTATAAGAAAAATTTATGTCCTTTAATTCTATCATCTTTTAGATTTCAATATATATGCAAAAAATGGAGCCCCTATAAAGGCAGTAATAACGCCTATAGGTACAGGGTCTGTAGGGTTGTAGCCCCTTGAAATAATGTCTGCAAGCACTATCAAATTTGCCCCAGCTAAAGTAGATATAGGCAAGACTTTCCTATTGTCAGCTCCCACTATCATACGCACTATATGAGGAATAACAAGCCCCACAAAGGATATAATCCCACACAATGCAACTGCTATTGCTGTCAAAGACGCAGCACTTCCTGCAAAGATAAACTGCATCTTTTTGACGTTTACCCCACTATAATAAGCTTGTTGCTCACCTAAAAGCATTAAATTGAGCGTATTCGCCTTAAATATCATAAATAAAAATATGCAAATATTTATGACTAATGCAGGGATAATCTCTTGCCAACTCGCAAAGTTTAAACTCCCCAAAGACCAAAATATAAAGCCCCTCAATCCTATATCTCGCACTGTATACATAAAAAAGGCAACAACTGCCCCACAAAATGCGTTTATGGCAATTCCTGCCAACAACAAAGATAAAGTCGAAGCCTTAGAGCCTTTAGTCCCTAGCATATACACGCAAAAGTAGGCTAGCATACCAAAAATAAAGGCAAATATTTGTATGCCAAAACTAAATTGGCTAACTAAACTTATATATACTACAGCCCCCAAGGCTGCCCCAGAGGATACCCCAGTTATAGATGGGTCTGCTAAGGGATTTCTAAACAAACTCTGCATTATAGCTCCAGCTAGTGCAAGCGATGAGCCAATCAAAATCGCCAATACTAAACGTGGAACTCTTATCTGCCAAAGTATACTAGATATAGTCGCATCATCGCCTAAAAAGCAAAAAGCCCTAAGCACTTCTTGCCACTGCAAATTAGCCGACCCTAAAAATATAGATACCCCAGAGAGTATCACTAGCGACAAAAAAAGCCACGCACTTAATACTATGGCTTTGTTCCTAATCATTTAATTATCGCCTTCTTGGACCAAAACTTCTAACAGGTGCGTTCCTTGGAGCAGCATTGATGTTCTTCATACGATAAACAATCCTTGCCTTGTCGATGTCTTGAGGAGTCATCTCCATCTTTACTCTATCACCTGTAGTGAGCTTAATAAAGTGCTTACGCAACTTACCTGATATGTGTGCCAAAACTTGGTGCCCATTTTCTAATTCTACCCTAAACATTGTTCCAGGGAGAACTGATACTACTTTTCCTTCTACTTCTACGCAATCTGCCATATTTATTTATTCATAATTATCGTTTTTATAATTTAAAGAAACTATTTGTGTTTTTTTCTTGCATAGAGTCAAGCATAAAGATTTAAATGTATCAATTTTTTATGAAAAAGACTTTTCCTGATTGCCCATTTAGCCCAATTTACCCATCTGAACTCAATAGAGATGATACTTACTTTATGTCTATTGCCTACAACGAAGCCCTAAAAGCTTGGAACTTAGGCGAAGTCCCAGTAGGGGCAGTGATTGCCCTAGATGGAATGGTAATTGCAAAAGCATTTAATATGGTTGAACAAAATCAAGATGCCACTGCCCACGCCGAAATTATTGCAATAGGACAAGCCTCCTCCTTCCTCGAAGATTGGCGTCTAAACGAGTGTACCTTATACGTAACTAAAGAACCTTGCCCAATGTGCTCAGGTGCAAGCATTATGTCTCGCTTCGCTCGTGTAGTCTATGCAGTTCCAGACCCAAAAATGGGCTTCCTCGGAGGTGCTATAAACATAAACGAAGTCAACTCCCTAAACCACAAACTACAAATAACCCAAGGCACCCTCCAAGAAGAATGCACCCTCCTCCTAAGAACCTTCTTCCTCCTCAAACGAGAAGAAAATAAATAAAAAGCTGGAACAGCTTTTTATTAGTGGACAGCTTTTTTAGTGGACAGTGGACAGTTGTCAGGGGCGAGATTGATTGTTATCTGTTGCAAAGCTGTACAGATTGTCAGGGCTACTCGCCCCGACACCTGAGGCAGGTGGCTTGCTCAGCCCCCTGCACCCCCGAGCAAGTGAGGCACTTGATACCATTGTTGTGTTAATCGCTGTTGTAGCTGTAGGTCTTTGTTTATTTGTTTATTTTTTTAGTTGGCGTTTTTGCGTCGCTGTTGCAGTGTGGGCTTTGCTGTGTAAGGCAAAGCAGTGTTTGTTTCTTAAGTACAATTTATATATAAATTACACTTAAGAAACAAACTGTGGCACATATTAAAAAATTTATCATCTGTGATTAAAGTTGCTCTAATTGACTTTCAGTCAAAGTCGTCGCAAATATCTATCGATTAAAGTTGCTCTAATTGGCTTTCAGTCAAAGTCGTCGCAAATATCTATCGATTAAAGATAAATCACAAATAGAAAATTCTTGCATTGAAACAAAGACACAAAAAAACTTTGCACCCTCAAGTGCAAAGCCTAAAATCTTAAATAGATTGTATATAATTCGAAAGAGATACTTCTCTTTCGATGTGAAGGGAACACGAAAGTTTTGCAAAGCAAAAGCTTTTAGCTTAGCTTTAATCTTCTAATAATTCGTCGTCGGCTTCGTAAGTGCCAACACGAGTAGCAGGACCTACCATAACGATATTGAAGTCAGGGTCTATATTTATGGAGAGGAGACCGCCTTGCATATGAACAGTTATGTCGCCATCGACGAGTCCGAGTTTGTATGCTACAGAAGCTGCTGCACTAGAGCTTGAGCCAGACGCTAGTGTATAGCCAGCACCACGTTCCCAGATTTCGATTTGGATATTGTTTCTATCTAGGACTTTAAGGAGTTGAACGTTGGTTCTGTTAGGGAATAGTTCTGTTTTGTTTTCGATTATGCTACCGATTTTGCAAGCTAGTTCTGCAGATATTTCCTGCATAGGAAGTACGCAGTGTGGGTTACCAACAGTTGCACAGCAGAAAGTATATTTTTCGCCTAAGATTTCAAATTCTTCATTTAGAACTTCACGAGAAGAGCCTACTACAGGGATTATGTCAGAGCTAAAGCTAACTTTACCCATTTCTACAGTAATTTTTTTGCCTTTTTCGCTAACAGTGCATTTAACAACGCCGCCGAGAGTTTCTACCGAAAATTCTTTATCTTCTTGAACTAATTTAGAGTCGAAGAGGTAGCGAGCGAATATGCGTAAGCCATTGCCAGATTTTTCTGCTTCAGAAGCGTCTGGGTTATATATTCTTAGTTTAAAGTCAGCCACTTCAGATGGCATAGGTCCATATAGGATACCGTCTGAGCCTAAGCCAAAGTTACGATGGCAGTATCTAACAATGTCCTTATCCTTTGGAGGTGTTGGGCAATCTTTTACGTCCAAAACCAAGTAATCGTTTCCTAATGCGTGATATTTATAGTATTTCATATTGTTTATTTATATATTGGTGAGTTCTAAAAATTGGTTTTTTCAAGAAAGCAAAAACTTTGTTTTTGCACTAAGATAAGCTACAATTGCTCTTTTTAGCCTATTTTTGCTTGAATTTCCTTGTTTTTACCTTAAATAATTGCATTATTCGCCTTAAAAAACAAGAAAATTACGCTAAAAATAATCTTAAAAATAGCTAATTGCCAATTTTTAGAACTCACCTTAAAGTCAATTAAATGTCGTCCATATTGATTTCTTTATTTCTGTTGTTGGGGCAGCCTGCACGTAGCCACGAGTTTACAAAGAGGTCGAGATCGCCGTCCATAACTGCAATTACGTTACCAGTTTGTACGTTAGTGCGTAGGTCTTTTACCATTTGGTAGGGCTGGAATACGTAGCTTCGGATTTGGTTACCCCAAGATATTTCGCCTTTTTCGCCATAGAATTTTTCCATCGCAGAGCGTTTTTCGTCTTGCATTTTCTCGTATAGACGACTCTTAAGTTGCTTCATAGCAGTAGCTTTATTCTTCATTTGGCTTCGCTCGTTTTGGCAAGATACCACTATATTTGTCGCCAAGTGCGTTATGCGAACTGCACTATCTGTTTTGTTTACGTGTTGCCCACCTTTGCCACTTGCTCTATATGTATCTATACGAATTTCTTCGTCTTTGATGTCGAGGTCTATGTCGTCCTCAATTTCTGCAATTACGTCTACAGAGCAAAAGGAAGTGTGTCGCCTTTTGTTGGAGTCGAAAGGGCTTATGCGAACTAGTCTATGCACACCACGTTCAGCTTTACAATATCCATAGGCATTTTCGCCTATAATACGTATCGTAACCTTAGATATACCTGCTTCTTCGCCAGAGAGTATATCGTCGATTTCTACTTTCCAGTTACGCCTTTCTGCCCATCTATTATACATTCTTAGCAACATTTCAGCCCAGTCGCAACTTTCAGTGCCACCTGCACCTGCGTGTATGCTAAGGATTGCATTAGAAGAGTCGAGTTCGCCACATAGAAACGACTTGATTTGGCAGTCTTCGACAAAAAGTTTAAGAGAGTCGACATCAGCTTGCAACTCGCTTTGCATATCATTATCGCCAGCTTCTTCGACAAGCTCAACAAAGGCTGCGATGTCGTCTTGCTTTGATTTCAGTTCAAGCTGAGTGTTTACTATAGCCTTTAGCGAGTTTAGTTTAGATATAGTTTTTTGAGCTTTAGCTTGGTCGTCCCAAAAGTTGGCTTGAGCCATTATATCTTCAAGTTCTTTGATTGCAGAGATTTTTGTATCTATGTCAAAGAAACCTCCATAATATTTTTGCTTCTTTGTTTAGGTCTTGTATTTGAGCTTTTAGTTGCGAATCTATAATCATATAGACAAATTCATCATTTTTTAGAAAATTTTCAACATTAAAATAATTTTTGCATTGAAAAATTTTTAATTAGCTTTAACTTAGATGAGTATGTTAAAATATTTATTAATGACTTTATTTATATTGCCAAGCCTTGCATTTTCGCAAAATAGAGGCAATAGTGTTGCAGACTTAACTCAAGACATTGCTTTAATGCGTCGAGAAGTTGGGCAGCTACGCCTTGAAGTAGAACAACTTAGACGTGAGAACGAGGCTTTGAAATATAGGCAAAGTGGCACTGTTTCTGGCGATGTTGTATCTGCTCAAAACAATGTGCTTAAAACAGAATTTGATGCAAAGTTACAAGCTCTTAAGAGTGATATTATAGTTTTGGTAAAGAAAGACTTAGATAATATGGCAGCTCAAACAAATACTGCTTTGCAAAAAGTGGTATCTTCTATAGAGTCTCGCCCAAGTGCGACTTTGACTACTTCCTTTTCGGGCGATTTCCCTAAGACTGGTGTGAATTATACAGTGCAAAGGGGCGACAATTTAAGCAAGATTGCTTCTATGTTTAACTCTAAAATCAAGTGGATACAAGACGCAAACACTATAGCTAACCCTACTGCTATACAAGTAGGACAAGAATTATTTATCCCTCAAAAGTAATATTATGGCAAAGGCAAACGAAAGAAAATCTTTAGGCAGAGGCTTATCGTCTATAATTGCTACAACTGGGGCGAGCAAAGACCAAAAAATACCTTTGGTTTCCACTGTCCTTGCTTCGGAAAAGAGCTTGGCGAGCTTTTCGCACAATCTTTTTAGTGAGGTTTTGATTGAAAAAATCATAGCAAGCCCATATCAAGCACGTAAGGAATTTAGCCAAGAGAGCATTGAAGAGCTTGCTGAAAGTATATCGCAAGAGGGGCTTTTGCAACCTATAGTTCTTAGAAAAGTCGATGATAATACTTATGAGATTATCGCAGGCGAAAGGCGTTGGAGGGCTTGTAAGCACTTGGGTATGAAGCGTATAATTGCAAATGTGCAAAAGGCTTCAGACTCTTCGGCTGCTGTTAAGGGCTTGATTGAAAACTTGCAAAGAAGCGATTTAAACCCTATGGAAGAAGCTTTAGGTTATGCTAATTTAATGGCAAATTTCAAGTTGACTCAAGACTCTATTTCTAGTCGTGTGGGCAAAGCTCGTTCATCTGTGGCAAACTCTTTGAGGCTTTTGACTTTGTCTAAGGACATTCAGCAATACATATCTTCTGGCTTAATATCAATGGGGCACGCCAAAGTTTTGTTGGGTATAAACTCTACAGAACATAGGTCTTTGTTGGCTAGGAAAATTATAGAAACAGGCATAAATGTGAGAGCTACAGAGGAATTAGCCCACAAAATCAAATATCAAGACGATAAGATTAGCCCAAGTTCTAAGCTAAATCAAAGTATGCAAGACGCTGTTCTTAAGCAAATTGAAGATAAATTGCGTGAAAGACTATCTGCAAATATCCAAGTTAAGGCAACTGCCTCTAAAAAGGGTAAGATAATGATAGATTATATGGATAACGACGATTTAGAGCGTATTTTGGCAATAATAGGTGTCGTATTATAATATGACTAAGAGGCTCATAGTTTTTATTTTTTGTAGTGTGCTAAGCTTAAGTGCTTTAGGGCAGGGGCGACTCAATGACTTGACAAGGACGAATATGTCTTTTAAAAAGGGATATTCTACGGAGTCGTATAGAGATAAAAATAAGAAATTTAGAGAGTCTGATAAGTCCTTTAGCACAAGTAATTTCTACGACTCAAATAAGAGCTTTTACGATTCAAATAAGCGTGTTAATAACAGCGATACTTACTACGACGCAAACAAGCGTGCAGGGGGGCTAGATGGCTCTTATTACAATCAAAACAAGAGTAGCTTAGACAATAAATCTCGCTTCTATGACGATAATAAAGAGCTTTTCTTGGATAATAAGGATAGGGATTTAACTCGTGGATACCAAGGCAAATCGGACTTTTCTAAGAAGAATGATATGGGTGAGAGCATTGAGGCGATGTATGGCGATTTGATGGATAGGTCTATGTCGGACATAAATAAGTACCACTCTCAAACTGCAAGGCAAGACTCTACTGAAGCTGGGATACCAGTGGCTGCAACTGTTCAGCAAAAGGAGTCGAGTATATTAGATTTATTGAATTTTTCTGACAAAAAGATAGACAATTCTTCTGTAAAATTTTCTTTGCCAAACTCTATGAAAGATATGGGAGGCATTGGCAAAAGCTCAAGTTCTACTCAAGGCACAAACACCTCTGGGGGACAATCTTACAGGGAAGTTGGCTCTAATTCTGCTAATTCTACGCAAAAAGGAGGCGAGTCTCGTGCGTCATCTGGAGGTCAAGTTCAAGACTTTTCTGACCCTAATAAGAATTACGCACCTGTGGCTATTCCTGATAAATCTCAGCAAGCTAACAACCCTTATCAAAAAAAGACAATCACTGTCGACAAGCCTGTTAAAGAAGGCGAAGAACGCTCCATTTTCGGCGTTCCAAGAGGTTTAAATTCTGGCAAAGTGCAGATTACTGTTGAGGTTAAGCCTAATTAGGGGCGTGATATTACCTTTGATGCTCCGTTTCGAAAATTTTTGAGACTCTTAGGTATTAATATACGCTGCTATCCTCAAAAATTTCCAAATACTCGCCTGAAAGGCAATCTCACGCCCCTACAAAAATTTTGCTACGCAAATTTTTGGCTTAATTAGTAGACTTATAATCGTTAAGAAAAATTTTCTTAAGCATTTAGCTTCAAGGTATTTCTGAAGAATTTGCCTTGTTTTTTGACTAGTTTTAGGGTGTTTTGGCTTATTTCTTGGGCGAGTTTCGCTTCGTCTATATTGCCACTTTCTATTGCTCTAAAGCACTCTATATAGCCTGTAGATAGGTAGGCTGAGGGATTGGTTTTTATATCGAGTTTAAGCAAGTTTTCGCATTCCTTTATTAGACCTGCATTTAGCATAAGTTGAGTGCGTTTTTCTATGCGTTCTTGCATTTCATCTTTAGGGCGATTTAGGAAAATTACATTTCTTTTTATATCCCCATAAGGGCAGGGCATCTTTTTGAAATTTTCCAGTATTTCTTCTACTCCAAGCCCACTTTCCATAACTCTCTCTATAGCACGAGTCAATCTGCGAGGGTTTGCCATATCTACAAATTTTGAGGCATTGCTATCCAAGCTCAAAAGTTTTTCTTGCAGGGCGATTTTGCCCCCATCTTCTTCAAGATTTTTGACATAATTGCGTGTAGTTTCGCTAACTTTAATATCGTCAGTTATAGCACTAAAAAAAGATTGCAAGTAAAAGGGGCTACCTCCTGCAACCACAATATTTTTGCCACTTGCCGTGATGTCCTCTATAGCCAACTTCACCTCTTCTATATAGCTAAACACATCAAAACTCTTGCTTGGTTCTGCTATATCTATAAGGTAGTGCTTAACCCCTTGCATTTCATCTTTAGTGAGTTTAGCAGAGCCTATATCCATATATTTATAGACTTGTATAGAGTCGCAAGAAATTATGCTTGCGTTATTTTCTAAGGCAAAATCTATTGCACATTGGCTTTTGCCCGATGCAGTCGCCCCCGTAATTATAGTAATTTCTTTAGGCATTTTCTTATTTAACTCCCCTAAGCATTTTCTTTTAAAAACTCCAATAAACTTTCTGCGTATTTTAGGCTTATTCCCCTTAGCTTTGCAATATCAGTTGCCTTAGCTTGCCTTAGTTCTTTTATAGAGCCAAATTCTTTCAATAGCATAACTTTCTTAGTTTGGCTGACATTAAAATCGTCTAAAATGCTTTCTTTAATCGCCTTAATACGAAGTTCTTCATTAAAGGAATTTGCAAATCTATGAGCTTCATCTCTAATACGTTGCAAGAGTTTTAGAGCCTCATTTGTCCTATCTAGCTTTATCTCGCCTTGGGAATTTTCCAATACTATAGTCTCTTCTCTCTTAGCTAGACCTATAATTTGCTTAGGCTTATTTTCTATATCTATAAATATGTCGGCGATTGCACTGAGTTGTCCTGCACCGCCGTCTATTACAAGTAGGTCAGGGGGTGTCATTGCGTTTTTGTAACGCCTTGTAACAACTTCGTTCATCGATCTAAAGTCGTCATTGCCTTTGAAAGTTTTAATTTTGTAGTGTCTATACTTAGATTTATTAGGCACTCCATTTTCGAAGCGTACCATCGAGGCAACGCAAAAGCTACCTGATATATGCGATATATCAAAGCACTCCATTGACGATATTTTCTCTGCTGAATTTAGAGTCTTGCTAAGCTCGCTAAGGGCAATATCTGCAACTTCCTTAGGGCTTTTAGCAATGTCTGCAAGAGATTTAGCTTGTTTATTGAGTTTAAGGGTATCTTTAATAGCTGTTATTTGATCTCTAAATTTGCCAGCCTTTTCGTATTCTTCATTTTCGGAGGCTACGAGCATTTTCTCTTGAAGCTCTACTAAAATTTCCTTACTTTGCCCCTTTAGAAATTCTATGGCATTATCGCAACGCTCTTGATATTCCTCTTTAGTTAAGATAGAAGAGTGTTGGTAAATTTCAGCTCTAGCGTCGTCGTAGAGTATCCAAGTGTTGTCATCTTTAGATTTTTTTGGCTTTGCACTAGAGTCTATAATCCCAAACTTTTGCTTTAGAATTCTCAATACGCTATGAATTTTATCTGCACTTGGATATGGACCAAAATATAAGCTATTATCGCCCTTCCTACTCCTACAAAGTGTAAATACAGGCAAAGTCTTAAACATTTCTATACGCAACAACAAGAAGTTTTTGTTATCCTTTAAATCGCTATTATATCTAGGCTTCCACTCCTTTATCAACTTGCTTTCTAAGAGTAGAGCTTGAGGCTCGTTCTTACACTCAATAAATTCAATGTCTTCTACGCTCTCTACTAAAAACACAATCTTTGGGCTGTGATAACGAGTTTTAGACTTTCTAAAATATTGCAAGACCCTATTTTTAAGGTTTTTCGCCTTTCCTATATATATGACTTGCCCAAACTTATCCTTCATAACATAAACTCCTGCCGAAGTTGTTATGTGTCTAAGTTTCTCTTGAAGCTGGCTATTCATATATTAATCTTTGTAGAAATCAGCCTTTAAAAGAAGCTAAGTTGGCTAACTCCATCTTCTCCATCGAGGAGGATTTTCTTTTTCATACCCTTTAATTTAGGACTTTGAGCAAGTTTAGAGTCTAGCTTGCATACAACTATATTGCCTTCCTTTTCGAGTTCTGCTAGAACTTCCTTTGCACGAGAAATAATTTCAGGAGCAAGACCTGCAAGCTTTGCAACTTGTATTCCATAAGACCTATCAGCTTGCCCTTTTTCTATAGTGCGTGTAAATATGATGTCGTCGTTATATTCCTTTACGCAGACTTTGTAATTTACTAGTCTACTTAGCATACCCTCAAGCTTTGTAAGCTCGTGATAGTGCGTCGCAAAAAGAGTTTTAGTTCCACGTAAATCGCTTTTGTGGAGGTATTCAACTATAGACCAAGCAATGCTAAGACCATCGTAAGTGCTTGTTCCTCTGCCAATTTCGTCTAAGATTATGAGAGAGTTATCTGTGGCGTTATTTAAGATATTTGCAGTCTCGTTCATCTCTACCATAAAAGTAGAATTGCCCCTTGATAGCTCATCTGAAGCTCCAACTCTACTAAATAGCCTATCTGTAATAGATAATCTACAAGACTTTGCAGGCACAAAAGAGCCTATTTGAGCCATAATCGCAATCAAGGCAACTTGTCTTATATAAGTAGATTTACCTGCCATATTAGGACCTGTAATTAAGGCAATTTGCTCGTCGCAAGAGGATAAATAAGTGTCGTTTGGCACAAAGTTATTTGTTTGAACTAAGCCTATAGAGTCTTTTTTTAGCATCTGTTCTATAACAGGGTGTCTGCCTTGTTTTATTTCTATAGAGTCGCAGGCTTCATCGAATACAGGCATAGTATAGTCCCATTCTATTGCACTTTTTGCAAAGGAAGCATATATGTCTATTTCGGCTAAAATGTTCGCTGTTTCTATTAGAGCATTAGACTTTTCTAATATTTTACTTAAGATACTTTCAAAGATTTCTACTTCTCTAGCTAATGCACGCTCTTGGGCTGTTAGAATTTCAGCTTCCATCTTAGTTAAGACTTCAGTAGTAAAACGCTCAGCATTAACTAGAGTTTGCTTTCTTATATAATATTGGGGAACTAGAGCCAAGTTAGACTTTGTAACTTCTATAGAAAATCCAAAAGGACCTGTGTGCTTTATTCTCAAATTCTTTATACCAGTTAGCTCTTGTTGCTCTTTTTCAAATTCTAAAAGCATATTATTTGAATTTTTGCTAATAGTAATAATCTCATCTAGCTCGGCGTCAAAGCCCTCTCTTATTATAGAGCCATCTTGAAGCTTTGAGGGCAATTCTTCGTTTAGGGCATTTTCCAAGAGAGTTTCTAAGTCCTTAAAGCTTTCTATTTTAGAAGATAGTTCCTTTGATTTTGGCAAATTAATTTCCTCTAAGATAGCTTTAATAGGCTCTATAGATTGTATAGTCTGAAGTATAGATTTTAACTCCTTAGGATTTTTTAGCCCATTCTTTAAACGAGATAAAATACGAGTTATATCCCTTATGTTTGAAATTTTATCGCAGAGCTTATTTAGTAGAGATGGATTTGAATATAACTCAAAGCTACATTCTTGCCTATGTCTAATTTCCCTAATATTCATAGAAGGGTGTGCTAAATATGACTCTAAGAGCCTTGCTCCAGCTGGCGAATTTGTGTTGTCTATAATATCGAGCAGTGAGCCAGTTCTCGAGCCGTAGCTAGTTTTAAACAATTCTAAGTTACGCTGAGTTGAGGCATCTATAAGCATATGCTTGCCAGAGTCGAACTTCTTTATTGTATGCAATGCAGGCAAGTGTCTCAAGCTTTCACTAGTGTAAAATACCAAAGCTCCAGCTGTTCCTATAGATGGGTATGAGCAACTTATTCCAAAGCCATCTAGGTTTAGCTTATCTAGGGCTTTTATCACTTGATTGTAGCCATATTCTAAGTCGAAGATATAGTCGTATATTAAAGTAACAGGGCATAAATCTAAAATGTGCCTAAAATTGATATGCCACATAATTAGATTAGGGTCGGACTTCCAAAGATTAGAGGCTTCTTCTGGCAAAAGGATTTCTTTGGGTCTATTTGCCGAGAGTATAGGGAGGAAATCTGCAGGGTCATCGAATACACTAGTTTGAAATTCGCCTGTACTAATATCTATCCACGAGGCAAAGAGCCGACGTGTCTTTAAATCTATGTCTATTGCATACATAAAATTGCGTTCCTTTGCCTCTAATTGAGAGTCCTCAAGGAATGTTCCAGCTGAAATTATTCTACTAATATATCGCTTTACAATTTTCTCGTCTGGCTTTTTCTCGTGTTGTTCACATATAGCAACCTTTTTGCCAGAGTCTAATAGCTTCTTTAAATATTGGTCTATGCAGTGGTAGGGAATACCAGCCATAGGGTAATTTTGACGTTTAGTTAGAGTTATGCCTAAAATCTTAGAACCTTCTACAGCATCGTCGTAGAACATCTCATAGAAATCCCCAAGTCTAAATAGGAGTAAAGTATCCTTTGGAATGTCCTTTTTGAAATCCCAATATTGCTCCATCATAGGTGTTATTTTTTTATTATTCGCCATATATTAGTACATCTAATAGTAAAACTTTAGTTATTTCAAATTTATTTTTTTAAAATAATTAAAAATTTTTGTTGCAATTTAAAATTTTGTAGCTAAGTTATTTCTTCTTTTAGGAGTGTGCTCTCACAATATTTGCTGTGTGGGGACATTTGCTTTAAATTTTTTAAAAATAAGAGATATTAAAATGAATCAAATCAAACTACCAGTTAAAGAACGCCAAGAAATAGGCAACAATACAGCTAAACGCTGCCGCAAAAGCGGAGGAATACCTGCAGTAATATACGGAGAAAGCGGAACTAAAGCTCTAGTAGTAGACAAAATCGAATATTCAAAAATCGAAAAGTTTGTTACAGGTAAAGCAGCATTGTTAGACTTAGACTATGCAAATGGCACTCAAGACAATTACGCAGTAATCAAGAAAGTTGAAAGAGACAGCGTAACTTGCGAAATTATGCACATCGACTTTTTAGAAGTTGTTAGAGGCAAGCCAATGACAGTTGTATTGCCATTGAGAGCTTTTGGCGAATCTATAGGTGTTAAAAATGGCGGCGGCGTTATTGAAATGTACCACCACGAAGTTAAGGCTGTTTGCAGACCTAGAGACCTCCCTGAAGAAGTTGTTATTGACATCAGCTCTTTAGAAGCAGGAAAATCTCTATCAGTTGCAGATTTACCTAAGATGGAAGGCATTGAATTTGTAGACAATGCAGAAAGAGTTCTAATTGCTTGTACAGTATCTGCAAAGGCAGCAGCTGAATTAGCAGCAGAAGCAAATAAGTAATTTAAAATATGTTGCTAGGTTCAAGCTTAGCAACATCGTTCTTTTACATGATAAGATTAGCAGTAGCTTTGGGTAATTCTCCAGAAAAATACTCAAAAACGAGGCACAATGCAGGACAAATAGTTCTAAGGCATTGGGCAAAAGAACTCGGCAAGAGCTTTAGCTATAATAAATTCTGTAGTGCAAATATCACAAGGGTTCAAGTTGGAAACAATGAGTTGATACTCGCTGATATGCTTGGTTATATGAATGAAAGTGGAGTAAACTTAAAAAAGGTATTGAAGTTTTTTAAACTCAATATAAGTGAAGTTGCCATTTTTTATGATGATATAACAATGGATTTAGGAAGGTTAAAGATAACTGAAAGGGCATCTTCGGGAGGACATAATGGCTTGGCAGATATTATATCTCAATTTGGCACAGACTTTTTGAGGTATAGAGTTGGTATAGGGGCAAAACCCTTTAAGACTATGCCTCTTAGCGATTATGTTTTATCTAAATTATCAGATATAGAAATCGAGCAACTACAATCTTTGACTGGGCAAGTGGCAAAATCCTTTGAACTAATGTTTACTAAAGGTATTGCTTTTGCACAAAATCTAATAAATCAAAAAAAATAATAAAGATGAAAAACAACAAATATAGTGCAGTATTCATACTAGATACAAGATCTTATGAAGAATCAGTAGAGACTTTAATCGAAAAGTTAAAGTCAGTAATAACATTGGTAGGTGGTTCAGTATCTGAGGTGGAAAATCTTGGTACTAAAGAATTTGCTCGTGTTACAGATCGTAAATTCCCAGCGGGCATTTATGTACGTATAGCATACGAAGGTCCTGCTACTACAGTAGCTGCTATAAACGAAAAGTTACGCCTTGACAAGACTGTCAATCGTGTAATGATACAATCAGTATAATTTCAAAAGGATAGATTAATATGGCATCGTTTAACAAGGTAATTTTAATCGGCAATCTCACTAGAGATCCAGAAACAAGGCAAACGCAAAGTGGTATGATGATTGCTAAGTTTGCGATAGCTGTAAATCGTTCTTTCTCAGGTCAAGATGGTGCGTCTCGTGAAGAGGTTTGCTATGTGGATATAGAGTGTTTTGGTAGGACAGCTGAAAATGTAGCGAGATTTTTCTCTCGTGGCAGACCTATTTTAGTCGAAGGTAGATTACGTCAAGATTCTTGGGAGGATAAGAATACTCCTGGGTTGAAGCGTACAAAAATGATAGTTGTGTTGGAACGTTTTGAATTTGTTGGTGGCAGAAATGACTCTGACTCTTCTTATTCAAGCAATAGCTACGAAAGCTCTTCGCCTTCTGTGCGTCAAGCTCCTGCTCCAAGTAGGGCAAATGACACTGCAGATGATTTAGAAGATGACGATGTTCCATTTTAAGACTACCTTAAAAAATTTAAATAAAATTCAAAAAAATAAGAGATAAATATTATGGCAATTAAAGAAATATTGTTGGTAAAGCCAGTTGAAAAATTAGGTGGCGAAGGCGATCAAGTTAGCGTTAGAGCTGGCTACGCACGTAACTTCTTGTTCCCAAACAAGATGGCATTACCTGTAAACAACGCAAACAAAAAGCAAATCGAAGCTTTAATCAAGAGAAGAGCTATTCGTGAAGCTAATGAACTAGCATCTGCAGAAGCATTGAAGTCTGCATTGGAAGCTTTGCAAATTAAAATCATCGTTAAAGCTGGTGATAATGGCAAGTTGTTTGGTTCAGTAACAGCTGCAGATTTAGTAGCTAAAATCGCTGAAGCTGGCATAGAATTACCTAAGAAAGTTCTTCACTTGGAAGCTCCAGTTAAGGATTTAGGCGATTATACTGCTTTTGTTAAGTTACACAAAGACGTTAAGTTTGACTTCAAATTCTCTGTAGAGTCTGACGAAGTTAAGGCTGAAGTTGTAGCTGAATAATTATAAACAGCATTTTAATATCGAAAATAGCACAGGTTTATTACTTGTGCTATTTTTGTGCGTATATTTGCTAAAAAAAGCTTGTAAATAAGGGCTAAAGCTGAAATACTCAGCTAATAAGTTATTATGGATAATCAGAGCTTAAAAATATCTACAGAAATGCTTGTTAAAGAGTATTCTAAGAGGCAGGTTGTAAAGGGAGTAAATTTGGAACTTTCGGCAGGGGAAGTTGTGGGCTTGTTAGGTCCTAATGGAGCTGGTAAGACTACAAGTTTTTATATGATTGTGGGCTTAGTTAAGGCAACTAGTGGCAAGGTATTTTTAGATGGCAAGGATATTACTAAAGTGCCGATGTATAAGAGGAGTAGAATGGGTATTGCCTATTTGCCTCAGGAGGCTTCGGTTTTTAGGAAATTGACTGTTTATCAAAATATTGCAGCAGTAGCTGAAACTTTGGATATACCAAGGCGTGAGTTGAAAGACTTTGTTTATTCTATGTTAGACGAGTTGAATTTGACTAAATTAGAAAAGCAAAAGGCTTATACACTATCTGGTGGCGAGCGTAGGAGGCTTGAAATTACGAGGGCATTGACAGCTAGACCAAAGTTTATATTGATGGACGAGCCTTTTAGTGGGGTAGACCCTATTAGTGTTAGCGAGGTGCAAGATATAATCTTAGCATTAAAATCTAAGGGCATTGGGGTTTTAATTACAGACCACAATGTTAGAGAGACTTTGAGTATAGTTGATAGAGCCTATTTGATACACGAGGGCAAAGTCCTTTGTCAGGGTTCATCGGACTTTTTGGTAAACGACGAGCAGAGCAGAAAATTGTATTTAGGCGAAAACTTTAAAATGTAAAAAATTATGGCAGTATCTAAAAACATCGACACAATTAGGGTAAGGAATTTCTTTGAGTCTTATAAGGAGGAGCTTGGGCTAGAGTTAGTTGCAGGCGGTGATGGCTTAGATAAGGTAATCTTAGAGCCTGCTGTGAACAGACCTGCATTGGCGATTACTGGATATTTTCAAAATTTTGGCTCTCAGCGTATACAATTATTTGGTGCTGGCGAGATGGCGTATTTAAAGGATTTAAATTCAGTTCAGCAAGAGAGCATAATTAGGCAAATTTGCGAAAAGGAGATACCTTGTTGTGTGGTATCTAGGAGCTTAGAGCCATTGCCTGCGATGAAGGCGATGTGCGAGGAAATGAATATTGCTTTGTTTAGTACGACTATGAGAAGTAAGGATTTTACTTCAGAAAGTGCGATTTTACTAGGTAGAAGATTTGCCCCAAAGACTTCTATACACGGAACTTTGATGGACGTTAAGGGCGTTGGAGTTTTGATAAGAGGGGCAAGTGGCATAGGTAAATCTGAATGTGCGTTGGCACTAATTGAGAGAGGGCATTCATTGGTCTCTGACGATTTGACTTATTGCGAATTAGCGGAATCTCTTGTAATTGGCAAGAGTGGCGATATTAATAGAGGATATATGGAATGTAGGGGCATCGGTATCATAGACGTAGCTAAGTTATTTGGTATTCGCTGTGTGAGAACAGAGTCTATGATAGGTATGGTTGTTACATTCTTAGAATGGAAGCCTGGTATGGTTGAAGAGCGTACTGGCTTAAATTTAAACTATTTTGAACTTTTGGGTGTGAAAATTCCACATATAGAAATCCCTGTCAGACCAGGTAGGGATATGGCGAGATTAGTTGAAGTTGCTGCGATGGTGCAAGCACTGAGGTCTATAGGTCATGATTGTGCCAAAGAGTTCAATGACAAATTGATAAGGCATATGAATGAGCTTACTCAGTAAATCTTACACTTCCGCAGGAAATTTACTTAAATCAATATTGAAAAAACGCATTGTCTACTTAGATGGTGCGATGGGAACTCTCATACAAAAATTGAATTTGCAAGAGGCAGATTACACTTGTGCAGAGCTTTCTGAAATTAAGACTTCCTTAAAGGGCGACGCTGACATATTAAATATAAGTCGCCCAGATGTATTAGAGGATATTTATAGAAGTTATTACGAAGCAGGTAGCGACATTGTTACGCTTTGTACTTTTGGGGCAAACGCTGTAGTTCAACACGAATATGGGGCAGAAAACTTTGTGGACTTGATGAATACAAGGGCTGCAGAAGTTGCAAGAAAAGTTCGTGATGAGTTTCAAAGCGAAGAAAAGCCAAGGTTTATAGCAGGTTCACTGGGCCCGATGAATAAGTCGGCGAGCATATCGCCAGATATGTCTGACCCATCTATGAGGAGCGTATCTTTTGACGACTTAGCTGGAGCTTATTATCAACAAATGAAGGCTCTTTGGGAGGCTGGTGTTGACTTATTTATATTAGAGACAAGCTTTGATACATTGAATGTAAAGGCAGGGGTCTTTGCGTATATGACTTTGTGCGAAGAGTATGACGAGCGTGTGCCTTTGGGGATTAGTATGACTGTTTCTGACGCTTCAGGCAGAATTTTAAGTGGGCAGACTATAGAGGCTTTTTATAATTCAATAAAGCATTGCGAGCCACTTTTTGTGGGTTTAAACTGCTCTTTGGGAGCTTCAAAGTTAAGACCATATATAGAGAGATTTAGCAAAATCGCAAATACCTTTACACATTGCTACCCTAATGCAGGTATGCCTAACCCACTTTTGGAATATGGCTATGAGGAAACTCCCAACGACACTGCAAGGGCTGTATTTGAAGTGGTCGACGCTGGGCTATTGAATATAGTTGGAGGTTGCTGTGGAACGACGCCTAAGCATATTGCGAAAGTTGTAGAAGCTACAAAAAATTGCAAGCCCCGAACTTTTGAAAAAGCGAATAATGACTTGCATTTAAGTGGATTAGAGGAACTTGTAATAGCAGAAAGTGGAGCGAGCTTTATTAAAGTTGGCGAGCGAAACAATGTAATGGGTTCAGCTATATTTAAGAAGGCTATAAAGGAAGAGCGTTTTGCTGATGCCTTGGCTATATCTAGGAAGCAAGTTGAGCAAGGGGCAGATATTATAGACTTGAATTTCGACGAGTCTATGTTGGACTCTACAGCTTGTATGCAAAAGTACTTGAGGCTCTTAGCAGGCGAACCTGAAATTGCAAGAGTGCCATTTATGGTAGACTCATCTAATTGGGATACGCTTAAGATTGGGCTTAAAAACACTCAGGGCAAAATTATTCTAAATTCACTAAGCCTTAAAGAGGGGCAAGAGCAGTTCTTGGAAAAGGCGAGATATGCAAAGAAGTTTGGAGCGAGCTTACTCGTTATGGCTTTCGACGAAAATGGACAAGCTGCGACAAAGGAAGATAAAGTTAGTATATGCAAACGTGCTTATGACTTGTTGATAGAGCAAGCAGGCTATGCACCTCAAGATATAATTTTTGACGCAAATGTTTTGACTATAGCTACAGGTATTAAGGAGCATAACGACTATGCTATAAACTTTATCGAGGCTCTAAGAGAGATAAAGAAGCTTTGCCCGCACGCAAAGACTAGTGCAGGTTTGAGCAATTTAAGCTTTTCTTTTAGAGGAAATAATGCACTTCGTGAGGCAATGCACACTATATTTTTACACTATGCTATAGAAGCAGGCTTGGATATGGCTATAGTAAATGTGGCGACTTTGGGGGATATAAATGATATAGAGCCTGACTTGAGAGAGCTTATTGAGGACTTGATTTTCAATAAACGCCCAGACGCAACTGAAAGATTGTTGGAGCGTGCGAGCGATTTCCACTCTAATAAGCAGGAGGCAAAAAAGGTCGATATTTCAAATTTATCTAAGCAAGAGCAACTCGACATTGCTTTTATTAAGGGCGATAGTAGCAATTTGGTGTCTTTAGTTGAGGGCTTTTATGCTGAGGAAGGCGAGGCTTTGTTGGTTATAGAAAAGCCTTTGATGACTTCGATGAAAAAGGTTGGAGAGCTTTTTGGCGAGGGCAAGATGTTTTTGCCACAAGTGGTTAAGAGTGCGAGGATTATGAAAGAGGCGGTTGCTGTATTAGAAAAGTATATGCCAACAAATAGCGAGAGTGCTTCTAATCAAACAAACTTTGTCCTTGCCACTGTTAAGGGCGACGTTCACGATATAGGTAAGAATATTGTGGGCTTGGTGATGGCTTGTAATAACTACGCAGTCAAGGACTTAGGGGTTATGGTTGAGCCTCAAAGAATTTTAGATGAGGCAAAAAAGCATAATGCAAAGCTAGTTGGAATGAGTGCCTTAATTACACCTTCGCTAGAAGAAATGATTGCAACAGTTAAGCTCTTTGAAGCTGAGGCAATGACTACACCTATAATCTTGGGTGGGGCAACTACTAGCGATTTGCACACAGCTGTTAAGATTGCACCTTTATATTCTGGAGCAGTAATTAGAGTTGAGGACGCTTCTTTGATTTCGGGGGTTGCTTCTGACTTGTTGTCGAAAAACTCAGCCCAATATATAAGCGAATTAAAGGCACGCCAAGAAGAAATGCGTAAGGCATATTTTGCGAAGATGGAAAGAGTAGAGCTTTTGAGCTTGGAAGAAGCTAGAGCAAATAAATTTAAAGATGAGCTTTGTGAACTTGAAATAGAAAGTCATTATAGCAAGAAGCAATTTGTTGATATAGAAAAAGTTAAGCCTTATTTGCAATTTGCTCAACTCTTTAATGCTTGGGACTTAAAGGGAGTTAGCCTTAGGAATTTAGACGAAAACGAAGAGGCGAAAAACTTATATACAGACGCATTGAAAGTCTTAGAAGAGATGTCTGAGATGAGTGATTGCTTGTATGTGAATTACGCCATTTTTGACGTGGAACACTCTGGCGACGACTTGACTTTAGTAGACTCTAAGGGAGTTGCGAGAACTTTGAGCTTTTTGAGAAAGCAAGACAAAACAGACGCTGGCAAGAATTTTGCCCTATCTGACTTTGTAGATAAAAAGGTGGGATATTTTATAGCAAGCGTGGACTTTAAAGAAAAGATAGACAGCCTTAAAGACGATAATTATATGTCATTGTTGTGGCAAAGTTTAGCTGATAGATTAGTTGAAGCTCTTGCTGAATATACGCATAGAGAGATTTTCTGCAATGGGCAAAAATATGGAATACGTCCTGCTTTGGGCTATGCAATTTATCCAGACCATAGCGAGAAGTATAAGGTTTTTGAGCTTTTAGAAGAAGAGAAAGTAAAACTTACAGAAAACTATTCTATGCAGGTGGTCTCTAGTGTATGTGCTATGTTTATCCCAACAAGGCAGTCAAAATATTACGATTTAAAACACATATCTAAAGAGCAGTTTTTAGATTATGCGAAGAGGAAGAATGTAGACGCAGATATTTTAAAGAAATTCTGTGCTATAGAAATTATATGATTTTGGGCAATTACAGCGAATTTAAGCAAAGAGATAAGAAATTAAAATTTGATTATCTTGGCTTTTTTGCGTTGATTGCTTTGTTTATACTCGGAGCATTTTTCATATATTCAGCCCAATCTTACAATATAGAAGAGATTGCATTGCATAGACAATTTTGGTTTAAGCAGTTGGTTTTTGCTGTGATAGGCTTGATTGCCTACTTTATTATAGCACTCAATGATTATGAAATTTTAATGCGTTTTGCCAATATAATTTATATAGGGGCAATACTTTTACTTTTGCCTCTGGCTATACAGGAAAATTTAGGGATAAATATTCCTTTTGTACAGAGTCGATTTAATGCAACAAGGTGGATGAATTTTGGATTTATATCTCTACAGCCTTCGGAAATAGCCAAGATAGCGACATTAATTATGTCGGCATCTATATTGGCACGCTCGAAGTTAGGTAAGATTAAAGACTCAATGCGTAGCTTATCATTAGTCGCTGGTATTTATTCATTTCCAGTGATATTGATATTTTTACAGCCTGACTTAGGCTCTACCTTAGTTTTCCCTCCAATGCTATTTAGTATGTTATTTATAAGCAGGTTATCAAAGAGATTTTTTGTTCTTTGTATTGCTATATTTTGCATATTGATGGCTTTGGTTAGTGCAGATATATATGGATATTCTAAGTATTTAGAAAATAATAATTTATCTGCAGCAAAATCTGCATCGTTAAATGCCTATGGGCAATCTAAGGCAATTTTGCCGATGAAGGATTATCAAAGAAATAGAATATTGTCTTTTGTTGCACCTGAGATAGTAGACCCAAGAGGGCAGGGGATAAGTTGGAATTATCGTCAAAGCCTAATTGCTGTAGGAAGCGGAGGTCTATTGGGCAAGGGGCATACTCAAGGGACTCAGGCAAAGCTTGGATACTTGCCAAGTGATGTTGCTTATAACGACTTTATATTTTCTGTTATTGCAGAAGAGATAGGTTTTGTAGGCACAAGCCTTAGTTTGCTTTTGCTAAGTATAGTAATATTCTCATGTGTGAGGACTGCTATATTGGCTCGAGATTCCTTTGGGGCGTATATGGCAATAGCTATCGCAAGTGTCTTGATGACACATATATTTATAAATGTGGGAATGACTATAGGTATAATGCCTATAACAGGTCTCCCATTGCCAATGTTAAGTTATGGAGGAACTTTTGTTTTAACATGTTGTATCCTTTTGGGTATCGTGCAAAGTATTTACAGGCACGGCTCATCGTACAAGATATAAAAGACAAAATTTCGCCAAAAAATAGGAAAGAAAACCTAAATGAAAGAAAATAAAATTACACAAAAAATCGAAGAGGAATTAACTCTAAAGCCTAAAGAGCATATAGTTGAGCCTGTTCCAAGTGAACAGCTTAATGCAGAAGCTAAACTTAGGGCTAAGAAGCGTCCTTTATTAGAGAAAATTATTAAGTTGCTTAAGCGAGATGACTCTCCTTATAGAGAACTTATTATGAACGTAGAGCCTTTGGAGTCTAGGGTTGTATTGCTTGAAAATGGCGTTATGCAAAAGTTTGAAACAGAGCGTAAGGGTTCTGAAAGCTTAGTTGGTGCTATATTTAAAGGTAAGATACAAAATCTCGAAGCTGGCTTAAAGGCAGCCTTTGTTGATATAGGTCAACCTAAGAACGCATTCTTGCACTATTGGGACATCTTCCCATCTGTAACAGATAACTCTTATGAAGTTGTACGTGAAAACAAAACTAAGGAGCAAAAAAAGCAAGTTGGCAAGTTTTCTGCAAAGGATATAGTGGATAAATTCCCTATAGGCACTGACATTATTGTACAAATCACTAAGACTCAAATTGGTAGCAAAGGACCAAGGGTAACTACTAATATTGCTATTCCTGGTCGTTACTTGGTGCTTATGCCTTATGTGGGTCAATGTGGTATTTCTCGTAAGATAGAGGACAAGCGTGAGCGTGATAGGATTAAGAAGATTTTAAAGTCTATGAAGCTACCTGAAGGTATGGGCGTTATCGTGCGTACAGCAGGGCAAGGCAAGCGTTGGACTTATTTCCAAAGAGACCTAAACATCTTGTTAAAGACTTGGAAGCAAATTCAAAAGAATATAGAAAAGACTAACAAGCCTTGCTTATTGTATAAAGAACCTGACTTAGTTGAAAGAACTTTAAGGGACTTCTTAACTGAAGAAACAGACAGAATTTTGATAGACAACCCTTCTCAATACGAGAGAATGTTAGAGTCTGCTTTGGAAATTTCTGGCAGAGCTAAATCCAAGATAACTTTGTTTAAGGAAAATATACCTATATTTGAAAGGTATAATATTGAAAAGCAAATTGCTCAGACTTTCCAAAGAAGAGTATCTTTGCCTTCTGGTGGCGAAATTGTTATAGAAGAAACTGAGGCACTAACTGCAATCGACGTAAACACAGGGGCTCATAAGGGGGCTAGTGAAGATGGTAAAGACTTTATCGTAATGGCGAATATCGAAGCTGTTAAGGAAGCTGCTCGTCAAGTACGTTTGAGAAATATCGGAGGTCTAATCATCATCGATACTGTAGATATGAAGAGTCGCAAGGATAGGCAAATTGTATATAAGACCCTCAAAGACGAGATGGAAGGCGATAAGGCAAAGAGCCACGTTCTACCTATATCTCAATTAGGTATTATACAAATGACAAGGCAAAGACACCAAATGAGTAACGCAGGTAATATTTATGTACCTTGTCCTTACTGTGCTGGCAAGGGTCTTGTAAAGAGTACAAAGACTATATGCTCTGAAATTCAAAGAAAGATTTTGATTGCAGCCCACAATTTGAGAAACTCTGGCGTAAATAAAGATAGCGTAATTTCTATGTTGATTTTACTTCACCCAGATAACTTGAAGCGTTTGCAAACTCAAGATTATGAGTATTTAGTTGTGCTTGAAAAAGAGTATAACATACATCTAACTTTCAGAGCAGACCCTTCTTTCCACGTAGAAAACTTCAGAATTTTAGACCCATTAACTAATAAGGTCTTGAAATAATTCTTTAGAACTCACTTAAGGCAACTTATGAAGAGAATAGATGAGCTTTTGTTTGAAAAAGGGCTTGCCCCAAGTAGGGCAAAGGCTCGCTCTTTGATTGAAGAAGGAGCTGTTTTTTGCAATGCAAAAGTGGTAGATAAACCCTCTCGTAAATTTGCAGACGACGCTGATATTCAAATTAAGGAAAATTCGCAAAGCCTTAAATATGTATCAAGGGGAGGGCTGAAACTCGAGAAGATTTTGGATTTTTGCCATCTAAATGTAAATGGATTTTCGGCATTAGACGCAGGAGCTTCCACTGGAGGCTTTAGCGACTGTTTGTTGCAAAGGGGAGTCTCTAGCGTACTTTGCGTCGACATAGGTTCTGGACAGCTACACAAGACTTTGCTTGAAAACCCTAAGGTTACAAATCTCGAAAAATTCGACGTTAGAGACTTGACTTTAGACAATGCAAAAAACTCGCCCTTTGATATAATAGTAGGCGACTTATCCTTTATATCGCTCGAAAAAGTCTTAGAAACTCTTTGGCTTTTACTAAAAAAAGGAGGCTATCTATTATGCTTAGTTAAACCCCAATTTGAGACAGACAAAGCCTTAATACGTCGCTCAAAGGGCATACTTCGAGACGAAGAAAAACGCTTGGAGTGCTTAGACAAAATCAAAAGCTTTGTGGAAACTAACTTAGAAAAAAGCAAAATCCTTGCAGTATGCGAGTCTCCCATATTAGGAGGCGATGGCAACAAGGAATTTTTAATTGCTGTAGAAAAGTCTTGAAAAATCTTAAAAGCTCTATCAAACTTTAAATAAATCTTAAATAAACTTTAAATTGAAAAAAATATGAAATTAAAATTGATTATATTATTGGCATTAGCCTCTCTCTTATCTGCTTGCGAAAGCACAGACGAACACGGAGTAACTGTATCTAAAAATAGCATTTTTGGATATGTTTCTTCCCCTGATTTAGACAATTTAAACTCTTAATTATTATGGAAAATTTTGTATACGAAAACCCAACCAAGGTTGTTTTTGGTACAGGCGTTGTAAACACTCTTGGCAAGTCTGCAAAGAAATATGGCTCAAAGGCTCTATTTGTTTATGGTATGAATAGTATCAAAAAAAGTGGCTTATACGAACTCGTTTTAGAGCAACTTGCCTCAGAAAATATTGAAGTAATCGAACACGGAGGCGTAAAAGCTAACCCTATTTACTCCCACACAAAGGAGGGCGTAGACAAGGCTAGAGCAAACGAGATTGACCTCATCGTCGCAGTTGGTGGAGGTAGTGTTATCGACGAAGCTAAGGCGATTTCTATAGGTGCAAAGGGTATAGACTTTTGGGAGCATATGCTCGGCAAAGTTGCAGTAAAAGAAGCTACACCAATCGTATCTGTTCTAACTATGCCTGCAACTGGTAGCGAAGTAAATGGTGGCTTTGTCATTATGAAAGATAAAGAAAAGTTTGCTGGAAATGGTGGCTCTCTAACTCACCCAAGAGTATCTTTCTTAGACCCTACTTACACTCTAACTATTCCTAAAGAACAAGTTGCATACGCTGCTGCAGATATGCTTGCTCACCTTTGCGAGCCTTATTTTGTTACTACAAATAAAGAGCGTTGCGTAAGCGATTTCTACATAGAAGCAGTGTCAAAATCTATAATAGATAGTGCCAAGAAAATTCAAAAAGACCCTAATGACCTAGATGCTAGAGCCTCCTTTATGTGGGCAAGTTCCCTCGCTTGGAATGGACAAAGTCGTCTCGGCTTAGGCTACACATACCTACCTTGTCATGCTATGGAGCACCCAATGAGTGCCTTATACGACATCGCTCACGGAGCAGGTCTATCTATGCTAATCCCAGCTTGGCTCGAATATATGAGCGTTACTCTAAACGACAGGATTATGAGCTTTGGCAAGAATATCCTCCAAGTAGAAGCCGAAACCACAGGCGAAGTTATCGACGCCCTAATCGACTTCTACAGAGAAATCGGAGCTCCTACAACTTGGTCTGAAGTAAATATCCAAAACCCAGACTACGAAACCCTAAGCCAAGAAGCCCACAAGCTATTCACCCTCTGGCAAATTAAATCAGAACATTACGAAATTTTCGATGTAGAAAATATCTATAGACTCATTTAATAAACAAGTAAGAGAGAAAGAGAAGTATCTCTTTCGAATTATATACAATCTATTTTAGATTTTAGGCTTTGCACTTGAGGGTGCAAAGTTTTTTGTGTCTTAGGGGCTGGCTGGCTTTTTCTAAATCTTATTTAAGAAATCTAATAATAGAGTTAGGGCTTTGCCTCTGTGGCTGATGGAGTGTTTTAGGGTAGAGTCGATTTGGGCTGTTGTTTTGTTAAATTCTTTATATAGAAATAGGGGGTCGTAGCCAAAGCCATTTTCGCCTATTTCTTCTTCTATAATATAGCCTTCAACTTTGCCTTCAAAGATATACTCTTTGCCATCTGGGCTTAATAGGGCAAGACTACATACAAAGCGTGCTGTGCGATTTTCAAGGGGGATACCTTTGAGTTCTCTTAGTAGTTTTGCGTTATTTGCTTTATCTGCACCTTCACCTGATACCCCAGCGTATCTTGCTGAGTGTATAGAGGGAGCACCTCCTAAGGCGTCTACGCACAAGCCACTATCGTCTGCCAATATATAAGCATTTGCAGGGGCAAGTTCCTTCAAGGCATAAGCTTTAAGCAGGGCATTGCCTTTGAAAGTGTTTTCGCATTCATCTACTTCGGGCATAGCCCCAAGAGCCTTTGCAGAAAGTAGCTCAAAGTTTGTATTTTCGAGCATTTGAGCAAATTCTTCAGTTTTGTGGGCGTTGCCTGTGGCTAAATAGATAGTTTTTTTCATAGGAGAAAAGCTTTATTTATTTTCAGTTTGTTGTTCTCTTTTAGGAAGTAATAGCCTAACTTTTTCTAGGGCAAAAACAGGGTCTGAGAACTCGCCAGTAGACTTTTCTAGGGCTTCTTTAAGCGATTGCATTTTTGCGTCTAGGTGGTCCATAGATGCAACAAATACAGCTTCTGGAGTAGAAGGCAATACTAAAGCTCCCCACTCAATCATTCCGTGATGGCTCAATATTATATGCTCTAATCTTTCTAGGGTATCAGCGTCAAGCTTAGCCATTATACCAGCTTTGCGTACCATTTTGTAAGACGAGATTATGTGTCCTTGTAGCATTCCACTTCTAGTTTTGCCAAAAGACATACCTTGAGTGTATTCTTCAACTTTACCTATGTCGTGGCAGATTATACCAGCTAAGCATATATTTCTGTCGATGAATGGGTAGTTTTCAAAAAGCTTATCTGCGAGTTGGGCAGTACTTAGAGTATGCTCTAAAAGTCCGTGTACAAATGCGTGGTGCATAGACTTTGCTGCAGTGCTTGTATAGAAATTATCGCCTGCTTCTTCGAGTGCTAATCTTACAGTTTTTTGCAAAGCTTCTTCTGTTATAGACTCGATTAGAGCTTCGAGGTCTTGCCTCATTTTGATTGGGTCTTTTTCAGAAGTAGGGCATAGCTGAGACTTAAAGTAGTTTAGGTCTTCGTCTCTAATTTTCACTAATTCCTCTAAACGTGGGCTAGGCTTTTCATTATAAAAATCTGCTCTACCTCTTAGCGTGTAAGCTTGACCAACCTTACTTGCCCTTATGCTTGAATAAATGCTATTGTCAGGAAACGCCATAAAGCTAATTTGCCCTGACTTATCAGAAAAGTCTGCTATCATAAATTCAGAGCCATTTTTAGCTGCTCTAGTTTGTACTTGATTTAATACTGCTACGAGTTCGAATATCTCGCCACGAGATAAAGTTTTTAGTTCTTTTATATTTGTCATATTCTAAATTATTTTATTTTTTATAAATTATTGTTTGTTTCTTTCAATTAGTGCCTTTAGTACATTTTTGGGTACAAAGTCTTTAATTTTGTCTGCATTAAAGTGAGATACTTCTCTAATTAAAGTAGAGCTTGTAAAGAAATAAGAAGAAGAAGGCATTAAAAGTATAGTTTCTATTTCAGAGTTCATATGCCTATTCATCTGTGCAAGTTGAAATTCATATTCAAAATCAGACATAACCCTCAATCCTCTAATTAGTGCTACAGCGTTGTTCTTCTTTGCAAAGTCTATAGTCAATCCCTTTAATATTTCTATCTTAGCTCCCTTTAAATCCTTGATATTTTCTGCTATAAGCTCGTATCTCTCTTCAAAAGTGAACATAGGGTTCTTGCCTGCATTCTTGGCGATAGCAACGATAACTTCATCGAAAATCGCCAAAGCTCGCTTAAGTATATCTAAATGTCCAAGTGTAAATGGGTCGAATGACCCTGCATATATTGCTGTTTTCATTAAATGTTAAAAAATGATTGCTCTTTTATAGTTATTTTGGTCTAGTTATATTTTTAAAATAATTAATATATGAATTTACCTAATATAATAACTTTGGCAAGAGTAATCATTAGCTTTCTTGTCTGTATAGTGCTTTGTTTCAATTTTTCTTATGCAGCAACTACAGCTTATGTATTATATGTAGTCGCATCTTTGAGCGATTGGTTAGATGGCTACTTCGCTCGTAAAAGCAATTTAATCACAAATTTTGGTAAGTTTATGGACGCTCTTTGCGACAAAATTATGATTTTAGGCATAGTTATTATGCTCATTGCACTAGATACCTTTGAATGGGCTACCCTCCTTGTTGCGTTTTGTACATTGCTAACTATTACTCGTGAGTTCTTTGTAAGTGGCTTAAGAATGTTGGCAGCTAAAGACTCCATAGTCATCGCAGCAGATAAATATGGCAAGATTAAAACAATTATTCAAATGCTAGGCGTAGGCTCTGTGTTGCTTGCCCATTGCATAGCTCTCGATTTTGCTTGCATAAATATTTCATATCAAGAAATTAGCCTAAGCCAATTTTTCCTAAACTTAGGCATAGCCCTATACGTGCTTTCTACATTCTTTGCAGTGCAATCTGGCATCGCATACACAATTAAATATGGACACGTATTTAAGAGCTAATTATGGGTGGGTTCTAAAAATTAGTTTTTAAAAAGTAAAAGAAAAATACACCCATGTTTAAACTTAGAAAATTTATAGCCCTCTTAGGCAAACAAAGAGTAATAAACATCGCAAGGCTTGCCCCTATAGGCGATTTACCTGCCCCTGGCACTTTCGGTAGCATAGCTGGCATATTCTTCTATGTATTAGTACTCTTTTATCTGCCAACTATCCCCCTAATCATAGTATCTGCCATCTTAGCCTACATCGCTATAAACCTATGCGACCTCGCCGAAGAATATATGCACGCAAAAGACCCCTCAGACATCGTCCTTGACGAATTTGTCGCTATCCCCCTTTGCTTCATTGGCATAAATTGGGCAGAATTTGGTTCATACTCCTTCATAATTATCTTCTTGGGTTTCGCCCTCTTCAGATTTTTTGACATACTTAAACCCCTCGGCATCAAAAAAGTACAAAACCTAAAAGGAGGCTTAGGCTGCGTTATCGACGACACCCTAGCTGCCCTCGCATCTTGTGTATGCCTACACCTAATTATATATTTATATAATTATAATTAAAAGAGAAAGAGAAAAGGCTAAGGGGTTTTACCCCTTAGAACCCCACTTAAGGGCTGGTTTCGCCCTTAAGAAACCCAAACAAGTGAGGCACTTGATACCATAGTTTTGGCTTGGTTGAAATGTGTTGATTAGAGTGTTTTCTTAGGGGTGCTAGTCGACTGCCCGTCCTTCTTTTTCTTGAAGATTTTAGGCTTTGCACTTGAGGGTGCAAAGGGGGGTAGATGGGGCTGTAAAGTTAGGGCTTTATGCAATTACGTCAGGCTCTGTGGTGTATTTCTTAGCTTTTGGGGGATAAATTTCATTAATTTTGAGAAAAATGAAAAAAGTTCTTTACAAATTTTATGAGCTGTGCTTTTATTTACGTTTAATTTTTTGAATTTTAAGGAATAAAGAATAAAATAAAGCAATGGCTAATAATAAATCATCAGAAAAAGACATTCGTCGTACAGCAAAACGCACAGAAGCAAACCGTATGGCTAAAAGTCGCTTGAAGACTTTGTCTAGAGCATCAAAAGAATCTAAGGACGTTGAGTCTTTGAAAGTTAACGCAAGCAAATTAGTTGCAGCTATGGATAAGGCTGTTAAGACTAATAAAGTTCATAAGAACAAAGCTAATAAAGTTAAGAGTAACTTGGCTAAGGCTATCAACAAGATGGCTGCTGCTTAAGCTTCTTGCTTAGACAAACTTTAGGTGAGTTCTAAAAATTGGTTTTTTCAAGAAAGCAAAAACTTTGTTTTTGCACTCAGATAAGTTACAATTGCTCTTTTTAGCCTATTTTTGCTTGAATTTCCTTGTTTTTACGTTAAATAATTGCATTATTCGCCTTAAAAAACAAGAAAATTACGCTAAAAATAGCCTTAAAAATAGCTAATTGCCAATTTTTAGAACTCACCTTTAGTTTAAATTTTCACAGACCTTGCTTTGCATAAAGTCAAGGTCTTTTTATATGGGTGAGTTCTAAAAATTAGTTTTTGAAAAGTAAAGATTAATTGCTAATTTTTAGAACTCACCCTTGAATACTAAGCTTTACATAGATACTAAACATTAGATGGATACTAAGCGTTATATAGGTTTTAAGGCAGGTTCTCTTTGTGAGGATAGCTTGAGAATGGAACTTCTTGCTGTGCAAGAGGGTGGTTTCTTTGTGCTTAACAAGCCTGCTGACATTGCCTTAGAGGCTCATTCTTCTTTGGAAGTGTGTCCAACTATTATAGGCGAAATTAGGGGCAATTTAGAAAAAAACGAGTTCAAAGAGCTTGGCATAACTTCGCCTTACAGCATAAATTATGTAGATAAAGACATTTCTGGGGCGTGCTTAATTGCTTGTAATAAAAATGCTTGTGCCGATTTACGAAATCTTTATGGCTCGTATTTAATGAATTTTAGCTATTTGATTGTTACAAAAAAATCTATCTTAGATGATTTTGTAGAAGTCGATTTGCCAATTCTAACCCCTTATGCAAAAGAGCAGGCTGTGGTAACTCATCGTTTTGGCAAAAAGTGCAAAACTCAGTTTAAGTTATTAAGCCAAGAGGGCAGTTTTCAGCTTTGGCGAGCAACAACTCCTTATGCAAGGCGACACCAAATACGCCTACACGCTTGTGAGGCAGGCTTGAAAATTGTAGGCGACACCCTATATAGCAATACTCCAATGCCTTCATTATCGGACATAAAGCGAGTTATGAAGTATAGAACTAAGGAGACTATGATGTTATATTCTAGCATTGCTATACATTTAGAGAGTATCACTTTTGGCGAAGAAAATGTTGAAGTTCCTTATTCAAAAAGTTTTGGAACATTAATAAACAAGCTCAAATTGAAAAATGGAAGCTAGTTTTGTAAAAGATTATTTTGAAAAAGCAGGGGTTGTAGATGATTATGCCTTTGCAGTAGATAGAGTGGGGTTATGGGAGTCGGAGCGATTGATTATAGCTACTTACTTGCAAAAAAGCTCTAAGATTTTAGAATTGGGCTGTGGCTCAGGTAGAATTTCCATAAATTTAGCAAGGCTTGGCTATGAGAGCTTAGAGGCAAGCGACTTTTCGCAAAATATGGTAGACAGTGCCAAGAACTTAGGCGAATATTACAATTTACCTGTAAACTTTAGAGTAGAAGACGCAACTTTAATTGCTGATAGGCAAGACTCTAGCTTTGATGGAGTGATTTTTGGCTTCAATGGCTTAATGCAAATACCTAAAAGGGAAAATAGGCTTAAGTGCTTAAAAAGAGTTAGGCAAATTCTAAAGGCAGGTGGCATATTTATATTTACGACTCACGACAGAGATGTTGCTCGTAACAAAGAGTATTGGGATAAAGAAAAAGAGCTTTGGCAATCTCAAAAGATGAGTTCAGCTTTAGATGAATTTGGCGATAAGACTTATGAGAGTGAACACGGCAAGCTTTTTATACATTCGCCAGCTGAAACTGAAATCTTAGAGGATATAGCCACAACAAATTTTAAACTAGAGATGAACACTTGGCGAAGCTTAATTGCAGTAGAAAACGAAGCAGTTAGAGAATTTTCTGACGACTGCAGATTTTGGGTAGTCTCTAAACAAATTTAATCAATTAAACAATGAAAAATCTAATAAAAATAATAACAGCAACTTTAATAATGATTAGCACAATGACAAATATTTCAGCAAAAACAGCACTTGAGATGGATAGTTCTCTAAAATTTAAAGAGCTAGAAAATGGCTTTAAAATTTATGTATACAAAAATGTAGAGCCTCCTCAAAGAGTGTCTATGCGTCTAGTTGTAACTAGGGGTTCTTTGAATGAAAAAGAAGAAGAGCAGGGGATTGCTCACTTTTTGGAGCATATGGCGTTTAAAGGTACTGAAAATTTTCCAGCTGGCGAAATGGTTGAGTATTTTCAACGTTTAGGAATGGCTTTTGGAGCTGATACAAATGCACACACATCTTTCGATGAAACTGTATATAAGATAGATATGCCAGATGTGCAAACTAAGCATATTAAAGATGGGCTTATGCTATTTAAGGACTATGCGAGTACTATGTTGCTTGAAACTGAAGATATTGAGCCAGAACGTGGCGTTATCATAGCAGAAAAAGTGGCAAGAGATGGAGCAGAATATAGGGCATTTTTGTCTTTGTGGCAGTCAATTTTCGAGGATAGTTTATATTCAAATCGCTTCCCTATAGGCTTAGAAGAAGTGATTAATAATGCTGATAGGCAAATATTTGTAGATTTCTATAATGAAAATTATGCACCTGAGAATATGTCTATAGTAATAGTTGGCGACTTTGATGAAGATGAGATGTTAAATCTAGCGACTCAATATTTTTCAGATTTAAAGCCAAGGGCAAAAATTCGTGCTAATCCAAGCGAAAAGTTTTCTTATGCAAAGGCTTCGGGCGAATATAAGGAGCTTTTTGAGAGAGTTGAAAACTTTGAATTTACAGATAGAGAGCTTAAGAATGATAGCGTTAAGTTGTTGTCTATAAAGAATAACGCCTTTGAAATGGATAGCCAAGAGAAGCGTAAGCACAATTTAAAATTGGCTCTTGCAAACTATGCACTTAGCAGACGTTTAGATAGAATTAGTGCAGATGAAAATTCGCCTATAACTACAGCTTATGTCTTTTCGCAAGTGTTTTTCGACTTAGTTAGCGTAAACTTTATCGAGTCTATTTTAAACCCAAATGACTCAAAAGAGTCTTTGCAAATTTTAGCTAGAGAGTTGGCAACTGCCTTGAAATATGGATTTTATGACTCAGAAATCAAGGAGGCAAAGGAGTATTATATCAATGAATTAGAGCAGGCGATTAAAGAGCAATCTACAAGAAAAACTCCAGCTTTGGCAAGTGGTATAGCGTCAAAAGTTTCGGCAAATGAGACATTTACTTCGCCAGAATACAATTTAGAGTTGGCAAAGCAAGCCTTTCAAGAAGCGACTTTAGAGGAGCTAAACGCCCTATTTAATGAGCAGTATAAAGACTCACGCTTTGTGTGCTTTATCAGTGATACAAAGGCTATAGACTATAGCATAAATGAAGTTTTAAATGCTGTAGCTAAAGAGGAAATTAAGCCAGCTGAGGAGTTTATTTCAGGCGAATTTGCCTATGGCGATATGTCTCAAAGTGGCGAGATTATTGCTGAGGAAAAAGTGAAAGACTTGGATATAACTCAGTTGACGCTTTCAAATAATATTAAGGTAAATTTAAAGCAAACGAAGTTTTCGGCAAATTCAATTTCAGTGAATGTAAACTTTGGCAATGGCATTATAGGATTTAAGACTGAAAAGGAGTCAGCACTATCTAGGTTGTCATCTTTCTTGGTACAAGGTGGCTTAGAAGAGCATAGCTACGAGGATTTGCAGTCTATATTTGCAGCGAAATCTATGTATTTTAATTTTGGCACAACTGCAGAAAATTTCTCTTTGGGAGGCTATTGTGCAAGCTCGGACTTGACAGAATTTTTCTTGCTCTTAAAGGCTTATATATTATATCCAGCCTTTGACGAAAATATTTTGCCAAGAATTAAAAAGAAGAGCAGAGAAAAGTATGCAAAGGTTAAGACTTCCCCTGAGGCTGCGACGTCTGCAAAGGCTTTAGCTTGGTTGTGTAATTCTAATTTACGCTTTGGCTTGCCTACAGAGGAATTGGTTGAAACTTCTACAGCTCAAGAATTTAAGAACTGGATAGAGCCTTATTTGAAGAAGTCTTATATGGAAATTTCAATCATAGGCGACTTCGAAGAAGCAGAGCTAAAAGAGCTTATCTTAAAGACTTTTGCAACTTTGCCAGAGAGAGAAAAGAGCATAGAATTAGGCGATAATAAAGTTGATTTACAGCCTCAAGGCTCAAGCGTATCTTTAGATTTCACTTCAGATAAAATAAAGGCAATGGGCTTAGCTGTTTGGGAAACTTGCCCTATGAAAGATATTACAAAGGCAAGAGCAAGTGGGCTTTTATCTTCTATTTTAGACGACAGAATGAGAGTGAAAATCAGAAAGGAAAATTCTATAGTTTACTCACCTTTTGCCTACAATCGCTCAGATAGGGTTTACGACTTTGGCGTGCTAATGGCAGGTTCCGTTGTAGATGTAGAAAATATCGACGTGCTTTTAAATTTACTTACAGAAGTTGCAAGCGAGCTAGGCAAAGGCGAAATCACTCAAGACGAATTTGAACGTGCAAAGCTACCTCTACTTAAGCAAATAGAGAAAATGCGACGTACAAATGGCTATTGGCTAGAGTCTGTTTTAGCCTACAGTCAAGTTTCGCCAGTGAAGTTAGACTGGGCAAAAACTATAGTATCTGGCTTTGACGACTTGACTTTAGAAGAGCTAAATGCACTCTCAAAAGATATATTTGGCAAGGCAGAAGCTTCTAAAATAAAAGTTGTTCCTCAAAAATGGGAAAAATAAATATCTTTTAAGAAAATACTCTTGCTCTTTTTTAGACTATTGGCTTTAATCTTCTCAAGAAAATAATTACGCAATATGAAAGCAAAATATAAGAGAATAGTTTTAAAATTGAGCGGAGAAGCTCTTAAAGATATAGAAAATGGCGAGCCTTTAGACTCGAATATATTACAGAATTTGGCTCTCGAGCTAAAGGAAGTTAGCGAGATGGGCGTGCAAGTTTGTCTAGTTGTAGGTGGAGGCAATATCTTTAGAGGTTTGAAGGCTTCTAAGCGTGGTGTAGACAGAACTACAGGCGACTATATGGGTATGCTTGCAACTGTGATTAATGGCTTGGCTCTTATGAACGCTTTGGAAAATGAGGGCGTTAGCGTGAGGGTACAAACTGCTATACCTATGGAAAAGGTAGCTGAACCATTTATCGTAAGACGTGCTGTACGCCACTTGGAAAAGGGCAGAATTGTTATATTTGTAGCAGGAACTGGCAACCCTTACTTCTCCACAGACACTACTGCAGCTTTGCGTGCAGCTGAAATTCAAGCAGATTGTATATTTAAGGCAACTAAAGTCGATGGTATCTATGATAGCGACCCTGTCAAGAACCCAGATGCTGTTAAATTTGATGGCTTGACTTATCAAGACGCAATCAACAAGAGGCTTGCTGTAATGGACTCAACTGCATTTTCTATGTGCCAAGACACTGATATACCTATCTTAGTTTTCGATATGAATACTTATGGTAATATCAAAAAAGCAATTTGTGGCGAAACTATAGGCACTTTAGTTAAGTAATTTGCCAGCAGGAATTTAATTAAAAAAGGAAATAAAATGGATATACAAGCAGAATTAAAAAATGTTAAGACAGCAATGGATAAGGTAATTCAATACGTTATTGCTGAATTTGACACTATACACACTGGCAAAGCGTCTTCTTCTATGGTAGAAAATATCAGCGTTGAAGTTTATGGCTCTATGATGAAAATTAAAGAAGTTGCAGCTATCACTACTCCAGATGCTCAGACTATCAGAATACAAGCTTGGGATAAAGAAGCGTTGAAACCTATAGAAAAAGCAATCTTGGCAGCTAATGTTGGCTTGACTCCTTCTATAATGGGCGAGGCTGTTCGTTGCCCTGTTCCTGCATTGTCTGGCGAACGTCGTTTAGAGCTTATCAAAGTTTGTGGCGAAATGGCTGAACAAGGTAGAGTTAGAGTTAGAAACGTTAGAAGAGAAGCGATGGATTTGTTCAAAAAATCTCAAAAAGCATCTTTGATTACTGAAGACGAACTAAAGAAAACTGAAAAAGATATACAAAACCTAACTGACAAGTCTATAGACTCTATCAATAAGGATTTGGCTTCTAAGGAAGCAGAAGTTAAAAAAGTTTAAGGCTTTAATGGCGTCGAATACAGTAGTAATAAAAATAGGGACTGCTGTCCTTAGAGGCGAAGAGCTTGGCGAACTAAACTACGCTAGAATGCAGACTATAGCTAAGAGCGTCCACTTGCTTAGACAAGCTGGTATGAAGGTCGCTATAGTCAGTTCTGGGGCAGTGGGGCTAGGTATGTCGAAGTTGCACTTGGAGAAAAAGCCTAAGAAAATTTCTTCTATACAAAAATGTGCAGCAGTTGGGCAGGGTATACTCATAGATAACTGGCAAAAGGTTTTTGACGATTATGACTTGCCTGTAGCCCAAATATTGCTAACTCGAGACGATGTCGACGACCACGATAGGCACTATGCCCTAAAAGAGCTTTTCGACGATATACTCAGCGATAATGTCGTGCCTATTATCAATGAAAATGACTCTATTAGTGCAGCTGAACTTAATATAAAATTTGGCGATAACGATGTTCTAAGTGCCTTGATTGCTACCCTAATTAAGGCAGATAACTTGATTATTATATCAACTGCAAAGGGCTTGCTAAACACTAAGGGCGATGGGGAAATTATCCCTCTTGTAGAGAAAATCGACGACTACGTAATGTCGCTTGCTACTTCTACTAAGACTGCGTCTGGCACTGGAGGTATGCTAACTAAGCTAAAGGCGGCAGAAATTGCAACGAAAAACGCTTGTAATGCCTATATAGTTGGAGGTAACGAGGACTTTGCTCCTTCGAGAATGTTGCTCGATGGCGAAAAACTTGGAACTTTCTTTAGGGCGAGCGAGTCGAATAAGGTATCTAAAAAAAGATGGTACGCCCACTTTGGCAAGTCTCGAGGCAAGCTAATTGTAGATAGTGGGGCAAGTACTGCTCTAAAAGAACGTGGGGCGTCTCTACTTTCTGCAGGTATAGTAGAAGTTGTTGGCACTTTTGAAGAACACGACTTTGTGGAGATTTTAGATCAAGATAAAAAATTATTAGCAAGGGGCTTGTCCTCTTATTCTAGTGCTGAAATATTAGGCACAAACGATGATTTAACTTCAAAAATAGCTGTCCATAGAGACAATTTATCATTATTATGAGCGAAGAAAATTCAATTAGCCTAAATAGGGCTTGCGACGCAATGCTAATTCCTGCAGGCGTTAAAGTTAGAATAGCGAAAGATACGCAACTTAGTATAACTCATAGGCTTGGTGGCAACTTTACTGTAACTGGAGCTTTCGGAATGGCTCGTATAAGTATGAAGGACGCAGACGCTCTTGGCGAAGAAATTCCAAGCGAATTTAAGCCTGATAGTGCTGATAACGCAGAAAGCCAAGCGAGAACTTTGCCATCTAAAGAGGATATTTGGGAAATCGCAAAAACTGTTTACGACCCTGAAGTTCCTGTAAATATAGTAGACTTAGGGCTTGTCTATAGGGTAGATATCTTTACAGACGCATTAAATCTCAACAATGTTGAAATAGATATGACTCTAACTTCCCCTGGTTGCGTTATGGGACCTATGATTGCTGAAGACCTAAAGGGTAGGATATTAGCTTTGCCTAATATAGATTTAGTTGAAGTATTAATCGTTTGGGACCCACCTTGGAGCAAGGAAATGATTAGCGAAGAAGCTAAGATGATTTTAGGCTTAGTCTAAATCATAAAAAAGCATTGCAAGAAAATATCATATAAAACAAAGCACAAAAAAAGCGTCTCGAAAATGAAACGCTTTTTTTGTGTCTATATCCAAGATGAATTGCTTCAACTTAGATAGATTTTGCAAAAGATACTGAACTTATGTTTGCTTTCTTGCAAGAGTCTAGCACAGAAATTGTTGCTTGGTGAGGTGAGTCTGAGTCTGCAATTATAGTAACTATAGTTAAAACTCCACTCTTGTCCGCACTAGCCTTAAGCCTTGTTAGCGTGCTTGTCAACTCGTTAAACTCTATTAGCCCTGGGGCATCCATAGGGTTTTGATTGAGTGCAATACTGCCATCAGGGTTGATTTCTATCAACTGCTCACTTGGTAAGCTTGTATCTTGATTTTCGTTTGGAATATTTACAGGTAACTGTAAAAACAAGTCTGCTTCTTGTTGTATAGGCAAGCACATAAAGTAAATTAGGAGCAAGAATACAACGTCAATCATTGAAGTATTATCGTACTTATCGTCGTCTGTAACTATAGATTTAAATCTTTTCTTCTTTGCCATAATTAGTCCTGAGCTGTTCCGAATATTACTGTAAATGCACCTGCTTTAGCACAAGTTTCCATTAAATCATTAACAAATTTATGAGGAGTTTGCATATCTGCACGAATGTAAACGCCCTTAAAATCTGGATTATTTGTTCTTTCGTTAAGATAGAGTTCTATCTCATCAAGCTTCATAGGTGCAGCACCATAGTAATAAGTTCCCTCTATATCTATAGATATAAACTGCCTATTTTCTGTGTTTTCAGGTACTTTTGCCGCAGGAGCTTGAGGAATTTCCATCTCAATTAATTCTGCCGATGCGAAACTTGCCACTGTCATAAAGAATGCAATAAGCAAGAACACAACGTCAATCATTGAGGTCATTTCGAAGCCACCATCGGTGTCATCTGGTTTCCATTGTTCCATTGAAATATTTTTAGAGAATTAATCTTAAAAGGGGATTACTTGTCGAAGTCGCCTTCTTCTTCTTCAGCAGCTAGGTCTAAAGCACTCTTTTCTTTGCTAGTTGCAACTGGAGCTGCAGCAGCTGGAGTTTCTTCAACATATTCTGCAGTAGCTTGAGTGAACTCAACGCCTTCAATTTCTTGAGGACCATATTTATGAGCAATATTCAAAGTGAACACCAAGTCGCCAATAATTCTGCCAATACCTGAAGTAATTGTTGCAAACTTGTTCTTAAAGAAGAAGAAGAACACCATACCTGGGATACCAATAATCATACCAGATGCAGTTGTAATCAAGGCTTCAGAAATGTTATCTGCAAGCTTTTGAGCAGAACCAGCACCTTCGGCAGCGATAGTTTCGAATGCCTTTACCATACCAGATACTGTACCATACAAACCTACCATCGGTGCGATTGTTGCGATAACGGAAATGTAGTTAATTAAAGTATAAGGAGTAGATAATTCTTCGATTGAAGCTTCACTCATTGCACCTTCGATTACGTCTACGTCAACTTCGTTCGCATAAATACGAGACAAACCTGAACCTAAGATATTTGTAATAGGAGATGGGTTCTTTTCGCAGAAGTTTCTAGCTTCTTCGATTTGCATATTGTTTAGCATCGCTTCTATTTGTTCAATAGACTTTGGAGCTAAGTATCTATTCTTTCTTAGTGAAATAAAGTTATAAATAATCAAACTTATGCCTGCTACAGATAGCAAGCCTAGTGGATACATTGTAAGGCCACCTGCGTTCCACAAGTCTAAGATAGACTTTTCTTTTCTTATAGGAGCTGCTGCGTCTGCTTGTTCAGTTGCAGGAGCGTCTGCTTGTGTTTGTGCAAAAGTAGTGAATGATGCAGCCAACACGGCTACAATAGTGATTATTTTTTTGATATTCATTTTCTTCTAAAAACCTTGGTAATATAAGTATTTTCTAAATTTACCATAACAAGGTAAAAATTAGTTAAGAACTATAGTGATTGTTTTTTTGAAATTTTTCAAGGCTTAATTTTAATTTTTAAGCACTTTTTGCAAAATCTCTTATTTTTTCTAGTAATTTTGATAAGCCATTGCGTCTATTTGGGCTTAATTGAGAACTAATTTGAGCATTTTCGAATATATCTGTGTCGACTTCTAAAATTTCTTGGGAGTTTAGCCCATTGTAAAAATCGCAAACTAAGTTAGCTATAGCCTTTGTTATTAGCGAGTCTGCCTCCGACTTAAACTCACAAATATCGCCATTTTTCGCACAGCTTAGCCACAAATTTGATACGCAACCTTTAACTAAATTATCCTCAATACAAACAGTCTTATCTGAAGGCTTAGACTTGTATTTAGAAATCACATATTCAAATCTGTCTTGAGAGTTATCAAAGCAGAGCATTTCGTCTAAAAGAGCATTCGTTCTTTCTTCTATTGTTGTCATAGTCCAAATATTTTTATACCCAATTTCTTGGCGTGTTTAATTAAATTATCCTTATTTAGCATAAGCACTTTGTCGCTTTCTATAGCGACATTTTTTATGCCATTTTCAGCCAGCTTATCTAAGGTTATACTACCTATTACAGGCACATCAAATCTATAGTCTTGCTTGCGTTTAACAGTCTTTAAAAAAAGTTTTTGCTTCGCCTTAAATTGCTTGCAACGCTCTATCATATTATCAGTGCCATCGAAGCCCTCAACAGCAAGAGTCGTTCCATTTGACACCACGCAAGCTTGCCCAATGTCGAGCGAAGCACATTCTCGAACAATTTTAAGTCCGTGAGCTAAAGCCTCTTGAGATACCTCCCAATCCTTGCCTGCAATGAAGCCCTCACTTGCAATATCGCTATCCATAAAGGAGCGTGCGTCGATTAATTCTATATCAATTTCGGCAAGTTCCTTAGCAATAGCCCCAAAAATGCTCTCGGCATTCTTTTCTTTTAGGGTCGCTAGTATCTTTATTGCCTTTAAGTCTGGGATTACGTTAAAGAGTTTTTTAGGGCGTATTTGCCCAGCCATTATTGCAAATTTTGCCCCGAAATTCTTTGCACTCTTTAGTAGGGTAGAAATTTGACCAACGCCAATTTTTACCCTATCTGTAGGAGCAAAGCTTTCGTATAAATCATCTTCGGTTTCGTCTTTAAATGCAATTAGCTTTAAGTCTACTCCCTCTTTTAAGGCGTTATCCCTAAGTATCTTAGGGTATTCGCCTCTGCCTGCTATCAATATTAAAGCAGAAGCTTTTTCAAAGTTTTCAGGAGTGTATTTCGACATAGCTAAAAGATTTTACTTAATTACCAAGCTGATAATTTTGTTAGGCACATAGATTTCCTTTACAAGGTTTTTACCTTCAAGGTAGCCTTGAATTTTCTCTATGCTCTTTGCTCTTTCCAATACAACTTTAGCGTCTTCGCCCTCATTAATCATAATGTCGCCACGAAGTTTGCCATTGATTTGTATGCCGATTTTCCTTTGCTTATTTTGCATTTTAGCTTCGTCATACTCAGCCCAAGCCTCCATCGCTATAGAAGAAGTATTGCCCAATCTTTGCCAAATTTCTTCTGTGATATGAGGAGCAAAAGGAGCTAGGATTTTTATAAACTTTATACCAGCTTCGAGTGAAACCTTTTCGCATTTTTGCATAGATGAAATCAAAATCATCATTTGAGAAATAGCAGTATTAAAGCGTAGATTTTCAATGTCATTGCCAATCTTTTTGATACTTTGATTTAGCAATATATCAAATTCTTCATTGTCAGCATAACCAGCTTCAAGCTTGCTAGAGATTTTGCCTTCTCTATCGATAAATTCACGCCAGAACTTTTTCAAGAACCTTGATATACCTTCTATACCACTAGTGTTCCAAGGTTTTTGGTCTTCGAGAGGTCCTAAGAACATTTCGTACATTCTCAAAGAGTCAGCTCCATAGCTTTCTATAATGTCGTCAGGATTTACAACATTTCCACGACTCTTACTCATCTTGAAAGAGCGTGCTTCAACAACGATATTCTCATTGTCTGTCATTACAAAGTTTGTACCCTTTTTAACAACTTGGCTCTCGTCTAGCTTTTCGCTTTCCAAGCCATCAGTGTCTATTCCCAATGCAGATACGTATTCGCCATCTTTCTTGAAAGCCTTATACTCTTGTTTACCTAAGATTATGCCTTGGTGGAATAGCTTCTTAAAAGGTTCTTGGGTGGTAACTATGCCACAGTCGAAAAGCACTTTGTGCCAAAATCTTGCGTATAACAAGTGAAGAACAGCGTGTTCAGCACCCCCTATATAAAAGTCAGGGCAACCCCAATATTTTTCTACATCTTCGTCGAACAAAGCATTTGTGTTGCCATTGTCTAAATAACGTAAGTAATACCAGCAAGAGCCTGCCCATTGAGGCATAGTATTTGTCTCTCTAGTTGCTTTAAAATATAAATTTGCATCTGGGCTTTGAGCTACTTCGCTTTGAGACACGCTTTCGCCAGTAGATACATTAATATAAATGTCTTTCCACTCAGTTGCGTTTGCCAATGCACTTTCGCCATTGCCAGCACTTTGGTAGTTTTCTATTTGAGGTAAAGCTAGAGGTAATTGGCTGTCTGCCAAAGGAAGTGCATAGTATTTAACGCCTTCATTTTCGTAGAACACTGGGCTTTCTGGCATATTTTTATATACATCGCCCTTAAGTTCCAAAGCCTTGTTATAGGCTTCTTCGCTTACCCAAGCTATAGGGAAAGGTTCGCCCCAGTAGCGTTGTCTTGAGAAGAGCCAGTCTCTCAATTTGTAGTTTACACTAGCTTTTGCAATTTCTTTGCCTTCTAAAAATTCAACAATCTTAGCCTTAGCATCATTGCTTTGCATACCATCAAATTCACCAGAATTTACCACAGTTCCTATATCTGTAAATGGAAGAGGAATGTCATTTCCTTGACTATCTTTTTTGTCGATTACCTTGATTATAGGCAAATTAAACTCTTGAGCAAATTCGTAGTCTCTATCATCGTGAGCAGGAACTGCCATTATCGCACCTGTGCCATAATTGATTAGCACGTAGTCTGCAACCCAAATAGGTATCTTCTTACCATTTAAATAGTTAATTGCGTAGCTACCTGTGAATACGCCAGTTTTTTCCTTGGCTAAATCTGTTCTTTCTAAATCGCTCTTTTCTGCTGTTTTCTTAACGTAGGCTGCAACCTTATCTTGATTTTCAGCTGTAGTTAACTTAGCCAAAAGTGGGTGTTCTGGAGCAATTACCATATATGTAGCCCCATAAAGTGTGTCAGGTCTAGTTGTGAAAACTCTTAAGTTTTCCTCTAAGCCATCTATCTTGAAATCTATTTGAGCCCCTTGAGACCTGCCTATCCAATTTGCTTGCAACTTCTTTGTAGATTCAGGCCAATCAACTAGGTCTAAGTCTTGTAAAAGTCTGTCTGCATAGGCTGTAATTTTCAAAACCCACTGCCTCAAATTCTTCTTTTCTACTGGAAATGATCCTACTTCAGATTTGCCATCTATAACTTCTTCGTTAGCCAACACTGTTCCCAAGGCTTCGCACCACCAAACTGGCTTTTCGTCTACATAAGCTAAGCCCTTTTGGAATAGCTTTAAGAATATCCACTGAGTCCACTTGAAATATTCAGGGTCTGTAGTGTTAATTTCTCTATCCCAGTCGATGGCAAAGCCAATACTCTTGATTTGATTTCTAAAGTTATCTATATTCTTCTTTGTAGTAATTGCAGGGTGTGTGCCTGTTTTAACTGCATATTGCTCTGCAGGCAAACCGAAAGCGTCCCAACCCATAGGGTGCAATACATTAAAGCCCTTTGCCCACTTGTATCTGCTCAAAATGTCAGAAGCAGTGTAGCCTTCAGGGTGTCCTATGTGTAGACCTGCTCCTGATGGATAAGGGAACATATCCAAAATATAAAACTTTGGCTTATCTGAAAAATTATCTGCTTTGAATGTCTTATTCTTATCCCAAAGCTCTTGTTGATGTTTTTCTATCTTATTAAAATCGTACTCTGTAGTATCTAGCATTTTCTTATTCGTTTTGTATATTTATTATATTTCTTGTTACCTATCTGTGATTTCTAAAAATTGGGTTTTCAAGAACTCACCTATCATTTCTCATAGCCAAGAGGTATAATAACCAACCTAAGCTTGATATGAATGCAGCTACATAGGTAAATGCTGCAGCGTCTAAAGTTTCTCGAACTCCACCCATCTCGTCTTTGCCTTCTATAGCACCTAATGCAGATAAGTGAGCTTTTGCCCTTGTTGAGGCATTAAATTCCACTGGCAGGGTAACCAATTGGAATACTGTTAAAATTAAGTAAATTACGATACCTATATTCAAGGCAAGGTAACTGTGAAAGAGGAAAAAGCCCATAAACATTACTATAGGCAACATTTGGCTCGCCATATTTGTAATAGGAATTAGAGCCATTCTCAATTTTAAAGGAGCATAGCTTTCTTTGTCTTGGATAGCGTGTCCAGCTTCGTGGGCAGCAACTCCAAGGGCTGCAAGGCTTGTCCCAGAATAATTTTCCTGAGACAAGGCAAGCCTCTTGTTGATAGGGTCGTAGTGATCTGTCAAATGTCCTGCCACTTTAACTATTTCTACATTTCTAATTCCTGCACTTTCCATAACTAGCCTTGCCGCCTCTGCTCCAGTAATCCCAGAGCGAGAGCGAATTTGGCTATTTTTTTGGTATGCACTAGATATTCTCGACTGTGCATATAAACCAACTATTATAGGTATTATTATAAGTATTAAAAAGTTCATAAAAAATTAGACAGTAAAATTAGACAGATTGTTCTTTGTCTTATCTATCACGCATTTTCACATAAGGTGCATCAACCTTACCTGTGTAAATTTGTCTTGGTCTGTTAATCTTGCTTTGAGGGTTCTCTGCAATTTCCTTCCAATGTGCTATCCAACCAGGCATTCTACCTATAGCAAACAATACTGTAAACATATCTGTAGGCAAGCCCATTGCTCTTAGAATTATACCACTGTAGAAGTCCACGTTAGGATATAAATTCCTGCTTACAAAGTAGTCATCGCTTCTAGCTGTTTCTTCTAATTCCTTAGCTATGTCTAAAAGTGGGTCGTTTATCTTTAGAGCCTTGAACACTTTGTCTGCTGATGCTCTTAGGATATTTGCACGAGGGTCGTAAGCCTTATAAACTCTATGTCCAAAGCCCATTAATCTAGCTTTGCCATTCTTTGCATTTTCTACAAACTTGCTTACATTACCTCCACTAGCTTGCAATTCTTCTAGCATTTTGATAACTTGAGCATTTGCACCTCCGTGTAATGGACCCCACAATGCACATACGCCAGCTGATACTGAAGCAAATAAGTTTGCTCCACCACTTGCTACCATTCTAACTGTAGAAGTAGAGCAGTTTTGCTCGTGGTCTGCGTGCAATAAGAAAATCAAGTCTAGTGCCTTAGTAACATCATCGTGAGGATAATATTCGTGATAAGGCTCTGTAAACATCATATGCAAGAAGTTTTGACTATAACCTAAATCCTTCTTTGGATATATCAATGGCAAGCCATTTTTCATTCTATAAGCCATTGCAGCTATAGTTCTAACCTTAGAAATCAAGATAGTTGCAGCGTCGTCGAAATGCTCTAAGTCTTGCTCTCTATTGTTAGTTGCCATATCTGGATAGTAGCAACCTAAAGAGTTCAAAAGAGCAGATAAAATCGCCATTGGGTGAGATGAATATGGGAAACTACCTTGGAAGAAGTTCATCATAGACTCGTGTAAAGAAGCGTTACGCAAGATTTTCTTTGAAAATCCACTCATTTCTCCTACAGTAGGCAACTTGTTGTAAATCAACAAATAAGCTGTTTCCATAAAAGTAGAATTGTCAGCTAAGTCCTCGATACAAATACCTCTATGTGATAAAAATCCTTTTTCTCCATCAATAAAAGTAATTTCACTCTCGCAAGAACCTGTATTTGCATAGCCTGAGTCCAATGTTACATAACCAGTTTGGGCACGAAGTTTCCTTATATCTATACCTTCATCACCTAGAGTAGATTTTACTATAGGTAGCTCATAACTCTTATCGTTAATACTTAAGTTTGCAAAACTTTCATTTTTCATAATCTTTACCTTTATATTGTTAATTTTTAGAACTCACTTGATGATTTCTTTATATACTCAACAAAATTCTTAAACAGAAGCAAGCCTTTTGCTTGGCTCTTTTCTGGGTGGAATTGACAAGCCATTAAGTTTGACTTTTTTATCGCACTTGTAAATTTGACATCGGAATATTGCGTTTGTCCAAAAATTATCTCTTCTTGGGGCGTATCTACATAGTAGCTATGCACAAAGTAGAACTGCTCTTTTTCTTTGTCTATTCCCTTTAAAAGTGCTTCATCTTCCTTGAAAGATACATTGTTCCAGCCCATATGGGGAACTTTATACTCTCTTGGCAATCTCATTTTTTTTACAGATCCTTTAAATATACCCAAAGCTTCACTATCGCCCTCTTCAGAATATTCAAACAAGGCTTGTAGCCCTAAGCATATACCAAAAAATGGCTTGTCTTGGGCTATCCAATCTTTAATTAGAGAGTCAAAGCCTGTGCGTCTTAGCAATTTTATAGTCTCAGTCATTGCTCCTTGCCCAGGGAAAACTAGCAAGTCGGCATCTTTTGCAAGGGCAGGGCTATCAATGATTGTCGCCTCAGTTCCTATAGCTTGCCACGCCTTATGCACGCTTCTAAGGTTACCCATAGAATAGTCTATAATTGCAACTTTCATCTATAATGCACCCTTTGTGGTTGGTAGAGCGTCGCCTAAGCGAGGGTTCTTTTGTGTAGCAACATCTAGTGCTTTGGCAAATGCTTTAAAGATTACTTCGCATATATGATGGGGTTCTGTGCCATATTCTAATTTAATATGCAAGTTTGCTCCAGCTTCGTTTGCGAATGCTTGAAAAAATTCTTTTAATAGGCTTAAGTTAAAGTCTCTAACTCTCTTAGAGTCGTCAGCTTCTACATTATAGCATAAATAAGCTCTATTAGATAGGTCTATAGCAACAGTCGCCAAACATTCATCCATAGGCAATGTAAAAAAGCCATATCTGTTAATTCCAGCCTTTGTGCCTAGTGCTTGCTTTACAGCTCCTCCTAAAACAATCCCCATATCCTCCACAAGGTGGTGATAGTCTACATCGACGTCGCCATCAGATACAACCTTTAAATCAAAAAGCCCGTGTCTAGTAAAAAGCTCAAGCATATGCGTAAAGAAAGGTATAGGAGTCTTTACATCATAAACACCACTGCCATCTAAGTTTATAGATAGTTCTATTTGAGTTTCTTTAGTATCTCTCTTTATTTTAGCTTCTCTCATTTATCCAGCTTTCTATTTTATTTTTTAATTCTGCTATTTCCTCGTCGCTGCCTATGCTAATTCTTAAAAATTCATTAATTTTAGCGTCATTGGCAAAATATCTAACTAGTATTGCATTGTCCTTTAAATATTGAAAAAGTGCAAGAGTAATCTTTGAAGAATTTTCGCCATTCTTATTTTGAGGCTTAACAAATATGAAATTTGCACTTGGTTTAAAGTAAAACCAGCCCAAGTTATCAAAATATTCACAAAGAGCTTGTCTTGTTGCAATTACCTTTTTACACATTTCTTGATGATAAGCTTTGTCTTGCAATGCAGTTATCGCAACTCTTTGAGCGATAGTATCTAAATTATAAGAGTCTCGAACTTTGTCTAAAACTTCTATAATCTTCGCACTTGCAATTGCCCAACCTATACGCATACCTGCTAATGCCCACGCCTTTGACGCTGTAGTGCATACCAAAACATTCTCGTATTTCTCAATCAATTTCGTGCAAGAATATTCTGCAAAGGGAGCATAAGCTTCGTCTATTACAACTATGCCATTGAATTTTGAAACAAGCTCTTCAATTTGTTCATAAGCAAAGCTTAGAGATGTTGGAGCGTTAGGATTTGTCAAAAAGAACAAATTTGCCCCACAGTTTAAAATATCATCTATAGGCAACTCATCTGCTGTGCTTTTAGATATATCAAAGTCTACTTCTACATATTCTGCCCCTTGAATTTGGCTAAGCACAGGGTATAAACTATAGCTTGGGTTCAACGCTCCAACCTTTAGTTTTGTATCTGCAAAGGCACGTATTAGTAAATTTAAAATATCATCAGAGCCATTGCCAGCAAAGGCATTGCATTCGCATACTTCGTAATATTGAGCAATAGCCTTTCTCAATTCGGCACTGCTTGGATTAGGGTATAGCCTTAAAATCTCAGCGTCATTTCCAAGTAATTCCACTATAGCCTCTTTTATCTTTGGGCTAGGGGCATAGGGCATTTCATTTGTATTTAGCTTTATTAGCCTCTCTACCTTTGGCTGTTCCCCTGGTACATAAGCGTGTAGGCTAGTTACACTTTTAGCAACTTTCCCCTCTAAATTAATCTCTTTCATTATATCCTTTTGCAATTTCAAAAATATTATCTATAGCTTTTGCCCTAACGCCAGTGTCTATACGAAGCAAATATTCATCTTCCTTTTTCTTCAAGTCGAAAGGTTCTACAGGTAGGCTATCTTCATCTAAGTCAAGGTCGTCAATAGCGTCGTGGTCGTCGAAGATAAAAGTCATTCTTCTAGCTTCGTCTATCATTAAAAAGTTTATATCGCTAGTCCTATGATTTTTGTCTATAAGATACACTCTATGAGGTCTATACATTTTCTCGTAGCGTTTCTTTATAGCTTCAATGTGATTATTTTGTAAATTAGACCTATTCGAAAGCATCAAGCAATCGCTAAAGTGGGAGAGTGCGTCATAATAATTTTCAACATCATTCCACTTGCTCGCATATAAATTACAATCCACAAAGCCCAAAATACGCACCATTCTAATTAGTTGATACTCATTTAGCTCCTTTGCAAATTCCATTTCATCTGCAAGATTTTCGCTTGGATTTGCTATATAAAAAAGCCATTGAGCGTTTTGCTCATTTGCAATAAAGTCCCTTGCTTCCTCTTTGTCTTGGTATACAAAAACCACAGCGTTTTCAAATTTCTTGAGGCTCTCTATATAAGTATCTAAGCCAGCTTCGTCTTTAGACAACAAAACAAGCGTCTTTTCTGAGTCTGTTATAACCTTTTCAAAGCACTCTTTTACTATATTCTTCCTGCCAGTATAAGGCGTGCCTATTAGCATATAAGTATCTATAGCCATCTTAAAATTCCTCTAGTGTTGATTGCCTTGCGTTTTGTATTAGCTTAAAGTCCAAAATAGTCATCGCAGCCATCGCTTCTACTATAGGTACAGCTCTTGGCAATACGCAAGGGTCGTGTCTGCCTCTGCCTATTAAAGTAGTGTCATTGCCTTCTTTATCTACAGTGTTTTGTTCTTTGGCTATAGTAGCTGTAGGCTTAAATGCAATCTTGAAATCTATATTTTCGCCAGAACTAATTCCTCCAAGGACTCCTCCTGCATTGTTAGTCTTAGTTCTAACATTGCCATCTTGCATATAAAACTCGTCGTTATTAGTCGAGCCAAACAATCTGCTACTCGCAAAGCCAGAACCTATCTCAAAAGCCTTACAAGCTGGTATAGACAACATTGCCTTTGCCAGTTGTGCGTGCAATCTGTCGAATACTGGCTCGCCAAGACCTGCTGGCACATTCTCGATTACACAGCGTATAGTCCCTCCAACGCTATCTCCACTAGAGCGTGCCTTCTTTATAAATTCTATCATATTCGCAGAAGTCTTGGCATCTGGACAACGAACTGAACTTGCCTCAATATCCTCTACACTAGGTATACTTTCTGCATAAGGCATAGTTATAGAGTGTATAGACTCAACCCAAGCCTTAATTGATATATTCTTAAGAGCCTTCTTTGCTATAGCTCCTGCAATTACCCTTGCAATCGTTTCTCTTGCTGAGCTTCTGCCTCCACCTCTATAGTCTCTAGTGCCATACTTGCAGTCGTAAGTATAGTCGGCGTGAGATGGTCTATATTTGTTTGCCATCTCGCTATAGTCGCCTGAGCGTTGGTCTTTATTAAATACAACAACGCAAATTGGCGTACCCAAAGTTTTGCCCTCAAAGACTCCTGATAAAATTTGACAAGTGTCGCTTTCACTTCTTGGCGTGCTAATATCGCTTTGACCAGGGCGACGCCTATCAAGCTCTACTTGAATGTCCTCTTCTGATATTTCTAGCATAGGTGGGCAACCATCTATGACACAGCCTACAGCCTTGCCATGACTTTCGCCAAAAGTTGCAACTCTAAAAAGATTTCCGTAAATATTTCCCATTTCCTTATATGTTTTATTTTATATTCTTAAAATATCCCCTTTTAATCAAGCATTTTTTCTGATTTTAACTAAATTCTAACAATAAAAAACTTGTATCTTTCTAATTAAATTGAGATATTATTAAATAAAGGTGAGTTCTAAAAATTAGTTTTTGAATACTTTAAGAAAAAAAGCACTTGCTCTTTTTTGCCTATTTTGGTCTAATTTTTTTTGTTTTTTCGTTAAATAACGCTGTTATTATCCTCAAAAACATAAAAAATGAACCTCAAAATAATCTAAAAAATAGCTAAGTGCTAATTTTTAGAACTCACCTATAAACATATAAATTTTATGGCGACTACAGAAGGAACAAGGTATTTTAATAGAGAATTAAGCTGGATGGCTTTTAACAGAAGAGTACTAAATTTATGCTCAAATAAGGCATTCCCTGTCTTAGAGCGAATGAGGTTCTTGGCTATTGTTAGCTCTAACTTAGACGAGTTCTACGAAGTTCGTGTTGCAGGTTTACTCCAACAATTAGAGTCAAATCAATTCACTGAAGTCTCTCTTGGCTCTATGGGAACTCGAGAACAGCTATCTCGCATAAAAACCCTAACTTTGGCTATGATTGCAGATAAGTCTAAGGTGTGGAACTCTTCTATACTTCCTGAGCTAAAGAAAAATAATGTACATTTCAAAGAGCCTGTGCGTTGTACTCCATCTGAAAAGGCTTGGCTTAAAAATTACTTTATGGAAAATGTATACCCTACATTAACTCCTCTATCTATAGACCACGCCCACCCTTTCCCTTATATAGGCAACAAACGCTCTTATGTACTAGTTGAACTCCTTCAAGAAGATGGCAATAACAAACGCCAAACATACCCTGCTATAATCCCTATTCCTCCAATCTTGGCTAGGGCTATTAAAATCGAAAGCTCTTCTAAAGATGGCAAGGAAAATTATGTATTTTTAAGCGAGCTAATCAGATATTATGCAAGCGAATTATTCTCTGGCTACAAAGTTCGTAGTGCCTATATATTTAGGCTAACTCGTAATAGCGACCTCTATATAGACGAAGAAGAAACTGAAAATCTTCTAAAAACTATAGAGCGAGAACTCCACAATAGAAAGCAAGGAGCTGCTGTTCGTCTTGAAGTAGAACAACACATAAAGCCTGCTCAGCTCGAAATGCTCATAGATGAAATTTCTATACCTCGAGACTTTGTATTTAAAATAGATTACCACCCTGTAAATATGCAAAGCTTCTTTGAGGCATATTCTGTTGTAGACAAAGCTGAACTTAAATTTAAGCCTTTTAGCCCTTATCTACCTACAGAATTTAAGGATAGCTCGAATATATTCAACGTAATCTCTCAAAAAGATAGACTCCTACACCACCCTTACGAAAGCTTTAAGCCTGTAGAGGACTTTGTAGGTCAAGCATCTATAGACGAAAATGTTTTGGCTATTAAAATGACTCTATATAGAGTTAATGGAGGCTCGCCTATTATATCTGCCCTAAAAAGAGCTGCAGAAAGTGGCAAGCAAGTTACAGTTTTAGTAGAGCTTAAGGCTCGTTTCGACGAAGAAAAAAATATCGAGTGGGCTAGACAACTAGAAGAAGCTGGCGTACACGTAGTTTATGGACTCGTAGGCTTGAAAACTCATAGCAAAATTTGTATGGTAGTTCGCAAAGAAGAAAGTGGCATAAAGAGATATGTACACTTAGGTACTGGTAACTACAACTCAAATACTGCAAAAATCTACACAGACTTATCCCTCTTTACTGCAAACGACGACATCTGTAGCGAAGTTGCCTATGTATTTAATACGCTAACAGGCAAAAATGCTGAACCTAAATTCAATAAACTTTGGGTAGCTCCTTTCTCTTTCCAATCAAGAGTAATCGAAATGATTGATAGAGAAATCGCTCACGCAAAAGCTGGCAAAAATGCTAGAATAATTATAAAAATTAACTCAATCCTTGAACAAGACGTAATTGAAGCCCTCTATAGAGCAAGCCAAGCTGGCGTTAAAATAGATATGATTGTTCGTGGTATATGCTCGCTTATCCCTGCTATGAAAAATATGAGCGAAAACATCACTGTAAAAAGTATAGTCGGGGTATATCTCGAGCATAGCAGAATTTACTACTTCGAAAATGGAGGCGATTATCAACTCTTTGCAGGCTCTGGCGACCTTATGAACCGTAACCTCCTTCGCCGTATCGAAGTTATCTTCCCTATAGAAGACTCAGACATTAAAACTCGCATCGTCGAAGAAATGCTCAACTCCTTCCTCAAAGATAACGAGTTCAGCGACCTCCTTCACCCTAATGGCACTTATTACAAAGACCTCGATATGAAAAAACAAAAGAAATTCTCATCTCAAAAATACTTTGTAGACCTCAGCGAAAAAAACTCAGAAATCTCTAAACCAAAAAAACACCCCCTAAAACGCCCCATCATCGTCCACAAAACTAAACCAGAATAAAAAAATAAATAAATAGAATTGGGGCTTTGCCCCAAACCCCATTAATGGCTTGGTTTCAGCCCTTAAAACCTGAAACAAGGCAGTGCCTTGAGCCATAGTTTGGGCTGGCTGGCGTTTGTTGATTAGTGTGTTGCCTTTACGGTTTCGGGAGCTTGCCCAGCTTCCCTTATATTTAATTTAATTGATTGTTAAATCAATGAAAATTAAATATAAATCCTACTCTCTCGAAAGAGAAGTATCTCTTTCGAATTGATTACATTTCTATTTAAGATTTTAGGCTTTGCACTTGAAGGTGCAAAGGGCAGGGAACAGCGTCTTTTTAGTGGACAGCGAGTCGTAAGAAAATTTTAGAGTCTCTAGTTTTTATGAAACATTTTTAAAGCAGAAAACAGAAAGAATTTCTTATAAGTTTTAAACGAAACGTCAAAAACTAGAGATATTTCATTTCCCGAAAAGCTCGCTGTCCACTGTCCACTGTCCACTGTCCACTATTTAGTTCCCTAAATAAAGATGTCTTCTCTGATTTTGGAGATACGCATTGAGGACTCGGCTAATCCGCCTATTCTTGCTCTTGCGAACCAGATTTGTTCGTATTTAGAGCGTATGAATTTCAAGCCTATTTGTTGTTGGATATTGTTTACGGCAACGTCGTTTACTGCTCTATTTACTGCCCATCTTTGCATTTCTATTGCCAAGTTTAATTCGGCTATGCAGATTTTAGCGTCTATAGATTTTGGTGAGCTTAATTTTAATAAATTAAATGCCTCATCGCAGGCTTGGAGCATTTTAATCATAGCCATAGGGTTTTCTTCTATGATTTTTTGCACCTCTTGTGCTGTTCCAAAGAATAGTTTATTTGTCAAGCTATACAAAGATTTATGTGGGTCAGAATTTGATAATGCCACTATAGCCTTTGCAAAGTTTTTCGACTCATCTCTATATATCAATGCACTTGCAGCGTCTATAGCCTCGCTTTGTGTAGATAATTCACCCCAAGCACTTTGAGCAAAGTTACATATAGATAAAAACATCGCAGAAAATATTTGATGATTTCCATTGTCGCCCCAATTTGTCAATATCGCCCCGCTTGCCCCATATTCCTTTGCGTTCTTGCAGGCGTTATTATTATTTTCGTGTGCAGTTTGCCACCTACCTACAAAAGAATTCCAAGTATTCGTGCCAGCTGCAACGAGATATTCTCTACCTATGCTTTGCAAATATTGGCATTGTGTTCCAAATGGGTGGTCGCTATCGTAACCCCAAAGAACCAACCCTAAGTCTGCTGGCAAAGTCTTTACGCTCTCTTTATCCTTTATAATTACGTCAGCCCAAATAGAAGCTTTCTTCCCATAAGTCTTAGCCAAGTTATTCAACTTAGTTACATATTCCACGTAAAGCTTATATTTAGAACCATCTGCCTCACAGCGTTCTTTACTCCTGCCCATACCCAATTCCCAAGGCTCGTCGCAACCAATATTCACCTTATTAGAGCTAAACAATGGCAAAAACTCAGAATACAAAGAATTTATAAAAGATACAGCAGTGTCATCTGGGTAAAGTGTTGTAGGGAACTGCCTAGTATTGCCCATCGGGTCTACAAATGGAGCTTTGCTCTCTGCCAATACCTTATAAAAGTCGTATCTAAGCCACCTTTCCATATGACCCAAACTATTGATATTTGCAACCAACTCAATCCCAGCCCTCTTACAAAGTTTATCCAAAGCCTCATACTCAGGTTTTGTCATTGGCGACGCATTCGCCCAAACCAAAGGGTGCTTCGAAAAAGCATAAGTATGCTCTGTATACAACTCTAATCTATTATACTTCAACAACGAAAGCGTATCTACCAAGTATGCAAGTGTCTCCATTGTAGGAACTTTACATCTACTTATATCTAGCATAAAGCCACGTGTTGCCAAGTCAGGACAATCCCTAATAATCAAGTGTGGCAACTCCCCTTGTATCAACAATTGCCTCAATGTTTGAAAGCCTAACTTTGCCCCCTTGTCATTCTTAGACATTATCTTAATCCCAAAATCCCCTATCTCTAAGTGATACTCCTCTTCCCCAAAATCAGAGTTTTGCACCAAAGAAATATCTGGACTAACTGGCAAACCAAGCTCGTTTATCTTTATCGAATTTGGCTCAATATTAAAATACCCATCACCAAATTCAATATCTTTCGGCTTAGGACAAATTATAGGTAACTTTTTCATAAATATATATAGTTGAATTTTAGATTTTAGATTTTAGATTTAGGCTAAGGGGTTTTACCCCTTAGAACCCCACTTAGGGCTTGGTTTCAGCCCTAAGAACCTGAAACAAAGCAGTGCTTTGAGCCATTGTTTGGGCTTGGTTGGCGTGTGTTGATTAGTGTGTTGCCTTTAGGGTGCTAGTCGACTGCCCGTTCTTCCTTTTGTTGATTTAAATTAATTTTAAAAAAATTAAAGATAAATCAACAAAAGCCCTACTCCTCGAAAGAGAAGTATCTCTTTCGAATTGATTACATTTTTTATATAAGATTTTAGGCTTTGCACTTGGTGTGCAAAATCAGTGGACAGTGGACAGTGGACAGTGGACAGTGGACAGCGAGTCGCAAGAAAATTTCTCTATCTCGCTTTCCCTAAAACTCTCGACTTGCCCAAAAAAATTCTTGCATCGAAGAGTGAGAATTTTTTGCTTTAGGGGCGAGAGATTGCGTTTTAGACGAGTATTTGAGGATTTTTTGGGGTCGAAGCGTATATTAATATGTGAGAGTCTCAAAAATTTTCGAAACGAAGCATATTCCCAGCAAAAAATCTTCAGATATTTTTTGCTTTAGGGGCGAGAGATTGCGTTTTAGACGAGTATTTGAGGATTTTTTGGGGTCGAAGCGTATATTAATACGTGAGAGTCTCAAAAATTTTCGAAACGAAGCATATTCCCAGCAAAAAATCTTCAGATATTTTTTGCTTTAGGGGCGAGAGATTGCGGTTTAGACGAGTATTTGAGGATTTTTTGGGGTCGAAGCGTATATCAATACGTGAGAGTCCAAAAAATCCTCAAAACGGAGTATAAACCGTGATATATCGCCCCTAAAATGTGTGGAGGAAAAGACCTGAACGTAACTTCGGCTCAAACCAAGTGCTTTTCGGGGGCATAATTTGGTCTGCGTCAGCAATGTCCATAAGTTGTTGGCAAGTAACAGGGTACATAGAAAATGCAACTGCAGCAATACCTTCGTCAACTTGTTTTTCGAGTTCAGCTGTTCCACGAATACCACCAACAAAGTCTATACCTTCGTCAACTCTTGGGTCTTGTATGTTTAAAAGCTTGCTCAAAACATTGTCTTGAAGTACAGATACGTCTAGGCGACCAACTGCGTCAAGAGTGTCGTCTTTAGTGAAGTTTAGCGTATACCAATTTTTGTCTATGTACATACAAACTTCCAATGCAGACTCAGGAGTAGACTTGCCATTCTTTTCAACTTTGCAAATTTCGCTCAATTCTGCCAAAAAGCTTTCAGTTGTCTTGCCATTTAGGCTTTTAACTACTCTATTGTAAGGAAGGATTTTTAATTGTTGAGCAGGGAAACATACTGCCAAGAAGTAGTTGTAGTCTTCATCGCCAGTGTGTTCTGGGTTAGCAGCTTTTAAGTCCATAGCACATTTTGCGTTACTTGCACTTCTGTGGTGTCCATCTGCAACGTAGGCACATTCTATATTTTCGAAGCACTTTGTGATTTCTTCAAGAGTTTTTGGGTCTTGGATTTTCCAGCCAGTGTGGCGAATATTGTCGTCTGCAACAAAGTCAAAAAATGCGTCTTCGTCTTTTTTATTAGTAACAATTTCGTCGAGGAGCGTACCATCTTTAACTGTTAAAAATACAGGACCTGTGTTTACTTTCAAAGTTTTCGTTAGAGTATATCTATCCTTTTCTTTAGCAGCTCTAGTTTTTTCGTGCTTTTTGATGATGTCATTATTGTAGTCATCTGCACTGAAAGTTGCAACTATGCCAGTTTGGCTATGAGAACCCATCTCTTGTCTATATAGATACATAGAAGGAGTTGCTTCTCTAACTAAGTTGCCTTCGTTAAGTAGCTTATCGAAATTTTCCTTAGCGTGTGCATATACAGCTTCGCTATATGCGTTTATAGATTTGTCTAGCTCGATTTCAGAGCGAACAACTCTCATAAAGCTAAGAGGCTTACCTTGAGCTTCTTGAGTTGCTTGTTCGAAATTAACAACATCGTAAGGTAGAGATGCTATATCTTTAAATTTTCCCTCAGCAGGGCTTAATGCTTTAAATGCTTTTATTTTCATATAAGTATATAGTCTGCACTTTTTTTTCAAGTTTGCAAGAAAATCTTAAAATTTGCTCTATATATTACTATATATATGCTACTATGTGTTGCTGTGCAAAAAAATACTTGCACTCCTTTAAGTATTTTGGTCTAATTACAGGTGAGTTCTAAAAATTAGTTTTTAAATAGATTAAGAAAAAATACACTTGCTCTTTTTTGCCTATTTTGGTCTAATTTTCTCTGTTTTTGCGTTAGATAACGCTGTTATCTTCCTTAAAAACATAAAAAATTAACCTCAAAATAATCTAAAAAATAGCTAAGTGCTAATTTTTAGAACCCACCTACAATAAATATGAATATGAATATGAAAATGAAAACAAGAAAAGCAGGTTGCCTTTTTAAATTAATAAAGCTATTTATCTTAACAGCTATAATTGCAGGCTTAATATTATATTTTTCTATATCTTATATAGTGCCGTCTGTAGTGCATTATTCTGGTAAGATGGTGGGTGTCGATATGGGCTTAGGCTCTTTTAGATTTTCTGTCTTAAATCAAGATGTGGAGCTTAAAAACTTTTATATAAATAACCCAGAGGGCTTTAAAAAGGATACTAAGGTTCTAAATTTAGATAGGGTTAAGGTAGATTTAGACTTGGGCGTCTCTGATGTGTTATTTAAGGACTTAATTGTTATAGATGAAGTTGCAGTCGAAGGCTTTGAGTTCTTCTTGGAATATGCAGGAGAAATGGCAGTTTTAACTAATGACTCTAATCTTAACGCCCTCTTAGCTAAAGTAAAGAGCGAAGAAGCTAAGGAAGAAGCTAAGGAAGAAGCCCAAGAAAAGGCTCAAGAAGCTTCGCCTACTGAGGCTAGTAGCAATAAGGAATATAAGGTTATTATCAAAAAGTTGGTATTTAAAAATGGCAAGATAGCAGGTGGCTTATACGGAACTAAAGTTGATATGCCTTTGCCAGACTTTGAGATATTAGACGTTGGCGTTGCCGAAGGTGGCGTTAGCCCATTGTCTGCAGGCTTGACTATCTTAAGTGGTATTAGCTACCAAGCAATGACAGCCCTTGCAAAATCTGCAGGTGGTGCAGCCTCTGACGCTGGCAAGGCTATAGGCGATGCAGCCTCTGACGCAGGCAAAGCAGTCGGTGGTGCCTTAGAAAGTGGCTTCGAATCCGTAAAAAGCATATTCGACGGCTTCTAAAATCCCCCTTGGGGCTTTTCTTTACACTCTCTCTTTAGGGGAAAATGTCGATATAAAATATATGAAATTCAAAAAAGCTACAACTGAAGATATTCAAACTATACGCACTCTTGCAGATGTGATATTTCACGCTACCTATGAGGAACTTATATCTGAAGCTCAAATGGATTATATGTTTGAGTGGATGTACTCGCCTGCGTCTTTAGAGGAGCAATTAAATACAGGACACGTCTTTCATATTGCATATATAGATGAAGAGCCTTGTGGCTTTTTCTCAGTGGAATTAGAGGACGAGTCGAAAAATTTATATCACTTGCAAAAGTTGTATCTCTTGCCAAAATTTCACGGCAATGGCTCGAAACTTCTAAGGGGAGTTTTTGACTACGTGAAATCAGTTTCGCCTCAAAAAGCCTCAATACACTTAAACGTAAACAGGGACAACAATAGGGCAATTCGCTTTTATGAGAAGAGTGGCTTGATAAAATTGCGTTCAGTAGATGTAGAAATTGCCCCAAATTTTTATATGAACGACTACATAATGGGCATAGACTTAGAAAGGCTATAAGGGCTTATTTGAGGTCTGTAGAGACTTATTTTAAAAAATAATAAAAACAATCTTGACAAAAGCTTAGATATATATTTTTATTATTCTCTTTAAATGGTGGTTGTAGCTCAGTTGGTTAGAGCATCGGTTTGTGGTTCCGAGGGTCGCCGGTTCAAATCCGGTCTACCACCCATTTATTTTAAAATCTGTAAGTCTATGATTTACAGATTTTTTTGCGTCTTTGTGTCTTTATTTTGCGTTTGTCTTTTAAGAAAACAAAAAAGCCAGAGAGTTGAGTCTTTGGCTTTGATTTGTGGGGGCTTGTTTTGAGCCACCTATGTTTTATTTATATATGTGTCTTGTTTATATATATCTCTATTTATCAGAGGCGATTATGCCTTGTATGTCGGAGGGTAAGAACACTTTGTTTGCTGGGTTTGAGCTTATTGTGTTGTAGCCATCTACCACTTTTGTTGCCAACAATATCTTTGCTGCTTCCTCTTTTGTTATTACTTCTGTGAGCTTTTCTAAGTAACTCTTTTCGGCTTCTGATATTATTGCTAGTGCTTCTTTCAAACCTTCGGCTTTTAGTATCGTTGCCTTCTTTTCGGCTTCGGCAGTCTTAATTGTAGCTTGAGCTGAACCTTCTGCCTTTGAGCTTATAGCCCTACTTTCTCTCTCTGCTTCCATTTGTTGGAGCATCGCCTTAGATGTGTCTTCGTCTGTAGATAATTCTTGTATTTCAAGAGTTATGATTTGTACGCCCCATCTGCTTGAAGTAGTCGCTAAATTTGCGATAATACGTTCTGTTAAAGATTGTCTTGCACTTAATACATTATCTAAGTCCATACTACCAATTTCTGAACGCAAAATATTCAACACAGCATTTATCAAAGATACAAACAAGTCTTCAACTTCGTATAATGCTTTTTGAGGGTCTACAATCCTCCAGCGAATTATGCAGTTTACTGTTACTTTTGCATTGTCTTTTGTGATACAACTCCTTGGTTTGTATCCAAAATTTGCTCTGTTAGTTGTATTAAATACCCACCTGTGTTTGCAGAATTGCCCCATTTTGCAGGAACTCTCTTTACTACCTCAAGTATGGGTATTCTAAATGCTAAACCGCTGCCTTGGGTTTTGACAGGTTTGCCAAATCTTTCTATAACTCTACAGTGTGCTTGAGGGATTATACTTATAAACATATTTTTTCTTTCTTTTTTTTATTTTTTTACAATGAAAAGGCAACCAGCTTCAGATTTCTCTATCTTGACTAATTCCTTATCTGTGAAATTTTTAATATCTTCTTTAGACGACGCATTCCATAGCTCGCCGTTCCATTCTACAAAGTATTGTCCTTCTATAATTCTAAATACGCCACTTTCATTTACAACTCTTTCGTGCTGTTCTGGAGTAGCTTTTCTAAGCAAAGTTTTCTTTGCTGCAGAGCCTACTATACTATACCAAATAGTATAATAAAATGTAAAGGCAAGGGCTAGGTATATGATAAATATTAGTATATCCCATTGCATTGGTATATCTAGCATAGAGCTAGTTAGGGAAGTGAAGTATACTGTAATGAAAAATAATGCACCCCAAGATATAACTTCGGTTTGAAAGAATATATCGAGTATGAATAAGGTGAGAGATATTGCAAATATCCAGTGCAATACAGTAAAAGGTGAAATTCCTATTAGATTGAAAAGCTCTTGTATCATAGCATTGGTGAGTTCTAATTTTTAATTTTTTGAGCTAATTTTGCGTTTAGTACTCCTAAGGCAAATTATTTCGTTTTTTATTGCCACGTATTTAAGTGTTTTTATTTCTAATGGTTAAGCTTTTTTGCGATAAATTTTAATTTATTTCAAAAAAAAGGGGGGTGGGGGATAATTTGTTGATTGTTAGTCTATTATGACGAAGATTTCGGAGCAGGCATTCTGGATAATTGCTCGAGTCTGCACATATTGTAAACCAAGGAATTTAATCCAAGTATTGCATTTGCTCGCAAAATCCCAACGCACCTTATATACATCGCTTTCATCGTTTGACTCAGAAAACCCTAAACGTGCTCAACCCTTGCCCTAAATCTTGATTTTGCTTTATTACTCTCGTATTGCTCGCTCGTTAATGGCTTGTTTTTATAGCCTTTTTCGTCAAGAAGTTTTTTTAATACTTGAGAGTCTTGCACGTTCGCACTTCGCTTGAATTCTATCGCTCAAAGAATACACACGTTGTAAGACCATAATTTTGAACATTAAAATAGGGTAGTATCTTTTAGCTCCTGCATTTGAAAGGCGTTCTTTAGGGATAATAGCATCTTCTAAAAAGTCTCTAAAATACTCAAAATCTATAACTTCATTTAAGCGTTTAATTTTTAGATATCCCCCATTTTAAGCTACCATCTAAGAACTTTTGAGCCAATAGTTTTTTGTATTTTAAGTAAATTTATTCCTTGCAAAATACATCTACTCTTGCAGGAGGCACGTTCATATATACCTTTTGTGTGCCTATGTGCTTTAATCTCTTAAAGCCAAGAGCGTCTGGCTTTTTGTTTAGTTTATAAGTGAATTGTACGAATTTTCCACCAACTGGAAGTGCTTCCTCTATAGCCTTAAGTATATTCTCAACAACTTCTTGAGGTAGGCTAACTAGGGGTAGGCTAGATATTATTATTCCAAGCTTACGAGGGTCGTCTTTTAGAATTTCCCTAATATTTTCAGCCGAGTCGTTTATAATCTTTATAGATGGAAACTCTTTTATTAGTCCTTTGCAGAGTTTTTTGTCTAACTCTATGCTATAAACCCTTTGATTGTCGCAAAATTTAACTATCTGCTTTGTTACAGAGCCTGTTCCAGCTCCCAGTTCTAATACTATAGAGTCATCTTTTGGGCAGTGTTTTGCCATTGCTCTTGCCAAAAAACGAGAACTTGGCAAGATTGCTCCTGTCATTTTGGGCTTTTCGAAAAATTTCCCTATAAATCTAAGGTTTTTAGCTATCATAATCTAAGTAATTAAAGTTATTGCGAGAGTTTTTTTAGGTAAAGTTCTGCCTCTTCTAAGTCTTGAGGGGTGTCAATGCCTATACTTAGATATTTTGTTTCTACGCATTCAAAGCTGTAGTCTGCGTCTACAAAGCGTAATTGCTCTAAAAACTCATTCTTCTCTAATATAGACTCGGGCAAGTCATTATACTTTTTTAAAACTTCCTTAGAGTAGCCATATATGCCTATATGTCTAAAATAATCGCAATTATTTAGCCACTTAGACTTATTTTTCTCCTCACGTTGGTAGGGGAGGGCTTGTCTACTAAAATATATAATTTTGCCTAATCCATTTCTCAATACCTTAACTATATTAGGGTTATCTAGGTCTTGGGCTTGGCTTATTTTAGATACAGCTGTTGAAAGCAGGCACTTAGTTTCGCTATATTTATCCATTAGTGCAGAGATTAATTCTGTAGGGATAAATGGTTCGTCGCCTTGTACATTTACTATAAAGTCAGCATCTATTTGACTTAGAGCTTCAACTATACGCTCTGTTCCATTGTTGCACTTAGGGCTTGTAAGTATAGCTTTTGCTCCAATCTTTTTTGCAAATTGCATAATCTCGTCGCTATCTGTAAGTATATATACATTGCCTTTTGCCTGTTCTACTGCCATACACTTTCTATACACTCGCTCAAGGACAGTCATACCTCCAAGTAAGGCTAATGCCTTGCCAGGAAATCTTGTAGATGTCATTCTTGTAGGGATTGCTATAGCAAATTTTATAGATGAATTGTTCATATTAATCTCTTATTTTATTTTTGCAGTTAGTGTATTAAACTCAGGTAGTATCCTTTGGAATTGCGATACCTCTTCAAACTCAAGTGGAGTCTCTTCGTCTAGCTCCCACAAGTCGTTTGCCTCTATTAGTTCCTTAGTCCATTCAAAGTATTCATCATAGTCTGTTCTAAAGAAAAGCCTCGTGTTCTTGTCGCACTTCTTATAGATAAATTCCAAAAAGCTATGTTGCATTAAACGTCTCTTGTGATGACGCTTCTTAGGCCAAGGGTCGTTAAACATTATAAATATTTTATCAAGCATAACGCTTTCAGGCAAAGCTTCAAGAAATTCGCTTGCTTCTGCCTTATAAAAGAAAGCATTTGTTGCCGATTTATTTTCAGCACGCCTCTTAGAGTCTTTAATCCTATCTGAAATTAGGTCAATGCCAACGCATAGTTCGCTCGGGTGAGCTGCTGCATAGCTACTTAAATAATGCCCTTTACCACAGCCTATTTCAAAAGTTATAACAGCCTTTGTTATATCTTCATTGCACATTTGCTTAAGCTGAGCTATACGCTCTTGCTTTGCGATTATACTATCTTCTAGTGTCTTAGCCATATTGTTCTTTATATATACTAAAGGTGAGTTCTAAAAATTGGTTTTTTCAAGAAAGCAAAAACTTTGTTTTTGCACTCAGATAAGCTACAATTGCTCTTTTTAGCCTCTTTTTGCTTAAATTCCCTTGTTTTTACCTTAGATAATTACATTATTCGCCTTAAAAAACAAGAAAATTACGTTAAAAATATTGACTCAAGGCTTATAAAGCCCTTTTCGCCCATTCGCTATCGCTCAGGGTCATTGCTAAAGCAATGCTCCTACGCCCTTGCGGTTGTAGCCTTAAAAATAGCTAATTGCCAATTTTTAGAACTCACCTAAAGCAAATTCAGCCCCAAAGAGCAAGTATTTTTTCTAAAGCTTAAATTTGCTATAAAAATGTAATTTTCCTCTAAAAAAAGCTCCAATCATTCAAACGATGCCAATTATTCAAACGGTGCCAATTATAATTTGCAGTAAAATAAAAACTGTGATAAATTTATTCTTGAAAAATAAAAACTAATTTAATACTTTTATAATTTATACGAAAAATCACCTATGAGAATTTTAGAAAGAGATAACGATTTAATGCTATTTGGTTTAGATAAAAGCAAGTCCTCGCAAAAGGGGGCTCTTGCTTTTATAGCTATTTATGTCTTTGCAACTTTGTTTGGAGTTGTGCTAACGCCCCTTTTATATTGGCTAACAGAGTACTTTAGTGCTTTGTATCCTGAAAATGAAACTTTTATATACTTATTAGATAAGGGCGTCGATAAATATTTCGATAGAGCAAGGTATTTAGGTATTGTAGTTGGCTTGCCTTTTATATTTAAATATTGCAAGCTCACTTCTATAAAGGCTTTGGGCTTGGGGATAAATAAGAAAGTTTTGTCTATATTTGCAAAATATTTCCTGCTAGGCTTTTGTGTAATGGCTTTTATATATACATTGCAATTTATTTTTACAGATACCCTATTTAGGGATTTAAGCATAGGAAGCTTGCCTAAAATATTTTTAACATCTGCTTTGGCTGCGATTATTTTAGGGTTTTTGGAGGAATTGATATTCAGAGGGCTAATATTTAGATGCTTTTGCACGGCGTGGGGCGTTTTGCCTGCAATATTGTTCTCGTCCTTCTTTTTTGCATATAAGCATTTCAAAGTGCCTGACTGTGCTTGGGAAATGTTGGATTTGCACACTGCCCATTGGTACACTGGCTTTAGTGTAGCCTATTATGACTCTATAGGTATGTTTATGGATTTTTCACCTGTGGCTTTCTTTTCTTTGAGCTTATTGGCTATGTTTTTATGTGTAATTTATCTAAAAACTAAGAATTTGTATGCTCCTATAGCTTTTCACGTGGCAGTGGTCTTTGCTTTGCAAGTTCATAGAAAACTTTTTATTGTAAATAAAGACGATTTAAGAATTTTTTTCGGAAATTCTGGGGCAATAAATTCTTTTCTTTGCCTAATAATTTTGTCAATTTTGCTGATTTTTTCCATTTTAAGCTTCAAAAAAAGGGACGAACTTAGCTAAAAATCTAGCTTGAGAGGAAATCAAGTAAAAAATTGCATTGTGCTCAAAAATTTATGCACTTTTCAATTGTTAATAACTTGTTGAAAACTTATGCTTGAAAGTCTTTAAAAAATATACAATTATATATCTTATTCAAAAGGGTTCCCCTTGTTTTTAATTTTGCAAACAAATTCTTTTGAATGAAAAACACAAACAATAGTACTTTACAATCAATAACTTAGGATAATTATTATAGGAAAATCCAGAAGTGGTCTAAAAGCCATTCAAAGTGAAAAATAGGGGCGTTTTAGCCTATTAAATACTTTGAAAATGAGATACTTATATCCTTCTAAATATTGTGAATAATTATAAAAATGAAACAATTTTCTAACATATCTAAACATAATGAAATATGGGATTTAGCTCTAAATGAGCTGAAAAATTCCCTATCTGCAGATATTTTTTCTGAGTTCTTTGAGCAAATTCAGCTCGAAAGTAGCCAAGACGATCACTATGTCTTTTCTGCTGAGGGTGAGTTTGCTGCAATCTGGATAAAGGATAACTATGCAGACCTTATTAGAAGGACTATTTCTATCGTTCTTGGCTCTAATGCCACAGTCGAAATTTGTGCAAGGCAAGCTGAATTAGTGCAAATTCCTAAAAGGGAAACGCCAAAGGTTGAAGTTCCACGTTTTGTAGAGAAAAAAGCGAAAAGCCCGAATATTAACCCTCGCAACACTTTTGAGAATTTCATCATCGGCGAAGGTAATATGCTTGCTCACGCTGCAGCTCTTGCAACTGCATCTGCACCAGGTAGGACTTATAACCCTCTATGCTTATATGGAGCAACTGGCTTGGGGAAAACTCACTTAATGCACGCTATTGCACACTTTATATTTAAGAACAATCCAAATTCTTCTATATTATATACAACTTCTGAGCGTTTCATCAATGAGTATATTAGAGATGTAATGGACAAAAACTTTGCTCAATTTAGAAAGCGTTACAGAAATGTAGACGTGCTTATGATTGACGATATTCAGCTTTTTGCTGGTAAACAAAAGTGTCAAGACGAGTTTTTTCATACTTTTAACGACCTTCAAGAAGCTGGTAAGCAAATTATCCTTACTTCAGATAGACCTTTTAACGAAATCCCTGATATTGAACAGCGTTTGATTTCTCGTTTTGAGTGGGGCTTTTCTGCTGATATTCAATCTCCTGACTATGAAACTAGATATGCGATTTTGACTAAGAAGGCAGAGAATATGGGGCTTAGCCTATCTCCTGATATTTTCGACTTGCTTGCTCGTAGAATTACAAAGAATGTAAGGCGTTTAGAGGGAGCTTTAAATAAGTTATCTGGATATAGCCTTTATGTTAAAGACGATTTAACTGTAGAAAAGGCGACTCAACTACTTGCAGATACTCTTCGCCAAGAGGAGACAGATGGCAAAGTTGATATAGCTAGAATACAGGAAATTACAGCGAAGTATCTCGATATAGACCTTGCAGATATGTCTAGTAGGCGTCGTCCTGCAAAGATAGCGATGGCGAGACAAATTGCTATGTATATTGCAAAGAAGCACACAAAGAAGTCTTTTGACGAGATTGGTAAGGCTTTTGGAGGTAGAGACCACGCTACAGTTATGTATGCGATGAACACTATTGAGACTTTGATGACGCAAGATGCTTCTGTAAAGAGTGCAGTAGCTTATTTGCAAAATAGTCTAAATTCTTAGCTTGGTATTGCTAAGATAAAACCCAACATCTCAATGGGGGCGTGAAATCACCCCTGATAGTGCGTTTCAACTGGGTTTTGTTTGGTCATTATAACCAGATAACTCTCTGCTCAAAACCCACTTAAAGCCTTCTCTGAGTGGCAATTTGACGCCCAATACCAAAAATTTTTAAAATTTTTAAAATAATAAAAAAGCTCTTAAGCTAAGATATTCCACAAAAAACGACAAAGTTCAATGAAAGCTTTGTCGTTTTTTGTGTTTTGAGGTATTTGGGACTTCTAAAAATTGCTTTTTGATAGAATCCCCCTATTACTTAATCTAAGTAGCCAGACTCGATAGAGGCACTTGCTGTCATTTCGTCTATGCTGTAGATGTTATCATCGCACTCTACTAGAAGTACGCAGGGTAGGGTTTTGTCGAATATAGTCATATAGAAATAATATTTGTAGCAGTTTTCGTATAAGTCGTAGTCGCCATAGTCGCCGAGCAAGACTCGAACTAGCACTGTATCTGTTTGATTTGTACAACTTCCATAGAACTTAAACTCATACTCGTCCTCGTCGACATAATATGGGGCAAACATAGAAAAGAAAACATTGTCATCTCTATGATAAAAGTAGAATGGGGCAGTTTCATTACTAACAGCAACTCTGTCTTGGGCTTCGAGTATTACATCGTATATATCAAAACAATAGCTATCCATATTAGCAGAGGAATAGCTTTTGTTGTGCGTAAATATATTTTCGCCATCTTTGCTTATAGATACATTTATGTTGAGGTTTAGCTCTTTGAGGTAGCCCTTCCAGAAGATTTTAATTGCCTCTTCTTGGGTGAAAGTAAAGGTGTAATAGGGTATTTGGGTCTCGCCAGTTATCCTTTGCAGGATAAAAGGGAAACCGTTTAGGGGGGTTGTTAGTGTAAATTCTTCCATTAGTTATTACTTTCTGTAGAGCTTTCAGCTGTAGTCTCTGAGCTTTCTGTGGATTGAGATGCTTGTTCTTGGGCTTCTAATTCGTCTAGCTCAGCTTGGGTCTTAGGTTCTGTCATTAGCATATATGAATATGCTTTTTCGCCATTTTTTGCTACCACTACTTGCTTGATTTCCATCTTTAGATTATATGGAACTTTGGCAGAGTCTATCTCAACTTTATCTGTTTTTTCTTCATCGCCAAGACTTATTCTACTTATACATATATCTTCAGTAGTCGTATTTTCTTGGCTGTAGGTGTCGTTAATTCTTATAGTGGAAGAAGTGCTGGTTGTCCCTGTGGTCTTGGAGGTGGTACTTGAGGTGCTTTGTCTATATTTATTAAGCCTAAAGATTTCAGCAATATTCGAAGGGTAGAGCTGAGATGGCGTACCAGCCTTTATACTTAGCGTATCGTTAAATAGGTTTTGGCTAAGCTTCATAATTGGAGTTTGCATAGAAGCGTACTCGCTTTTGGCATTTAGTAGATTTAGCTTTTTGCCTACAAAATCATTTGCGTGTGCGTTATATAAAGTTATGGTAGCATCGTACTTGAGGGGGTTTAATGCTTCGTAGAGCGACTGAGCTAAGCCAATGGGGCGTGGTTCTTCGTAGTCCGAAACAACAGTCCTTGTAAAAGTGTGGCTATTTCTATTTATGGCTGTAAATTTATGAGTAATCGCACGCTTTTCGTATGTTTGTCCATTAGAGTCATAGCGAAAAAATGCCTCTAGCTCCTCGGTTCCAGTGTCTGTATTACTTATAGCCCACTCAGGAACAGAGCCACTAATTAGCTCATAAAAGTACGTAGGGTGATTTCTATTTACTTCTAAGATTTCTATATTAGTAGCATTCTTTAGAAAGGGAACTTTACTTTGCCACCACGTTACAGAACTTGTATCAAGCTCTTCGCAGACTATCTCTCGTTCCTCCTTAGTCGCACTATAGCCATCTAGCTCCACAGTTATTACTAGGGATTTTTTCGATTGCGAGTTGAGGTCTGTTGGATACTTATCTATCTCGAGCGTATTCCAAGTATAGTCGTCTATAGTGTGCGTCTTTTCGTATTTAATTTCAACGCCATTTATACTTAGGTCGTCTCTAGGCGATATATTATAGCTTTTAAGATTGTCTATATTTAGGTCTAAGTCCTTTTCTTCAAGGTCAGCTCGCCTTTTAACGTTTATAGTTGGAGTCTCTTGGCTGTAGTCAAAATAAGTTATGGCATCTGGCACCCACTTTAAAATTCTCTTAATTGCAGTCGCACAAGAAATGTCTGTGGTTTCGTCGTATAACATAGGGCTATTTACCCCCATAATCCCTATGTCAATATCAGCACTAGATTCTTGGGCATAGGCTAAAATATGCTCGAACTCAGTTGCTATATCTATGAGATTGCCATCGTATCCTTGCCCTAAAACGACGTGGCTCTTGTAGGTATTTAAGGCGATAAACTCGCTACTATTAGAGTCTGCGTGCGTCCACTTTTGCTGATATACAATCTCTTCAAGCTCATACCAAGAACCTAAGGCTTGGTAGCTTGTTTTTGTATTTTGAGCTGAGGCATCTTCTGGGGCTTTGTAGATTATTCCAGTAAAAACACGAGTTTCATCTCTATATAAATCTATTTTAGAATTTATAGAAATATCTTCATTGCAGGTAAATACAAACTCATCGCTCGCTTGGTTATTTAGCGTTAGAACTGCACTAGTTATATTCCAAGCGTCGAGAGTTTTTATAGTGGAATTTATTTCGAGCGTATATTGATTAGACATCGTTTTTGATATTTTCCATTTGAGAGCAAAGTTCAGCTAAAGAGCTTTCGAGTTGAGCGATAAGCTTGTTTAGATTTTCAATTTCTTCTTGAAGTTGATTTAGGGTATCTTGGTCGTCGTTATTCATTTTCTGTATTGAAATTTATAGTTGAAGTTAAAAATTCGTAGTTAAATATTACTGTGTTGTTTGTGGTCGAAAAAGAAAAATTGGTTAAGATTGAATTGTCAAAAGAACTTGAGTATTTTTTCTTCTTAGGTTTTGAGTCCTCACTAATTTCTAAGCTAAAAGTGCTTAAACTAGATAAAAACGAAGAGTGATTTAGAGCATAAGAATTTGCTTCAAAATTACTTTCAAAACTGCTCTCTAAGGCAAAAGAGAGCTTGTAGGATATATTCTTTTTGTCGCTTAAAAGAGCATAGTCTTTTGCAATCACATTGTTTTGAACACCCAACCTACTTTGCTTTATGCTAAAGGAGGAGGGTCTGTTGTTATTGCAATTTAAGAGAGTGCCAGATAGTGTTATATTCATTATGCTATTATTTGAGAGATGAAGTTTATGCTTAGGCTAAAGTTTTGAGCATCAACTAGATATTCACTCCAAGGGCTTTGAGGATTTATGCTAAGCGTGCATTGCCCATAAGCCGAAGTAGCCTGCCAAGAGTGTAGGGTTTTAGATATGTGTTCAGCAATTTCTAAGGGCGAATATATGTTGCCAGCACTTAGCCTTGGCGAATTTATTTCAATAGAAATTGCTATTTGACTAAAGTTGAAATTTCCGTAGGCAGACGAGGCTGTGTTTGGAAAGGGTATTTTTACTACAATGCTAGTCGTGTTTCCACAAATCGTAGAGTCGTTTGCATTTAAGCACTCTTCTTTTAGTATCCTAAATTTGTTTAGCTCAGGGCAAGTTAGTAGTTTTTCTACTATAACATCTTGTAGGGCAATTAATGATGATGACATAGCTTAGTTTCTCCTTTTGCGTGGAATGTCAAGATAGGCTGATTTATTTGTCTTGGAATAATATGCTCCCTTTTTTTCGCTGGCTGTTTTTATTGCCTTGTCAGGGTGGCTTACACAGATTTTGCCTGTATAAATTTCTTCGAGGGCTGTCCTTGAAATATCTGCCATTTTCTTTTGTTGGGCAGTCATTTCCATAGAGGGCAATCTGCTTTGAAGGGCTTCAATTGCAAGTCGTAAGGCACAGAGCTTAAGCTCTTTAGGGATTTTGGCGTGGTCATAGTCTAAGAAATTTGCAGGATATGAGGCGATTTTTGCCCTGATTTCTGCAACAATCATAGATATAATTTCTTCGCTAATTGGCGAGCCTGCAGATTTTAATTCTTCGGCTTTTAGTAGCTCTACTTGGTTTTTATTTAGAGCGTTTTCGAGGTCTTGTTGGGTAATTTTTGTCCAGTTCATAGTGTTTTTTGTTAGCGGGGCAAGGCTATATTTCAAGCCTTACCCCTTGTCCCATAATTACAATAAAAGAAATACAAATTTTGTTATTTGTTATTCTGTGCTAAGGCTTAACTTCTTTACACCAAGCGTGTTGCAAGCAACGATGCTAGAGTGATGCTCTACAGTTAAGTCAAAGTGCTTTGTCTCATCTTGAAGGTGAACAGTAAACATTGAACCATCTGAATTAGGCGTATAAAAACGCTTTAAGTTCGACGACTCGTCCTTCGACATCAAGTCTTGAGCAAAGAAAGCGTATACATTATTTGCCGCAATTAACTCCTTTGCATCTTCGCTAATTTGGTATCTTGCATTTAGAACTTTGCAATCTTCAAGCATCAACTTTTCAGATAATTGCTTAGGATTCATATAGCCAGAATTGAAGGCAGTTGAAGTGCTTTGAACGTCGAGAGAATTGCTTCTCATATCCCACGCATTTTCGCCAAATAACAATCTGTTAGGGCGTATACCACTTTCATTTGAGCCTGCCATTAGCATAGCTTTTAGGTCAGCATCAGGGTTACTTGATGAGTCCCAAACGTTCTCTTGGGATTGAGCGATAGTATCTAAAGCGAGTATTGCTCTTCTTAGCTCGTTACGTAAAAGCCTTTGTACTAATACAGATGTGTAGCGTTCTGCCCAATCTTCACTTTGGCACTCGTCTTTATCTATACGTATAGTTAAGCCCTTATTTAGAGTCTTTTCGTAGATGCTTTCGCCAGAGTACTGCACGCTTTTAAAGTCTGCATTTATACTTCTTACGTCGTCATTTTCTGAATAGAATGCTTGTGCGTTGTCGCTCTTTTTGAACTCGAACCTTCTGCTTACTGCAACAGGAGGAGCAATGAAGTTTAACAATTCTAACAAGTTGTTTTGCTCTTTAAAACCTACAGAGTACAACGTTAGAGGTACAGAGTATGTTGAATACCCGAATTTTGAGTCATTTGCCATTATAGTATTATTTTTCATATTTTATTATCCTTGTTTGATTAATATCCAGTTGATTTTTGTTGTAGCAGATGTTCCTGCAGAATTTAGTTTTAATTCTACTTTTTCGTCATCGCTATTTACGCTTGCAATTACAGAAGTTTCAGAGCCTCCTGCAGTGTTTATAGAAGCAATTACAGCGTCGCCTTCGCTCAAGCCGTAAAGCTCAAAACTATCTGTAGTTGAGCTAGTTGCCCAAGTGTGTACGCCACAAGCATATACTTGCCAAGCACGATTTCCAAAGCCTTGAGGCTCAACTTCTACGACACAATTTGCACTTGCAGAATTTAGGGCGACCCCTATTTTATACGCACCTGAAAAAGGCGTAGAGCTAACTTTCCCATAGTCTGCTAAATAGAGAGTATCTCCAGCACTTACGCTACTTTCTACTGTGCATAATATCGTTTGAGGCACGCTTGCACCAAGGGCTATTGCTATGATTTCGTCAGCGTCAGCACTATCGCAAGATACGCCTATAGGCATATCGTATTTCATTGCCACATCGACTTTTCCTTGTTGAGTAGAATAGACAATTAGGTTTGGTTTAGATATATCATTTTCGGCAATCATAGTTATAAAACCAGCGTGCGTTCCCTCTGCAATGTTGCAGAAAGTAGATATATTAGTTCTTGTTAATAATGCTTTTAGGGCATTGTGTTTGTTTTTTATTATTTTTATCATTTTGTTTTATTGTTGTATCGCACTTGCGATTATTTAAGAAAAGTTTTCTCGTTTTATTTCTGTATAAGCTTCCTTCCAAGATATGTTTTTGTCTGTCATTCTTTGCTTAGTTATGCTTATGAGTTCTTTTAGGTTATGCTCTTTTTTTTGCGTGCTAGTCTTGATGAGCCTTTGCCTTGTTTCGCTAAATTTATCCTTAAATTCATTAGCCCAAGATGCACACTCATTTGCAGAAATCGCTCCACTATTAAGTGCAGAAGTTAGCAACTTTTTTGACACAGATTGAGTGAGGTCTTCTTGAATATTTTTAAGTTCTTTAAGGCGTTGTATGCACTTTTTAGAATTTAAAATACTTTGACTTAGGCTTTCATATATAGACTTTTCCTTTAGGGCTTTTTTACTTAGCGTTTCCCTTTGATTTAGGAGGGTTGAAGCTGATAAAATTTCGCCTGCATTTGCTATATTAGGCTCATTTGTAAGCCCCACAGAAATTAGTTCAATAGGCATAAAAGTTCCATCTTCTAGGTCTAGCGTTTTCCATCTTGGAGACATAGAACGAAGCTCTTTTTCTAGGATTTTTTTGTAGACTTCATTATTGTAAGTGCATACGCCAGCGATACAATCGTCAAGTGCTATGATTTTTTCTACATAACCTATAATCTGCTTTTTTAGAGCTGATTTTTTATTGTATTCGTCTGGGTGTCCTAAATAGATGGGTATTTTTTTAAAGAGTTTTTGCCAAAGCTCGCTAGGGAAATTTTTTGCCATTTTTAGGGCAGAATTTTTATCTACAATCTGTAAACCCTTTGAGTGCGACCACTTGCCGTAGGGACTAATTACTTGTATTAATTTGTTCTTCATTATCTTTGCTTTCTTCTTTGTTTTTCTCTTGTAGTATTTCTTCTGCTTCTTCTTTTTCGGCTTCTTGATTTTCTTCTTTATCTTTAGAATTTTCCTCAACTTTTTCTTCAAGGATTGGGAAGGCGAAAATCTTTGCTAATTTATTTGGGTCTGCTTGCAAGCCAAGGGCTGAGAGCCTTTCAATTATTTCTAATTCGTCCTTATGAAGTTCATAGTCAGGTAATTTTAGCTTGAATTTTGCAAGAGCTATTTCTTCGCCTAAGGCAAGCTTAATTACAGTTTTGTCGACTTGTTCGTTTAGTGCTTCGCTTATGTTTGCAGCGTCGTCTTCTTCTATTAGAGAGCTTTCGTAATACTGCATACTTGCCCCTGTTGCGTTCGAAGATGATAGGGTAGATAAATCCGAACCACGCCATAGCGAACATAGCATTTTGTCTGTTCTATCTATGAGGTCTTTATATGGAAGTTGTCCTGAAGTAGATACGTCAATCGCTTCAATATCAGTACCTTCTGAAAGTACAGCAGTAAATTCTGCACCAAAATCGTTTACAGCCTTGCATACATTTTCCCATTGTTGTGAGCCAGGGAAAGCGTCGGTTTTTGCCTTTATCCCTGGCATACCATTTCTTTCGCAATAAGTCAGCCAATCACGTAGAGGCAGTTGTTTGAATAGGTATGCTAGGGAAGAGGCTTGCATTAGTCCATCGCCAGTAGCGATGAGCCATTCGCTTTCTCTTAGAGGAATGCCATCGCTAAGTTGGTGTTCATTTTCTAGTAGGCGTAGTTTACAGCTTCTGTTTTCGAAGAGGTACAATGGGTATTGAGTGAATTTTGCACTTATAGTATTGTTTTTACAATAATATTCTATTTTATGTGCATTGTACTTCATAGAAACTGCGTCCATCATTTGTGCAATTAATAGCCTAAGCGAGCCTTTTATGTTTTTGTCAACAAGCGACTCTACTTTAATATTTTGGTAGAATTGCTTGAGTATATTTGCGTGTTTCTTTGCCTTTGGGCTATCATCAACTTGCACAATTTCGTAGTCTAGCCTTGAGATAGATTTTTTTCTTTTTAGTGCCAGACCAGAGATTAAGTCGTCTCTTTGTAGTATTGCTTCGAATATCCTTATAGAGGGAGCAAAGCAACCTTTGTCGAAGCCATCTAAGGCTCTTGACAATGAGTCGTAGCGTAGGTTTATAATAGGGTTAAATCTCGTTGAATATAAATTCGAGTTTGCTAAATGTTTTGTAGTATTGTTCATTGAGGACAATATTATACAAAAATAAAATTTGTGCAACTTACGCTTTGAACCGTT
>JAWXTY010000003.1:0-93778 GCA_044433115.1 Opitutales bacterium
GTGGACAGCGTTTTTAGTGGACAGTGGACAGTGGACAGTGGACAGCGAGCTTTAAGGGGAAATGAAATGTCTCTAGTTTTTAGCGTTCCATTAAAAAAAGCTATCGCAAAAACCAGAGTCTCAAAAATTTTCTTAAGACTCACTGTCCACTGTCCACTGTCCACTGTCCACTGAAAAAGGCTGTCTAAAACAGCCTTTTTTTTACAGTCTATCGATTTCGATGTTGCCAAAGCTTGTTTCGACTAGTTTGGCGGCTTTGATTAGGTCGTGGTCAGTTGGGACTGTTTTGATTTTGCCTGCGACTTCTTCGAGGTCGACTGCTACGCACTTTGAGCCTTTTATGGCAATCATTTTGCCGTATTCGCCTTTTAGCAGTAGGTCTGCAACTGCAGTGCCAAGGCGAGTGCATAATACTCTATCTCTAGCTGATGGAGTGCCTCCTCTTTGTACGTGTCCGAGGGCAGTTACACGAACGTCTACGTCAATCATTTCGCCTAATTTTGAAGCAATTTTAGAGCCGACGCTAGGTATGTAGCCCTTAGCTTCTGTCTTTTCTTTTTTCTTGGCTTCTTTGGCTATGGTTTTTTTAGAAATTTTTTCTAATTTTTCCTTAGCGTCGCTTTGAGATAAAGCACCTTCGGCTACTGCTATGATAGAGAAACGTTTATTAGAGCGTCGTCTTGCCATTAAAAAGTTTGCCAAGTCCTCTAAGTTATAAGGGATTTCAGGGATAAGGATAGCGTCTGCACCTCCTGCTATACCAGCTTCGAGGGCGAGCCAACCAGCTTTATGTCCCATAATTTCACAAGCGATAATTCTGTGGTGGCTAGTTGCTGTAGTGTGAAGTCTATCTATAGCTTCAGTAGCGATACCTAAGGCAGTGTCGAAACCGAAAGTAATGTCAGTGCCATATACGTCATTATCTATAGTTTTTGGTAGCGTGATGACATTTACGCCTTTTTTAGCCAAGCGAAGTGCATTCTTTTGAGTGCCATTACCCCCTAAGCAGACGACGCAGTCTATGTGCATTTTCTCTACATTTTCAGCAGCAACATCTGTCATATCTAAGATTTTGCCGCCCATAGGGAATTTGTGAGGTTTATCTCTCGAAGAACCTAAGATAGTGCCACCTACAGTAAGGATACCACTAACTTGGAGTTGGTCTAGGGGAACAACTCGTCTTTCGACAAGTCCTCTAAAGCCATCTTGTATACCAAGAACTCTTATTCCGTAGTGCATTGCAGACTTTGCAATACCTCTAATTACTGGGTTTAGCCCAGGGCAATCGCCCCCAGCTGTTAAAATGCCTATACACTTTGCTCTTTTTCCCATAATTTTATTTCGTTAAAATTCTAAAAATTACGCTTGCTTTTAAACTATAGGGAACTTCTAAAATTGGTTTTGATTAGAAGGCAAAAACTTTGGTTTTGCATTAAGATAAGCTACAATTGCTCTTTTTAGCCTATTTTTGCTTGAATTTCCTTGCTTTTCTCGTCAGATAACGCTGTTATCATCCTCAAGCACAAGAAAATTACGCTAAAAATAATCTTAAAAATAGCCAATTGCCAATTTTGAGAAGTCCCCTATTATTAAACAATTCTATATATGCACAAAAAAATTCCATCTGACAAGGATTTATTGAGATTTATCGAAGATAATGCAAGGTATGCTTTTGAGAAGAAGTCTTTAGTTGACGCAAAGTCTATTATGGATTTTATGAATTTCAATAGAGAGCAAGTGAAGAAGGCTCATATAGCAGGGTCGTCTGGCAAGGCTGTTTGTGGGGCAAATTCTTTGATTATAGATATGATAGTTAAGGCTTTGTATGATAAATTTTGTGCTAAAGGAGATGAGTTTGCAGACTTTGCAAAGCGTAATTTGTGTATAGTAGCCTTGGGAGGTTATGGCAGGCAAGAGCTATGTCCAGCGAGTGATATAGATATAAGTTTCATATATGGCAGTGAAAAATTCCATAGAATAAAGGAGTTTAAGATAGCAGTTGTAAATGAAATTATGGACGGACTTTGGGCTGCAAAGCTTAGGCTTGGTCATTCTAGTAGGACAGTTATGGAGACTTTAGAGGACTCTTCTAAGGAAATTTTCATAAGGACGAGTCTCTTAGATGCTAGATTAATTTGTGGCAGTGAGCTTCTCTATTCGAAGTTAAACAAGAGTTTACGCAGTATGTTCAGGCGTAACAAAGAGCAACACATCGCAGATTTGCTTAAATTAAAATCTACAAGGCATCAAAAGTACGATTGGACAGTTTACATACAAGAGCCAAATATCAAAAATGGCATAGGAGCTTTAAGGGATTTTCAAACTATGCTTTGGATTGCTATGTTAAATTATGACTTGGCAGATATGAGTACTTTAGTTCGAAGGGGCTACTTGAGTTTAAAGGAGTATGTGAGGCTAAACAAGGTGCATAATTTCATACTTAGGGTGCGTAATCAAATGCACTATGACGCAAATAGAGAAAATGATTTGCTGGATTTACACACTCAAGTTGCCATAGCAAAAGAACTTGGATTTAAAGATGACGAAGTCCACTCTGGCGACGAGAATATGATGACTAAGCTCTTCCACGCCTTTAGGTTTATACACACTACCTCCAAGATGGCAAGGCGTAGGTTAAAGATTGCTATCCCTAAAGATTTGATTGTGTCGCCTGAGCGATATAGGATAGTGCCTTCGCATATAAATAAGCTAGACTTAGATGGCTTTATGATTATAGATGGCTTTATTAGGGCAAAGAAAAAAACTATATTTGAAAAAGACCCAACTCGTCTGATTAAAGTTTTTAGATACGCCCAAAGATATGCTTGTGGTTTAGAGGACTCGCTAATAGTCTTAATTAAGGATAATCTGCACTTGATTACAGATGAGGTACGCAAGGACAAGACTGCAATTAAGTCATTTTTATCTTTGATAAACGAGTCTGGTTCTGTGGTAAAGTATTTATATAGAATGCACACATCGGAGGTCTTGGGGTGTTTTATACCAGAATTTAGGGGGCTAACTTGTTTAGTTCAGCACGAGATTTATCATAGATACACTGCAGATGTACACACTCTAACTTGTATATTTAATTTAGATAATATATTTACTTCTAGCCTAAGCGACTCTGTATATGGAATTTACCACAAAGTTCTAACTGAGTTGCAAGACCCTAATTTATTGTATATAGCCTTGCTTTTGCACGATATAGGAAAGTCTAAGGGAACGAAAAACCACGCAAAAAATGGAGTGCCTCTTGCACGAAGCGTATTGGAGCGTCTAAACTTTTCTAAGGAAAAAATCGACTTGGTTTTGTTTTTGGTAGAGTATCACTTAGAATTTACTCGAGTGTGGCGTAGTCAAGATATAGAAAATGCACAAACTGCTGAGAATTTTGCAAAATTAGTTAAAAATGAAGAGCTTTTACGCTACTTATTTATACTAACTTTTTGCGACTCGATGGGAACTTCCCCAGAGCTGTGGAACTCCTATAAAGAATTTCTGCACGAGGGCTTGTATTACGCAACCCTATTTAACTTATCCACAGACGAAGAGCAAGTTAAGGCATTTTATGAGGCGAGAAAAAATTCTGTATACGATGAAATTTTAGATGGCAAGCACTTGAGCGTATCAAAGAAAAAGCTAGATGAGTATATGAACGCTTTGCCTGAAAATTATTTCCTATATCACGGCAAAGAAAATTTGCTTATGCACCTTAAGATGATTAATCAACTTGAAGCTGCAAGGAAAACTGCAGGAGATTATAAAGAACCTATAATTAAATGGAGAGACGACCCAAACAGAACTGTCAGCGAAGTTAGTATAGTTTTTAACGACAAAGCAGGCTTGTTCTATAAATATGTAATGGCTTTCGCTTGTGCTAATTTGAATATACTTAGTTGCAGAATTTTAACAAGGCAAGATAATATAACGCTCGATACATTTTTTGTAACAGGAGTAGAGGGGAGCTTTGTTCAAAATAAAAGGGCAAAACAAATGTTCTCAGAAGCACTAACAAGTGCCTTAAATGGTAAAGACTTATCTAAGCAAATAAATGGACATAAAGTCTATGGAAGTTCTGCCCAAAAAAGCCCTAAGCGTATAAGCCCAAGAGTTAGCGTGAAAATCGAAGAGGAAAAACTTTTGGTACACCTTGCAGTAGTTGCCTTTGACGCTACTGGCTTGCTTGCAAGGACTGTAAAGTGCATAAACGACTTTGGCTTTAACATATCCTTTGCAAGAATTAATACAGATAAAAAAAGAGCCTTCGATAGCTTTGAAATATACCCAATAAATGGCATTATAAACGAAGAGACCTTAGAAGCTCTAAAAAACGCCCTACTCGAAACTCTATCTTAGAAAACAAAACTTGCCTTTTTTTGGGCTATTTTGCTTTGTTTTAATGTATGGGTGAGTTCTAAAAATTAGTTTTTAAAAAGATTAAGGGGGACTTCTAAAAATTGGTTTTGATTAGGAAGCAAAAACTTTGTTTCTGCACTAAGATAAACTACAATTGCTCTTTTTTGCCTGTTTTTGCTTGAATTTCCTTGTTTTTACGTCAGATAACGCAACACCGAAGGGGTAGAATAAATGCGAAGCATTTACCCCAACGGGGCGAGACATCGCAGATGCGAGTTCAATTATCATCCTTTAAAAACAAGAAAATTACGCTAAAAATAATCTAAAAAATAGCTAATTGCCAATTTTTAGAAGCCCCCTAAGAAAAATACACTTGCTCTTTTTTGCCTATTTTGGTCTAATTTCCTCTGTTTTTGCGTTAGATAATTCATTATCATCCTTAAAAACAGAGAAAATCAACCTCAAAATAATCTAAAAAATAGCTAAGTGCTAATTTTTAGAACTCACCTATGAATTTACAAGAATTGTTTTTAGATAACAAAGCAAAAAGAAGAATATGCTTAGAGAAAAATGGAATTAAAGTTTGGCTAAGCGAAATTCTACTAAACCCAACTAGCAATGAAGATGGCACAACTACTCCTAACGCTCCTGTTAGAGTCTATGATACTTCAGGTGCTTGGGCTGACGAAAATTTCCACGCTAATGTAAATTTAGGCTTGCCTCAAATACGTAAAGATTGGATTTTAGCTAGAGGCGACGTTGAGCCTTGCGAAAAATCTTATACATCAGAATTTCAAGACAGAGCTTGCTATAAAGCAAAGCCCAGCAAACGCCCTACTCAAATGTATTATGCAAAACGTGGCATAATCACCCCTGAAATGGAATATGTTGCTCTACGTGAAAATATGATTTTGCAAAATGAGCTTGAGGGCAAAATATCTAAGGACGCTCCAAGAAAATCTCTCTACAGGCAACACGCAGGCAACGCCCTTGGTGCAAGTATCCCTGAAGAAATTACTCCAGAATTTGTACGTGAGCAAGTAGCTCTTGGCAAAGCGATAATTCCTGCAAACATAAATCATAGCGAGCTTGAGCCTTGTATTATTGGCAGAAGCTTCCTAGTTAAAATTAATAGCAACATCGGAAATAGCATAATGTCATCTGGCATTGAAGAGGAAATTGAAAAGTTGCTATGGTCTATTAAATGGGGTTCAGATACCCTTATGGACTTGTCTACAGGCAAGGATATTTCCAAAACTCGTGAGTACATAATCAGAAATTGCCCAGTCCCTGTTGGCACTGTACCTATCTATCAAGCCTTAGAGCGTGTAGGTGGCGTTCCAGAAAAATTGACTTGGGAAATCTTTAAAGAAGTGCTAATCGAACAAGCCGAACAAGGTGTAGACTACTTCACTATTCACGCTGCAATCCTTAGAGACTTCCTCCCTATTGCCAAAGAGCGTATGGCAGGTATAGTATCTCGTGGTGGCTCTATAATGGCTGCTTGGATAGCTCACCACAAGCAAGAAAATTTCCTATACGAACATTGGCGTGAAATTTGTGAGATTATGGCGACATACGACATAGCTTTCTCCATTGGCGATGCCCTCCGCCCAGGAGCAGTTGCAGACGCCAACGACGACGCTCAACTTGGCGAACTAAAAGTACAAGGCGACTTATGCAAAATCGCTTGGGATTACGACGTTCAAGTTATGTGTGAAGGCCCTGGACACGTACCTTTACATATGATACAACACAATATGGACTGCCAACTCGATTGGTGTAACGAAGCCCCATTCTATACTCTTGGTCCTATCGTTACTGACATCGCAGCTGGCTACGACCACATAAGCAGTGCCATAGGGGCAACTATGATTGCTTGGCAAGGTACTTCTATGCTTTGCTATGTAACCCCTAAAGAACACTTATCCCTACCTAATAAAGAAGACGTTCGCACAGGTGTTGTTACCTACAAACTAGCAGCCCATGCCGCAGACCTCGCAAAAGGACACCCAGCTGCCCAATACCGAGACAACGCAATGAGCCTCGCTCGTGCCCAATTCAGATGGGCAGACCAATTTAACCTCTCCCTCGACCCAGAAAAAGCCAGAGAATATAGAGGCAAATGCAACGGCTCAGAAGAATTTTGCTCTATGTGTGGTCCCAACTTCTGTGCTATGCGTATATCCAAAAAAGCCTTGGATTAAGAGATGGCGATTATTGGGGCTTTGCCCCAAACCCCACTTAAGGGCTTAGTTGCCGCCCTTAAAACCTAAAACAAGGCAGTGCCTTGAGCCATAGTTTTGGCTAGTTGGCGTGTGATAGTCAGTGTGTTGCCTTTAGGGTGCCAGTCGACTGCCCGTCCTTCCTTTTGTTGAATTAAGGGTAGTTCTAAAAATTAGTTTTTCAAATTACAACTTATTTTAAATTTTAGGCTTTGCACTTGAGGGTGCAAAGTTTTTTGTATGTTTTTGTAAGTAGGTGAAGTTGAATTTTTGTTGATTTAAATGGGACGCTAAAAGCTAGAGATATTTCATTTCCCAAAAAGCTCACTGTCCACTGTCCACTGAAAAACGCTGTCCACTGTTCCCTGTCCACTAAAAAGCCCTAAAGGGCTTAATAAATCGTGTTTTAGGGGTATTTTTTTGTTGCTAAAGTTGGGGGTTTAGAATAAATTGGAGTTTGAAAATTTATAATAAAAAGAATATGTCAGATAATAATATAAAAAATGATAATTATGATGCTTCAAAAATACAAAAGCTAGAGGGCTTAGAGGGTGTTAGAAAACGTCCTGATATGTATATTGGAGATACGAACGAGAGGGGTTTACACCACTGTGTTTTTGAAATTGTGGATAATTCTATCGATGAGGCTTTAGCAGGCTATTGCTCTTTAATTAAGGTTGAAATTCATTCAAATGGTGCGTGTTCTGTAGAGGACAATGGTCGTGGGATTCCAGTTGACATTCACCCTAAGTATAATATTCCAGCCCTTGAGTTGGTTATGACTAATTTGCACGCTGGTGGTAAATTTGGTAAGGGTGCTTATCAAGTTTCTGGCGGTTTGCATGGTGTGGGGGCAAAGTGCGTAAATGCTGTTTCTGAGGATTTCCAAGTTGAAGTTCGCAAAAATGGTGAGATTTTCCATATGGCATTCGTAAGGGGTATAACAGTCAAGAAGATGTCTGTTATTGGCACTACTAAAACTAGTGGTACAAAAATCACATTCTTGCCTGACCCATTGATATTTCAAACTACGCTTGAGTTTAAGTATGAAATTTTGGCTAAGCGTTTGAGAGAGTTAGCTTTCCTAAACCCTGGCATAAAGATACAGCTTAGAGATGACAGAGTAGACAAAGAAGAAACTTTTTGTTTTGAAAATGGTATAGCAGAATATGTTGGATTTTTAAATAGAACTAAGAATGTTTTAACTCCTGATGTAATTTATTTTTCAGGTGAGGCTCTAGCTAACGAAGAAAATCCAGACTCTAAGATTATCATTGATATTGCTATGCAGTATAATGACTCTTATAACGACCAAATTTATGCTTATGCAAATTCTATCTTTAACGTAGAAGGTGGCACGCATTTAAGTGGTTTTAGAACAGCTCTTACTCGTGTTATAAACAATTACGCAAAGGCGAACAATTTAATTAACGACAAAAAGGATAAGGGAGTTAGTATCTCAGGCGATGACTGTAGAGAAGGCTTAACTGCTGTAATTTCTGTAAAAGTTCCTGAGCCTCGTTTTGAGGGGCAAACTAAGACTAAGTTATCAAATGGCGAAGTTGATGGTATAGTTCAAAAGATTGTTGGCGAAAAGCTTAAGTATGTATTTGAAACTCAGCCAAACATTGCAAAAAGATTGATAGAAAAATGCTTGAATGCAGCTCGTGCTAGAGAGGCAGCTAGAAAAGCTAGAGAGACTGTGCGTAAGTCAGTGATGAGTTCTGGTGGTCTCCCTGGTAAGCTTGCAGATTGTTCTGAAAAAGACGCAAGCCTTTGCGAATTGTTCATAGTAGAAGGCGACTCTGCAGGTGGTTCAGCAAAGCAAGGCAGAGATAGACGCTATCAAGCGATATTGCCTTTGCGTGGTAAGGTTTTAAATGTAGAAAAAGCAAGGTTGGACAAAGCACTAAATAACAATGAAATTAGGGCGATGATTACAGCTTGTGGCACAGGTATAGGCGAAGATGGCGAGGGGGCATTCAATATCGAAAATGCACGTTACCACAAAATAGTAATTATGACAGATGCCGACGTAGACGGAGCACACATTAGAACATTGCTTTTGACATTCTTCTTTAGACAAATGAAGGGCTTAATTGAAAATGGATATATCTATATAGCCCAACCTCCTTTGTATAAAATTAAGAGAAAAAAGCGTGAGCAATATGTTATGGACGACCCTCAAATGAATAAGATTTTGTTGGAGTTAGGTTCGGAAGACGTTATGCTAGAAAAGCTTGAAACTAACAAAATTTACAAGCCAGAAAAGGTAGATAAGATTGTTGAGCTCTTGGCTCGTGCAGAAGTTTTAGGTGCTACAGTCGATAGATGTGGTTGCCCATTGACTCATTATATATCTCAAGCAAAGCCAAAGACTTACGACTTGCCAAGATACTTAGTAAGAACAAGATTAGGCAATAAAGAAGATTATAAGTTCTTGTGGAACGAAGAAGAAAAAACATCTTTCTTGGTAGAATTTGGCAATAGCGAAGATATGTTTGCTGACACTATTGTTAAGGAAGTTGTAGACGAAAATGGCAGAAAAATTCAACAAAGAATTAGTATTTACGAAGTCTATGAAAATGTTCAAATGCAAAAATTGCTTGGCGAATTTGCAAAGATGGGCATAGAAGTTGCTGACTTTGTTGCAGATAAGAATGCAAAATTCAAGTTGGTCGAAAATGCTAATGTTGAGAATAAGGCAGTGGTAGAAATCGAGTTGACTTCTATAATGGAATTGATTGCAAAAATCAGAGAATTTGGTAAAAGAGGTCTGCATATCCAACGATATAAAGGACTTGGGGAAATGAACGCAAAACAACTTTACGAAACAACTATGGATCCTGAAAAGAGATCTTTGTTGAAAGTTGCTATAGAAGACGCAGCATCAGCTGACCAAACTTTCTCTATGTTGATGGGCGAAGACGTACCTTCAAGGCGTGCTTTCATTGAAGATAATGCACTTAACGCATCTAATGTAGACGCATAATTTAATATAGGTTTTAAAAAATGTATACAGAAAACGAAAAAATAATATCATCTAGCATAAGCGATATAATGAAGGGGGCGTATATAGACTACTCTATGTCTGTAATTGTCTCTCGTGCTTTGCCAGATGTAAGAGATGGTATGAAGCCAGTGCAAAGGCGTATTTTATATGCTATGTTGCGTGAGGGTTTGCACTATAACAAGCCTTTTGATAAATGTGCTGGTGTAATTGGTGAAGTTTTAAAGAATTATCACCCACACGGCGATAGTTCAGTTTATGACACACTAGTAAGAATGGCTCAAAATTGGGTAATGCGTTACCCTTTGATTACGCCTCAAGGTAACTTTGGTTCAGTTGAAGGCGACAGTGCTGCAGCCTATAGGTACACTGAGTGTAAGTTGACAGCGATTTCTCAAGAATTATTGACAGACATAGACTTAGATACAGTAGATTTTATACCAAATTACAAAGAGTCAACTACAGAGCCAAGCGTTTTACCTTGTGCTTTGCCAGCTCTTTTGATGAATGGCTCTACTGGTATTGCAGTTGGTATGACTACAAATATTCCTCCTCACAATTTAACAGAATTAATTGAGGCAACTTGTGCAATTATTGATAACCCAGCAATTAGCATCGACGCTATAATGGATATAATCCAAGGTCCAGATTTCCCTACAGGTGGGATAATTATGGGTAAAGCTGGTATTAATAATTATATGCGTACAGGCAGAGGTATAGTAAAGACTAGAGGCGTTGCAGTTTGCGAAGAAATCAAAAATGGCAAAGAGCAGATAGTTATTACTGAAATTCCTTATAATGTAAATAGAGCGACTCTAATCGAAAATATTGCAGGCTTAGTTTCTGATAAGGTTATTACTGAAATTAGCGATATTAGAAATGAGTCAGACGAAAATACTAGAATAGTTATAGAGCTTAAACGTGGCGAAAGCCCTCGTGTAGTACTAAATAAACTATACAAGCACACTGCCCTAGAGTCCTCTTTTGGCGTTATTTTATTGGCTCTCGATAAAAAGAGACCAAGACAAATGAACATCAAGGAAATGCTTGAGTGTTATATAGAACACAGGCGTGAAGTTATTTATAGAAGAACTATGTATCTTCTCAAAAAAGCAGAAGATAGAGCCCACATCTTAGAAGGCTACAAAATTGCTCTAAACAACCTAGACGACTTTGTTAAAATTATTAGAGCTTCTAAAAATAGAGACGAAGCAAAGCTCGCCCTTCTTGCTAAATACCCAATTTCAGAGCGTCAAGTAAACGCTATCTTGGAACTTCGCTTATACCAATTAACTGGTATGGAAAAAGACAAGATTGAAAATGAGTACATCGAATTGATGAAGGAAATTGAGGGATATCGCTCTATTATAGAAAATGAGTCGAAGTTGCTATCTCTAATCAAGGAAGAAATGACGACCCTTAAGGAAAAATATAAGTCTCCAAGAAAGACTCAAATTTTACCTGAAGAAGGCGAATTTAGAATGGAAGACGTTATCGCTAACGAAGGCTGCATAATCACAGTATCTCACAATGGCTTCATCAAGAGAACTAGCGTAAGTTCTTATCGCTCTCAAAAGAGAGGCGGCAAGGGCGTAATCGGTTCTGGTCAATACGACGAAGACTTCATCGAACACCTATTTACAGCGTCTACTCACGATAACATTATGTTCTTTATGAACAATGGTAGAGTTTATGTACAAAAAGCTTACGAAATCCCTGAAGGCACTAGAATTGCTAAGGGTCGCTCGCTTAAAAATGTACTCGAACTTCAAGCTGACGAAACTGTCGCTGCTATGATTTGCGTAAAAGACTTGTCCGAAGAAAAGGGCTTGATTATGGCGACCAAAAACGGCGTAGTCAAAAAGACTATGCTCGCCGAATACAAGAATTGCAGAAAAGGTGGCAAGATAGCTATTAACCTCGACGAAGGCGACGATCTAATCGGCGTAGTCCTTGCAAATGCCGAAGATAATGTAGTCCTCGTAACTAGAGCTGGTATGTCTATCAGATTTAGCGAAAGCGACTTGCGTGCTCAAGGTAGAGCTACTCGTGGCGTAAAGGGCGTTACCCTCAAAAAAGAAAACGACTGCGTAAAAGCTATCGTTATCGTAGACCTAGACGCAACCCTACTCATAGCAGGCGAACTCGGTCAAGGCAAACGTACAGAATACGGCGAATATAGAGTTCAAAATCGTGGTGGCTCAGGTATAATCGCTATCAAAACTTCTGGAGTCGCTGGTGCATTATCCGTACACGAAGACGACGAAGTTATGATGTTCACTCAAGGCGGTCAAGCCGTTCGCTCCCCTGTTAAAGGCGTTAGAGTTATAGGCAGAAGCACCCAAGGCGTGAAACTAATTAACCTAGCTGAAGGCGATACCCTAATCGGTATCTGCAGAGTCGTAAACACTAAAGACGAAGAAACTGTCGAAACTATAGAACTCGACGACTCTAACCCAGACGCCCCAGAAACTCTCGAACTCCTCGGAGACGAAACTTCAGAATAATAAATAATGACTAAAAACGATACTCCAAAACAAAGAAAGATGAAGCAAGACTACTTCTTCATCGCCATCTATATCCTCGTCGCCTTAGTCATCATCGCCCAGTTCTTCGTAATATTTAGTATAGATATTCTCGATAAACTCGGCATCATTTAATAACTCAACAAAAGCTCTACCTCACAAAAGTAGAGCTTTTTTATTAGGAAAAAGAACGTCGCTGTTGCTGAAACATAGACTTGGGGCTTTGCCTCAAACCCCATTTAGGGCATACTCTGCCCTAAAAACCTGAGGCAGGTGGCTTGCTCAGCCCCCTGCACCCCCGAGCAAGTGAGGTACTTGATACCATTGTTGTGTTAATCGCTGTTGTAGCTGTAGGTTTTTGCTTCTTTGTTTATTTTTTTGTTGGCGTTTGTTTGTCGCTGTTGCAGTGTGGGCTTTGCTATGAAAAGCAAAGCAGTGTTTGTTTCTTAAGCACAATTTATATATAAATTGCACTTAAGAAACAAACTGTGGCACATATTAAAAAATTTATCATCAGTGATTAAAGTTGCTCTAATTGACTTTCAGCCAAAGTCGTCGCAAATGTCTATTCTTTAAAGATTATGCACTGGAATTATTGTATTGAGATTGTTTTTATTTCAAGAAAAGGAAGGACGGGCAGTCGACTAGCACCCCTAGAAAACACCCTAATCAACAAACGCCAATAAAAACTATGATACAAGTGCCTCACTTGTTTGGGTTTCTTAAGGGCGAAACCAGCCCCGTGACGGCACGGTAACCATTGTTGTGATTCTCGCTGTTGCAATGTCCAGATTTGCTAAAGCAAATTCTTCCTTTTCGTGCATCGTCAAGAGGGTGTTAACAACTCATCTAGCCCTTAAGTGGGGTTTAAGGGGCAAAGCCCCTTGCCTAAATCTTTCCTATTTTATCTTATTTATCTATCTCAATTTTGGCGATAGTCTAAGCCGAATGGTTTAGGGAATTTTGTGTAAATTTTTTTGATGGAGCAGATTGCTTTTTTCCAGATATTTTCGCCGTCTTCGATGAGGATAAAGTCTTCGTTTACTGGGGAGGTGAGCCAAGTTTTGTCTTTAATTTCGGCTTGGAGTTGTCCTGCTTTCCAAGAGGAGTATCCCATAAAAGCGACTATTTTGGCTGTGGGGTGATCTTTTTTATAATTTTCGGCGAAGTCTGCTTTTACGCCGAAGCTGAAGTTGCTTTTATTTTCTTTTTCGTCTTTGTGGAAGATTACGATAGAGAATTTGTCTGGGCAGACTGGGCCTCCGATGAAAGTGGGTATGTTGGCAAGTGGGGTATTTATGAAGTTTGGGTTCATTTGTCCGAGGGTTTTGTAGATGGGTTTATTTAGGATAATGCCAAAGCTTGCGTTTGGGCTATCTTCTAGGACAAGGATTACACTATGAGAGAATATATCGTCTTCGAGGTCGACATCTGCGATGAGGAAAGACCAAGATTTATCGTCGTAAGTGCTTTTCATAATTAAAGATTTTCGTTTTTAGATTTTTTCTAATTTTACATTGGCACTTTTGATTAGTTCTAGTGCGATTGGGTCATTTTTGTAGTCGTGTCTATATTTGATGGATTTTATGCCAGCAGAGAGGAGGATTTTTACGCAATTTATGCAAGGGAAGTGAGTTATGTATGCGATAGAGTTATCTATGCTTATGCCACGGCGAGCTGCGTCGCTGATGGCGTTTTGTTCGGCGTGGACTGTTGCTTGTTCGTGTCCGTCTCTAACTTTAGAGTCGTGTGCGACGCCAGCTAAGAAGCCGTTGTATCCAGCTGCGAGTATTCTATTTTTGTGTTCGGCGTCGCTAACTAGGACGCAACCTACATTTAGTCTTTCGCAAGAGGAGCGAGCTGAAACTAGGATGGCAACTGCCATAAAGTATTCGTCCCAAGAGGGTCTACAAGATTTTGACACTAAGTCTTCTAAATGATTTAACATATCCATATTTTTATATATCTATATATTTAATATAATTACAGTACTTAATATGTTTACACTATTGTTTACAAAAAACAAGAAAATTGCGTTAAAATATTCTAGTAGATACAATTTTGTAGTTGTATATATTAAATTTTTGAGGCAAAGCAAAAAAAGCTTGAAAGTGGGGGATATATATTAGAGTATAACAATCATAGCTATGGCAGATTTTACAAAAAATAATATGGAGATGGCAAAGCAAACAGGCTTTGTCTATACAAAGCTTGACTCCGTGATAAATTGGGTGCGTTCGAACTCTATTTGGCCTCAGCCGATGGGTTTGGCTTGTTGTGCTATTGAGCTTATGGGGGTGGGTGGATCTCGCTTCGATATAGCGAGGTTTGGTATGGAGGTTATGCGATTTTCGCCAAGACAGGCAGATTGTATGATAGTTTCAGGTACAGTAACCTACAAGATGGCAGGCTCAATTAAGCGAATTTACGACCAAATGGCAGAGCCTAAGTGGGTTGTTGCAATGGGAGCTTGTGCGTGTACAGGAGGTATGTTTAGGACATATTCCACTTTGCAAGGTGTAGATAAAATCATACCAGTAGATGTTTACATCTCAGGTTGTCCAACTAGACCAGAAGCTTTATTAGATGCCTTGATTGCTCTACAGCAACAAATCAAGAAAGAGCCATCTACAAAGCAATTATTCAAAGGTAGGTAAGATATGGATTTAGAAAAAATTAAGAATGTGATGCCTTCGCTTGAGCAAGTTGAAAGCTTTGATAATATATTGTCTTTTGCTTGTCCGAAGGAAGATTTAAGAAAGTATGCGACTCTTTTGAAAGAGGAGTTGGGCTTTGAGACTCTAAGTACATTGGTGTCTGTAGATGATGATAGCGACAATGATTTATTTTCTGTTGTGTATGTATTTTTATCGCACCAAAGGAAGCAATATTTAAAATTTAGGGTAAGTGGCAATTCAACTTTTCCAACTATAAGTGATATATATAAATATGCAATATGGCAAGAGCGTGAAGCCTATGATATGATGGGTATAGTTTTCCAAGGACATTGCGATTTAAGGCGTATATTAATGTGGGATAGCTATCCTTGGCACCCATTGAGAAAGTCTTTCCCACTAGCTGGCAGAGATGCTCCTCTTCCTGATACTTTTGAGGGCAATGAGGACGCAACTGAAGTTGTGCCAGCTCCTATGGCAGATGGTCCTTTTTATAGTGAAAGTGGCAAGGTGTTTACAAAAGACAAAGAGTCTAGGGCTCACCCAAAGAAATAAGAGGCGTTGATTATGAATTTAAATAAAATACACGGAGCAATTACAGAAACTACAGACGATAAGATTATATTGAATGTAGGACCTTCTCACCCAATGACTCACGGCGTTTTACGCTTGGTAGTAGAACTCGATGGCGACGTTATCACTAGGTGCGACCCTGTTATAGGGCAACTTCATAGAGGTAGCGAAAAGGTAGCTGAGAATATGACTTATAACCAGTTTGTGCCTTATACAGACAGACTAGACTATTTGTCGCCCCTATCTAATAATGTAGCCTACATACAAGCAGTTGAAATGCTAGGGGGCATAGAAGTTCCAGAGAGATGTAAGGCGATAAGGGTTATTTGCTGTGAGTTATCGAGAATAGCGAACCACTTGTTGGGTATGGGTGTATATGGTATGGACGCTGGGGCGTTGACTGTATTTATGTATTGCTTTACTCAAAAGGAAAAGCTTTATACACTATTTGAAAGTTTGACAGGGGCAAGGCTCACTACTTCTTATACAAGAGTAGGTGGCTTAACTAGAGATATACCTGAGGGTTGGTTAGGACAAGTTAGAGACTTTTGCAATCAGTTCTTAGGATTTGTAGACGAGCTTGATGCTTTGGTATCAAGAAATAGAATATTTGTAGATAGAACAGCTGACTTGGGCGTAATTAGTCCAGAGATGGCAATGTCTTATAACTTATCGGGACCAAACTTGAGAGCAAGTGGAGTAGACACAGACTTGAGAAAATCTTTCCCATACTTGGGTTATGAGGACTATGAATTTGATGTTGCTATAGGTACTAAGGGCGACTGTTACGACAGGTGGCTAGTTCGTATAGAAGAAATGCGTCAGAGTGTACGTATAGTAAAGCAGGCTATTGAGAAAATGCCTTCTGGAGCTTGGCACGTAGACGATAGAAAAGTGTTCTTGCCAACAAAGAAAGAAGTTTTAACTGAAATGTCTTCTTTAATACAAGACTTTACAGTGGCAACCCAAGGGGTAAATATCAGAGCTGGTAATGTATATTTTCAAGCAGATAACCCTAAGGGCAACTTGGGCTTTTATATAGAGTCTAAGGGAGGTGGCGTACCTTATAGGGTAAAGATAGAAGCTCCTTCTTTTGCGAGTTTGAGTATATTGCCTGAGCTTTTGGTAGGGCATTTATTGACAGATGCGACTGTTATATTGGGGTCTTTAGACTTTGTAATGGGCGAGTGCGATAGATAATTTTTAAAGAATTTAGAATATGAATATAAGTAGCGAAATAGACGCAAAGGCAGACGAAATCATAGCACAATTTCCTCAAAAGAAATCTGCAGCTATGCTAATGATGCACTTGATACAAGAAGCTTATGGGCATTTTGACGACGATGCTATAAACTATATAGCAAAGAAGTTGGAAGTAGAACCTGTTCACGTTTATGGAATGATGAGCTTTTACCCTATGTTTAGCAAGGAGAAGAAGGGGGCAGTTCATATAAAAGTATGCAGAACTCTTTCTTGTGCATTGGCTGGCTCTATAAATTTGGCTCATAGCATAGCTAAGAATTTAGATATGGAAGTTGGCGAGACTAAGGGAGTTTATACTATAGAATTTGTTGAATGCGTTGGAAATTGCGTAAATGCACCTAATGTTCACGTAAACGACAAGCTCTTTGATAAGGTAAACCCTGAGCGTGTTGAAAAATTTGTAGAGGAAATCAAGTCTATGAAAGACGCAGGTTTACTCGAGCCTAAGAATATGTTCGACAAAGCCCAAGGCGATAATTTCGACAGTGCAGAATATAAAGGATAGTTATGTCAGAAAATAGAATTATATATAGACATATAGATGTAGAGGGCTGGAATGCTTCTATAGATAAATATGAGTCTGATGGTGGCTATGATGTGTTGAAAGCTACTGTTAAAAGAGAGCCTCAAGAGCTTTGTGCTGAGATGGAAAAGTCTAAAATCAAAGGTAGAGGTGGAGCTGGTTTCCCTATAGGATTGAAGTGGAAATTCTTAGATAGAAAAAGTGGCAAGCCTATTTATTTGATTTGTAATGCAGACGAGTCTGAGCCAGGTACTTGTAAGGATAGAAAGATTTTATACCAAGACCCTCATCAACTTATAGAGGGTATGATGTGTGCAGCTTATGCTGTAAACGCTGCTTGTTCCTTTATATATATTAGAGGTGAGTATATCAATGGTTATAGGGTTTTGATGGACGCTATTGCTGAGGCTAAGGCTAAGGGATATGTTGGCAAAAACATTTGTGGTAGCGATTATTCTTGCGACTTAGTTGTACAAAGAGGTGGTGGTTGTTATGTCTGTGGTGAAGAAACAGGCTTGATTGCTTCTTTGGCAGGTGGCAGAGGCTACCCAAGAATTAAACCTCCTTATTTCCCTGCTGTGATGGGCTTGTATGACTGCCCAACTGTGGTTAATAATGTTGAGTCTTTGTGCTGGGTATCTAAGGTATTTAAAGATGGCGGCGAGGCTGTATCTAAGATTGGCAACCCACTTGACCCTGGTACACATATATGGGGCGTAAGTGGTCAAGTGCAACGTGCAGGACGCTATGAGATTACTACAGGCTCTATGACTTTGGGCGAGATGCTCTACGACTTATGTGGCGGCCCTTTGGCAGGCAGGTCTTTCAAGGCAATTATCCCAGGGGGCTCTTCAATGAAGATACTCAAGTGGGGCGAAAAATTTAATATCAAGCAAGAAGATGGCTCATTTAAAGAGCTTGCAGTTGAAGATATTCCATTGGACTCTCCTTCATTTATGCAATGTGGAACAGCCATTGGCTCTTGTGGTATGATAGTTATGGACAACACAGTGGATATGGCAGAGGCACTTGCTAATTTAAATGCTTTTTATGCACATGAGTCTTGTGGGCAATGTACGCCTTGTAGAGAAGGTTCGCTTTGGATTTCTAGGATTACAAAGCGTATAGCAGAAGGCAAGGGACGTATGGAGGATATTCCACTATTGCTCAGCATAGCAGATAATATTTGTGGTAGAACTATATGTGCACACGGCGAGTCTGTGGCTTGGCCAGTTCAAAGCAATGTTACAAAGTTTAAAGAAGAGTATGAAGCAAAAATCACAGCTCAGCTAAATGGAGCAGGGGCAGCTAGATTAGACAATAACTCTTATAAATTGATATAGATTATGGCAGACAAGGTAATAATAAATGTAAACTCTAAAGAGTATGAAGTTCCAGTAGGAATGAACTTGATAGATGCTTGTGCTTTAGTGGGTATAGAGATACCTCACTTTTGCTATCACCCGAACTTGTCTATAGCAGGTTCTTGTAGGTTGTGCTTGGTTCAAACAGGTATGCCAGCCTTAGACCCAGCTACAAGGGAAATAATTAAGGAGGACGATGGTTCTATGCGTATTTCTTGGATGCCAAAGCCAGTTATAGCTTGTGCAACTAAGGTATGCCAAAATCTACACGTGCAAACTGAGAATGACTTAGTTAAGAGTTGTAGGTCAGGGGCTTTGGAGTTTTTCTTGGCAAACCACCCATTGGATTGCCCTATATGCGACTGTGCAGGCGAGTGTAAATTACAAGAATATTGCAACGCTTACGGCAGAAACGACAATAGATATATTGAAGAAAAGAATGTTAAGCCTAAGTTGACAGACATTGCAGGCAAGATTTATTTAGATAATGAAAGGTGCGTGCTTTGTTCTAGGTGTATAAGGATTTCTAAGGAAATTTTGGGCAAGCAATATTTGTCTTTCACAAAGAGAGGTAGCCAAACTTGCGTAGCAGCTATAGAGGGCGAGAATATCGACAATAACTATATAATGAATATAGTTGATAACTGCCCAGTTGGTGCTTTGACAAGCAAGGACTTTAGATTTAAAATGCGTACATATTTCCTAAAGGCTACAAATTCTATATCTACAGAAAGTAGTGCAGGGGTAAATATAAAGGTCTGGTCGAGAGGCAAGGATATTTATAGAATTACGCCTAACACAAATTCTCAGGTGAACGATTGCTGGACTAGTGATAGCTCAAGAATGTTGTATAAGGTTCAAAATTCTGAATTTAGATTAAAGGAAGCTAGAATAGATGGAACTACTTGCGATACTTCTTATGCAGTTAAGCGTGCAGGCGAGATTTTAGGATTGGGCAAAGTTGCAATTATTGCAAGTTCAAGGCAAACTGTAGAAGAACAATTTTTGACAGCAAAGTTAGTTAAGGATTGCAAGGCTAGAGTATACTTAGTGTCTCACTTGGGCGAAGACGATGGCTTTTTGGTATCGGCAGACAGAAGCCCTAATATGCGTGGTGCATTCTTAAATGGCTTAGCAACTGAGTATCCTCAACAAGATTTATTGGCTTTGAGAGAAAAGGTTTTAGTAGGCGAAGTTGAGACTGTTTTGAGCTTTGGCGAAAATATCTTAAGTTATGGCTTTGAAGAAAAGGATTTGAAGTCTCTAAATTTGATATATTGCGATTGCACAGAAAATTCGCTAAGTCATATAGCAAAGATTGCATTGCCTGTTAAGACTGTATTTGAAAAGGCAGGCTCTTATATAAATAGGCAGTGGCGTTTGCAAAAATTCGACGTGGCAGTAGACGCTGACGAAAGTGTGTATAGCCCTATTAAGTTGATTTCTCAATTAATTAAGGAAATTACAAATGAAAACTTTGCAGATATTAGCTTAGTAGACATTAGAAAGATGATTTTAGATGAGCTTGGCATTGATATATCAAAGGTAGATGGTCAAGGCTTAGTTCTCGACTCTTCAAAATTTGCAGATATAACATTCCCTGAAGGAAAGGCTTTGCATTATGATAAGTAATTTAAATCTTGCCACTCTTGCAGATGGAGTTGGCTTTATATCCCTATTTGGCGATTTTGCGACAAACTATCCACTTTTAGCGAATTTGCTAAACGTGGTCTTGATGATAATCGTGGGCTTTTTGCCTATAGGTTTAGTTATGGGCTTTGCTGCCCTTAGCGTAGTTGCAGAGCGTAAGTTTGCAGCTTTCATTCAAGGTAGATATGGGCCCAATAGGGTTATAGTTCCTTGGTTGGAGGTTATCCCTTATGTAGGCTCTACTTTGAGAAAGATGGGGCTAACTCAATTGGCTGCCGATGGCTTGAAGTTCTTGTTGAAAGAAGAACCTACTCCTAAGCACGTGCATAAATTGTGGTATACACTTGCTCCAGTGGCTTCACTTGCTCCTGTTTTGATAGTTGCTTGTGTAGTTCCTTTTGGCGTATTTTACTTTGATGGCGAGGCAAGCCCACTTAGTCCTTCTAATATAGGGGCGAGCTTGTTGTTTGTACTTGCCTTTGGCTCATTGGGAGTCTTTGGTCCTATATTGGCAGGCTGGTCGTCTAATAATAAGTATTCTATACAAGGGGCGATAAGAGCGACTTCGCAGATGATAAGTTACGAGTTGCTTTTTGGCTTGGCAGTTTTACCTATAATAATGATGGTGGCAAAAAACACAGAAAATCCTTTGAGTTTGTTTGAAATAGGAATGTATCAATCAAATAATATGTGGTTTATATTGACTTGCCCAATCTCGGCATTTGTGTATTTGATTGCACTTTTTGCTGAGACAAATAGATTGCCTTTTGATATGGCAGAGAGTGAAACAGACTTAGTTAGTGGCTATCACACAGAATATGGCAGTTTCAAGTTTGGCTTGTTCTTCGTTGGTGAATATGGACATATAGCATTGGGTTCTGCAGTCTTTGCAGTGTTGTTCTTGGGAGGTTGGAACCCACTTCCTACACTATCTTGGAGTCCAGATTGGATTTGGCTAAGCCCTATATTGTCGCTTTTGACTATGATAGTAAAGATTGCACTAACTATATTCTTCTTTATATGGATACGTTGGACTCTACCAAGGTTTAGATACGACCAAGTAATGAGATTATGTTGGGGTAGATTATTGCCATTGGCATTGATAAACTTCATATTTTACATAGTGTATTTACAAATTTAACTTAGAGGATAAAAAATGGCTATAATAGTTAATAGAAAAAAACTAAGCTTGCTAGAGAGAACATATATCCCTCAGATTTTGAGTGGTTTGTGCTATACAATGAAAAATTTGTTGGCAAAAAAAGTTACATTGTCGTATCCAGAAGAGAGGTCTGCTTTGCCTAAGGGTTATAGGGGAGCTCCTACTTTGGTTATGGACGCTAAGGGCAGGCAAAAGTGTGTGTCTTGTCAGATGTGCGAGTTTGTTTGCCCATCAAAGGCAATTAAGATAACTCCTGCAGAGATAGACCCAAATAGCGAATATGCTCATATACAAAAAGAGCCAAAGGACTTTCAAATAGATATGCTTAGATGTATATATTGTGGAATGTGCCAAGAGGTTTGCCCTGAAAGTGCTATAGTTTTGCAAAATGAATTTTCAATAAATTTCAGCGACAGAAAACAAGCTATCAGGCATAAAGACGAGCTTTACGCAAAGGGTAAGAGGCAAGTCGACACTGTTATGAAGTGGGATAAAATTAAAGCTCAAAGAGAGAAGGGAAATAGCCACTAATGGATACTGTATTATTTTATATATTTTCGGCACTTTGCGTAGGCGGGGGCTTGGCTGTTTTAATGCTAAATGGCTATGTAAATTCAGCAATGGCGATGCTATGCTCTATGTTGGGCTTAGCTGGCTTGTCATTTTTGGCTAATGCGTACATATTGGCGTTATTGATTATAATGGTATATGCAGGGGCAATCACTGTGTTGTTCGTATTTACTATAATAATGATGGGCGAAGATGGAGTTGCAAATTCCACTATGAAGGATAGGGCAAAGATGTTTGTGATGTTCTTATTGGGAGCTTGCTTGCTTGCATTTTTTACACCAAGGATAGCAGAATTTTACAGTGCAGATGGCTTTGGGCTAATTAGCTTTAAGGAATTTTCAGCTCAGTTATATTCTAAGTATATCTTGGCAGTAGAAGTTGTTGGTGTGTTGTTGCTAGTTGCAGTTGTGGCAGTAGTAGCAATAGCAAAAGAGACAAGGAAGAGGTAGATTTTATGGAAACAGTAAAAGATTTAATTTTTAACGACTTTAGTATCCCTGCTTTATTGCTATTTTTAGTAGGCTTAGTGGGAGTGTTGTTTAAGAAGAATTTATTAATAATATTTATGTGCATAGAAATGATGATGTGTGCGAGCTTGTTGCTTGTAGCTTCAGTTGCATCTAAATATCTTTCAGTAGAAGGCTTGGTCTTGTCATTTTTTATATTGGCAATAGGAGCTTGCGAAGTTGCAATAGCCTTGGCAGTTATCATACAAAGATATAAGCTAAAGCAAAAGCCTTTCTTAGACGACGTAAATTTAGATAGGGAGTAATAATGAATATTTTTAATATGGAAAATTCTTTAATTGCGATATTTTTATTGCCACTAATTACGGCAGTAATATCAGCTTTATTCTTTAGGAAAAATAGGTGGCTAGCCCCTATATTTTCAACCTTGTCGGCTTTTGTGTGTATGGGTCTTTCGCTCTATGCAATATTTAAGGCAAACAGCATAGACTTTGCACTTACAAAGACTTCCTTTGATATATTTCAAATGGGTGGTTTTGTAATGCCTATATCGTTTAGCTTGGATAGCTTGTCGATGAATATGCTATTTGTTGTAACATTCATAGGCTTTTTGATACACTTATTCAGCATAGGCTATATGGACGACGACAAGGCAAGAGGGCGTTTCTTTGCAGGATTGAGCTTCTTTATGTTCTCTATTACAGGCATAGTTTTTTCAAGTAACTTGTTTATGATGTTCATATTCTGGGAGTTTGTGGGCTTTAGCTCTTATGCTTTGATTGCTCATTATAGCAATACTGAGGCTGCTTTGAAGGCTTCGAAAAAAGCTTTTATAGTTAATAGAATAGGCGACTTTGGTTTTATATTGGGCATAATTATGTGCTATTATTTATATGGAACTACTGACTTTGCTGTATTGGGCGAAAAGTTGAGTTCGGGGGCAGTTATTGCAAGTACTTGCGTAGGATTGCTATTGACTTGTGGCTTTATAGGTAAATCTGCACAGTTCCCATTGCAAGTTTGGTTGTCAGACGCAATGGCAGGGCCTACCCCTGTTTCGGCTTTGATACATGCAGCGACAATGGTTGCAGCTGGCGTATTCTTAATGGCAAAACTTTCAATGATAGGAATGATGACAAGCATTGCCTTAGATGTAGTTTTACTAATAACAGCTCCAATGGCTTGTTTAGCTGGTATATGGGCTTTAGGGCAAAAGGATATAAAGAAAACTTTGGCTTATTCTACCTTATCTCACTTGGGATTAATGGGTGTTGCTATAGGCTTGGGGCTTTACGAGATTGCTATGTTGCACTTGACGACCCACGCTTTCTTTAAGGCTACTTTGTTCTTATGTGCAGGTTCAGTTATACACGCTTGCCACCACGAGCAGGATATGTTTAAGCTTGGAGGTCTTCTCAAGAAAATGCCTATAACTGCAATTACAGCAGGCTTGGCGACTCTATCTATTATGGCAATGCCATTCTTTGCAGGTTTCTACTCTAAAGACGCTATAATAAGTGGCTTTTATGCGAGGGCAATGACAGAATTTTCTATAATGAATTGGGTGGGCTTAGCTCTAGTATTTAGCACAGTGATTTTGACTCCACTATATATGGGTAGGTTCTACACTTTGGTATTTTTAACTAAACCACGTTCAGCAAATGTGGAACACGCACACGAAAGCTCTTGGCTAATGACTTTGCCTTTAGTTATCTTGGCGTTCTACTCAGTTGCAGCAGTTTGGGGTATCACTTATGGATTTTTGCAAATCATACCAGAAAACGCTCAGTCTTTGATAGCTAGTGGCTTGCATCACTTCCACGAAAAGATAGAGGGCATTGCAGGCATACACGCCTTTGAATACACTTGCTCAGCTCTTGCGATTTTGACTCTAGTTTTAGTATACTTACTATACGGCAAAGGCACTGATACTTTCTTAAATAAAGCACCTAAGCTCTATGGCGAAGTTGAAAAACACGGCTACTTTGATATAGTATATGATTATTATGTTGCAAAAATTCAGCAACGCCTAATAGAGCTAATCAATGTTTTTGACTTATTGATTATCGAGGGCTTAATAATTCGAGGAACAAGTGCAATAATCGTGCTATTTTCTTATCCACTTAAGGCTTTGTATATTGCCAAAACGCAAACTTCACTTTGGCTAATGCTAGGTGGGATTGCACTAATTATAGGAATTTTACTTTACTAATATGGACTACAAATATTTACTAATATCGAGCGTTTTCGCTCCTTTACTAGCAATGCTCATAGTGCTTTTTACGCCTCATATGCCTAAAAAGTTTGTAAAGACTGTTGCTATAATCACAAGTAGCTATTCTGCTGTGGCTGCTTTATTCTTATGTGCTGGAATTTTTATAAGTGGCACAGGAGCTGATTTTAATTATGTCTTAGTTGGCTATGGCAACATTTTGCCCAACTTTGGGCTAAATGGTATAAGTGCTGTTATGTTCTTGCTTGCGAGCTTAGTTTCTCTAAGTGCAGTTTGGGCAGGAAAGACTGCTTTTATTAAAAATTATAAGACATATTTGCTATTGTTGCTATTTTCTCAACTTGGATTATTGGCAATGTTTGCAACAACTAATATGCTTTGGGCTTATCTTTTCCACGAGTTTGCCTTAGTGCCAACTTTCATTGCAACTCTATATTGGGGTGGCTTTGGCAGACGTTCGGCTTCTATGCAAATGGCTATATATCTAACAGTGGGGGCTTTGATTTCCTTAGTTGGCATAGTTGGATTATACCTATATTCAGCTGCACCTTCCTTTGAAGTTACTGACTTAATTAGTGCATCTTTGGCAAAAATTGAAAGTGGACATACTGCAAATGTGATATTCTTTTTAATGGCTATAGGCTTTGCTATACTAATGTCTATATTCCCATTCCACTCTTGGGCGTTTAAGGGATATACAGCAGCTCCTACTGCATTTTCGATGATACACGCAGGCGTGCTTAAAAAGTTTGGCTTTTTTATGCTATTGCAATTAGCAATCCCAGCCCTTCCTATTTCAGCAGGCGAGCTTATGCCTTATTTTGCAATTCTTGCTTTGTTTAACATAGTTTTAGTTGGTATATACACTATAGCTCAAAGGGACTTGAAGATGATGTTCTCTTATTCGAGTGTATCTCACATAGGTATTTGCGTATTGGGAGTTGCCACTATGAGCGTGCTTGGGGCAGGTTCTGCAGTTGTGTATGCTTTTGCACACGGATTGTCTATAGCAGTGCTATTCTACTTATCTAACTTGGTTGCGAATAAGGCTGAGACTTATGATATGCGAGAAATGGGTGGCTTGATTTCAAGATTGCCTATATTGTGTGCATTTTTTGTAATGGCAGTATTCGCTTCAATAGCATTGCCAGCCTTTGCAAATTTCTGGGGCGAAGTTGGCGTTTTTGTCGCAGCATTCGGCTATAATATAACATTCGCAGTCTTGGCGTGCTTAGGGTTGATTATCTCAGCTATATATGGCTTGAGGGCTGTGGCAAATGTATTTTACGGAGGCTCTAAGGCAAAGTTCGACAATCTTAAGGATATTAATTTTAAGGAAAAAATTCCTGCAATTATATTATTGATATTTTTAATTATAGTTGGTTTTTACCCAAGAAGTATCACTAAGATGATAGACGAAAATCTCAGTGCAAATGCAATTTACTCTCAAAATAAGTAATAATTATGAACTTTGAAAACATAAAAGAATTTATCCCAAAAAGTACAGACTTTTTGTCTGTCTTGCCAGAACTAAGCCTATTGTGCTTTGCAATGCTAGTTCTATTATTAGCTGTAGTCTTTGAAAAGCACCACTTTAAAAAGATAGGGGCAATCTCTATAATATTTACAGCAATCTCGCTAAGCTTTCCTATAATTGCTATGCGATATTGCCCACATCAGGCTAGTGGCTCTTATTTCGCAGGAACGCTTGGTGCTTTTGGCTTCTTTACAATCTTTGTATTTATATGTGCTATACTCACTCAAATAATGGCATTTAGATATTTATCTAAAAAGCCAACAGAGCATAAATCAGAGTTCTTTGCAGTGATTATGCTTTCGGCGCTAAGTGCTTCTATATTGGCAAGGGCAGAGAATTTCGTCTTGTTATTTGTCGCTTTAGAGTGCTTTGTAATGTCGCTATATGCAATGGTAGCTTGGTCTAGGAAGTCAGTGTTTTGCTTAGATGGAGCGATGAAGTATATAATTATAAGTGGCGTATCTTCTGCTATACTTTTGATGGGTATCGCCCTCCTTTATGTGGTAGTTCCTCAAGATTTATCCTTTGCAAGCGTACTATCAGCTAAGGCAGGCGAAAGCACTTTAGGGGCTGTTGCCTTGGTTATGATATTCTCAGGCTTGTTGTTTAAGTTGGGGGCTTTCCCATTCCAATTTTGGGTTTCAGATGTATACCAATCTGCTCCGACGCCAGCTAGTGCATACTTGGCTGTGGTGTCTAAGGGTGTGGGTATATTCTTGATTTTGAAGCTTCTTATAGCTCTTGGCTTGAATTATGCAAATGTAGTTAATGTATTTGCAGTCATTGCTTGCTTGACTATTTTGGCAGGCAATATGGCAGGGCTTTTGCAAAGAAATGTAAAGAGACTCTTGGCTTTGTCAGGTGTATCTAACGCAGGATATTTGCTATTGTTGATTTGCGTGGCTCTAAAAAGTTCAGAGTTATCTCCTATTGTTGGAGTTGTTTTATTCTTCTACTTGATGACTTATGCTTTTTCAACTTATACCTTATTTGGCATAATCAATACATACAAAAAAGCAGACGACGAAACTCTCAGCTTTGACGACTTTAGAGGAATGTTCAAAAAAGATAGAATTACTTCAGGTGCTTTAGTTATCGCCCTTTCATCTTTGGCAGGCATACCTCCTACAGCAGGCTTTTTCGCAAAATTATTGATAATTATTCTTGCCTTTGCAGTAGGGCTATACATTCCATTGGCTATAATGCTAATAGGTTCTGCAATGAGCATATATTACTACTTTGCTTGGATACGTGCCGTATTTGTAGATAACGAAGAGCCTTATCAATTCTTGAGGTCAAGATATAGTGCTATATGCTTTATCTTCCTATCATTGGCTACCCTCCTATTTGGGGCAGTGGCATTGCTACTAGTCTAAGGCTATGAAAGAAGTTTTACAGACATTATACACTGAATTGAAATACCTTAAATCTCAAGGGCAAGACAGTGTGTTCGTCGACGAAACTTCTATGCAAATTTTAAACAAGCTCATTGCCAAAAACGCTTCGCATAGCGTCAAGGAAAATGACTTTGTCAAAGAGCTTACTTTTGTTGAAAAAATAGATATAAATAAGTTTGAAGAAAAGCTTAAGGAAAAGGAAATTAAAGTGAAAAGAGTTGAAAGTTTTTACAAAAAACCTGTGCCTTCTCCTCAAAAATTTGAAATAAAAGGCAAAAGCAAAGAGGAAAAGTGGGAGTCTTTAAGGGATATAATCCTTGCAGATAAAGTTTGTAATGAACACTTGCACGAGGGGGCAAAACTTGTCTATGGAGTTGGCAACTTAAACGCTGATATATTCTTTTGTGGCGAAGCCCCTGGGGCTGACGAGGAAGAGCAGGGCGAGCCTTTTGTAGGCAAAGCTGGGCAAAAGCTCAACGATGTTATTAAGGCAATGGGGCTTAAGCGTGAAGAGGTTTACTTGTCTAATATTATGTCTTGGCGACCAGAAATGGAAGGCAGTGGCAATAGAGCCCCTACTAAAGAGGAAATGGCTTATTGCTTGCCTTATCTAAATGCTCAAATAGATATAATTCAGCCTAAGATTATTGTAGCTTTAGGAGCTACTGCAACTACAGGTCTTTTGGGAGCTGATCCAAAGCGTAAACTTTTAGATATACGTGGCACTTGGCAAAATTATATGCAAAGCGAACTTATCGTAACATACCACCCATCTTATCTTATGCAATACGCAACAAAAGTAACTAAACGCTTGGCTTGGGAGGATATGTTATCTGTTATGGAAAAGCTAAACCTCCCTATTTCCGAGAAACAAAGAGGCTACTTTTTGTAAGAATTAAAAGAGTTTCTATCTCTTTAGAAAGATATTGCAACTTGAGCCCCTATGACGAGGGCGTCGTCTATAGTGCTATCGCCATTTGGTCTTATGATATATTGTATGTCAGGTTGGAGGGCAATGTGCTTGTTTAGCTGAAATACGTATGTGATTTCTATGCCCATTTCAGAGCTTGCTTTTTCGCCTGAACTCGTGAGGTACTTATCGCTAAAAAAGGCTGCATAGTAGGAAAAATATATACCATCGTGGGGACGCTCAGGGATAAATCCTTGAAGTTGTAGCCCACTAAATGCCATATAGCTAACTGCACAACTCGTCTCAACTGGCGAAGCTTGCATACCTGCCCACATCGCTAAATATGAGTGTTCGTCCCAACGAATTAGCATTTGTTGCCCTTGTATATATATGCCATAGCCACTTTCTCTGTCGTAGCCACTGATTAAATTTGGGTCGTAGCCTCCAAAGTAATACACACCTACATTATAAGAGCCATCTAGCCCTGAGTTCTTTATGGGATTGCCTTGTGCGTCGTATTTCTCGCAAAAGCTTGGCTTCCATCTCGCTTCAAGCATTGCTAAGTAGCCATCGTCTGAGCTTATGTCGAAGTTGAGTCCGTCCCAAGTGCTTGATTGTAAATCTTTGGGAGCTTGGGATAAAACTGCTGCAAAGCTGATGTTCTCAAATTCAGTGTCGTAGGTCGCAGATATAGTCCAAGTGGCAGTGGGAGAACCTGTAAAGGGGCTATTTGCAAAAATCGCTGCAGGGTTTGCGTCCATTGCCCCACTTACTAAAACCCCATAGGCTGGTAGCGTACAAAAGTCGTCGCCTACAGAAAACCTACCCATCTTTATCTCTAAAGAACCTACACTTAAGTCAAAGTCTTGCTTTAAATATAACTCATAAAAAATAACCCCATCGACTAGAGCAATCTGACTTGGACTAAAGAAAGAGCCAGTAGAATTTTTTAAGTCTGCCCCTGAGTCATACGCTCCTGATATTACAAAGCTCGCACCCTTCCAGCCAAATATACGCTCTAAGTCAAACTCAAATCCATACACTATCTCTTGGTTATACGTGCTTGAGTGCCTGTAGCCCCCAGAGGGATTAGATAGCAAAGTGCCAATGTAGTCGAAGAAGAAGCGTATACCAGTTTCCTTGTCGAGTTCGGCTTGCCCATCTTCTATCTCGTCCGACAAATAGTCTATTCCCATATTATGCTCAGGCGAAAATATTTCTTCAAGGCTATTATTCGAGCTTGGAGGCATCGGGGCAGGAGGGGCAAAATAAGGATTGTTCTCTTGAGGAAGCCCCTGTATTGGAGGTATTGGGGCAAGTTGAGGTTCTGGAATTTGCTGAACTTCTGGCATAGGCTCAGCCATCGGAGCAGGACTTGCTATAGGGGCAGGAGCTTCTTCTATAACTATAGTTGCTGTGGCGGGTGTATCTTTTTTCTCAGTTTCAACTTGAGTGCTATTGCTATCTTGGGCAAAGCATATAGTGATACTAAGTAAAAAACTTGTGATTGTGATTTTTAGGATATTCATATTATTCGATATTTTTGTTTTTATAATCTTAGTTATATCGTAAACAAGCCCTTATCCTAAAGTCTGCACACAAAAAACCCTAAAAGCTTTTCGCCTCTAGGGTTTTAAAATGTTATTTGCAAATTCTTACTTAGTAGACTCAACTACTACGCCTGATGCTAATACATTAAATTCTTCGTAAGGTACTAATGTGTTGCCATCGTATACAGTTGTTGCAGAGTCGCCACTTAGTGGAGTTTCAACTACAGTGTGTGTACCATTTGCGTTATTTGTTGCAACTCTAGTTCTAATAGGTGTTCCATTGCCATTTCGCTTTAATATGCAAGAGCTATCCAACTTTAAGCTTAGGTCAATCATAGTAGAAACAGTAGCCTTTACATCTTCACCAGCAGAGTCGCCACTGATTACAAAATAGTCATCATTAGCTTTTAACTTTAGAGCCAATGGAGTTTCGCCAGCTGTGCCAGTGATTTTATAAGAAGCATTCTTGCCTTTTACTAAATCTAAATTAGCTGTAGCACATTTGTCGTTAGAGCATAATTTTGCAGATACCTTGAAATTATTTTCGTCAACTTGAACTAAGTTCAATTCAACATTCATTTCTTCTTTTGCATATTTTGCAAGAGAACCCTTTTTAATCATAGCATTTGCTGCTTGAGATAGAGATAAAAGAGCAACTTTGCTTGCAATAATCTTGTCGTTGAAAGCAGTAGATCTGTCAACAGCGTTTGCTAGACTCTTTAAAATTTCGCTAGGGTTAAGTTCGCATTCTTCAGCAATCTTAATTGAAATCTTTTGGTCTATACCATTTTCAGTGTTGTTTGCTTTAATAGAAATTGTGCTGTTTGCGTTAGAGTAATTAGCTGTAACTGAAGTAGTCGCAATTTTGTCGCCCTCATACATCGCCTTAATCTGTGCTTTAGCTTTTTCTTGAGCTGCGTTAGTAACCTGAGCTTGTTCAGCACTTGGAGCTAAAAGAACTTCAGCCATACCCTTTGCAGGCTTAGCTTTTTGTGCGTATGTATTTGCACTGAGGATTAAAGTTAGTAATAAAAAAGTTATGTGTTTTGTTGTCTTCATTTCATTAAAAATTAGGTAGGAATATTTCTTAGGTTATATTTCATACTATTTGATTAGCTTTGTAAAGATTTTTTTTGCTATTTATGTAATTTTAATTCGTTTTAGCTCTACTCCGAGCTTTTTTAGCTTCTTATCTATAGAGTCATAGCCCCTATCGAGGTGGTAAATTCTATGTATAGTAGTGCTTCCTTTTGCACACAAACTAGCTATAACGAGGGCAGCACTTGCTCTTAAGTCAGATGCCATTACTTCTGCTCCACTTAGCTTTGCGTTACCTTTAATTATAGCACTTGCTCCCTCTCTTGAAATATCTGCTCCCATACGCATAAGTTCGGCTATGTGCATAAATCTTTCTGGATAAACCTTTTCTGTAACTATAGATATTCCATCTGCTAGACACGCAAGGGTGCATAACTGAGCTTGAAGGTCTGTAGGAAAGCTTGGATAGGGCATAGTTACTATATCCATAGGCGAGATTTTTGCATTAGTAGCATCTACATATACTTGGTCATCGCTAAATTCAAATTTGCAATTAGTGTTTTTTAATACATCAAATAGAGAGCTTAAATGCTCTTTGCATATAGATTTTATCAACACCTTGCCTTTAGTCGCAATAGTTGCAATAATCCACGTTCCCGCTTCAATTCTATCTGGAATTACGCTGTGGTCTACCCCACTTAGCTTTTTCACCCCAGTAATTTTTATAGTAGAGGTTCCAATTCCCTCTATAATTGCACCCATTTTTTGTAGGCACAAGCATAGGTCTGCTATCTCAGGTTCACAGGCTGCGTTCTCTATTATAGTTTCGCCCTTTGCACAGACGCTTGCCATTATTATATTTGCAGTGCCTGTAACTGTACTTCCGTGATTGCCACCTAAAAATATTCTAGCTCCCTCAAGCTTTGAAGCGTCTACATTTACGTAGCCTCCCTCAATCTTAACATCGCAATTTAGTGCCTTTAAGCCCTTTATATGTAAATCTATAGGTCTTGACCCTATCACACAACCCCCGGGCAGAGATACTTTCGCCTTCTTTTTTCTCGATACCAATGGACCAAGTAGGCATATAGAAGCTCTCATCTTACGCACCAAGTCATAAGGAGCTAATGCAGATATTTTCTTTGCCCTAATACGCCAAGAGCCATTGCCCTCATTCTTGACTTCAGCCCCAAGAGCCTCGAGTATTTGAGCCATATATCTCACGTCGGAAAGTTCTGGAACATTCCTAAAGATACATTCTTCTTCTGTGAGCAATGCAGAAACAAAAATGGGGAGGCAAGCATTCTTTGAACCAGATACGCTTAGCTCCCCACTTAGTTTAACATCGCCTTTAATTTTTAAGGCGTACATTTAATTTTATTCTTTATTTGCTACTGGAGCTTTAGTCTTGTTATAAGAATTAGGGCGTCTATTGTAGTTCTTACGCCTGTTGTTAGGTCTATAAGAGCCACCTTCCTTGTTCTTGTCGAAGTTTCCGTTTTTATCGAAATTCTTCTTGCCCTTAGAATAATTCTTTCTATAGCCACCCTTGTTGTTCTTGAAGTTCCTAGAGTTCTTCTTGTGCTTTTTGCCAAATAGCTTAGAAAATAGAGATTTAATCTTAGATAAAACCCCTCTTTTTTCTGGCTTGTCGTTCATAGAAGCACTTACTTTAGAATAAGAAACAGCGTCTTTTTCAACTACTTTTTCAGACTTGTGAGGAACTTTCTTTAAAGATACTTCCAATGCCCTTTTTTGAGTGTTTTTTGTCTCTTCAAAAGAAGGTCCTGTATACTTTTCTTTTTTAGAGTTTTTAGCACATTCTGTTTTTTCAGTTTCTTGAGAGCATTCGCAAGTAGTTTCTTGAGAACACTCGCAAGTTTCTTCTTTGGTACATTCGCAAGTAGTTTCAGTTTGCTTAGCACTTTCTTCAGCTTGGTTTTCTGCTGAGCTTGCTTGGCTTTCTACTGTAGTTACTTCTGGTTTTTCTGTGTTGTCGACATAACCCTTATTGTGTTGCCCACTTAGTTTTTCAGAGAAGACAGAAATGTCTTCTATAAGCCCACATACTGGAGCTTGAGGTGCTGTATTAGACACCTTATTTGAGCAACGACGCTTATTTCTGCCATTAGATATTGCCTTTTGAGGCTCGGCTTGATTGTTATTTTCTTGCATTGTCGTTTGTTATTATTGTTGGTTGTTTTTGTTGTTGCTAATACCTTTCTTGAGGTATTTTGGGCTAAGTTTAGCCCTTTGGCTCTAATATAGAACCAATCCTTCTTTCATAGTTGCCTATAAGATACCTTAAAATTGATATTTTATTTCTAGGATAAGAAGGCGAGATATAATTTATCTCTTTGATGTATGAGTTTTTTTAATTAGCTTTTCTTGGAGGAAAATCTATCTTTTGCTTTTAGCGACAAAAAAATTACGCTAAAAATAATCTAAAAAATAATTAATTGCTAATTTTTAGAACTCACCTTGGGCGACTTCTAAAAATTAGTTTTTAAGAAGTTAAGAAAAGGGCAATTATTCTTTTTTGCCTATTTTTGCTTGAATTTCTTTGCTTATCTCGTTAGATAACGCTGTTATCCTCCTCGAACGCAAAAAAATTACGCTAAAAATAATCTAAAAAATAATTAATTGCTAATTTTTAGAACTCACCTTGGGCGACTTCTTAGAACTCACCTAAACAAATACAGCATATTTTGTGCCTAATTACAATAATATTCTTTTCTAAGAGATAAAATAATGGAATATTTGTGAAAAAATACCTTGACAAAGCTGAGCTTTTTCACTTTTATAGTGCTTTTAATTTATTACTCCTATTAGAGGCGACTTCTTAGAACTCACCTAGGGTAATTTTAAAATATATAATATTGCGAGCATAGTTTAGTGGTAAAACTCCTGCCTTCCAAGCAGGTTACGTCAGTTCGATTCTGTCTGCTCGCATTTTTTTATGCCTATATTTCGTCTCTAAGCCTTGCTTAGGGATTTTTTTGTTGACCTGTCTAAGTATTTTATTTCTAATATTATCTTAGGTTTTAAAAGAACTTAAATATTGTAGGTTTTTTATTATTTTAGCATTGAGTCTAAAGTATTTATCTAAATTGACAATATATAAACAATAAGATTATAACAAAAGGAAATCAAATGAAAAATAAATGTTTATTATTACTATCAGTTTTGGCTGTATCTATATTTTCTGGTTGTGCAAGCGTAGTACCTAATGGCGTATTGTACACAGAAGTAACTGTTCCTAGTGCTGCAAGTTCTTCAGCTAAGGCAACTAAAGTGGGCAAGTCTTATTGCAAATCTTACTTGGGTATGGTTAGCTTGGGCGATGCTAGTATCGAAACTGCTAAGAAAAATGGTGGTATCACTGAAGTTGTTTCTGTTGACTGGAAAGTTAAGAACATCTTAGGTCTTATCGGCGAATACGAATGTATCGTTACTGGTAACTAATTTTTAGAAGTATTCTAATAAAAAAGGCAAGGGTTTTTGAATAAACGCTTGCCTTTCTTTTTGTGTGCTATTTTATATAGATTTATTGAAACTTTTATACTCTAATCTATGTTTGAAATGGGTATGAAAGTCTTTAAATATATAGTCTTATTCTTGTTGTTTTCTACAATGTCTTTTGCTCAAGAGGCTAAGGATTTGCCGAGTATTGCTTATGTATACCCAGCTGGGGTTCAAAGAGGAATGACTTCGGATATTATTATAGGAGGCAGAAACTTTGAGAATGTAAAAGAGTTAGTTGGAGCTGCAAAATATCAAAATATCAAAAAGATTATAGTTTCAGGCGAGGGGGTTAAAGCTACTCTAGTTGGCTCTACGATACCTTCAGATAGGAGCAGGGCAGTAGGGCTTATAAATGAATTTCAAAAACTTTTGATAGAGCGAGGCTTATTAGAAAAGGGCAATGTTGCAGATAAAGAAGCTCAAAAATCTTTAGACTTTTCTAAATATCCAGAATTGCGTCAAAAGCGTATGGAAGTTATGAAAGAACAGCGTCTGTTTAGATTGGGCAAAAGCACTCAAGCGTCTTGTGCAGAGACTTTGAATGTCAAGATTGAAGTCGATAAAGACGCAAAGTTGGGTAAGCGTATTTTAAAGATTATCTCAGATACAGGTGTTTCAAATTCCATTGCATTTTATATAGGCGACTTGCCTGAATATGCAGAATATTCTATTAGAGACAAGAGCATTTCTAGCATTAATAATTCCTCTACAGACGAGATTGCAAGCGAAGTTATTTTAAAAGAGCCTAATGAGTTTAATCAAAGAGAAAAGCCTTTAATTCAATCAGTTACGCCTCCTCTAGTCATAAATGGGCAGATGGATTTGCTCGAAACTGATATATATAAATTCTATGCAAAAAAGGGGCAAGACTTTGTTGTCTACGTGCAAGCAAGGGACTTAATCCCCTTTATAGCAGACGCTGTCCCTGGTTGGTTTCAAGCTACTATATCTATAAAAAATGCAAAGGGCAAAGAGATTGCATATCAAGACGACTTCTTTCAAAATCCCGACCCTCTTTTAGTCTTTGAAGTTCCTGAAGATGGCTTTTACACTCTTGAAATCAAAGATGCAATTTATCGAGGCAGGGAAGATTTTGTATATAGAATAACTTTGGGCGAGTTTGATTTTATAAATGAATTGCACCCATTTTTATTTGATATAAAAAAGGGGAAATCTTTTGTAGCTAAATCAAATTTATCCAAGGAAAGTGCAGCGAGCATAAAAATTTCTAGCCAAGTAAATTCTGTTTTAGAAAACGCAGGCGACCTCCATTTTTATAAATTAGATACAAAAGCTATGCAGACTTTAGTCTTAGAAGTTTTTGCACGCAGGCTTGGCTCGCCCTTAGATAGTAACTTAGAAATATACGACAAAAACCTGAAGCTCCTTGCCTCTAATGACGACTATGAAGACCCAACCCAAGCCCTTGCAACTCATCACGCCGATTCTAAGCTAATCTATACATTCGACGCAGATTCTACCTATTACATAGCCCTAAGAGACGCTCAAAACAATGCAGGCAAAGAGTATATATACACTTTGTCTCTCAGCGAACTAAATCCAGACTTTGAGATAAAGGCAAGTCCTGCAACTATAAATATAGTAGAGGGCAAAAGCATAGATTTTAAGCTAAATGTATTTAGGAAAAACGATTTAAAGTTCCCTATAAATGTATCTCTAAAGAACGCCCCTAAGGGACTTAGCCTAAGTGGAGGATACATAGATGGAAATACCCAAGAAATATCTATGGTTCTAAGTTGCGATAGAGAGCTTAAGGCAGGCTTATATAATATAGAGCTAGAAGCTACTGCAACTTTGGGCAAGAGGCAAATTACAAAAAAAGTAATTGCCTGCGAAGATATGCTTCAAGCCTTTTACTACAATCACTTAGTGCCTTTTGCCAATCATCAAGTCTACATTCTTCCTTCTGACTCTCTATATAAATATAAGTTTTCTAATAAAATACAAGCAAACGAAGAGCAAGCAATGTGTATCCCTGATTATATTACTATAAAGTGTGGCGAGGAAAAAGAAATCTACATAGGCTCGTATTATTCTCACAATAATCCTCTTGAACTAGAAGCTGAACTTAGAGACTCTAGCCAAGGCATAACTATATCCAAGGTAGAAAACACTAAAGATGGCTGTTATATAACTATAAAGAGCGACTCTAGTATTTCTAAAAAAGGACAGTGCGGAAATTTGATTATAGATATTTACACTCAACGTAAGCCCACAAATAATGAATATGCCCAAAAAGCCAGAACAGGCAGAACCAGCACTCGCCTAAAAATAGATACGCTAAAGGCTATAGCTTTAAAAATTTTATAGAACTTAGCTTTAGTCTTGCTCTCGTTTTTTTGTTTTGTTCTAATTGTTTTCAATAATGATTAGCTTAAAGGACATATCGCTCGCATTCGGCTCAAGAAAGATTTTTAACGAAATTTCTATATCTATAGAAAGTACAGACAAAATTGCCCTTGTTGGCTCTAATGGAGCTGGCAAAACTACCCTACTTAAAGTCTTAGCAGGTGTAGAAGGTGCAGACTCTGGCGAGATTTTAAAGCCCAAGTATGCAACTTTTGGCTACCTCCCTCAGGAAATTGTCAACACCTCAACTCTTCCCCTTTATGAAGAAGTCGAAAGTGCCTTTACTTCTATAGTCGATACTAAACAAAAGCTCGAAGAAGCAAGCAATTCCCTACACAATCTCGATAGCACAAGTCAAGAATATCTCGATACCTTAGAGAGCATAGGCGAGATGGAGCATTTCCTTGAGGATATGCAAGCAGACAAACTTAAGGCTGAAATACAAAAAGTTCTAAGTGGATTGGGCTTTGAAAATAAGGATATGCAAAAAGCTTGTAGCGAATTTTCTGGAGGCTGGCAAATGCGTATAGCCCTAGCAAAGCTACTCTTACTAAAGCCTAACTTGCTTATGCTTGACGAGCCTACTAATCACCTCGATATAAGTTCTGTGGCGTGGCTCGAAAGCTATTTAAAGAGCTACAAGCACGCCATAATTCTAGTTAGCCACGATAGAGCATTCGTCGACGCAATATCCACTAGAACCTTTGCCCTATCTCGCTCTAAACTCGAGACCTATGAGGGCAATTATTCATTCTACGAAAAAGAGTCGGCACTTCGTCGAGAAATACTCGAAAAAGCTATCAAAACTCAAGGCAAAGAAATTGCTAAAGTCGAAAAGTTCATAGAACGCTTTCGCTCGAAAAATACAAAAGCAGCCCAAGTTCAAAGTAGAATTAAAGCACTCGAAAAAGTAGAAATACTCACTGCAGACACTCAAGAAGGACAAATTTCTTTCAGATTTCAAAAGGCTACTCGAAGTGGGCAAGTCGTACTAAGTGCTAAAAATATTTCAAAATCTTTCGGCGATAATCACGTCCTAAGCGACATAAGCTTCCAAGTCGAACGCTCAGAGCGTATTGCTATAGTAGGAGCAAATGGGGCAGGCAAATCCACCCTAGTTAAAATACTTACAGATAACCTACTCGCAGACTCAGGTAGCGTGGAATTAGGGCATAATGTCGAATTATCATATTTCGCCCAACACCAAACTGCTATGCTACGCAAAGACTTCACTGCCCTCGAAGAAGCAGAGTCAGCAGCCCCTATGGAACTTAAACGCTACGCAAGAAGCCTACTTGGCTCTTTTATGTTCACTGGCGATGATGCTCTAAAAAAAGTTGCAGTTCTATCAGGAGGCGAAAAAAATAGGCTCGCCCTAGCTAAAATGCTACTAAAGTCTTTCAACCTACTTATTCTTGACGAACCAACTAACCACCTCGACATAAATTCTAAAAAAGTACTCCAACAAGCAATAAAAGATTTCGATGGCACTCTAATCATTGTCAGCCACGATAGAGACTTTGTCGACCCCCTAGTATCCAAAGTCATAGAAGTCTCAAAATCAAAAACCAGAACTTTCCTTGGCAACCTAAGCGACTATCTAAGCAAAATCGAAGCCGAAAAAGAACTCCAAAATTCTTCTTCCACACAAAAATCCCAATCTATCTCAAACGCTAAACAAAGACGCATAGAAATTGCCAACATAAATAAAGAAATATCTACCTACAAAAAAGCCCTCACTCAAGTAGAAGCCGATATGGAAAGCCTCGAAGAGAAAAAGGCTAACATAGAAAGCAAAATGGAAAGCCCAGATTTCTACAAAGATACAAATTTAGCTACCTCCACCCTCGCAAAATACAAAGAAATTAATGCAACTTTAGACCCTCTTTATATACAGTGGGAGGATCTAAGCTCCAAAATCGAAGAACTTAATCAACAAAAATTTTAGATAAATAAAATAAGATAAAATAAGATTTTAGATATTGGGGCTTTGCCCCAAACCCCATTTAGGGCATACTCTGCCCTAAAAACCTGAGGCAGGTGGACAAGTTCCGCCCCCTGCACCCCCGAGCAAGTGAGGCACTTGATACCATTGTTGTGTTAATCGCTGTTGTAGCTGTAGGTTTTTGCTTCTTTGTTTATTTTTTTATTGGCGTTTTTGCGTCGCTGTTGCAGTGTGGGCTTTGCTATGAAAAGCAAAGCAGTGTTGATTTCTTAAGCCCAATTTATATATAAATTGCACTTAAGAAATCAACTGTGGCACATATTAAAAAATTTATCATATCCAGATTAAAGTTGCTCTAATTGGCTTTCAGCCAAAGTCGTCGCAAATGTCTATTCTTTAAAGATTATGCACTGGAATTATTTTGTTATTTTTACTCTTTTATTTTATGGCAATTGAAATTTAATTTTCTTTATTTAGAAAAAGATACAAAAAACTTTGCACCCTCAAGTGCAAAGCCCAAAATTTAAAATAAGTTGTATATAATTCGAAAGAGATACTTCTCTTTCGAGATGGAGGGAACACGAAAGTTTTGCAAAGCAAAAGCTTTTGGGTAGGATAAATGCTTTAGCATTTACACGAAGTGCGAGAACAATGCAGGTTTTGCTAAAAGCAAAAGCAAATGAGCGAGTCCATTTTTATTATCTTTAATTTTTTAACAATCAATTAAATTAAATATAAGGGAAGCTGGGCAAGCTCCCAAAACCCTAAAGGCAACACACTGACTATCAGACGCCAACTAGCCCAAACTATGGCTCAAGGCACTGCCTTGTTTCAGGTTTCTTAAGGACGGCAACTAAGTCCTTAAGTGGGGTTTGGGGCAAAGCCCCAATATCTCTAAATCTTATCTTCCCTTACCTTATTTTATCTAATAAAGGGGTAGAATTTGAATAGGGATTTACCTATAATGGCTTTTTGTGGGACGAAGCCCCAATATCTGCTATCTAGGGAGTTGGCTGAGTTATCGCCGAGTGCGTAAGCCATATTTTGAGGAATGAGGACAGATTTGCCGATGGCGAGTTGTTCTTCATTTCTGTAGCCTGAGTATTCGCCATTTTGGGCGAAGTTTAGGGCAAAAGATGGGTCGCCAGAGATTGGCTCGTTGTTTCTGTATAGGGTGAAATCTTTAATTTCGAGGGTATCGCCTTCTAAGCCGACGAGACGTTTGATGTAATATTTATCGTCTGGTATGCCGTGGTTTAGGGCAGTCATACCATCGCAATATTTAGTTAGAAAGACTATAGGGTCGCCAATTTGTGGTTTTTTGAAATTGTATGTAAATTTATCTACAAAGAGCATATCGCCGCCTACTATATCGAAGTTTAGGATATAGTCGCCTTGAGTTATCTTACCTAAGTTTAGGAATATTCTATCGCCTTTTTCTACTATATTTTTGTTAGAGCGAGAGCCGAGCATTCTTGCGTAGTCAGTGAGGTCTTTTGAGTTTGTACCCATAGGGTATGCTTTAGCGATTAGGTCGTCGAAAGAGAAATCTGCAGGGACGAGGATTGAAGTGGGCTGGTTATTTACGTAGAATGTGTATTCTTTTTTGTAAGTTGGGTAGATGCCTACGATTTTAGAAGCGACTTGCCTATTTGCGAATAAGCCTACATTTCCGTAGCGTCCGCCAGCGTTTAGTTCGATTAGGACATCGCCAGAGTCTGGAGCTTCTAGGGTATAGTTAGTTGAGTCTTTGATAGCCCAATTCCACACTTTTTTAGGGAAACTTGGAGCGTCTTCGCCTTTATCGTAGACTTTTGCAGTCATACCATAAAAGCTTGGATACATAGAGTTTGTAGGTATCTTAAAAGGAGTTAGGAAAAAGCTTCTAACAGATAGAGCAAGGACAGCAGCGACTACTATAGTTTCTATATAGTCTGTAATGCTTTTTAGTGGATATACATTGCCACCATATTTTTGCATTAGAGGCTCTAGCTTATCTTCAATAGAATCAAATTCAGTGCCGTCATATTCTTTAGTAATTATTAGTTCGCCAGCTCTTTCGAGGAGTTCACTAAAGCTAATTACATCATTTTCGGGCATTAAGTCTCGCCTATAAGAAAGTACCTTTGCAGCCATTGCAACTGCGTCTTTTGCCTGCTTTAAATTTCTTTTTTTCTCTGACATAATTATTCCTTTAGCTCCTTTAAATACTAAGCGTTAGATTTTAGCACATCTACAAAAGCCTCTTGAGGTATAGACACTTTGCCTATTTGCTTCATACGCTTTTTACCCTCTTTTTGCTTTTCCAAAAGTTTACGCTTACGTGTAATATCGCCACCATAGCACTTTGCCAACACGTCTTTCTTGAAAGAACCTATAGTTTCTCTAGCTACAATTTTTGCACCTATGGCAGCTTGGATTGCCACCTTAAACATTTGTCTTGGCAAAATATCTTTAAGCTTTTCGCAGAGCATTCTGCCCTTAGAGTCTGCTTTTTCTCTGTGTACGATAGAAGAAAATGCGTCGATTTGCTCGCCATTTACCAAAATATCCAAGCGTTGCAAGTCCGACTCTTTGTAGCCATCTAGCTCATAGTCCAAACTGCCATAACCCCTTGTTATAGACTTTAACCTGTCGTTAAAATCTATCAAAATTTCATTTAAAGGCATAGCACAAGTTAGAAGAACTCTCGTGTCGTCTATAGAGTCTGTATGCTCGCAATAGCCACGTTTTTCAGAAACGAGGGCAAGCATATCGCCTATAGATGTAGATGGAATGTGTATAAAAGCCTTAATCATAGGCTCTTCGATAAATTTAATAGTAGAAGGGTCTGGCATCTTGACTGGATTGTCTATAGTCTGCATAATACCATCTGTACCCATTACGTTATAAACTACTGATGGATATGTAGATATGATGTCTAAGTCATATTCACGCCTCAAACGCTCTTGCACGATTTCCATATGCAATAGTCCCAAAAATCCACATCTAAAGCCAAAGCCCAATGCTACAGATGACTCTGCTTGGTATACTAAAGCTGAGTCGTTCAACTGCAACTTTGCAAGTGATACCTTAAGTTTTTCATAGTCAGAAGTATCTATAGGGTAGATACCTGCAAAAACCATAGGCTTAACTTCTTTATAACCCTCTAGCATTTCTTCTGCTGGGTTTGCGTGAAGTGTAATTGTATCACCTATAGGCACTTGAGAAACTTCCTTGATATTTGTAACTATATAGCCTGTGCAACCTGCAGAAAGCACGCTCTCTTTTTTCATAGATGGCGAAAATGTGCCAACTTCCTTGATATTGCACTTTTGGCTATGACTCATAAGCGTAATGTCATCACCTGCCTTGAACGAACCAGAAAATACCCTAACAAAGCAGATAACGCCCTTGTATGTATCAAAAGTACAGTCGAAAACCAATGCACGAGCCTTAGGGTAATCTGCCATCTTCGGAGCAGGGACTCTTTCAACGACTGCTCTTAATATGTCCTCAATGCCTATACCACTTTTGCCACTAGCTAAAATCGCCTCCTCTTCAGGAATTGCCAATATGTCCTCGATTTGCCTCTTAGACCTATCCACATTTGCACTTGGCAAGTCTACCTTGTTGATTACAGGTATTATCTCTAAGTCTTGCTTAACAGCCAAATTTGCATTTGCCACAGTTTGAGCCTCAACGCCTTGAGCTGCATCTATCAACAATAAAGCCCCCTCGCACGCTGCCAAAGACCTCGACACCTCATAAGAAAAATCCACGTGCCCAGGAGTATCAATCAAATTCAACAAATACTCCTTGCCCTCATAAGTATACTTCATAGAAACAGGGTGGCACTTAATAGTAATACCCCTTTCACGCTCTAAGTCCATAGAGTCTAAAAGCTGGTCTTGCATATCACGCTTTTGTATAGTATTAGTGCTTTCGAGCAATCTATCAGAAAGAGTAGTCTTTCCGTGGTCTACGTGTGCAATAATGCAAAAATTCCTTATGTTTTTAATATCTTCCATATTTTTTCTTTGCCCTTTATGGCAATTTTCTTTCGACTTGTAAAATATAAAAAAAGCCCAACCTGTATTTGGTGGGCTTTCTCGAACCTTAAGATTAGTAAGCTAAACGCTTTTCCTTAACCTTAGTTGCTTCCTTACCAACTCTATCACGTAGGTAGTAAAGTCTAGATCTCATTACGATAGATTCTCTATCAACTTCGATCTTAGTGATGTTAGGAGAGTTCACTGGGAACACACGCTCAACACCTTCGCCGTAAGATATACGACGTACTGTGAAAGTTTCGTGGATACCACTGCCCTTACGAGCAATAACTATACCTGCGAAAATTTGGATACGCTCTTTATCGCCTTCTCTTACCTTAGTATGAACGCGAACGCCATCGCCAACTTTAAAGAATGTAACATCTTTAATTTGTGCTTGTGTAATTTCTTTTAGAATATCTTGATTCATTTAATTTCCTTTTTTAAAATATCTGGTCTTCTTATTTTTGTTTTCTCCACTTGCCATTTACGCCTACACTCTGCTATTTTAGCATGATTGCCTGACATTAAAACCTCGGGAACTTTCATTCCTCTAAATTCAGCTGGTCTGGTATATTGTGGAAAAGATAATAGATTGTCGTTAAAAGAGTCGCTAGTCAAGGATTTTTCTTCACCTAAAACACCTTTTACATATCTAGCTGCAGCGTCTACTAGAACTGCTGCCGATATTGTGCCATTAGTTAAAACATAGTCTCCTATCGAAACTTCTCTGTCTATAATACAATCTCTCACTCTTTGATCGACCCCTTCGTAATGCCCACTTAATATTATTATATGCTCCTTTTGAGAAAACTCTCTCGCCAAATCGCTAGTTAAAACTTCGCCATCTGGACACATATAAACTTTAGTGCAATTCTCACTTTGCAATTCTTCAATCGCTGCAAAAATTGGCTCTGGCTTTAAAAGCATTCCTGCTCCTCCACCAAAGGGTCTATCGTCTGTAATCTTATTTTTCTCGTCTGCCCAAGAACGTAAATCGTGTACCCTAATGTCTAAAATGCCACTTTCTACTGCTCTCTTTAACATACTTTCTCCAAAATACGATTCTATCATCTTCGGGAATAATGTAAGTATGTCTATACGCATAACTAAATCTATAAAACTGTGTAATTAAGCCCCCCAGATAAATCTTTGAGGCTAAAAGCCAAAAAAACTATTCGCTAACTACAGCTGTAGTCTTCTTTGCCTCTCTGATTAGAGATCTAACTGTATCTGTTGGCTTTGCACCAACGCTCATCCAGTATGCTGCACGTTCTGTATTCAAACGAACTGCCTCATCTTTACCTCTAGGTTTAGGATTGTAGTAACCCAAGTTCTCTACAAATCTTCCATTTCTACGTGCTGAAGACTCAGCAACTACTATTCTATACATCGGTGAATGCACCGACCCGTGTCTTTGTAATCTAATTTTTAAAGCCATTTCTATTTCCTTAAATTAATAAAGATTATAAAGAAAGAGTTTTAGAACGGAATTGTCAACAACTTTTTTTATTTTATTTTTTATTATATATTTTAAACCAAAATTCTACATTCAATCAAAACTGCCTAAGATTTTCTTTATCCTTGACTTAGCAAGAAAAATATTAAAAACTTAGGGTGAATTCTAAAAATTGGCAATTAGCTATTTTTAAGGCTACAACCGCAAGGGCGTAGGAGCATTGCCTTAGCAATGACCCTGAGCGATAGCGAATGGGCGAAAAGGGCTTTATAAGCCTTGAGTCATTATTTTTAGCGTAATTTTCTTGTTTTTTAAGGCGAATAATGCAATTATCTAAGGTAAAAACAAGGAAATTCAAGCAAAAATAGGCTAAAAAGAGCAATTGTAGCTTATCTGAGTGCAAAAACAAAGTTTTTGCTTTCTTGAAAAAACCAATTTTTAGAACTCACCCTAGCCTCTAAAAAACAATGAAAATTATTATACTAGCAAGCGGAAACGGCTCCAACGCCGAAAATATTATCAGGAAAATTCAAGACAATTCCATCAAAAATGTAGAAATTACTGCCCTAATTAGCGATAAAGAAAACGCCTTCGCCCTAAAACGTGCAGAAAACCTAAATGTAAACGCATACTTTGTAGACCCCCTCAAAAAAGGAGCTTTCTTCTCAGAAGAAGGAGCTAATAACTACATAAACGCCTTCGAAACCGAAAAACCAGACATAATAGTCCTAGCAGGCTTTATGAAAATCCTACCAGAATTTATAACCAAAAAATACAAAGGCAAAATCATTAACCTACACCCAAGCCTCCTCCCATCTTTCAAAGGTAAAGACGGAATTGGCGACGCTTTCAGATACGGCGTAAAAGTAGGAGGCTGCACCGTCCACTACGTCAACGAAGAACTCGACTCTGGCACCATTATAGACCAAGAAGTAGTCCTCATCTCCCAAAACGACACCCTCGAAAGCTATACCTCAAAAATACACCAAGCCGAATATATCCTATACCCAAGAGTCCTAAATAATTTAGCTAATAAATAAAAATAATAAAGATTTAGATATTGGGGCTTTGCCCCAATATCTAAAATCTTATCTTTTTATTATTAAATATAAAAAGCACCGCCGAGGAGGGTATTATTTTGGTATAGGGCGATAGCCTGACCTGATGCGAGACCACGTTGAGTGGAGGTGAAGGTAATTTTGGCTGAGTTATTTTCTAGTGGGGTGAATGTTATGTTGATGAGGGGGTCTCTGTATCTGACTTTGGCTTGGAGTTGTGTAGGTGAGGATATTGTTTTATTTATCCAATTTATGTTATTTACGTGGATTTCGTTTACGAAGAGTTGAGAGTTTATGTTATCGTTAAAGTCGACAAGTAGGGTATTAGAGTCGAAGTCTTTAGCTACAACTACGTAGAATTTGTTATCGCAATTTGATGGGATATTTATGCCTTTGCGTTGACCGAGTGTGTAGTTGAATAAGCCTTTGTGTTTGCCGAGTATTTTGCCTGAGGCGTTAACTATGTTGCCTTCTTTTTCTTCTATATAGTGTTTAAGGAAGTCTTGGATTTTAATTTTGCCTAAGAAGCATATGCCTTGGCTATCTTTTTTGTTAGCGTTAGCAAGCCTATTAATTCTGGCTATGTCTCTGACTTGATTTTTGAGGAGTTTACCTATGGGCATAAGTGCAGATTGGACTTGAGTTTGGGTCATCATAGCAAGAAAGTATGATTGGTCTTTGCTTGGGTCTGCTCCCATAGTTATGTCTTTACTAAGGTCGTCTAGGTCTGTTATGCTAGCGTAGTGTCCAGTGGCAACTTTAGTGAAGCCATTTTTCTTTGCGTAGTCTAGGAATTTGCCAAACTTCATTTTTCTATTACACATTAAGTCTGGGTTCGGCGTCTGCCCGTATTTGTAGCCTTGGACTAGGTATTCGACGATTTGTTGTTTATATTCTTCGATGAAGTCGACGACTTCGAAGTCTATTCCGAGTTGTTTTGATACTTCGGTAGCATATTTAATATCTTCGTGCCAAGGGCAGTCTCCGAAGACGTCTATACCTTCTTCGTTCATCCATGTTTTCATATAGGCTGCAGAAATATCGTAGCCTTGTTCTTTGAGCATAAGGGCAGATACGGCACTATCGACGCCACCTGACATAGCAACTAAAACTTTTTCTTTTGGACTTCCCATAATAAGTAAAAAGTATCTTAAAAAAATCTCTCAAGGTAAAGAATAAAAAACTTTTCGGAAGAAATATGCCTTTTTGTAATTGACAAGAATTAAAGCATAGCCTAAACCTATAAGGATAAATTTTAATAATTAACATTAAATTAGATTAAAAATATGCAAGGATTAAATTCTACAAAGATTAAGCAAATTATAGCTAGACAGGTTTTAGACTCGAGATCTGTACCAACAGTACATTGTAAGGTTGTATTGGAAAATGGAGCAGTTGGTGCTGCATTCGTTCCAAGTGGTGCTTCTACAGGTGAATACGAAGCAATCGAGCTAAGAGACAAAGTTGCTTTGGGCGGCGACCCTAAGACTATGCCTTATAAGGGTATGGGAGTAACTGCAGCAGTTGCTAATGTTAATGGAGCAATCGCTGATGCTTTAATAGGTATGGACGCATTAGACCAATTGGGCGTTGACACTGCTATGATCGCTTTAGACGGAACAGACAACAAGTCTAAATTAGGTGCAAATGCTACTTTGGCTGTTTCTTTGGCAGTATCTAAGGCTGCTGCAGCTGGCGTAAACTTGCCTTTATATCGTTACTTAGGTGGCGTAAATGCTAAGCACTTGCCAGTTCCTATGATGAATATCTTAAATGGTGGTGCTCACTCTGACGCTCCTATCGACTTCCAAGAATTTATGATTATGCCTAAGAACTTCACTCGTTTTAGCGATGCTTTGCGTTGTGGTGCTGAAGTATTTATGGAATTAAAGGGTATCTTAAAGGCTAATGGTCTTTCAACTGCTGTTGGCGACGAAGGTGGTTTTGCTCCTGACCTAAAGAGCCACAGACACGCTTTGGAAGTTATTGCTCAAGCTGTTGAAAAAGCTAACTACAAGCTAGGCGAAGACGTATTCATCGCTTTAGACGTTGCTTCTTCTGAATTTTTCGATGCAGAAACTAAAAAGTATGTATTCAAGAAATCTGATGGTGCTCAATACTCAGCTTCTGAAATGGTTGACTACTTAATCGACCTACAAAAAGATTTCCCTATTCTTTCTATCGAAGATGGTTGCGACCAAAACGACTGGGAAGGCTGGAAAGTTCTTGGCGACAAAATGGCTCACAACACTCAATTAGTTGGTGATGACTTGTTTGTAACAAACACTAAGTTCCTAAAGAAGGGTATTGAACAAGATATAGCAAATGCTATCTTGATTAAACCTAACCAAATCGGTTCTTTGAGCGAAACTTTAGGTGCTATCGAAATGGCTAAGCGTGCAGCTTACAAGTGCGTTGTTTCTCACCGCTCTGGCGAAACTGAAGACAGCACTATCGCTGATATCGCAGTTGCTACTAATGCAGGTCAAATTAAGACTGGTTCTTTGAGCAGAAGTGATAGATTGGCTAAGTACAACAGACTTCTCGAAATCGAAGCTGAGTTGGGCGATACTGCAAGATATAACGAAGTATTCTAATATGAGGCGTGATATCACGCTTTATATTCCGTTTTGAAAATTTTTTGGACTCTCACGTATTAATATAATATCAACCCCAAAAAATTTCCAAATACTCATCTAAGACGCAATCTCACGCCTCATCAAAAATTTTGTAAAGCAAATTTTTGGCAGGTTGAGGCTTGAGATTGGTATTTTGTCAAACTTTGAGACTCTCCTTGTAAAAAAGGGGGAGTCTTTTTTTGTAGGTATTTAGAGAAGTTCTATCTATCGCTTTTTAATGAATAGAAAATTTTACTTGCTCTTTTTTTTCTATTTTGGTCTAATCGCCTTATGAATTTTATTAAAAGTTTTTACATACTTTCTCTATTAGCTCTAATCCCTTGTGCCTATGCTCAACGCAACGCTGAGGACATCTCTCAAAGTACACACGCAAATAGAGCCCAAATTAATGCCCTAAACCTAAAAAGCATTAACCCTGAAGTAGAACGCCTCTCTAAAGCAGCCCTCGCAGGTAACGTAGAAGCTCAATACCAACTTGGTCTCTATTACTCAAATCCAGATGGCAAATCCTACACTCCAAACCTTTCTGAAGCCGTTCGTTGGTGGAATATCGCTAGCTCAAAAGGCGAGCCAAAATCCATCTCAGCCCTAGCTATGCTATACTTCAATGGCGAGTTCTTCCCTAAAAATATGCACAAAGCAGCCGAACTATGGCTAACTGCAGCAGAACTCGGCGACGCCGAAGCACAATATTACGTAGGTGTATGCTATGCAAATGGTATGGGACTATCAAAAAGCACTTACAATGCCCTAACTTGGTGGGCTAGAGCCGCTGCCGCTGGTAACGAAAAAGCTCAAGTAAATGTAGGCTTATGCTACGCTAGAGGCGAAGGCGTTAAACAAGACGTAAAAAAAGCCGTAGAAATTTGGACTAAAGCCGCCGAAGAAGGCAACCCAGTCGCTCAAGCAAAACTCGCAGCTTGCTACTTCACTGGCGATGGCGTAGATGCTAACCGAAAAAAAGCCGTAGCCATCTGGACTGCCTCTGCCGAAAAAGGTAACGTAGAATCTATGCGACACCTCGCCATCTGCTACAAAGAAGGCGTTGGAGGCCTCCCTAAAGATTTCGAAAAATATAGACAATGGATACGCCTCGCAGCTCGCGGCGGCGATAAAGAAGCCCTAGACCTAATTAAATCACACCCTGCTTTAAGATAAGATAAATAAGATAAAATAGGAAAGATTTAGGCAAGGGGCTTTGCCCCTTAAACCCCATTAAGGGCTTAGTTCTCGTCCTTAAAACCTGAAACAAAGCTAGCCTTGACCTTTTGTTGTGTTGCTCAGTGTTGCAACTGTAGGTCTTTGCTTCTTTGTTTATTTTTTTGTTGGCGTTTTTGTGTCGCTGTTGCAGTGTGGGCTTTGCTATGAAAAGCAAAGCAACAATTGCTCTTTTTAGCCTATTTTTGCTTGAATTTCCTTGTTTATATCCTTAGATAGCGATGCTATCTTCGTCAAACACAAGAAAATTACGCTAAAAATAATCTTAAAAATAGCTAATTGCCAATTTTTAGAAGCCACCTATAAATTGCACTTAAGAAACAAACTGTGGCACATATTAAAAAATTTAACATATCTTGATTGAAGTTGCTCTAATTGGCTTTCAGCTAAAGTCGTCGCAAATATTTTTGGGTTAAAGATTATGCACTAGAATTATTGTATTGAGATTGTTTTTATTTAATACAGCAAAAATTCTAAGCTAAAGTAATTGTAACAAGACACAAAAAAACTTTGCACCCTCAAGTGCAAAGCCTAAAATTTAAAATAAATTGTGTATAATTCGAAAGAGATACTTCTCTTTCGATGTGAAGGGAACACGAAAGTTTTGCAAAGCAAAAGCTTTTGGGTAGGATAAATGCTTTAGCATTTACACGAAGTGCGAGAACAATGCAGGTTTTGCTAAAAGCAAAAGCAAATGAGCGAGTCCATTTTTATTATCTTTAATTTTTTTAAAATTAATTTAAATCAACAAAAGGGCAGCTGGGCAAGCAACCGAGACCCTAAGGCAAATGCACTAATATACAAACGCCAACAAAAACAATGGTATCAAGTGCCTCACTTGTTTGGGTTTCTTAAGGGCGAAACCAGCCCCGTGACGGCACGGGAACCATTGTTGTGTTTATCTATGTTTCAACCTCCAGATTTTGCTATGCAAAATTCTTCCTTTTCGTGCATCTTCAAGAGGGTGTTAACAACTCGTTCACGCCTTAAGTGGGGTTCTAAGGGGTAAAACCCCTTAGCCTAAATCTTCCTTTAATCCTTACTTCTGATTAGGAAGAAATTCTAGGGATAGGCTTTGATTTGTGCTTTGTATTTTTCTGTAGTAGCAGCCGTATCTGACTTCGCCGTTAGCTTTTTTTGTGTGGCAAGAGCCTTTGTTTACGACATTTACTTTGTATACGATGGAATTTTGTTCGCAGTTAACGAGTACGTCGACTAGTTCGAGGAAGTCGCCAGAGGTTTCGCCTTTAGTCCAAAGTTCATTACGAGAAGTTGACCAAAAAGTTGCTTTTTGTTTAGCGAAAGTTGTGTCGAGTGCTAGTTTATTTGCGTATCCGAGGATAAGGATTTCGCCAGTTTTTGCACATTGTGCGATGGCTGGGATTACATCTTCTTGGCATTGTGCTATTTTTTTTAGTTTAGTAAAGTCTATATTAAATATAGTAGATTCTTCAAGTTCTTTGCTCATTGAGTTTAAAATTGGTTAAATGTTGTTAGAAATATCTAAAAGTGGAAATAAATTTAGGTATTTTTTAAAATAAGTAGCTAATATTGCATATAAATTGCTAAAAAGACAATAGAAAATTGAAAAAAGTAAAAAAAAATGCAAAAAAGTGAAAAAAAGAATTGACGAGATGGGATAATCAAGGCAAATTGGAAAGTTCATAATGAAAATATTGTATATGCGATGTTTAGTTATGACAGATTCTGCCTCGGTAGCTCAGTTGGCAGAGCACGTCCTTGGTAAGGACGAGGTCGGCGGTTCAAATCCGCTCTGAGGCTGAGTAATTTTTTAAATCACAAAAACAATAACAATAAAGAGAAGAAAATAATATGTCTAAGGAATCATTCGTAAGGACTAAACCACACGTTAATGTTGGTACAATCGGCCACATTGACCATGGTAAAACAACATTAACTACTGCTATCTTGAGTGTACAAGCTGGCAAGGGCTTGGCTCAAATTAAGTCTTATAAGGACATCGCTAAGGGCGGTACAGTTCGTGACGAAACTAAAACAGTTACAATCGCTGTTGCACACGTTGAGTACGAAACTGAAAATCGTCACTATGCACACGTTGACTGCCCAGGACACGCAGACTTCGTAAAGAATATGATTACTGGTGCAGCTCAAATGGATGGAGCTATTCTAGTAGTATCTGCTGCTGACGGCCCTATGCCTCAAACTCGTGAGCACATCTTGTTGGCAAAGCAAGTTGGTGTACCACAAATCGTTGTATTCTTGAACAAGTGCGACTTGTTGGACGACGAAGAGTTGTTAGACTTAGTTGAAATGGAAGTTAGAGAATTGTTATCTAAGTACAATTTTGACGGCGACAACATCAAGGTTATCCGTGGTTCAGCTACTCAAGCTTTAGAAGGTGCTGATTTCGGTGTTAACTCTATTGGTGAATTGATGGACGCAATTGACTCTGAAGTTGCAGAACCAGAAAGACCAGTTGACAAGCCATTTATGATGAGCATTGAAGACGTGTTCTCTATCACAGGTCGTGGTACAGTTGCAACAGGTCGTATTGAACGTGGTATCGTTAAAGTTGGTGAAGAAGTTGAAATCGTTGGCTTAGGCGAAACTATGAAGACTACAGTAACTGGTGTTGAAATGTTCCGTAAGTTGTTAGACCAAGGTCAAGCAGGTGATAACGTAGGTTTGTTACTTCGTGGTATCGAAAAGACACAAATCCAACGTGGACACGTAATTGCAAAGCCTGGTTCAGTAAAGCCTCATAACAAGGCACAAGCTGAAATCGTTGTATTGACTAAAGAAGAAGGTGGCAGACACACTCCATTCTTTAACAACTACCGCCCACAATTCTTCTTCGGTACAGCAGACGTTACTGGCGTATGTCAATTACCTGAAGGTGTTGAAATGGTTATGCCTGGTGATAACATCTCTATCACAATTGAATTGCAAAAAGAAATTGCAATGGAAAAGGGTCAACGTTTCGCAATTCGTGAAGGTGGTCGTACAATTGGTGCAGGTCGTATCAGCGAAATCCTATAATTAAAAGCGATTAAATAAATATTTCTACAGGCTTCTTTAGTGGGAGCGTGTAGAAAGTTGTTTAAAAGGATAAAAAATTTAGGGGTGTAGCGCAATTGGTAGAGTAGCGGTCTCCAAAACCGTCGGTTGGGGGTTCGAGTCCCTCCGCCCCTGTTTTTTTAAAGAAAGAAATAAATAATATGGCAAATCCATTTTCAAAGATAAGACAATTTTATAAAGAGACTATCACAGAGCTAAAGAGAGTATCGTGGCCTACGTTCAAAGAAGTTAGGTTATATATGCTAATGGTTTTTGTTTCTTTGTCTTTAATGGGTGCATTTTTGTTTGTTGCAGATTTTTCTATAACAAACGTTATAGCATTGTTCACAGAGCTTGTAAAATCTATATAATTTATAGATAATTTGTATAAAGAGATATGACATTAGATACGACAGATAATCGCAGGTGGTACACTTTGCAAGTACGCTCAAATATGGAGAAGAAGGTTCAAACTTCTTTGATAAATCAATTGGAACTCAATGATATGGCTGAATATATATCTAAAGAGGATATATTAGTTCCAGAAGAGCAAGTTGCAGTATATAAAGATGGCAAGAAATTAGCCCCAAAAGCACGTAAGTTATTCCCAGGTTATGTCTTTGTAAGAGTTAAGCTTTTTGATGACGATGACGCATTAATTCAAGCACCTTGGAATTTTCTAAGGTCTATTAATGGTGTAATCAATTTTATGGGTGGGTTAAGACCGACTCCATTGAGAAAAAAAGAAGTCCAAGATATATTTAATCAGCTTGAAAGTTCTAAGGAGCAAGTTAAGTCTGACATTAAGTATTCAGTTGGCGAGTCTGTAAGAATAGAAGAAGGTCCTTTTATGAGTTTAACTGGTATCATAGAAGAGATAGATGCAGACAATGGAAAATTAAAGGTGAGTGTGTCAATATTTGGCAGATTTACTCCAGTTGAATTGGACTACAAGCAAGTTCGCTATGTAGAAGAATAAGAGAATTTATTACGTAAAGCCTCAGCAAAACAAGATAAAAAATTAAGAATTAAAATAAAATGGCAAAAAAAGTTGTAAAAATAGTAAAGTTGCAGTTACCTGCAGGTGCTGCTAATCCAGCTCCTCCAGTAGGTCCAGCTTTGGGTGCAGCAGGTGTTAACATTATGGCGTTTTGTAAAGAGTTTAACGCTCGTACAAAAGACCAAGCGGGTTTAATCTTACCAGCAGTAATTTCTGTATATCAAGATAAATCTTTCTCATTTGTATTAAAGTCGCCTCCAGCGTCTGTATTAATCAAGAAGGCATTAGGTTTAGCATCAGGTAGTGCAAAGCCAAATACTGACAAGGTTGGACAAATAACAAGAGAGCAAGTTTTAGAAATCGCTAAAACAAAAGTTAAGGACTTAAACTCTAACGACGAAGAAGCAGCAATTAAGATTATTGCAGGTACAGCTCGTTCAATGGGTATAGACCTTGTTTAATTAAAAAATTTAGTACTACCTATTGTCTAATTTTGGGCGATGGGTAGTTTTAGTATAAAAAATAACCGCACTGCATAGCAGGAGACAAAAATAAAAAAGTCATGGTAAAAAGAAGCAAAAGATATAAGCAAGCGGCAGAGCAAGTTTCAGATAGCGCTTTAGGATTAGAGCAAGCTGTTGAGTTACTTTCTACATTGCCAAAAGTTAAATTCGACGAGACAGTTCAATTGTCAGTCAAGATACAATTAGAAGCTAAGCAATCTAATTTAAGTATTAGAGGTACAGTAAGTTTGCCACATGGTAGTGGTAAGAACGTTAAGGTTTTGGTATTCACTGAAAATGCACAAGCTGCATTAGATGCTGGTGCAGACCACGCTGGTTTAGAAGATGTATTAAAGCAAATCGAGTCTGGTTGGTTAGATTTCGACGTAGCAATTTCTACAACATCTGCTATGAAAGACGTACGTAAGGCTGCTAGAGTATTGGGTCCAAGAGGTTTAATGCCTAACCCTAAGAGTGGTACAGTTACAGACGATATTGCTGATGCAATCAAGCAAGTTAAAGCTGGTAGAGTTGAGTTCAAGATGGACAAGACTGGCAATGTTGGTATAGTAATTGGCAAGCGTAGTTTCGAAAACGAAAAGTTGGTAGAAAATGCGAAGGCTGCAATTGCTAGTTTGATAGCTGCTCGTCCTGAAACATACAAGGGTAAGTATATTGTAAACACAACAATTAGTGCTACAATGACTCCTGGTATAACACTAAATAAATCTATAAGCGAATAAGGATTTTAAGATGAGACCAGAAAAACAATATTTAATAAACGAAGCAGTTTCTCACATATCATCATCTAACTATGTATTCTTGTTGAATTTCACAGGAGTAACAGTTGCTGATGCTAGCACATTCCGTAGAGCTTTGGCTACTAAGGGTGCAGAGTTTCACATTGTAAAGAACACTATTTTAGATATAGCAGCAAAGGCTCAAGAATTACCTGACTTGTCAGAATTTTTGGCAGGACCTACAGCAGTTATCGCTGGTGGCGAGTCTGTTACAGAAGTTGCTAAAATCATAGTAGATTTCGTAAAGGGTAAAGAAAACGCAAATGTTAAAGTTGGTGTTTTAGATAAGAACCTTTTAGATACAGTTCAAATCGAAGAATTGAGTGCATTACCAAACCTAGATGGTATGAAGGCAAAGTTCTTGTCTTTGATGTTGTTGGCATCTCCACAAGGAGTGTTAAACTTGTTGAAGGCAAAGAGCGAAAAGGAAGACTAATTCCTTTTGGAGTCGAGTATGGGTTATGCTCATACTTGCTTTTTAAAAATAATTTCATAAATAGGCGTATGTGCGTCTAGTCAAAAAAACAATAATAAAGAACTAAAGAATGAGCTTAGGGAGAGTAAATATCCTTAAACACTCGCAAGAGTACTAAGCATTCAAAGGAGAAATAATAAAATGGCAGATATAAATAAAGAACAAGTAATCGAATGGTTGAGCGGCTTAACAATTTTAGAAGTTGCAGCTCTAGTTAAAGAATTAGAAGAAAAGTGGGGCGTAACAGCAGCAGCTCCTGTAGCTATGGTTGCAGCAGCAGCAGACGCAGGTCCAGCTGAAGAAAAGACTGAGTTCGACGTAATCTTAAAAGAAATTGGTGCAAACAAGATTGCAGTAATTAAAGAAGTACGTGGCATCACAGGCTTAGGCTTGAAGGAAGCTAAGGACTTAGTTGAAGGTGCTCCTAAGGCTGTTAAGGAAGGTGTTTCTAAGGACGAAGCTACTGAAATTGAAGCTAAGCTAAAGGCAACTGGTGCAACTGTTGAAATTAAGTAATTAACTTGATTATCAACAATTAATATTATTTAACGGATAGGCAAAGCCTCAAGAAAAATGAGGCTTTGCTTGCCCTTTTTCAAATTTAGCTAGGCGTATAGCAGAATATATGCCAAAAAAAACACACATAGCAAAAAAACGAAAATAAAAAGAGATGTCTGAGCGAAAAAATTTTGGTAAATTGCAAGATGTAATAGACTTGCCAAACCTAATAGAAAACCAGCTTAATTCCTATGCGGAATTTTTGCAGAGAGACCAAGTGCCATCACAAAGGAAGATGATTGGCTTACACGCTGTATTTAGCGAAGTGTTCCCTATAGTAAGTTACGACGAGAAGATTAAATTAGAATACGTTTCATATAGGTTTGATGGTCCAAAGTACTCAGAGCAAGAGTGTATTAAAGAGAGTGTAACTTATTCAATTTCTCTCTACTTAACTTTGCGTTTGACAGAGGGCGATTCTTCTAGGGAAGAAGAGTTGTTTATGGGCGATTTAAATATGATGACTAGCAGTGGTTCATTTATAGTAAATGGAGCTGAGCGAGTTATAGTTAGTCAATTACACAGAAGCCCTGGTATATGTTATGAGGAGGCTTTGCACTCTTCTGGTAAGACTTTATTCTCATTTAGGTTAATACCTGATAGAGGTACATGGGTTGAGGTTCAATTTGACCAAAACGACTTGTTGTACGTATACATAGACCGTAGACGTCGCCGTAGGAAGTTCTTGATTACTACATTATTGAGAGCGATGGGCAAGAGTTCTAACAGTGAGATTATAGAATTGTTCTACACTGTTGAGGATATGACTACTAAGATGGCTGAGAAGATGGAAGAAGTTTCTCACTATGTATTGGCAGAAGCTGTTACAGACCCAGATCCAGCAGGCAAGGGCAAGGTATTGTTAAAGCAATACGAAACTTTGACTAAGACTGCAATTATGGACTTTATGAGGGCAGGGATAGCAGAATTTAAGGTTATAGATACCACTGTAGACGAAGGTGTTATAATCAAGGCTATCAAAAAAGACCCTTCTAAGAACGAAGAAGAAGCCTTGAAGACTATTTACAAGCAACTTCGCCCAGGCGAACCTGTAAATGCAAGCAATGCAAGAGCTTTATTACGCCGTACTCTACAAGACCCTAAGCGTTATGATTTAGGTAGAGTTGGTAGATTTAAAATCAATCAAAAATTGGGTCTAAGCACTGATTTAGACACAAGGGTTGTAACTATAGAAGACATAGTAGAAGGTACTAAGTATTTAAGTAAGTTGCGTAAGGGTGAAGGTTATATAGATGATATTGACCACTTAGGTAGCAGAAGAGTACGTACAGTTGGCGAGCTTTTGGCTAACCAATGCCGTGTAGGTTTAGCTCGTACTGAAAAGCAAGTTAAGGAAAAGATGAGTGCTGCAGAGCAAAATTCTGAAAACTTGACTCCTGGAAAGCTTTTGAATACAAAGTCTATGACAGCGATGGTAAGAGAGTTCTTTGCAAGAAATCAATTATCTCAATTTATGGACCAAATCAATCCATTGTCTGAATTGACTCACAAGAGAAGATTGTCAGCTTTAGGTCAAGGTGGTTTAAGTAGAGAAAGAGCTGGCTTTGAAGTTAGAGACGTACACCACTCTCACTATGGTAGAATTTGTCCTATTGAAACTCCTGAAGGTCCAAACATTGGTCTTATCAATTCTTTGTCTAGTTATTCAAAGATAAACGAGTTTGGCTTTATTGAAACTCCTTATAGAGTTATAATTGATGGAGCTTGGACGGGCGATATAGAATATTTGACTGCAGACCAAGAAGAGGGCAAGGTAATTGCTCAAGCAAATTCTGAATTAGACGAAAAGAATAATTTGGTAGGCAAGTGCGTAGTTAGAATGCGAGACGAAGTGTTCGAAGTTGAGCCAAGCGAGGTTCAATATATGGACGTTAGCCCTAAGCAAATGGTATCTATAGTAGCAGGTTTAATTCCGTTCTTGGAACACGATGACGCTAACAGAGCTTTGATGGGTTCGAATATGCAACGTCAAGGTGTGCCTTTGTTGACTCCTGAGTCTCCTTTTGTGGGAACTGGTGTTGAAAAGTATGTTGCTAGAGACTCTATGACTGTAATTATTGCAGCAGAAGAAGGTAAGGTAGCAAGCGTAGAGGCAAGTCGTATTATAGTTACTCGTGATGGATTTATGCCAGAGTTGGTTGATGGCGAGTATAAGACTAATGCACTATTGGGCGTATATGTATATAACTTAAGGAAGTTTATGCGTTCAAACAATGCTACTTGTTTCAATCAAAAGCCTATAGTAAAGAAGGGTCAGATTGTATCAAAGGGCGATGTTTTAGCTGATGGTGCAAGTACTCAAGATGGCGAATTGGCTTTGGGTAGAAATGTATTGGTTGCATTTATGCCTTGGAATGGTTATAACTTTGAAGATGCTATTTTGTTGTCTGAAAAGTTGATTAAGAACGACGTATTTACATCTATACACATTGAAGTATTTGAGTCTACAGCGAGAGACACTAAGTTAGGACCTGAAGAAATTACAAGGGATATACCTAATGTAGGTGATGAGGCTTTGAAGGACTTAGATAGAAATGGTGTAATTAGAGTTGGTGCTGAAGTAAAGCCAGGCGACATTTTAGTTGGTAAGATTACTCCTAAGAGCGAAACTGAATTAGCTCCAGAAGAAAAATTGCTAAGAGCGATTTTCGGTGAAAAGGCTGCAGACGTAAAGGATACATCTTTAAAAGTTCCATCTGGTACAGAAGGTATCATAATGGACGTTAAGACTTCTACAAGAATAGACAAGGAAAGTGATACTATGTCTAATTCTGATATGAGAAGGCAACAAAAGAAGTTATCTGAAGAGTTGAAGATTGAGACAGACAAGTTGAAGTCTGAGCTTACTGAAGCTTTATCTAATGTATTGTTGGGCGAAAAGATACCTTTGGACGTACGCAACAAGCAAACTGACGAAGTTATAATCCCAGCAAATCGTAAGATTACAAAGACTTTATTGCGTAAGTTGGCATCTGTATCTAAGTATATAGATATAAATCCATCTCCAGTTCGCCAAAAGATAATGGAAATAGTTGATCATTATCAATTGAGATTTACTGAAGTTGAAAACGACAACAAGAGAAAAGTTGATGTGTTGACTTCTGGTGGTGGCGAAGCACAAAGCGTTATCAAGAACGTAAAGGTTTATATAGCTGCAAAGCGTAAGATACAAGTTGGCGATAAGATGGCAGGACGACATGGTAATAAGGGTATTGTTGCTCGTATAGTACCAGAAGAAGATATGCCATATTTAGAAGACGGCACTCCTGTTGAAATTTGCTTGAACCCAATGGGTGTACCAAGTCGAATGAACGTAGGTCAGGTCTTGGAAACGCACTTAGGTTGGGCTTGTAAGAAGTTAGGATTTAAGGTGGCAACTCCTGTATTTGATGGTATCAGCGAAAAAGACATTAGGTCTTACTTGGATAAGTCTGGTTTCCCAATGAGTGCAAAGACTAGGTTGATAGATGGCTTAAGTGGCGATTTTATGGACCAAGACGTGGTTGTTGGCTATATCTATATGATGAAGTTGAACCACTTAGTTGCAGATAAGATCCACGCTCGTGCTGTTGGTCCTTACTCATTGATTACTCAACAACCATTGGGTGGTAAGGCTCAATATGGTGGTCAAAGATTTGGTGAGATGGAAGTTTGGGCATTGGAAGCTTATGGTGCTGCATATACTCTACAAGAATTATTGACTGTAAAGAGTGATGACGTTCAAGGTAGAACAAAGATATATGAGCAGTTGGTTAAAGGTGATAATTCACTACAAGCTGGTGTTCCTCAATCATTTAATGTATTGATGAAGGAAATGCAAAGTTTGTGTCTGGACGTAAAAGTACAGTCTTCAGATGTAGTTGAGCAATAATTGTTATTGATAAAAAAATAAATTTAGGAAATTTCGATGGAAGACAATAAGCAACAAATAAGAGATATACTTGGTTTTGAGAATGAGTCAGGTTTTGATAGCGTTACTATATCTTTGGCGTCGCCAGAGACAATAATAGCTTGGTCTAAGGGTGAAGTTAAAAATCCAGAGACAATTAATTACCGTACTTTTAAGCCTGAGCAAGGTGGTCTATTTTGCCAAAAGATATTTGGACCTATAAGAGACTACGAGTGTGCTTGTGGTAAGTATAAGAGAGTTAGATACAAGGATCAAGTTTGTGAACGTTGCGGTGTTGAAGTTACAACATCTAGGGTTCGTAGAGACAGAATGGGTCATATAGAATTGGCTGTACCTGTTTCTCATATATGGTTTTTAAAGTCTATGCCAAGTCGTTTAGGTTTGGTATTGGATATGACTTCTAAGGCACTAGAAAGTGTTATTTACTATGAAAAGTACATAGTTATAGACCCAAGAAACACTTCTTTAAAGGAGATGCAATTGCTATCTGATGAAGAGTATCAAAAGGCTATGGAAGAGTATGATGACGAAGCATTCTATGCGAAGATGGGTGCTGAAGCTATATATGAAATCTTACAAAATTTGAACTTGGCTAAGTTGTCTAATGACTTAACTGAGCAAATGCGTTCTACTCGCTCTAAGCAAATTAAAAAGCGTTTAGCAAAGAGATTAAAGTTAATTCAAGGTTTCTTGACTACTGAGGCTCGCCCTGAGTGGATGATATTAAAGGCATTGCCAGTAATTCCACCAGATTTGCGTCCATTAGTACCTTTAGAAGGTGGTAGATTTGCTACTTCTGACTTGAATGACTTGTATAGAAGAGTTATTAATCGTAACAATCGTTTGAAGAATTTGATGGCGATGAAGACTCCTGATGTAATCATTCACAATGAAAAGAGAATGTTGCAAGAGGCAGTTGACGCTTTGTTCGACAATGGTCGTCATGGTAGAGCAGTAACAGGTGCAGGTAACAGACCTTTAAAGAGTATCTCTGATATGTTAAAGGGCAAGCAAGGACGTTTCCGTCAAAATCTTTTAGGTAAGAGAGTTGACTATTCAGGTCGTTCTGTAATCGTTATTGGTCCTGAGTTGAAATTGCATCAATGTGGTTTGCCAAAGAAGATGGCATTGACATTGTTTGAGCCATTTATCATTCGTCGTTTAAAAGAGTTGGGCTGGGTACATACAGTTCGTTCTGCAAGAAAGTTAATTGAAAAGAGAGCTCCTGAAGTTTGGGATATTCTTGCTGAAGTTACAGAGGGACACCCTGTAATGTTAAATAGAGCACCAACTTTGCACAGATTGTCTATACAAGCATTTGAGCCTGTATTGATTGAAGGTGATGCTATACGTTTGCACCCATTGGTTTGTGCAGCTTATAATGCAGACTTCGACGGCGACCAAATGGCAGTACACGTTCCATTGTCTTTAGAGGCTATAATGGAAGCGAAGTTACTTATGTTGGCAAGCAATAACATATTCTCACCATCATCTGGTAAGCCAATTTTGACTCCATCTCAAGACATCGTATTAGGTGCGTATTATTTGACATACGAGTTGGCCCAAAAGCCAGCAGAAGACAAAAAGGTAAGCCTATTTGCAAATGAGAGAGAAGTTGAATTTGCAAACGCAGAAGGAATGGTTCACTGGCACGACTGGATCGACTATGTAAACCCAGACTTTGGCACGGACACAATTTATGGCGACAAGACATCTAAGATAATACGTACTACAGTAGGTAGGGTATTGTTCACAAAGATATGGCCAGAGCAGTTGGGCTTTATTAACTTTACAGTACCTAAGGGCAAGTTGGGAGACTTGATTTTAAGTACATTTAAGGTATTAGGTAAGGCAGACTCTGCTGCAGTATTGGACGCTTTGAAGGCATTAGGTTTCAAGACAGCGACAAGGGCAGGTATCTCTATAGGTATTGGCGATATGGATATGCCAGCTGAAAAGGTTGAAATTATCGCAAATGCAAGAAAGGCTATAGATAGCATTGAGCAAGACTATATCAAGGGTACTATTACAAAGAACGAACGTTCAAGTAAGGTAAAGGACGTATGGACTATTGCTACAGAAGACATTGCAAAGGTTGCCTTCACTAATTTATCAAGACCTCACGAAAAGCAAGGCGATAGACAATATATCAATCCAGTATACGTGATGATGGACTCAGGTGCAAGAGGTAATAAGGCACAGGTTCGTCAGTTGTGTGGTGCTCGTGGTTTGATGGCAAAGCCTAATGGTGAAATCTTAGAAAGACCAATTTTATCATCATTCCGTGAAGGTTTGAGTGTATTGGAATACTTTATATCTACGCACGGTGCAAGAAAAGGTTTGGCAGATACTGCATTAAAGACTGCTGACGCTGGTTATATGACTAGAAAGCTTTGCGACGTTGCAATGGACGTAATTATCACTTCTGACGACGAAAAGACTACAGGTGCAGGTATTGAAAAGACATCTATATATGATGGCGACGACGAAATCGTACCATTAGTAGACAGAATTATCGGTAGATGTGCAAGCAAGAGCTATGTACACCCTCAACACCCAGACGAGGTTATTATCCCTGAAGGTGAGATTATCACTGAAGATATGGCTGTTAGAGCTGTTACTGCTGGTATAGAGTCTGTTAGGGTAATGAGCCCATTGACTCACTTAAAGAGAAATACTATTCCTTCAAAGGCTTATGGTATAGACCCATCTACTCAAAAGTTGGTAGAAAGAGGTACAGCTGTAGGTATTATCGCAGCACAATCTATTGGTGAGCCTGGTACTCAGTTGACGATGCGTACTTTCCACGTAGGTGGTATTGCTTCAGGTTCAGCTAAAGAGCCTACTATTTCAGCTAAGACTAGCGGTATAATCAAGTTTGAGAATTTGAATATAGTAGACGTACAAGGTGGAAATCACGTAGTATTGAACAAAAATGGTATTATTAGGATTATGTCTGAAGACGGCAAGAAAGAGTTGGAAGACTATAATATCGTGGTAGGTTCAGTTATTACAAAGAATGATGGCGATAGAATTGCTGCTGGCGAAAAGTTGGCTCAATGGAACCCACATAGTACTCCAATTCTTGCAGATAAGTCTGGTAAGGTAACATTCGAAGATATGATTGAAGGTGTTACTATAGGGGCAACTCAAGACTCATCTACAGGAGCTACAACATTTACAGTAATAGACCACAAGGACGACTTAAATCCAAGAATTAATATCGTAGATAAATCTGGCAAGGTTGTAACAACTTATGCAGTGCCAACAGGTGCTCAATTGTTAGTTGCAGAAAACAGCCAAATTAATTCTGGTGTAGTTTTAGCTAAGACTCCAAGAAAGGCGTCAAAGACTCAAGATATTACAGGTGGTTTGCCACGTGTTGCTGAGCTATTTGAAGCAAGGAGACCTAAGGAAGCTGCCGAGATGTCGAAGTTAGATGGTATAGTATCTTTTGGTCCATCAAGAAGGGGCAAGAAGGTAATTATAATTAAGTCTAAGGACTCTAAGGGCAACGAAATTACTGAAGAACATTTGATACCGCATGGCAAAAACATCGTGGTACAATTAGACGATAAGGTGTCTAAGGGCGAATTTTTAACAGAAGGTAGCCCAGATCCAAATGAAATTTTAGAAATATTAGGACCTGATGCTGTACAAGAGCACTTGTTGGTAGAGATACAAAAGGTATATCGTAAGCAAGGTGTTACAATTAACGACAAGCATATAGAGGTAATAATATCTAAAATGTTGCGTAAAATGAGAATTACTGATCCAGGCGACTCAGATTATTTCTGGGGTCAACAAGTGGATAAGTATGAATTTATGGTAGAGAACGCTAAGATTGAAGAAGCAGGTGGTAAAGCAGCCGATGGCGAGTTAATATTGCTCGGTATCACAAAGGCTAGTTTAGAGACTGAAAGTTTCATCAGTGCAGCGTCTTTCCAAGAGACTACAAGAGTGTTAACTGAAGCTGCTACATTGGGCAAGGTTGACAAGCTTGAAGGCTTTAAAGAAAATGTGATAATGGGTAACTTAATTCCAGCAGGAACAGGTTTGCACGCATATCGCAAATTGACCGTTAATTCTTTGGTAGATGAAGATGAAGAAGAATATTTATCTGAAGCCGAAGAGGAAGTTGTGAGCGAAGAATAATAAAAAAATCGCAAAAAAACGCTTTAAAGGGCCAGTTGCTAGGCTCTTTTGGCAATTTTTATAAAAAAAGTGAAAATAAAACTTGCAAAAATGCAAGTAAAACATAATTTAAAAATCTTTATAGAATAAAATAGACAAAAATGCCTACAATAAATCAATTAGTCCGCAATCCACGTAGATTGGCAGCAACAAAGAGTAAAGCACAAGCTTTAAATGCTTGCCCGTTCCGCCGTGGTGTATGTGTACAAGTTATGACTCGTACACCAAAGAAACCAAATTCAGCTATCAGAAAAGTAGCTAAAGTTCGCCTAACAACAGGCTATGAAGTTATCGCTTACATCCCAGATGAAGGTCATAACTTGCAAGAGCACAGTGTTGTTTTATTAAGAGGGGGTCGTGTAAAGGACTTACCAGGTGTACGTTACCACATCGTTCGTGGTGCTTTAGATACTTCAGGTGTTGAAAAACGTCGTCGTAGTCGTTCTAAGTACGGTGTAAAGCGTCCTAAGGCAAAGAAAGCTTAGTAATTTTAAAATTAAGGAAATAGAAAATGTCAAGAAGACACAGAGCAGTAAAAAGAGTACGTATCCAAGACTCACGTTTCAAGAGCACATTAGTTAGCCACTTGATTAACATGGTTATGGAAAGAGGTAAGAAATCTACAGCTGAACGTTTAGTTTATGCAGCAATAGAAAAGGTTAGCGAAAAGCTAGAAAAGGGAGATCCTATCGACCTTCTATTAGGTGCTTTAGAAAATATCCGTCCTAAATTGGAAGTTAAGAGCAGAAGAGTAGGTGGAGCAACATATCAAGTTCCAGTTGAAATTCCTTACGAACGTCAACAAACTTTGGCTTTCAGATGGTTAATTGCATCTGCAAAATCTAAGAAGGGTGTTCCTATGGCTGACGCTTTAGCTAACGAATTAGTAGACGCTTACAATAACACAGGTACTGTAGTTAAGAAGCGTGAAGACGTTCATAAGATGGCTCAAGCTAATAAGGCTTTTGCTCACTTGCGTTGGTAATATTTTAAGGAAATAAAAATGGCAAAATTATCAGAAAAAAATTCTCCTAAGAGAACAAGACCTTTAGAGTATACTCGTAACTTGGGTATATCTGCACACATCGACGCTGGTAAAACTACAGTGTCTGAACGTGTATTGTTCTATTCAGGTGCAGTTCATAAAATTGGTGAAGTACACGAAGGTACAGCTGTAACAGACTGGATGGAACAAGAACGTGAAAGAGGTATTACTATTACTTCTGCAGCAGTATCTTGCTCTTGGAAGACAGCAGTAGGTCCTTTTGCAGGTATAGAACACCAATTGAATTTGATTGACACTCCTGGGCACGTAGACTTCACAGCTGAAGTAGAACGTTCTTTGCGTGTACTCGATGGTGCTATCGCAGTATTCTGTGCAGTTGCAGGTGTACAACCTCAATCTGAAACAGTTTGGAGACAAATGAACAAGTATAATGTTCCTCGTATTGCTTTCATCAATAAGATGGACAGAACTGGTGCAGATTACTACAGTGCAGTTGAAGACATTAAGACTAAGTTAAATGGTAACCCACATCCACTATTCTTGCCAATTGGTGCAGAAGGTAATTTCAGGGGCTTAATCGACTTAGTTGAAATGAAGGCTTTAGTTTATGATGAAAACGACCAAAGTGGCGTTAAGTTTGACACTGTAGACATTCCTGAAGAGTTCAAGGAACAAGCTGACGAGTATAGATATTCTTTGATTGAAGCTCTTGCCGATTTTGACGAGTCTATAATGGAAAGATTTTTAGAAGGCGAAACTGAGTTCACACACGACGAAGTTCGTGATGGTATCCGTAAGGCTACTATGTCTCGTGAATTCGTAGGCGTTATCCCTGGTTCTGCATTTAAGAACAAGGGTGTTCAAATGCTTTTGAACTCTGTAATTGACTATTTACCTAGTCCATTAGACGTTCCTCCAATTAAGGCATTCGGCGAAGATGACGAAGAAGAACCTTCAATTGAAATCGTTGCAGACGACTTTGCAAATCCATCAGCTCTTGCATTCAAATTGTGGAGCGACCCATTTGTAGGTAAGTTGGTATTCATTCGTGTATACAGTGGTTGCATCAAGAAGGGTATGACATTCTACAATCCACGTACTCGTAAGACAGAACGTATTTCAAGAATGGTACTTTTAAAGGCTGACCAACGTGAAGATATTGAAGAAGCATATTCTGGTTCTATCTGTGCTGTTATCGGTGCTAAGGACTTGATTACAGGTGATACTCTTTGCGAAAGAGATGCTGAAGTTCGTTTAGAGCCTCCAACTTTCCCAGACCCAGTTATCGCTATGAGCATTGAGCCTAAGACTAAGGCTGACCAAGAAAGATTGTCATTGGCACTACAAAGATTGGCTGAAGAAGACCCAACATTTGTTGTTACTACTGAACAAGAAACTGGTCAAACTCTAATTGCTGGTATGGGTGAATTACACTTGGAAATCATCAAAGACCGTCTTTTGAGAGAATTTAAGGTAGATGCTGAATCTGGTAAACCACAAATCGCTTATCGTGAAACAATCACAGCAGCAGCTGAAGGTGTTGGTAAGTTCGTGCGTCAATCAGGTGGTCGTGGTCAATATGGACACGCAGAAATCAAGCTTGAGCCTCAAGAAACTGGTAAGGGGTACCAATTCACAAACGAAATCGTTGGTGGTGCTATTCCTAAGGAATACATTAAACCTACAGAAGAAGGTATCAAAGAAGCTATGCACGATGGCGTTATCGCAGGTTACCCTGTTGTTGACGTTAAGGTACGCTTAGTATTTGGTTCTTTCCACGAAGTTGACTCTTCTGAAATGGCGTTTAAGATGGCTGGTATCTTTGCATTCAAAGATGGTATGAAAAAAGCAAAGCCTATTTTGCTTGAACCATTGATGAAGGTTGAAGTTGTTACTCCAGAGGAATACCAAGGTGATATTATGGGCGACTTAAACAGACGTCGTGGTCAAATCCAAGGTATGGAAACTAAGGGTAATGTTTGCACAGTTAGAGCATTCGTACCATTAGAAACAATGTTTGGTTATGCTACTGATGTTCGTTCATTGTCAAGCGGTAGAGCTTCTTATTCTATGGAGCCAAGCCACTTTGAACAAGTTCCTAGTAACGTTTTAAAGCAAGTAGTTGACACAACTGCAAAGAATAAAGCATAAAATTTAAAGAAGAAAAGCTAGAATATGGCACAAAGAATAAGAATTAAATTAAAGGGTTATGATTATCGTTCAGTAGATCAAAGTGCTGGCGATATCGTAGAAACAGCTAAACGCACAGGTGCAATGGTTTCAGGACCTGTACCTTTGCCAACACGTATTGAACGCTGGTCAGTAAATCGTTCAGCACACGTTGACAGTAAGTCTATGGAGCAATTCGAGCTTCGTACGCACAAAAGGTTAATCGATATTATCGAGCCTACACCTAATACTGTAGACGAGTTGAAAAAGCTAAACCTTCCAGCTGGTGTTGACATTACAATTAATGTATAATTGTTGTAATTAACATAAGCTTCAAAAAGCGTCCTTAATGGACGCTTTTTTTGTGCCTGTGTGTAAAGCTTGCGTATTTTTGCTTTTGTGGCTTTGTGGGGGCTATTTAGAGCTTTATTTGAGAGGGCAGGGCTTTAAGTTATCTTGTTGGGTTAATGAATTTGAGTTCTTGGGCTTGCCAGAGAGACTTTGAACTTTGCCTTGGCAGTTTATTGAAGTTTGCCTTGGAGTACTTCCTTTAAGGTATTTGACTTTTGCACAAAAAAAGAGCGTCTCTTTCGAGAACGCCCTTTAAATTTATTTAGCTTTGCTAGTTATTATACACGATTTGCAGAACCTAATACGCTTTCAACCTTGTGTTCGTATAGCTTTTGTAGCTCGTCTCTAGCAGGTCCTAAGTATTTGCGTGGGTCAAATTCTGAAGCCTTATTAGCCATTACTTCACGTACAGCAGCTGTCATTGCCAATCTGCCATCAGAGTCGATGTTAATCTTACATACAGCAGATTCAGCAGCCTTACGCAATTGCTCTTCTGGGATACCTACAGCAGCCTTTAAAGCACCACCATTAGCATTAATCATAGCTACATATTCTTGAGGAACTGAAGATGATCCGTGCAATACGATAGGGAAACCAGGGATACGCTTTTCAACTTCTTCTAAGATGTCAAAACGCAATGGAGGAGGAACTAATATACCAGCTTCATTTACTGTGCATTGCTCTGGAGTGAACTTGAACGCTCCGTGAGAAGTACCTATAGAAATTGCCAAAGAGTCAACACCAGTCTTTTTAACGAAGTCTTCAACTTCTTCAGGTTGAGTGTATGTGTGAGTTTCGTGGCAAACGTCGTCTTCTATGCCAGCTAGAACGCCCAATTCGCCTTCTACTGTTACGTCGTACTTATGAGCGTATTCAACAACTTTAGCAGCCAATTCTACGTTTTGTTCATAAGGCAAAGAAGAGCCATCAATCATCACAGAAGAAAAACCGTACTCTATGCAAGATTTACAAAGTTCGAAAGAGTCGCCGTGGTCTAGGTGAAGAACGATAGGTATATCGCAACCAAGTTCCTTAGCATATTCGCAAGCACCTTGAGCCATATAACGCAAAAGCGTTTGGTTTGCATATTTTCTTGCACCACTTGATACTTGAAGTATCACTGGGGATTTTTTAGCAACACAAGCTTGTACTATAGCTTGCATTTGTTCCATATTATTGAAGTTAAACGCAGGGATAGCGTATTTGCCATCAAAAGCCTTTTTGAAAAGCTCACGTGAGTTAACTAAACCGAGTTCTTTGTATGATACCATCTTTTTTCCTTATTCTTTTGAGAAATTGGTTTTTATATAAAATTATATATCTTTATAACGGAATTTAATTTTAAATTTGCCCACTTTGCAACAATATTTTTGTTTTGCCTTAAAATATTTATAAGAAAAGTATTTAAGTTGCCACTGCTACGCCGATATAAAGATTAATAACAAAGTTATATTTATTTTAACATTCCCTATAAATAAGTCCTACTCATTTGAGTAGGGCTTTCCTTTTTTTATTAGCCCACAAAAAAAGCCCCATTGCTGAGGCTCTTTTGAAATATGCTTGTTTGACTAAGCCTTGTATCCTTCAATCTTGAGGATTTTCCAGTCAATCTTATGACCTTCTACATTAGTTTCGAAAGACGCACCTGCCTTCTTCTCTAACATAGCCTTTGCGATAGGAGTCAAGTAAGAGAATATATTCTTTGATGTATCGCTATCCCACGCACCAAGAATAGTGTATGTATGCTCCTTGTTGTCTTGGCTAGATAGAACAGTAACAGTTGAACCAATGTGTACTGCACTTGTGTCGCCAGAAAAGTCGATAGGGTCTGCGATAGATATTTCTCTTTCGAGTTCTGCACGTCTTGCTGATAGCAATTGGTCATGCTCTCTAGCCATATGGTACTCAGCATTTTCACGCAAGTCGCCAAGTTCTCTAGCAGCTTCAATAGCCTTTTTAGATGCAGGTTGTTGACTTTTAATATCTTCGAGTTCAGCCTTCTTAGCTTTCAAGCTCCATTCAGATACCAACAATCTTTCAACTTCCTTAACAGCTGTAGATACCAAAGATTGTACTGCAGGTGAATATTTGATAAATCTAGCTAAAATTGACTTCTTAGTTAAGTCTTCAAAGCCTTGATTTAATATCAAAGTTTGAGCTAAGTCTTTTGCAGTGTCGTCTGAAGCAGAGTTCTTATCTCTAGTTCTAGCTGGGTCTTTTTTAGTATCCTTAGCGTCCTTCTTTATAGGAAGAACCTTGCCATATAGAGTATCTAAAACTAATTCCTTATCTTCACTTAGAGTTTCTGCCAATGCGATTTTCTTGTTAGAGTCGCTCAACAAAGCTTCTTGGTCTACAGCAGTTAGCAATGCACTAAGTAGCTTATGATTAATTAATTCAGAAAGCATAGTCTTATACTTTTCAGTATTTCTATTCTTAACTATCCACAAGATTACAGGACCTAGCAAAGTTTGTTCGCTCAACCACTTTTTGAAAGACTCCTTAACTAATTCCTTGCAGCCAGACTCTGTTGTAATCTGTTCAGTCTTTTTAGTAGTAGCTTCAGTATTAACTGCTTGACCAGTGAACTTGCTTTCCTTTTGGCTATCTTTTGCTATAAAGAAGTTTACGCACTCGTTAGTGAATTTGCCTTCAGAATTTCTCAATAGAGATACGATAAGTTCTTTCCACTCAGACTCATAAGTTCTAGTTAGAAGGTCTAAAAATCTTTCGTAATAAGAAGTATGCAAGTTCTTAGCTAAGTCGTTTAAGCCATTTTTTTCGTCCTTAGTCTTAGCTTCGTCTAAGATGTCCTTAGAACAAGGCTTTTCTTTTTCAACGAGTCTTTCAATTTCTTCGTTTTGTGCTTCGATTAGCTCTTTTTTATTAGGAGCATTCTCATCAATTACAGGAAGTTTTTGACGCTCGATGTGGCGTATAAAGTCGTTACGTACCCAAATGCCTCTTAGTCTGTCTGCTTGAGTTAAGCCCTTTGCGTCCTTGATAGCTTCAGTTAAGTCTTTTCTAATAGTAGGTAGAGAGTCCTTAATTGCTTCTACGTCGTCTGCGATAGCGTGTAGCTTTTCTGCTAATTCTATCTTTTTCTTAGGGTTTCTATGAAGCATATACTCATTAAGAGCTTCGATTTCAGGCTTCAATTCGACTTCTCTAATAGAATAAGGGTCGTTCTTTTTCTTAGGAGTAGAAACCATAGCGTTTTTCTCTAGGTCTTTTTTCGCTATCTTCCACCAAGCCTTATAAGATTTTTCAGAGTCAAAGAGTTTTATTAGAATGTTTTCAAGCTCTATAGAGCTCATTTCGTTGTCTTCTTTAGTTCTTAAAATATTCATAACAAAGCCAGCAGGATCTTTTTTCATATCTTCATCAACTGTCTTTGGGTCTTTTTTATGCTTAACAATAATATTCTCGTCGTCTAAAATAAGAAGTTTATCTACACAAAAAGCGATGTCCATAGAATGGGCTGGCTTGCCATCGAAGTCTATTATAATTCTATTTGTGTCTACATCTATGTCGGTAATCTTACCTATGCCCCAGCTATTGTGTATGCAATATTTTTCAGCTTGCATAGCCTCTAGTGATTTTTCTTTGCCAATAAGTTTTGGGTTCTTGCTTATTATTATTTCTACGTCTGTTGAATTCATTGTTATATTAGTGTTTTTTCCTGAGGTGAGTTCGATAAATCACCCTAGCATAAATTATTTGTTTGTAATCTTGCGAATTATCGTACATCTTCTGCACCTGAAAATGAATAAACCTAAGACAGACTGCAAAAACAGAATATCATATAGAGCTAGACTTTCAGCTTTAGAACTGATAACAAATTACCTTCGCCAAGCCTTCAAGGCTGATGTGGGCATAGCAACTTATTATAGACTACATAATAAGAACACAGAAGAAAGACGCATTTGTCAATGTATCTTTTTTGCTTTCTTTAGAAACAAATTGCTAATAGATAAGTTTCTACTCGAGCATTTGAGGGCTAAAACTAAGCCAAAGATGTATGCTTTTTTATGCTTGTGTTGTGCTGAACTTGTTGATAATGAATTAGCTAAGCAATGTAAAACGGCAGATTACTTAGTGGATATTTCAAAGAAAATCTTCAGCGTAAATGAGTCAAAATTCATAAATGCGATGTTGAGAAATTTTTTAAAATTTTATGAAAAAATTAAGGCAGAAGCGACTTCTATCTCAGATTTTGCAATTTTATACTCAATGCCTCAATTTATTACAGAGCGTTTTTCTTCACAATATGGCGAAGAAATTGCCTTAGAAATCATTAAATCTTGCCATAAAGCAAAGGAAGTTTTCTTTAGATTTTCAACTTCAGAGGACTCTCAAAAAGCCTTAGAAGAGCATAAAGAATTTTTTGAAGAGACAAAGTTTAATAACTTTTATAAAGTTAAAGCTTATGCTTTTAATAAAGTTTCGCATCTCTTAGAGCAAAAATTAGCCTATGCTCAAGATTTATCTACATCTTATGCACCTGAGTTATTAGCTCCAAAAGCAGGCGAAAAAGTCTTAGATTTGTGTTCTGCACCAGGGGGCAAAAGTGCGTATATCATAGATTTAATTCAAGCTCAAGATGGCAATTTAGGCGATACATTGCTACTTAGTTGCGACCAAGAGGGCAAACGCTTTGAGCAACTGAAAGAGAACCTTAAAGATAGGGCAAAGTTTGCTACAAAACAAGTAGCTTTCGACTTGCTAAACGACGACCTAGAAAGCGTGTTTACAACTAAGGAATTGCCTGCTAAATATGATGCAATTTTGCTAGATGCTCCTTGCTCTAACACAGGTGTGCTTGGCAGACGTGTTGACGCTCGTTATAGGATTATGCCTCAGGACATAGAAAATTGTAAGCAAATGCAAAGTCAAATGCTCGAAAAGGCATTAGGCTTGCTCGCAGAAGGTGGCAGAATTGTATATTCAACTTGCTCTATAGATAAAAGTGAAAATATAGAAAATGTTGAAGCTTTTGTGGCAAAGCACCCTGAGTTGAAGATAGAAAGCTTTAAGGAAGTTTTGCCAAGTGTAGAACAAGATGGAGCTTTTGTAGCTCTAATCAAGGCTTAGTTCTTTTTTATTACCACTAAGTTCGCAAAGCCACGCTAAGTCAAGGTTTTCAAAGCCATCTAGCGTGGCTATTTTTATGAGTAGGAGGGCAGCTGCTATAGTGTCGTAGGGGGCACAGTGCCACTTTGCTCTATCGCTAGGGCAGTGAGTTTTGGCAAGGGCTTTTAGCTCTTCAGTTAAATTAAAGGCAGAAATTAGTTCAGATAGATTATAGCTTTTAAGCTTTGGGAATATTTTTTTGCAAAGCCTATAAGTATCTATCCAAGGCGACCAAGACAAGCATTTTGAGTTGTTGCTAAAATCACTAAATACTTCAGGATTAGGAAAGTATAGACGCAAGAGTGAGTCTTCTGTAGCCTTGTTATGAGCTAGGAATAAGCCCTTTCGGCGAGCCTGCAAGAAAGTATTTATATGTCCTTCAAAGGCAACTTTATCTTTTAATAGCTCTTCGTTTAAGTGGCAAAATGCTAGAGTTTTTTTATCTACTTTGCCCTTAGGCTTGCATAAGTGAGTCTCTATAGAAGTGATTTTCCAATCCACAATTTCAATTATAGCAAACTCCAAAATCCCTATAGCTTTTGAACCTTCAAAATCTATGGCGTAAATGGGAGTATTTATTTTAGGGTGTTGCATAATTAAATTTGGGCTTTTGTATAATTAAAAATTGACTTAAAGAAAGTATAATGCAATGATTTTGCCTAAATAACAAGATAAATATGAATACTGAAATCTTTAAAAACTTTATAAATGAATTGGGCGATATTTCTCAAGAATATATAGCTAAGGAATTTTTGAAAGAACAAAAATGGGACGCTAAGGCTGATAACTCCCCTGTAACTTTGTGTGATAAGAACACTGAACTTATGCTAAGAGAGCGTATCAAGGCAAAATTTCCATCTCACGGAATTATAGGCGAAGAATATGGCAATGAAAACCCTGACGCTGAGTTTGTTTGGGTTATAGACCCTATAGATGGCACAAAGTCTTTTATTACAAAAGTTCCTCTATTTGGAACGCTAATTGGATTGCTACACAAGGGCGACCCTATTTTAGGGCTTATCAATCAACCTATACTAAAAGAGCGTATAGTAGGAGATAACGAGACTTGTTTATTCAATGGCAAGCCTGTTGAGATTTCTACTGAAACATCTCTTAAAAATGCAACAGTGCTAAGTTCGGATACACGCTATTTCAACTTGTGCCACAAAAATAAAGAGAAGGCTTGGCGAGAATTTGAAGATGGCTGTAATATAATGAGGTCTTGGGGCGATTGCTATGGATATATGCTAGTTTGTCGTGGCTTAGCTCACATTATGCTAGATGCAACTCTTGAGCCTTGGGACGTTTTACCTCTATTGCCTGCACTACGTGGAGCAAAGCTTAAAGTTGGCGATTTAAGGGGAGGCAATGACTATAAAAACTTTGGTTGCCTTGCAACTTGTACCCAAGAATTATACGACACTTGTCTTAAAACTTTTGACTTGTAATTTGATTATAAGTATTTAATGATTTAGGGTATATATGAAAAAGAAATTAATAACAGGCTTTCTAAAATTATTTATCGCCCTTTTAATATTGTGGGTAGCGATAAATATTCCTAGTTACTTTTTAAGTGTAGATAGTGCTGTATTAAAAGTCTTTAAAGATAGTCAGACAAGGGAGAGCTTAGCTAGTTTATATGTATCTACAGGCAAGCTCGACTCTGCAAAGCTGATAGTTGATAGCACAAATTTTGATAAAGAAGAGAAGGCTTCTTTAGAGAGTGATATTGCTCAAATGATTGAGTCAAAGCCTTTGTGGAAGTTCACTGGAGCAAGAAATTCTTTCTTTGAAGAAAATGCTAATATACTTGGATTAAGAGAGATTAAAGAGCAAAGTGCCTATGAATTTTTGGCAAGTGCCTCAAATAGAAATGCAGTCTTAGAAGTCTTGAATAATAGCGACTTAAAGCTAACAAAAGACATCTTGGCTTTGAGAAATTTGAACACTACTCTTTTGCCACCTGCATTTTCTTCGGCAGGAGCTCCCTATAGTTCAGCTATAATAATAAATGCGATTTTAGTGCAAAATTCTTCTTTAAACTCAGAGATGCTTAAGGATATTTCTTCTAAAATTCCTCTATTAGCCTCCGACTCTAATTTGCAAAAAGGCTTTGAAGAATATTGTATGGGTCTGCTCTTTTTTGCAAAGAATATGCAGTTTGGCTCGCTTAGCGAGATGCTATCTAAGGCAAATTCTATGCGTGAGATAAGCCTTTTAGCTAAGAGCTTTGCAACGCAACACGACATTCCTCTCAATGATTTAAACTCAGCTCTTTTGCTATATCCCAACTTAGACGAGACTATAAATTACCTAAGCTCGCCAGAAAAAGCTAAGTTTTATATAGAAGCTTCAAGCTACAGTCAAAGGGCTATAGAGAAGCTTTTGAGCGAAAAATTGGCTATATATCAAAGTCCATCTTATGTGGAAATAATTCCAACTCCCCTTGAAGATAGCTTTGCTAGCTTAAGTGCTAATAGCACAAAACTTGCAGTCTTTTTAAAGCTTTGCCTAATATTTTTAGCTTGTTTTGTTTTTTTGTCTATAAATATTTGGCGACCAGATACGCTAAGTTGGTATAGCCCACTTGCCCTAATAAGGAGGTCTTTAGGGGCTATAGTCTTAGCTTCTTTAGTTTGCCTTGCTTTAGAGCCTGATTTATTCAATTTTGAGCTTGCAAAAGAAAATCCAGTAGAAATAAAACTTGCAATAGATAATCTAAGTAATTTAATAGGAGAAAATAATATTATGAAATTCAATATGGACACGCCTACAGTGCTGACGTTATCGCTATTTTTGCTTATGCAATTTGTGATATTCGCCTCTTGCCTAATCAAAATAGCCACAATTAAAAGAATGGCAATTTCGCCTTCAGTGAAGCTCGAGTTACTAAATAACGAGGATAATCTCTTCGACTTGGGGCTTTATGTTGGTCTAGGAGGAACAGTGCTATCTCTAATTATGTTAAGTTTGAGTATGATGAACACAGCCTTAATGGCAGGTTATTCATCTACACTTTTTGGCATAATGTTCACAGCCCTACTAAAGATTGCCTTTGTACGCCCTTATAGGCATAGTTTGTTGCTAGAAGTTGCAAGAATTAAATAATTACCTAACTATGATTAGCAAAAGTGCTATAATTGGAAATAATTTAGTTATAGGCAACAACTCGAAAATTGGAGCATACGCCATTATAGGCAATGATGTAAAAATTGGCGATAATTGTGAAATAGAAGAATTTGCGAAAATCTGCGATGGGGCTATAATAGGCAATAATTGCAGGATTTGTAGTTATACTAGCATTGCAGGCGACCCTCAGGACTTAGGCTTTGATAGAAATATTAAAAGCTCTGTAATCATTGGCGACAACACTGTAGTTAGGGAAAATTCTACTATACACAGGTCAACTAAAGCAGGCGAGAACACTATCATAGGCAAGAATTGCTTCTTGATGGCTTCTATGCACATAGGACACGATTGTCAGGTGGCAGACAATGTTATCATTGCTCCCTTTGTGGCTCTCGGTGGCTTTGCGAGCATAGGCGAACATAGCTTTATAAGTGGGGGAGTTATGATACACCAGCACGTACGCATAGGCGAAGGTGTGATGGCAAGTGGCAACGCTGGGCTATCTGAGGACATTCCTCCTTTTGTAAATGCTTATTTGAGAAATGGCGTAAGGGGTTTAAACCTTGTTGGCTTAAAGCGTAGAAACTTCCCTAAGGAAGATATATTGAATTTAAAGACGCTCTATAACTTTGTATTTAAGCAATCTTTGTCAGTGAAAGCTAAGGCAAAAGAGGCTAGGGCATTGAATTTAGATAACACGCCATCTGGCAAAAAATTCTTAGACTTTATACTAGAAGAGGGCAGGAAAATAGCTTGCCATACCACAAAGTAAACTCACACAAAATGAAATTAGCAATTTGCATAGGAGACCCTAATTCTATAGGGCAAGAAATCATAAAATCTTGGGTAGAGGAAAACGAAGAACTATCTAAGCAGTGCGAAGTTATTGCTCATAAAGAATTTTTAGATACGCTACCTAATTATGTATCTAAATTCCAAATAGGCAATCCCAACTTTAAGGCAACTCTGGGCGTGCCAAGCGTAGAGGCAGCGAGCATTGCATACCAAGCTTTAGAGCAAGCTGCAAAGGGGGCAAATGAGGGTATATATAAGGCAGTTGTTACTGCTCCTGTCAGCAAGGCGATGATGAATGAGGCTGGCTATAAATTTGTAGGGCAAACTGAATTTTTTGAGTCTAAGTGGCAAGGCGAAGCTACTATGTGCTTTGTAGGCAAAAAGTTGATATTGTCGCTTGCAACTTGGCATATAGCTTTTAAAGATGTCCCTTCTGCTATAAATATGCAAAGCCTAACTAAAGCTGTTAGCCAAGTCAATAAGTTATGTGGCAAGCTCAAGGATATAGAAAATCCAAGAATTGCAGTTTGTGCTTTAAACCCACACGCTGGCGAAGATGGATTACTTGGCACAGAGGAAATTGATTATATAGACCCTATCTTAGACGAGCTTAGGAAGGACTACCCAAATTTATCTAAGGCACTGCCTGCTGACACTGTATTTATGCGTTGCTTGAAAGGCGAGTTTGACTGCATAGTCTCTATGTATCACGACCAAGGCTTAGCTCCACTAAAAATGCTAGAATTTGACCAAGCAGTGAACATTACAATGGGCTTAGACCACATTCGCACTAGCCCCGACCACGGAACTGCCTATGCTATAGCAGGCAAGGGGCTTGCCTCAAATGAGAGCTTTGCAGCAGCAGTAAATGTAGCCCTAAAGCTTTCTTAAGTATAGGGGCGTTCTAAAAATTGGTTTTTGCACTACGAAAGGTTACAATTGCTCTTTTTAGCCTATTTTTGCTTGAATTTCCTTGCTTATCTCCTTAGATAACGCTGTTATCTTCGTCAATCACAAGAAAATTACGCTAAAAATCCTCTTAAAAATAGCTAATTGCCAATTTTTAGAACGCCCCTGAGGCGTTAAATACAAAAAAGTCTACGCACAACACGTAGACTTTTTTGTTTTCTTAAAGGGGACTTCTTACATATTAGAGATAATCTTGTCTGCAAATTCAGAACACTTTAGCTCAGTTGAGCCTTCTACAAAGTATGCTAAGTCGCAAGTTAGATTTTTGCTTGTAATAGTCTTTTCAAGAGCCTTGATAATCAAATCAGCAGCTTCGTTCCAACCCATATATCTCAACATCATTTCGCCAGATAGGATTAGAGAAGATGGGTTCGCTTTATCGAGATTAGCAATATCAGGAGCTGTTCCGTGAGTTGCTTCAAAGATAGAGTGTCCTGTTAGATAGTTGATATTACCACCAGGGGCAATGCCAATACCACCAACTTGGGCTGCGAGTGCGTCAGAAACATAGTCGCCATTTAAGTTTAGGGTAACAACTACATCGTAGTCTTGAGGGCGAGTTAGGATATTTTGTAAGAATGCGTCAGCAATAACGTCTTTAATTATGATACCATTAGGTAGCTCATAGCCTCCCTTAATTTCCTTAGCTCCAAATTCTTCTACAGCAACTGAGTAAGCCCAATCTCTAAAACCACCTTCAGTAAACTTCATAATGTTACCTTTGTGAACGATTGTTACGCTCTTTCTATTTTGCTCTATAGCATATTCTATAGCACTTCTCATCAAGCGAGAAGTCCCCTCTTTAGATACAGGTTTAATACCTATGCCACAAGAGTCTGGAAAGCGTATCTTTTTGTACATAGCAGGAAATTCTTTTTTCAAGAAATCCTTAACTACTTCAACTTCAGCTGTACCTCTTTCAAACTCTATACCTGCATAAATGTCCTCAGTGTTTTCTCTAAAGATTACCATATCTATATATTCAGGGTGCTTAACTGGGCTGTCTATACCTTCAAAGTATCTAACAGGACGTAGGCAAACATACATATCAAGCTCTTGTCTTAGAGTTACGTTTAGTGAGCGTATGCCCTTTCCAACTGGAGTAGTTAGTGGTCCTTTTATACCAAGTAGGTATGTTTTGAAAGCTTGTAGAGTTTCGTCAGGCAACCAAGTTTGTAGTTGCTCAAAAGCTTTGCCACCAGCAAGAACTTCTAGCCATTGTATCTTTTTTTTGCCTTGATAAGCCTTTGCTATAGCAGTATCAAAAACTTTTTGAGAAGCTGCCCAAATGTCTTTACCTATACCATCGCCTTCGATAAAAGGTATAATAGGCATATCAGGTACGATAAGCTTCTTGTTAGCTACAGTTATTTTTTCTCCCATAAGTGATGTCTTTTCGCTCATAATATATTCCAATTAATATATAATTATCAATTTTTTCAACACTTTTTTTAAAATACTCTTGTTTATTGTATTTTTATTTGATTTAATCGCTTCTCAGTTACTATGAAAAAATTATACACATTTACAATCGTTTTATTTGCTTTATTGTGTTCTTATGCACAAAAGCCAAATGTAATCGTATTTTTAGTTGACGATATGGGTTTAATGGATACGTCTGTTCCTTTTATCGCTGACGAAAATTTAAAACCTAAGGAATACGAGCTAAATACTCTTCACAGGACTCCGAATATGGAGGCTCTAAGCAAAAATGGCACAAGATTTTCAAGAGCCTACGCAATGAGCGTTTGCTCGCCATCAAGAGTGTCTATAATGACAGGGCAAACTTCAGCAAGACACCACGTTTCTAATTACATTAAGCCAGAAGCGAACAATGGAGGTATATATGGACCTACAGACTGGGCTTGGGAGGGCTTAAATTCAAAGAGCCTAACTATGCCAAAATTATTAAAAGAGCAGGGCTACAAAACTATATTCATAGGCAAAGCCCACTTTGCTCCGGTGAAGGTTGAAGGCGAAGACCCTTTGCTTTTAGGCTATGATGTAAATATAGGAGGCTGTGCTTGGGGGCAACCTGGTACATATTTATCTACTTCAAAGTTTGGCAACAATACTAAGGGCAAGGTAAATAGGGGCGTTCCTCATCTTGAAAAGTATTACGACCAAGATATATTCCTAACAGAAGCTTTAACTTTAGAAGCTATAGCAGAAATTAAAAAGGCAAAAAAAGAGGGAAAGCCTTTCTTGTTGAGTATGTCTCATTATGCAGTTCACTCGCCTTTTACTGCAGATAAGCGTTTTGTAGATAATTATAAGGACGTTAAAGCCCCAACTCAATGGAAGGCATTTGCGTCAATGATTGAGGGTATGGACAAGTCTTTAGGCGACATTGTAAAAACTTTAGAGGACGAAGGCATTGCAGATAATACCCTAATTATCTTCTTGGGCGACAATGGCACAGACTCAAGATTTAATTCATCTCAATCCCCTGAGCTAATTGCAAATGCTGCCCCTCTAAGAGGTATGAAAGCGACTCGCTTTGAAGGGGGTATGCGTATTCCATTTATAGTTTCTTGGGCAAAGCCTAACGACAATAGCCCTATACAAAAGGAATTTAAGATAGAGCAAAACAGCTTTAATGCAACAGACTTAGTTGCAGTATACGACGTGTTCTCTACAGTTCTTGATGTAGCAGGTGCAAAAACGCCAGCTAATTATCCAGTAGATGGCAAGAGCGTTTTCGACTCAAATAAGGAAAAGGATAGAGAGTTTTTAATGCACTTTCCACACGAGCATAGAGATAGCTACTTCACTTCTTATATAAAGGGTAATTGGAAAATTATTAAGCATTACAAAGACTCTAGCTACGAGCTATTTGACCTATCTAAGGATATGACAGAAGCTAATAATCTCTTTAAAACTAATCCAGAAAAGGCAAAGGAAATGATTTTGGCTATGGAAAGCTCTTTAAAGAACGCAAATGCACAATATCCTGATTTCTCTAAGCCAACTAATATGCTAGGCAAGGGCAATGCAAAAGCAAAGAAATAAAAAAAGAGCGAAGAAAATTAATTTTTATAACTAAATATAGCCTAAGTTGAAAAAATATATTGCATTTTCGAAACTTAGGCTTTATTTATAAATAGGAAATGGTACAATTATGAACAAATACCATAGTACAATTATGAACAAATTCGATAGTATATTCTTTAAGAAGGCAGATGACTTTTTTCCATCTATAGCCCCTACAGCTTTAACTTACGACGACGTCTCTTTGGCAACGAAGTATTCTCAAGTTTTGCCACGTGAAACTTTTGCTGACACTTCTCTTTCTGAGAGCTTGCGTTTGTCTATGCCTATTATCTCTTCAGATATGGATACTGTAACTGAGCATAAGATGGCTATAGCAATGGCTATGAATGGTGGCTTGGGAATTATCCACTACAATATGTCTTTGGATAATCAAGTCAAGGAAGTTGCTAAGGTTAAAAATTATATACACGGACTTATTCAAGAACCTATCAAAGTTTCTCAAGACTCTCACATAGGCGATGTCTTGGCAGTAATAGAAAAGAATAAGTACAGATTTAGAACTTTCCCAGTTGTAGATGAAGGCAATAAGCTTGTTGGCTTGCTCTCTGGCAGAATTGTTAAGGATAGATATTCTAGTATGAGTGTAGCTGAGGCGATGTTAAAGCGTAGCGAAGTTTACACTATTTTAGATACGCAATTAGGGGCTAACCCTATTGAGGCTGCAGATAAATTCTTTGCAGAACACCTTGGCGTGCATAAACTTTTGGTAGTAGATAAAAATGATTGCCTAAAGGGCTTGTTCACTCTTAGCGATATTGAGCAGATTTCTAGCGATAGTGCCTCTCAAGTTAAGGCTACTAGAGACGCTGGCTTTAGATTGCGTTGTGCAGCTGCAATGTCTATAATTAGAGATAGCCAAGGCAATATGGATAAAGACAAAATCTTGGCTCATTACACTAATTTGAAGAACCAAGGCTTAGATGCCATTGCTGTTTCTACTGCCCATGGCTTCACTGAAGGCGTTGGCGATATGGTTAAGCTCATTCGTGAATTTGATAAGGATATGACTATCATTGCTGGTAATGTTACTAGTGCTGCAGGCGTTGAGTTCTTGGCAAATGCTGGTGTAGACGCAATTAAGGTTGGTCAAGGCCCTGGTTCAATTTGTACTACACGTATTATTTCAGGTGTAGGTATTCCTCAGTTGACTGCCCTTTATGTATGTTCAAGACAGGCGAAAGACTCTGGCGTTAAGATTATTGCAGATGGTGGCATAACAAAATCTGGCGATATGGTTAAGGCTTTGACTTTAGCTGACGCTGTTCTTTGTGGTAGTTTACTTGCAGCTTGCCCTCAAGCTCCTGGTAAGATTTTAGAAATCAATGGCAAGAGCTACAAGCAATATAGAGGTATGGGTTCTTTGGCTGCTATGAAAGATGGCAGTGCGTCTCGCTACGGCAGACAATTAGGGGCAAAAACTGACAAGATTACAGCAGAAGGCATTGAAGCTCTAAAGGAATTATCTCAAGACGCAGACATAGTTTTAGCTCAATTAGTTGGTGGCATACAAAGTGGTATGGGCTATATGGGAGCAAAGAACCTTGCAGAACTTAGAGATGTTGCTCGTTTTTGTCAAATCACAGGTGCTGGACAAAAGGAAAGCTCTCCACACGACGTAATCGAAGTAAAAAGTTCAAGCTAGTATAGAATAGAATATATTTAATAAAAAGCCCTTAACAGTTCAGATTGTTAAGGGTATTTTTTGTGATACTTTATTTGCCTAAAGGGTTTATCTAAATTCCAGCAGATGGGTTTATTTTTAGATATTTGCTTGCAGGCTCTTGGGTGTTGGCTTTGTCTATCCACGCTGCAAATGCTATCATAGACGCATTGTCGCCTCTGTGTTCTCTTTGGGCTGTGTAGAGCTTGCAGTGCATAGACTTTGCAAGCTTATCAAATTCTATACGTAACTTTTCATTATTAGAAACTCCTCCACTTAGCCCAAGGCTCTTATAAGATTTTTCTTTGCTAAAGGCTTGAGTCTTACGCTTAAGTTGCTCTATGACAGCCCTTTGGTAGCTTGCACATATATCGCTATAATTATCCTTAATCTCTTGAGGGCTTAGCTTGTCGAGAAAATATCTCAAGCTAGTTTTAAGTCCAGAGAAGCTAAATGTAATAGCTTTTCCCTCTTTGCGTTTCATCGCAGTTGGGAATATATATTTTTTCTCATCGCCTTTTTTCGCCTCTTTTTCGAGAAGAGGTCCCCCAGGGTATGGCATAGACAAGAGCTTTGCACCTTTGTCTAGGGCTTCGCCTGCAGCGTCGTCTAGGGTTTCAGATAGCAAGTGGATTTCGCAATTTTCGTCAATCTCAACAAGCATAGTATTACCCCCTGATACGATTAGCCCCAAGTGCGGCAAAAGTGCTTTAAAGTTGCTCTCAAAATTAGCAGGGTCGTCTTTATGTAGAGGAATAAAGGGCGAAAAGCAATGCCCTCTCAAGTGGTTTACGCCAATGAGTGGCTTGTTTAAATATAGCGATAAAGCAGAGGCACAAGAGACGCCCATCGCCAAGCAATTTGGTAGCCCTGGGGAATTTGTAACAGCTATAGTGCTTATGCTATTCGAGTCGAAGCCTTCAAGGATTTCTTTTGCAAGAGCTGGTAATTTCTTTAAATGCTCTGTGCTTGCAATGTCAGGGACTACGCCTCCATATAATTTATGTAAATCTATTTGAGTATGTATAAGTTCCTTAATAATACCAATTTCTGAGTCAAAGATTGCAAATGCAGACTCATCACACGAGGACTCTATAGCCAATATAATTTCTTTGTTTTGCATAATTTTTATAGCTTTACAAGGTGATTTATAAAATATTCATCGCCAATTTTAACAGGCTTTCTCATTCCTTTTAATAAGAATGCTCTAGCTCTTTCCACACTTTCAGCTATGCTCAAACCCTTTGCGAAATTTGCACATATACAAGCACTTAGCGTGCAACCACTGCCATGAGTGTTGATATTTTTAATCCTTGTTGTTTTGTATTTATAAATTTTGCCACTCTTTAAATATAAAATATCCTCAATATCATCGCCTTCTAAATGTCCTCCCTTTAGCAGAACTGAAGTGTTGTATTTTTGAGATAAATGCTTTGACATTTCTTCTAAATTTGAGAAATCATCGCTATTTAGCAAGGCTTTAGCCTCGTCTAAGTTGGGAGTAATTAGCTCGGCAAGAGGTAGTAATCGCCTTTCAAGGCTTTCAATTGCGTCGTCTTTAAGTAACTTCGCAAGGCTTGTGGCTATCATAACAGTGTCGGCAACAAAGCGTATATGAGGGTTTGCTTCAACAAAATCTGCAAGAATTTCTATATTTGCCTTATCGTAGAGCATACCACATTTTAGGGCGTCTATTTCGAAGTAGGAATTGACAGTGTCTAACTGAGATTTCAAAAAGGAAGCAGGAAGTGGAGCAATGTCAGTAACTTTATTAGGGTTTTGTGCAGTCAACGACGCTATTGCCATTGTAGCGAACACGCCATTTTGGGCAATACTTAGCATATCTGCCTGTACGCCTGCCCCACAACCAGAGTCGCTACTTGCAACTGTTAAAGCTATTTTAATTTTTTTCACAATAAATACAATGCACTATTTGACAAATCTTTCAAGATTTGCTTTTATTATTTTTATCTTATTCATTAGATACAATAAGCCCCATAAATATATGAAAAAAAGCACAGACATACTTTTCGACTTCTCTAAAAGAGATGACAAAGCTCAAGAGAGCGTTCCTCTTAACGCCCCTTTAGCTCGACGTATGCGTCCAAGAAATTTGAGCGAGATTGCAGGGCATAAGCATATATTGTCTGAAAATAGCCTTTTGCATAGATTGATAGAAAATGATAATTTTGGCTCTATAATTTTATATGGACCTCCTGGTTGTGGCAAAACTACTTTAGCTGAAGTCATTGCAAAGGCGACAAATTCTCGTTTTGTTAAGATAAATGCTGTGCTTTCGAATGTTGCAGAACTTAGAGACCAACTTAAGCTTGCTAAATTCAATTCAGAGCAACGCACTATTTTATTTATAGACGAAATTCATCGTTTCAATAAATCTCAGCAAGACCTCCTTTTGCCTGATGTAGAAGAGGGGACTATTAGGCTAATTGGGGCTACGACTCATAACCCTGCCTTTTTTGTAAATGCTCCACTATTGTCGAGAAGCCATTTGTTCCATTTGGAAAATTTAAGCGAAGAGGAAGTTGTTGAAGTCTTAGAGCGTGCTTTGAAAGATGTAGAGCGAGGTTTGGGAGGCTATGAATGCAGTATAGAAAGGGACTTATTACTATTTATAGCAAAGATTAGCGATGGCGATTTAAGGCGAGCATTGAACGCCCTTGAAACTATAGTCTTGGCAAAGGGCATTAAGTCTACCGTAAGCGAAGAAGATTTAAAAGTCTTTGCCCAAGAGAGACAAATACGCTACGACTCCAACGAAGACGAGCATTACGACACTATTAGTGCCTTTATCAAAAGTATGAGAGGTAGCGACCCAGACGCTGCTATGTATTGGCTAATTAAAATGCTTGCAGGAGGCGAAGACCCTCGCTTCATTGCCAGACGCTTGATTATATTTGCCTCAGAGGACATAGGGTTAGCAGACTCAAGAGCCTTGTTAATTGCAAATGCTACCTTTGACGCTGTGCAAAAAGTTGGTCTGCCAGAATGTGAATTGACATTGAGCCACGCTGTCTTATTTATGGCTACAGCCCCTAAGAGCAATTCAGCCACGACTGCTTTATTTACAGCCAAAGCCCATTTTAGAGAAAATGCTGTGCAGAAAGTTCCTCTACATTTAAGGGACGCACACAATAAATTCAACAAGAGCTTAGGCAATGGTAAAGAGTATATATATCCACACGACTGCCCAGAACATATTAGTGGACAAGATTATTTAGAGAAAAATGTAAAATTTTATACACCAAGTTTGTATGGGGCTGAAAAACAAATTGCTGAACGTCTTGACAAATTCAAAAAAATCAAGAAGAATATAAAAAATATATAAAATATAAAAAATAAAAGCATAATGAATAATTCAGAAAACAATGATATAAATAATAGAGATGTGGCATTCTCTAAAGTTGCAATAAATAGAAGGATAGACTTGGGCTTTTGGAAGAGCCTTGAGAGTTGCTCTGTGATTGCATTGGGTATCTTGTTGTCAGCATTGATATTCCCTTCGGCTATAAGCTTTGGCAATATATTCTCTTTTGCAGGCTTGGCTGTTTTGATTTGGGTGCTAAATTTCATCTTGCGTCCATTTTTGGTATTGTTCACTTTGCCTTTCATTATTTTCACTTTTGGAGCAGGTATGATACTTGTAAACGCTCTTGTGGTTTGGATAGCTTCAGGCATAATCCCCGAAGTCAAGTTTAGCTCTTATCTCTATGCAGTCTTTACTGCCTTTATTATAGAAGTCGTCTCTTGGATTGTGGCTATATTCAAGCGTGAAAGAGTTATAAAAAGAGCAAAAAAGAAGAATGATGTCATTGATGTATAAGAGGCTTTTTGTAGCGATATTATCTCTTTTAAGCTTCTTTAGTGTATTTAGTTACGCTAAGGAAAAGGCTTTTGATAGCGATGTTGTATTCTTTATTAGCCCCCAAGATGTGCTTAGTACCTACGAGGGCAAGTGGGCAGGCTCAAAACAATTATATCTAAAGGGTAAACTCTTGGGCGATACTGTAGTTGACTCAAGCAACACGCTTCTTAGCAATAATCTCTTATCTTATTCAAGGCAAGAGCGACTTTTAGATAAGCCCTTGTTGATTAATGCAACTATACTCAGTCTTGGCAACAAGTTATATATGAGTACTAAAGACGATAATAACAAGGATGTAATTTACGAAGGCATAATCAAGAGTAATTCCGTGGAGTGGTTTAGAGCTGAAAAAATCTTTGCCTACGATTATACTAAAGACATTTTTATAAAAAAAGGCGATGAAATGCTAATTCAGACATATTCTGTAAAACCCTTTGCCACAGAGTCCTCTTTAATGTATATAGAGTATAAAGGCACGCTTTCTAAGGGAAACCCCAACGAGCCTGCCTTGGAAATAAATGAAAAAAACTTGGATATTTCTAAGCTTAGAATGTAGGGAGTAAGTCTGTTTTCAAAAAAATATAATTTTTTTCAAAAGCCCTCTTTTGCTTAAATACTAGCTTTATAGCCTAATTGTTACCTTATAGGAACTATCACACAAAATTGTGCCTACTTTACAAATTCTTATCTTTGTGCTAATATATGCCCCGTAAAAAGGACGATAACAAAAGGATAAGAAAATGAAAAAGACTATATTATTCACTATGATAGCAATCTCAAGTTTGAACTTAGTTGCCCACGAGCATTGCGAAACACCAGAAACTCAAACTCTACGCAATCAAGCAAAGGAGTTCGAAAGAAGTATTGTTAAGGTTGCAGATAATGTATCTGTTGCCTTGGGATACGACGCTTCGAATGTAACTATGATTGAGGGCGAAAATGGCTCTATATTAGTAGACGCAGGTATGATACCATCTATAACTGCTCAAATCTATGCAGATTTCAAAAAGATTTCTACAAAGCCTATAGTTGCTATAATCCTAACTCACGGACACGGCGACCACACTATGGGCATTTCCTCTTTCTTGAAAGAAAACGAAAATGTGCGTATTTTTGCTAGAGAAAATTTTGGTATAGAAAATGAATTTGCAGCTAAAGTTGGCTACAAAAATCCAAGGGGCTACAAGCAAGCAGGTATGAAATTGCCTCCTGAGCAAAGGATAAATAATGGCGTTGCCCCTGTTGTATATGCACCTAGTGGCAAGTACGAGAGCGACAAAAATGCAAAGCAAGCAAATGTCTATGCTCCATTTTCAAAAAAGCTAATCACAGATATAATAGACCACAAGCAAAGAGTTACTATAGAGGGCATAGAGCTTGAGCTTATCCCTGCCGATGGCGAGACTGCCGACCACTTGTTGGTCTACTACCCTCAAAAAAGCATACTCTTTTCTGGCGATATGATTTACAAGTCTTTCCCTAATTTATACGCAATTCGTGGCACTAATTACAGAGACGTAAACAACTGGATACAAGCTCTAAACCTTATGCTAGAATACAATGCAAAAGACTTAATTATGGGACACACTGCCCCTATTATAGGAAAGGCAAATGTAGAAAAAGCCCTAACTAACTATAGAGACGCAATAGAATATGTATTCAAAAAGACTATAGAAGGTATGAATAAGTCTATGAAGCCTGACGAGCTAGTTGAATATGTAAAGCTACCTGAGCATTTAGCTACAGACCCTTATTTAGGCGAGTACTATGGCAGAGTTGATTGGGCTGTTCGCAATATACACAATGGCTACTTGGGCTGGTTCGATGGCAATGTTGCAAACTTAATCCCATTAGCTAAGCAAGAAGAAGCTTTGAATTGGGCTAAGGCTCTTGGAGGTGTAGAGAAATTATACGAGCTTGCTCAAAGTGCTATTGGCGAAAAGAATTATCAATGGTGCATAGAGCTTGGCGATAGGCTTTTAGCTATAGATAGCAACAATCAAGCCTACAAGGACTTAATGGCACAAGCTCTAAGACTTAAAGCAGACAACACTCTAAATGCCACTGCAAGGAATTATTATAGAACTACAGCACGCCAACTCTTAGGCGAACTACCTACAGACTTCGAGCTATCAGGACACGCTCACTAATTCATAGAGCTAAAGTTCAATATAATTACACACAAAAAAGCTAGAGGGCGATTTCCCCTCTAGCTTTTCTTTTGCTTTGTAGCTTAAAAGTTTACTTAATCTTTGCAGCTTCTGGAGCTTCAATTACAACTCTAAAGCCAACATTGTAAACCTTTTGCCAATCACTATATGGACGTCTTAGAGTAGTCTTGCCATAAACAGGTCTATCTCTCCAAGAACCACCACGAGCAACTGCCTTGCCTTCTACAACTTCGCCGCCTAATGTCTTAGTATAAGAACCATCTACCCATTCTGCAACGTTACCAGCTATGTCGTGCAATCCAAATGGATTTGCTCCATAAGAACCAACTGAAACTGCAATCAAGTTGCCATCGTCTCTAGTGTGGTCTGCAGGTAAGTATGCGTAGTATTTGATAGGGTCTTTCATAGGAGTAGGGTTTACGCCCTTAACTGCTAGTTCCTTTGCTCTAATGTCTGCAAAGTTTTCTAACTTAGAATAGTCGTCTTTAGCATCGCCGAACCAGAAATCCTTGTCAGAGCCAGCACGAGCAGCCCATTCCCATTGAGTTTCTGTAGGTAAACTTACCTTTACGCCCAACTTTTCAGATAACCACGCACAGAATGCTTTAGCTTCAGTTTGACCTATTCTTACTACAGGTTGTTGAGCTTCGTTTGCAGGATAACCAGGGTTAATGTGGTCTTTCCATTGTCTATCTTGGTGTCCTGAATTGTGTTCAGCGTCGAATTGAGCGTAAAGCTCGTTAGTAACTTCGAACTTAGCCATATAGAAAGGAGTCTTAACTTCAGCTAGGGCAGCAGGACCTTCGTCATAGTATGAGTCGTTTGTACCTTGTACGAATGTACCAGCAGGTATTAGAACCATATCCATTTTCTTATCGCCAACATTTACAGCAATATTTGCAGGTAACTTAGCGTCAGCAATCATAGCTTTTGCTTTGTCAGCGTCAAATGGGAAGCCTTCAGCCTTAGGAGCTTTTTCTGCTTTATGATTTAGAGCCTTGCCACGCTTACTAACTTTGAACTCTTCGCCAGCAATCTTGATAGTTTTGCTATTTGAGTCTAAGTCTATAGCCTTAGTTATGTCGAAGTCCTTGTCGTCTCTTTCGAAGAAGTCTTCTCTGCCAGAATATTTCTTAGCGAAAAATCTACGCAACTCTTCTTGTTCATAAGGGATTTCGCCGTCCCAAGTAACATCTTTCATTTCAGTCCCGAAAGTAATTTTCTTAGTTTTAGGCTTTCCTGTAGTCAAAGCTTCAGTCCAAGTGCCATGATAAGGTACATTTAAGTCTATCCAAGTGTATAGAACTTTCATTGCCTTGTCGTCTATATTTACGCCTTTGTGTCCCTTTTCTAAGATTTGAATTAACTCAGAAGTACTTGCGTGGAACTCTAATGGGCTTAGCAAGCCTTGATTACTTTCAGGGCCTGGTCTTCTAACGTAAGGGTGAAGAGCCAAATATGAGTTAGAGAAGTTTTTCCACTCATACTTTTCGTCTTTCTTAAAGTTAGGTATGCTCTTTTTAGAGTCATTATGACACTCTACGCAATAGAAGTCTAAAATAGGTTGAACTTCTCTATTGAAAGAGAAACCTCTAGCCTTGCCTAACCATTCTTGGATATTTTGAGAAGGTTTTTTAGCAGCAGTTGCGTGCATTTCTGGAGTTGTACCATTTTCTTCGTGGCAACCAACGCAACTTAGAGTTTCGCCGTGTTGAGCAGTTAACCAGCTTCTAAATAGAGCTAAAGCCTTGCCATCTGCGTCGAGAGGTTGTACAGAAAAAGGTCTTACAGCAGGAACAGTGAACATAGCAGAACCATCTTCTTCTACATCTACAGTGCCGTGAACACGCTTAACTTCCCAACCAGACTCTTGACCAATAGTTTCGTGGCTACCAGTGTCTCTATAAGCATAGTGGTATTCAAAAATTCTCAATTTCTTTACAGTACCTCTAGGTACGTCTTTTAGACCCAAGCCCTTGTAGATGTCGTTTAAGAATACAGTGCCGTATTCAACATCTCTATCAGTTCTGTCAGGTATTGCTGCAGGTCTTGTTCTAGTCATCAAAGGCATAGCTTCGAAAATGTCGTTGTCCTTATCAGTGTATAACAAAGTCATATTGTCGAATTTGTCTACTAGATATAGAGAGAAAGTATTCTCAGGCTTTACATTTACTTTTTGTATGTGCTTACCAGGGATAGGCTTTAAGTCGCTAGTTCTCATAGAAACAATGATATAGTTTTCAGAGAGAGGGTAAGGGTGAATAAATTGTAGAGGAACGTCATTAACTAGGCCGTCCATAACTCTAGGTATGTATTCTTCGCCCATTCCCATATATTGGTGAACTCTGCCTTGTGCTTCTTTGTTACCCTTAGATATATCAAATAAGTGCAACTCGCCACTACGCATAATACCGTGGTGTCCACTAACGATAGCGATGAACTTGTTAGAGTCGCCAGGGATTTGTCTGCAATAGAACAAAGAGTTTGGCCAATAGCTATTAGAGCCGTAGTAAGAAGATTGACCAGTACCATCTGGGTTCATCTTCATAACAATTCTTGAGAAATAGTGAGAATTGTCAGTGTACTCCCATCTAGTGTACATAATTCTACCATCGTTCATAACTGTAGGATACCAAGATGTGTCTTGGTCGAAAGATAATTGACGAATACTATTGTCAAGCTCTTCTTCAGTTTGCAATCTTGGGTCTAACTTATACAAACTACTTACATAGTCGTTACCATTTACACAAGGTACAGCATTATAAGAAGCCGTACTCATATAAATCATATTGCCATCTGGCAAATAAACGCCATCGAAATTGTCTACCCCAACGTACTTTTCTACAGTAATAGGGCGAGCCTTCTTTGTCGCAAAGTCGTATTCATAAATTTGCCAAGCATTATTGTCGTTTACAGAAGAGTAGAGCAACTTGTCATTATCCCAATTTACGTCTACATCTGTTATACCCTTAGTATCTGGCTTGAAGAACAACTCAGCCTCATTAGGTTTTGTGATATCCATCTTATACAAAGCGTCGTTATATTGCTTTGCTACCCCTGGGTGCTTAGTTAAACTAACATTACCTTGCCAGTTAGGAGTTAACATCTTTGCAGGAGTCTTGTTGTCTCTCTTAATGAAAATCCACTCTTTGTGTTTTTGCACAAGAGGATTTTGCAAAAGAGCTTCTTGAGCGAAAGCGTCAAACTCGTCTTGAAATTCCTTAGAGTCCTTTTTGCTTGCGTAGTCTGCTTTGTATTGAGCTAATTTTTCTGCATACTTCTTTGGGTAAGCAGAGTCCTTAGACATATCTTCTATAGCTTTTGCAACATTATCTATATTGTAAGTCTGTGCCATTGCCAAACTTGCAAATAGAAATGAGCTAAGCCCTATTAGTAGGTGCTTTTTCATCATAATCATACTTTGTTAAAAATATATTGTTTATATTGTTTTTTTAAAGAGCATTTTCTAAAAATCACCCTTTTTTTAATTTCACTTGATATTAAAGCCTTTTAAGGCGAGTGTGTAAACAATAAAAATCAAAAATTTAAAAAAATAAAAAGCCCCTAAATTTTTTAGGAGCTTATCTAGTTTGTTCTTTGTTTTTTTAAGTGGCTACTATTGCAATTCTAAGAAGATTTGTTGGGCTTTTTCTTGGTTTTTTTCTGTTCCTATGCCATTTGCGTAGAGGTTGGATAATACAAATTTTGCACTTCTTTCGCCAGCGTCTGCAAGTTCTTTATAGAGCTTAAAGGCTTCTTCTTGATTTTTTTCGAGAGCATAGCCATTTAGGTAAATGGAAGCTAGGGCTGATTTTGCATTATTATTTGTCTTAGCCTTTTCTTTTAATAGATTGAATATGTTGCTTTGGGCAAGTTTTGTATCTATAGTTTTTGCGAACTTTGCTAGGGTAGCCCAAGTTGCATTTAAGTCTGCCTTAGCTGTTTTTTCTAAGTATTTTAGGGCTTCTTCTTGGTTTTTTTCTACACCTGTTCCATAGAAGTAGCAGTCTGCAACTAGTAATAGGGCTTGCTTATTGCCATTTTGGGCGAAATCTTGAGCGAGGGCAAATCCCTTAGGCTCGTCTTTTTCAACACCTATAGCATTTAGGTAGCAAGAGGCTAGGCTAATTTGAGCATTTTCGTCGCCAGATTGAGCAACTTTTTCAGTTATATCAAATGCAGCCTTTAGATTTATGTCAGTGCCAATACCTTGAGTGTAGCATCTTAGTAGGTTGGGCAAAGAGCGAGCGTGTCCTTGTTCTACAGCAGATTTAAAGCAATTAAAAGCTTCTGTGTCATTTTTTGCAGTGCCACGAGCTGTTACGTGGAATATGCCAAGCATATAGAGGGCTTCTAAATTGCCTGCTTGGGCTTCTTTTTGCATTGTTTCAAAGGCTTTTGCGTCATTTTGTTCAACGCCTGTGCCGTTTAAGTAGGCTAGCCCCAAGTCGTAATCATTTTGGGGTACTTGGCAAGTTTTGTTATCTTCGCAATGCGTATCTTTACAATCTTTATTGCAAGGTTTGCAGGCAAAGAGGCTTAGGCTCAAGGCTATAGTTAATATATATATTATTTTCTTAGAAATATTCAAATTTTTCATTTAATTAGCAATTCTTAAGAGAGGGAAAATATTGTCAAGAGAAAAAAGTTAGTCTTTTTTAACTTTTTATATTGACAAGTTAGCCAAAACTAACTTTTATTGAAATTATATTAAAGATGAATTGGAAGAGATTGCTTAATATTGCATTCGAAATAAGATTATTTTCTTCATAATTCAAGATGCGTTTTTTTTAGTTCATCTTTAATGTCAATAAACATTTAGACAGTATATATAAATCTCGAAGTTAGTTTTCTAATAAATTTTGAAAGCCTACTTTTAGGTTAAAGTATTTTCAATAAATACATAGGTAGGGGCTTTTAGGGGCTTGGCTTTGCGAGTGCTTGCTTTAAAAATCAATAAACAATAAAAATGAAATACAAAAGCGAAAAATCATTGAGAAGAGCTAAGAAAGCATTCTCACTAATCGAGCTTATGATAGTTATCGTTATCATAGGTGCATTAACAGCAATCATATTGCCACAGTTCGACGTTTCTGAAGCAGAAGCAAAAGACACAGGCTGCGATGCTTCTAACTACGGCACTTTATCGCAATTAACAAAGTTCCGTTCTCTAAATGGTGCATATCCAGCAAGAATGCACACTGGCTATGAAGCTGCTTCTAATGGTGGCGCTTCAACCGACGCGTTAATGGGTACTACGGATTCTGTGTTCGCTAAAATTCCATCATTTACTGCATTGAATATGGCTAGCGGTGATTCTGCTTCTGCTACTGCTCGTTCAACATCTTTTAATGTTAATGATGGAGATTATCTTGATTTTGGAGATTCTTTAAGAGAAGCGGGTATTATTTCATTGGCATGTGGAGGGTTCCCAATTGACGCTGCAAGTTCTGGAACTGCTTATGTAGCTTTTAATGGTATAAAGGGAAATACATCAATGACAGCTAATGCTGTTTACCTTTCTGCAATTACTTCTGATTGGTTTGAAGCTTGGGCTGTAAACGATGATGGCACTGCTAATGATGCAGAATTAGATACTGCTTCAACTCCTATCACTATAAATGGCATACCTTTGCCTTACTATATGTTTGAAGACCCTCGCACTGAGTATGCAAAAGAAAC
>JAWXTY010000004.1:0-2295 GCA_044433115.1 Opitutales bacterium
AGCCTTGCAAGAAAATTCTTACTTAGGCAGTTCAGGTAATACTATCTACGTGCCAAGTACTTTGCTAGATGACTACAAGCAAGCCACTTATTTTAGCGATTGGGCTGAACAAATTGTAGGCTTAGATGAAGATGGAAATATTGTAGAACCTGAAGTAGAAGTTGCCAACCCTGAGCTTTATCTAGTATACAACACCTCAAGCTCTTCTAATACGACAATAGAGTTTAGCACAACTTCTGCAATGGAAACGTGGCTTGCAACTAATAGAAACAACTTGACAGGCTCACTTAAAGCAGTTCGTAAAAATGTAGATGATAACTATACCGATTATAGTTACTTCTTCCCTCTATATACAGATGATTGGGAAGCTAGTATAACTAGCCTAGATTTATCTGAGTTCTACACAGATGGAGCGACTTCTATGGAAGGTATGTTTACAGAAGCTTATGGGCTAACTAGCCTAGACTTATCTACTTTTGATATGTCCCAAGTTGCAAATATTAACTACTTCTTGGCAGGCACATCGCTAACTACGCTCAATTTATCTAATATAGATACTTCGAGCATAACAACCTGCGAAGCTGCTTTTAGCTCGGCTAATATAGGTACAGTATATTGGGCTACAAACAAAACTAGCGTTCAAACTATAACAGACGTACCTCTTGCCCCTACTATATATGTACCATCTAACTTAGTGTCAGCATATAAAAGCGATAGTAACTTCTCTCAAGTGGCTAGTAGCATTATAGGAATATAAATAGTGGACAGTGGACAGCGAGTATTAAGAAAATTTTAAAGAAAGGGAATTACACATTATGAATTATTATACATTAGAAGAAACTCGAAAGATTATCGCAAATTGGGACGCTTGGGGCTTTTGGGTATCGAAAGAACTCGAAGAGTTTAGGGCTTCAATGAGCGAAGATGACTTTATAGCCTTTTGCCAAAGTCAATTCAATGGAACTGGGGCTGACTCTATGAGCGACTCTCAGCGTAAAATTCTATCCTTTATGCTAAAGCTAAGAGAGACAGTAGGAATGCACGACTTAGACTACTATTTAAGCGATGGAACGCTACGTGGCTGGAAGTGGGCTGATACTCGCTTCTACGAAAATGGAAGAATTGAAATAAGGGCTAGATGGAAAGTCTACAATCCTTATCGCTACCTAATGTTTGTAAAACTAAGGATAGCTAAATACCTCTTAGATAAAGCTGGAGCGACTGCCTATAAATCTGCTTACGAAAGGTTCGCTTCAGTGGACAGTGGACAGTGGACAGTGGACAATGAAGAGTAAAAATTAAAATTTTTAAAGAAAAATATATGTATAAAAAATCAAACGAAAGAGAGTGGTAGCTCTCAATAAATCCTCAACAACAAAAGGAAAAACAAAAATATGAAACAACAAAACCCAAAAACTCAAAAGCGAAGCTTTTTGTCTTCACTGTCAATTGTCAACTGTCAATTGTCAACTGTCAATTGTTCACTGTTCACTGCAATAGCTTTGCTATTGTCTGCTTGTGGCACAACTAATATAACAACCACAACCAAGTATGATGAGTCTGGCAATGTAAGTGAAACTATCATAACAGAAAGCGATGTCTCAGACTTAAGTGCTTATATCAACGCAGGCGATGGCAATGTTACATCTCTTAATGGCGACATTACTAAGTTTAAATTAGGCTATGGCGATATAGGCTTATCTTGGTTTTCTATAAGTGGAGGCAGACAAAAAGCCCCAGTAAACAGCGACTCAAACTCAGCCGAAGCACTCGAGAAAATTGCCGAAGTTGTAAAGTCCACAAAGACTTCTATTGCAACTGAAAGTCTTGGCATAAATGCAGAAGCTACTGGAACAACTGAAGAACTTGCAGAACTTAGCCAAGAAACGGAGGACACAATGACAGAATAAAAAAAGTAGAATTCTTGATGTTTTCCATTCGGGGGCTTCTAAAAATTGGCAATTAGCTATTTGGAAGCCCCAAGCCCATAACTGAAGAGAGCAAGCTTCCCCAAGCTTGCTCTCTATGTTTATTCTCTACTTTACTTTTATTACCCCATCTCCTTTCGGAGAAAGTTTATTAAATATGTTTTATATAATTGATTATAATTTTTGCAATGTCAACAAAAAAAATAAAAAAAATTTTAACTTTACATGTTTTTTTTATAAAGTAGACTTTAGGGTAATTCTAAAAATTAGCAGTTGATTATTTTTGAATTTATTTTCAGGACAATTATTTTATGTTTTTGAGGATAATAACAGCGTTATTTGACAAAAAACAGAGAAAATTGAACAA
>JAWXTY010000004.1:2395-38051 GCA_044433115.1 Opitutales bacterium
GAACAACTGTTTATTTGAAAAACTAATTTTTAGAACTACCCTTTACACTTGAAAAAATATAAACAATATGATGAAAAAATTATACACTCTAATAATCACGCTTGCAGCTACTTTATGCTTACAAGCTCAAGACAAAAAACCTAATATTCTGTTAATTATATCAGACGACTTTAGCCCAAAAGTATTCGAAACTAATAAAGACAGACCTCAAAGACAGGCAAAAACTCCTAATTTAGACGCTTTTGCAGCTCAATCTACAGTTTTCGAAAACACTCATATTATGGGTTCTTGGACTGGTGCTGTATGTATGGCAAGTCGTACTGCACTAAATACTGGCTATTCTATCTGGAAGGCAAATAGCACTGGCAAAAATGGCAATGAAGGTATCAAAAAAATTCTTGCAGATGAAGAGTCTTGGTCTCAGCTAATGAAAAAGGCTGGCTACTTTACATATATGACAGGCAAGTGGCACGTATCTGGAATGAGTGTACCTAAGATTTTTGATAAGTCTAAGGACGTTTTTGGTGGTATGTTTGGCGGCACTCCTAAATATGGCTATAATAGACCTATAGAAGGACAAGTTGACCAATGGGATCCATCTGACCCAAGTTTAGGTGGTTTTTGGCAAAAGAAACAAGATGGCAAGCACGCAACTGAAATCACTGCAGACAATGCTATAGACTTTTTAAGCACATATAAGGAAGAAAAGGAAAAGCCTTTCTTTGCATACGTAGCATTCAACGCTCCTCACGACCCAAGACAAGCTCCTAAGGAATATTTAGATATGTACGACTTAGAAGGCATTCAAGTTCCTGCTAATCATATGCAAGAAAACCCTAATGCAGTTGCCTCTGGCATAAGAACTATTAGAGACGAAAACCTTGCATCTTATCCACGTACTGATTTTGTTGTAAAGACACATATGAAAGAGTACTTTGCTATAATTACTCACCTAGACCACCATATTGGCAGAGTGTTAAAGGCTTTAGATGACGCTAAATTTAATAGAGAAACTATAGTAATCTTCACAGCTGACCACGGCTTAGCCATGGGCGAACATGGCTATTTGGGCAAGCAAAATATGTATGAGGCTTCAAATAGAACTCCTCTATTTATCAGAGGTGGCACATTCAAAGCTGGCACAAAGATTAAGACTCCTATCTATATGCAAGACATTATGCCAACAACTCTTGAAATCGCTGGAGCTGAAAAGCCTGCTATGGTAGACTACAAGAGCTTAATTGCTCTATCTAAGAACCCTAAGCTAGAGCAATACGACAGCATTTATGCAGCTTATATTGAATTACAAAAGCTAATTATCAAAGATGGCTTTAAGCTAATTCACTACACTCAAAATGGTGCATATTTGCTATTTGACTTGAATAACGACCCTGAAGAACTTCACGATTTAATCAACGACGCTAAGTATGCTAAGAAGATTGAAGAATTAAAGGCACTACTCGCTGAAAAGGAAGCTTATTATAAATCTTTGGCTATAGATGGTCAAATAGTAAGTGGTAGCGAAACAAAGGGTAAGACAGCTAAGAAAACAAAGAAAGCTGAATAAAGACTCTTAAGTGAATTAAAAAAAGCCAAGTTTAGAAATGCTAGACTTGGCTTTTTTGTGGATATTTTCAAAAAAAATCAAATAAAAAGAAAAAAGTGCTTTACAAATTTTGAGAAATCTATTTGATAATGTCTTTTATTTAATACAAATGCAAAAAACAAAGAAATCAATAGTAAAACGCTTCAAACTTACTGCTTCAGGCAAGCTAATGCGTAGGAAACCTGGTAAAAGACACTTATTAAGAGCTAAGTCTACAAAGCAAAGACGCTCTATGAGTCAAGACCAAAAGGTTGCCGAAGGACACGCAGCAAACCTAAAGAAGGCAATGCCTTTTGCATAAGCCTATAAGAACTGAAGAAAAATTATAACTGGCTAAAGGGGTGTTTCAGGCGACCCTAAAGCAATAAATTAATGGAGATAATATAACATGCCAAAAGTAACAAACGCAGTTTATACCCGTAAACGTAGGAAGAGAGTTTTAAAGCAAGCTCGTGGGTATTTCGGCAATAAATCACGTCTATATCGCTATGCGAAAGACGCCGTACAACACGCAGGTAAGTATGCTTACAGAGACCGTCGTGTAAAGCGTCGTGAATTCCGTAGATTGTGGATAGTACGTATCAACTCAGTATGCAGAGCAGCTGGTTTCAAATACAGCCAATTCATCTGTGCATTAAAAACATTAGAAATCGAATTAGATAGAAAGCAATTAGCAGAAATGGCAATCCATGACGAAGCAGCTTTCAATGTTTTAGTTGAGAAGGCAAAAGCAGTAATCACTGCATAATACACTTTTACAAAAAGATAAAGACTAATAGTTAAATCTATTAGTCTTTTTTTATGCCCAATTCAAAACAAGCTCAATTCTTTAGTCTCTTCTAAATCATCTATCTTATATAAAGCTCAAACTAAACCCCCTACCCTCAATCCTCTACACGCTCCATTCAACTCTCGTGCATAATCTTTAAGCAATAGACATTTGCGACGACTTTGACTGAAAGTCAATTAGAGCAACTTTAACCACTGATGTTAAATTTTTTAACATGTGCCACAGTTGATTTCTTAAGCACAATTTATAGAAACCACCTACATAAAAAATTGTGCTTAAGAAATCAACACTGCTTTGCTTTATACAGCAAAGCCCACACTGCAACAGGGACACAAAAACGCCAACAAAAAAAATAAACAAACAAGTAAAACCCTACAGCTACAACAGCGAGCAACACAACAATGGTATCAAGTACCTCACTTGCTCGGGGGTGCAGGGGGCTAAGCAAGCCACCTGCCTCAGGGTCTAAGGGGCTGACAGCCCCTTGCCTAAAATCTCTATCTTAGAACAATAAAAAAAGAGCATTGGGGTATGCTCTTTTTTGTAAGATCTAAGATTTAAAGATTTATTCTTTAGTTTTTTTAGAAGTTTTTTCTTTTTTGGTTTTTAGGTCGTGCCTTGAGCCTAAGCCGCCACCTGGTTTTGAGTTATCGTGGGTGATGTTTAGGGATTTGTAATATTCGAAAGCTTCAGCTAGGAGTTTTTCTACGATTTCTGGGTGTTGAGAAGCTAGGTTATTTTCTTCAGCCCAATCGTGCTTGTAGTCATATAGCTCGATTTTAGATTTGTCGAAATTGGTGTAGAGCTTCCACTTAGTATTTTTAGCAGAGAGTCTTGGCCAATTATTGCCACTAGAGTTACCTTGCCAGTATTGGAGGATAGTTTTAGATCTATCGTATTTAGAGCCTTGAAGGGCTTTAGTTACAACTTCGCCATCTGGTTTGTAGCCTTCAGGGAGTTTTACGCCAGCGATGTCGCAAAAAGTTGGGAGCAAGTCTACGGCAGCTATAACTGAGTCTTTATTGAGTTGACCAGCTGGGATATAATCAGGTAGGCGAACGATGAAAGGAACTTTAACGCCACCTTCGAATAGGCTACGTTTTTGACCTCTTAAGCCAGCAGTTACGCCAACAGACTGCCAAGTTTTTTCGTTTGCGTTAGACTCTGGACCATTATCTGAAGAGAATAGGACGAGGGTATTTTTGTCTAAGCCACTTTCTTTTAGGTATGCGAATAGCTTGCCTAATTGAGCGTCGGCACTAGTAATTACTGAGTAATATGATTGTTGAGGTTCAGCTACATCTTTGTAAGGTTCACGTTGTTCTGGAGTAGGTTCGATAGCTTGGTGGCTTTCGTGTATCCACAAGTTTACGAAGAACGGCGAAGTATCCTTATGCTTTTTGATGAAGTCTATAGTATACTTTACGCAATTTGTAGTGAAAGCAGAAGAGTGGTAGCCTTTGGGCCCGCCTGCTACAGCAGGACCACTGCCATTGAATACTCTAGTGTCGTCATAGCCATAATCCATAGGGACAAGAGCGACGTCGGCAGTCATAGTGTTAGATAAGTGCCATTTGCCATAGTGAGCTGTTTTGTAGCCAGCTTGTTGGAGGAGACGAGGGAGCATAACTACACTTGGGTCAAGGTAGTCTGGCATACCTCTAGCAGCGTTTAGCTCGTGTCCTGCAATATGCTCGTGCATACCGTGTCTTGAAGGGAAGTTACCTGTCATTACTGCTGTTCTTGAAGAAGAGCAAACAGGGCTACATACGTTAAATTGTTGAAATTCTGTACCTTCTGCAATCATTTTGTCGAGGTTAGGCGTTTTTAAGCCTTGGTGTCCGTGAGCAGACAAGTCGCCATAGCCCCAGTCGTCAGCGAAGATAAAGATTATGTTTAGCTTAGAGTTTGATAACTCCTTAAGTTTTGCAGCCTGAGCCGATAGCGAAAATACGCTTAAGCCAACTGCCAATATTGTTAGTAATTTTTTCATATATTATACCTTTGTTTATTTTAAAATAGAAAGCAAGCTCTTTTGTCGCTAAAATTAGTAATTTTTCATTACGTCTTCAAGCTCTACCCACTTGTCTGTAGGGTCATTTGCTTGTTTTGCACCTTCTGAATTTCTACCTTCTTCGATAATTTTGCGTAGTTGAGTCAAAAGTTCCTTAGCCTTTTCTGGGTTAGAAGCGTATAGGTTATTCTTTTCGCCTATATCGTCTTTCATATTGTATAATTGCAAAGGAGGGAGTTGATCGAGCTTCAACTTTTTGTCATCAAAACCACCACCTGCAGGGTGAACTAGCAACTTCCAGTCGCCCATTCTAACTGCAAAAGCACCATAATATGCGTGGTGAACTATAGAAGATCTAACTTCCTTTGCACCCTTAGGGTCTTTTAATACAGTAGTTAGAGCTACACTGTCTTCAGCCTCGTTGTCCTTTAGCTTATAGCCTGCAATGTCAGCGAAAGTAGCCAAAAAGTCAGTTAAGCATATAGTTTGGTCTGCTAATTGACCCTTTTTAATCTTAGCTGGCCAGCTAATCATACAAGGAACTCTGTGTCCACCATCGTATAAATCGCCTTTTTGACCTCTAAATTGAGCTGAAGGATAATGCCCCTTCTTGTGTAAATCTGCATAGCGAGCTGCAGGGCTGCAACCATTGTCGGAAGTGAACACAACGATAGTGTTGTCTCTAATACCTTCTTCTTCTAAAGTCTTTATAATCTTAGCGAACAAAAAGTCAACTTCTTCAACAAAGTCGCCATAAGCACCTATAGTAGTTCTGCCTTGGAAGTCCTTAGTTGGAAGTATAGGAGTGTGAGGACCAGTCATAGGCAAATACAAGAAGAAAGGCTTGTCTGCCTTAGCTTGCTTTCTGATATACTCGCAAGACTTTTCGATAATCTTAGGCTGAACTTCTTCTTGAACGAAGTCGCTACCAATGTGTCCCTTACGATTAACTGTATCAAGGATTTTCTTGTCATTAGATGGGTCTGTAGGAATACCATTGTCTACATATACATAAGGAGGCATATCCAAAGAGCCACAAATACCAAAGTAATAATCAAAGCCAACAGTAGCTGGACCATTTGTAACAGGCTTAGAGTAGTCTATACCTTCAGGCTTAATTTGATTGTATTTTGGGTTAGTAGAAACTTTAGTACTTGCCCCAAAGCCGTCCTTTACACCCCAATCCCAGCCTAAGTGCCACTTGCCAATGAATGCAGTGTTGTAACCTTGAGCCTTTAGCATAGAAGCCATAGTGGTTCTGTCGTTAGGTATCATAGATTTAGCAAAGCCACTAACTACTCCACCCTTTAAGCCTGTACGCCAAGCATATCTGCCAGTTACAACGCCATAACGAGTGGGAGTACAAACAGCAGAGCCTGTGTGTGCGTCTGTAAATGTTATGCCAGAAGCTGCAAAGTTGTCGATATTTGGGGTTTTAATCTTAGAATCGGGGTTAAGGCAAGATACATCGCCATATCCTAAGTCGTCAGTTAAGACGAATATTATATTTGGCTTATTTGCAGCAATAGCACTAGCTCCAAGAACTAATGTTATTGTAGAAATAAAGAGAGATTTCATAGTTTTCTTCATTTTGTTTATTTGAGTTAAATGCTTTTACGCTAAGACCTTTAGTCTAAAAGAGCTTCTTCGCCAGAATAGTACTTTTTGGCTGTCTCTAAGTCTATATGCCCTTCAGCAAGCAAATTCAAAAAGCTATCTTTCATAGTCATCATACCTGAAGATGACGATGTTTGAAGTACGTTTTGAATCATATTAATCTTAGATTCTCTAATTAAATTTCGCACTGCAGAATTTGATATTAAGAACTCAAAAGCTGCCCTTCTGCCCCCACCTATAGTTGGAACTAAGCACTGAGTTAATGTACCTAAAAGTACTTCTGCTAAAACTGAACGCACTTGAGATTGCTCTTCGTGTGGGAAAATGTCGATGATACGTTCTATAGAGCCTGCTGCTGAAGATGTGTGCAATGTACCAAAAACTATGTGTCCTGTTTCTGCCAAGTTTAATGCTGCTCTCGCTGTTTCTAAGTCTCTCAACTCACCAATCATAACAACGTCTGGGTCTTCACGCAAAGACGCACGCAAGCCCATAGCAAAACTTTCAGTATGCAAGCCAACTTGCCTTTGGTTAATCAAAGATTTCTTGTTAGTAAAGGCAAATTCGATTGGGTCTTCAATAGTGATAATGTGCAAATCACGCTCTTGGTTAATCTTTTCAATCAAGCTCGCAAGAGTTGTAGATTTACCAGAACCAGTTGCCCCTGTGATAATTACTAAGCCATATCTACGCTTAGACAATTCCATCATCATAGGAGGCAAGCCCAACTCTTCAGGAGTGTCAATCTTGTTCTTAATAATACGCATACAAGCGTTATCGCCAGAAATATCCCTATAAGCATTTACACGAAAACGAGTGCCAAATAGCGATATACCAAAGTCAACTTCCTCGCCCTTTTTATAACGAGCACTAAGCTTTCTAACACTATCTTCGTCTAAAGTCTCTAATAAGAAATCAAGCAAGCCCTCGCCATCAAAAGGTATCTCCTTGCCTAGCGGTAAAATAGAGTCGTCAAGACGACACCTAACTGTTTCTTTGCTACAAATATGCACGTCTGATGCACCCATCTTTATAGCTTGTGCTATTTTACTATTTAAATCTATATTCATCTGTAAAAATTGTATTCTCTTGTTAATGCTACAAGAAGTTAATAATATTAAACAATTAGTATCTTATAACTTATACAAAGCAATACAAGCTTTTTTAACAATAAATACAAAAAAACCGACGAATAAGCTCAGGTAGGTTCTAAAAATTAGTAAGGAGTAGATATAAATTCGCTCAATCTCAATATGCCTGCTCCAAAAGCAGAATTAGAATTTTGATTTCTATCTGAAGTTTGGGTAGAATAGCTACTACCACTTGAGCCTGCTGAAGATGTAGAAGTTGTACCATTTCTAGTTGAAGAAACAGTTGCAGTTGAGTCCTCTGGCTCTTCGCCATAGAAGGCACTTAGATGGAATTTCGCCAAGCCCCTTGTTACTGTTATACTTATTTTAAGCATAGCACTCTCTGTAACAAAATAATTCGAAGGAGCTTCAGCATTTCTATTTTGCAAATCAGTTAGGCTCTCTAACCAAGCATTTTCTGTAGAAGAAACGCCACTTTCGCCCTTGATTGCACTGTAAGTTGAGTCAGTAAAATCGTAACCTGCTACATCGTATAAAGACGCTAAAAGCAAATATGGGGCTTCATTTATGTTTACTGTGCTAAATTCTTCTAAGGAAACAAGGCTAATAAATGTATTGTAATAATCATTTTCAATGCCATCTTCGTCAAAGAAATATTCGTCAAAATTCTTAACAAAACGCAATTCACTAAAATCTCTCAAGCTTCTATTTGGAGGTTTTGGCGAGTAAGTCTCAGTGTAATCGCCCTCTTCTGCCCCATAAATTTCTGCTGAGTCGTTTGTATCCATCCAGTCTATCAAGCAGTCAGCGAGCTTCAAAGACTCCAAGGAGCTTAAGCCCATATTCTCAAATATAGCAGCTAAAACGTCTGCGTCTGCAGCCACAAGAGGATACTTGCCAGTTTCGTCTTCGACTTTCACTTCCACATTAATTCCATCTGGAAAAGACACACGCATTTCGCTAAAAGGCTCGTCCCAGCCTTGAAGAGTAGAATATATCCCGCCGTCAATTTCCCTATACTCCTCTATAATTGCCATAGTCGCATTTAGAGCTGAATATCCTGCAATTCTAAGACTTGTAGTATCTACTGCCGACGCTTTGTCGATTAAATCCTTTTGAGCCTTTTCCACAATCAAGACTATCAATGCCGACATAACCATCAACATTGACAATATATAGACTATCAAAGAGCCTTTTCTAGTTACCCTGCGTAACGCCATCTCTGCCTCCATAATTTGATGTTGATGTCGACGTTTCCTCAATTTCCTCAAAGCTAAATAGAGAAATCATTCTGCTAACTTCAGCTGTACCATCGCTAAATACAAGCTCAATAAAGTGAGGAATATTGCCTGCATTCGACGACGACGTACTTAAATCTTCTTCGACTTCCCAGCCATAAGTATCTGAATAATACCAATAATTCAGCTCTTTGACATAGCTAGAAATTAAATTTTCATAAATGATATAGTCGCTCTGCTCTTCTTCGTAATAAATAAAAGTCCAAACTAAATACAAGCCATCGTCTTCTCTAAAGTCGAGCCAGCAAAGTTTTTCTCTCGAAAACAAGTTGCGAGATGGGAAAAATGGGTGGTCTTTTATAACCCCAAAGGCAAGTTGCATCTTAGTAGTCTGCTTGTTATCTGGGTGCTGACCAATTCTTATAGTGCCTTCATCTGAGCGATTATCACCAAATAAGTCTGCAGGGGTATCTTCTGGAAAATTTGAATTGATAAAGCAAGATTTCAAAAATCGCTCTACAGAATTCATATGCTTACCAAGTGGCTTAGAATTTTCCATAGTCGTACTCAACTTAATCATAGCAAACAACATAGAAGAACACGCCATCATAACCATCGCTGCTATAGATAAGGCAAGCAAGACTTCCAATAAAGTAAAATATCGCCTCTTTTTCATATCAATAATTAGACCTTATATCATCAAGTTCATCTGTTCTGTCATCGATTAAGTCGCTCCTGTCGTCTGCCGACTCATACCAATCTTCACGTATTACCAAAAACTCCTCGTTTATACTATAAGCTGTACTTTTGTAATTTACATACATTTTAAAGAGGTCTGCAACTACAGTCTCTTCGACTTCGCAACTTACCAAAACTGTTTCGCCATCTAAGTCCTCCAAGTCAAAAGTCGACTCAAGTTCATCTAAGTCTGTTACTTGCAAAACTTGATAACGCAAAAATTCTCTTGTCGCATCTCTTTTAGAGTCCTTATCTGCAATATTTATCGCAGCTCCCAAGTTGTAGATAGCTTGCCCAATCGCTGTTGCCATTACAGCAAAAATAGCCAAGGCAACTATAGTTTCTATTAGAGTAAATGCCTTTTTAATCTTCATCTTTATCGCTATCCTCCAACTTCATTGCAGAAAATGTATCAAATATAACAGAATACTCCCTATTGCCATACTCCAAAGTTATACGCACTTTAGACGATGTCGCATCAGGGTAAAATCGCATACAATCGACTTCCTCTACCATTTTAAAAGTCGACTCACTGCCATCTATAACCTTTGGATACACAGGCTCAAAACTAACTTCTAAGCCCTCCATAGATGAGCCATAAGACTCTAAAGGCTCGTCGTTTAAATAAGCAGATAAAATCAAAGCATTTGCCTCTTCATCGAAGCTCAACTTGATTTCTTCGCCCCTAGACTGAGCCAAATTCGACGCCCTATTTACAACTTCCACAAGAGTTTTCTCTGGGTTTTTCCTAGATACAGAATTAAATAGTGTATCTAAATTTGAAATAAACAACGAAGAAAGAAGGGCTATTAAACTTAAAGTTATAATAACCTCCAAGAGGGTAAAACCCTTTCTCTCTACTTTTAACATAAGGCGTTTACAAGAAGCGTGATTACTTAGACTCAGTGCTCCAGTTGCCTATGTCGTCTTCAGATTCATTAATGCCGTCCATACCCATAGACCAAACGTCATAGCTTGCTGGGTTATTAGTGCCAGGACAAGAGTATTGATATACATTACCCCAAGGGTCTGTAGGCAATTGCTTTTGCTTTAGGTAAGGACCATTCCAACGAGAGTCGTCGCTTGGGTTCGCAATTAGAGCTTGTAAACCTTCTTCAGTATTAGGGTATCTGCCCATATCAATTCTGTAGCTAGTTAAAGAAGTGTCAACTCCCATACCATTAACGAAAGTCTCTGCGATTTTCTTAGAGCCTTGAGAGTATAAACCATCTAAGTTACCTACAACTAAAGATAACAATAGTGCTAACATAGCAACTACCAAAATGATTTCCATCAAAGTAAATGCCTTACGTGTTTTTTTAAGATTTTTTCTATTCATATTACTTGTTATTAAACAGACTAAATTTATATTTGTTTCAAAATAAAATTTCAAGCTTTATCTATCTATTTGGTATTTTTTAACAAAATACTATAAGTTCCAGACGAGAAAGTGCCTAAATAGAAGAAATCTCGCACTCGCTTTGCCTCAAATTCTTTGCCATTTAGGAATAATTTTCCTTGAATATCCTTAGCACAAGGTACAAATATTTCTGCTGTAGTATTTGCAGGTATTTTAAATTTCATCTCAAAGTTTTCCTTATTAGTTATTTCCAAGTCGATTTTGCCTCGCATAGTTGAATAGCTCAATTTTGCCCACTCCAAGTCGTCTAACTGAGGCTTAATTCTAAATTTATAAAAGCCTGCACTAAGTGGCATTAAACCCATCATACGCATAACTATAATATTTGCAGGAGCAGCACCCCAAGCGTGGTTCCAGTCTTGATTAGGCTTATATTTATTATCCCAAGCTTCGAGTGAAATTGTAGTTCCTACATTATATATAGCGTGAGTCCAAGACCTATCTCCAGTAGAAGTCAATAGCTCCTTGCCATATCTAGCATTTTCGCCCTCGTAGATTGCGTCTAATAAATGCTGTGAGCCATATACGCTACAAGACATCTTTCTGCTCTCTACAAAGTCTGTAACGCTCTTGACATTTTCCTCTTCTACTAGCCCAAAGTTTAGTGCAAAGATATTTGAGTGCAATGCACTATGCTCTATATTTATACCATCTCTATAGCGTCCATTTTCCTTATCAAAGAAAAGCTCATTAAAGGCTTTTTTGTGAGTTGAAGCTCTTTGAGCAAAATCCTTTGCGTCCTTGCCCTTGCCCAAGGCACTAGCAATATTTGCCATAATCTGCAAAGCAAAATTGTGGTAGGCATTTGACACGCAATTATAATCGCTAAATACAAAGCCATCAGTCTCGCCTGAATTATTTTTATCCATTCCAAAATTGCCCCTATGAGGCCAATCCACTATATCCCTCATAGGCGTTTTAGCCTTATAATGCACGCTGTCCTTTATAGATTTAGTGAATTTAGCTCTATTAGTACATATTAGATTATTTTCGGCAGTTAAGGCAATTAGAGTCTTATTAACTAAGTCATCATAATACTTTTCTATGAAGCTAGAGTCGCCTGTATATAAATAATCTTTCCAAGCAATTAGCACTGAACTCAAAATCCACTCAGTAGGCCAAGTTGGTCTAAACAACAAATATTCTTGAGTACGCCTTGCCAAGCTATATTCAGCGTCGACTGCATAGTGGCTAAGCTGGTTTATATAAACATCAGCCTCATAGGGGATACGCTCTCTATCGCCATCTACATAATATCCTGCAAAGCTCGTTGCCTCAATAGAATATTTGCAAAAGTCCCATATATCATTTAAAACTTTGTCAGAACACTCAAACTCGCAAGCAAAATTGTTAAAAGGATAAGTTACAAGCTCCCTATGCAAGCTATCCACAAAAGCACTGCCCTCAATTTCGCAATATCTAAAAGGGTAGACATCGCCCATATATTCTGGCATTAAAATTGCGTCGCCACTGGCATTTCTCGCATCTTTTTCTATTGCTATAAAATATGTATGCGTGCCTTCAATTAGCTTTAACTTAACTTCTCTAAAACGCCTTGAGCCTCCTGCATTGGAGTTAAGCCTGCCATCGTCTTTTAGAACTTCACCAAAGCGTACAATCAAAGTATCATTGCACTTATTTGTTGTGGCTGTAATTTTCAAACGAGCAAACCCAGCTTTAGCAAAGTCGTAAAAATATAAATTACCAGCAATCTTTTTCTTTGAAGCAAAGCTTTGCAATCTCTTAGTTATAGGGTAATAAGAACTTGAGTAATCCCTAAGTTCAGCCCCTGTTTTAAAAGCCTTAGGCTTAGACCAAGGGCTTTCTTCTCCCCTGTTATTCCAATATCTAACTCGCCAATAATAAAGGCTATCTTCCTTTAGGGCTGTCTTAGAATTATATATAGCTTGCGAAAGCCCACCATCTGTCTTAGTAGAGTCCCACACATCGCCAAAGTCTTTGTCTAAGCTTGTAGAGACTTGAATTTGATAGGCAACTTGCTTTATGTTACGCCTTTCGTCATTTATAAGCCAAGAGAAAAAAGGCTCTTTGCTCTCTATAAGCACTGACTGCACGCTTTCGACTATATTTTTAGTATCAGCTAAAGAAATCTGAACAATCTCGCCATTTACAAAGCATCTATCACTATGTTCTATCAAATTGCAACGCAAAGCTTGAGGAGCTTCTGCAGCCCATAGCGACAATGCACTAAGGCTATACAAAAATAAAGTTCTTATAAAAGTTCTCATACACTTCTTCATAAAAATATTTTTTCAAAAAAAGTCAAGGCAAAGTATATTCTTGACTTAGTATATTCTTGACTTAGTATAGAAAAAACATAAAGCTATTTAACATATATAAAGAAATTATTTATTACAGCTCTTAGTTTGCTTTCTCTTGGACTTTATGCTGAGACGAAGCCAAATGTACTTATAATCTTTACTGACGACCAAGGCTATCAGGACTTGGGTATCTTTGGGGCAGAAGGGATTAAAACCCCTAATATAGATAAGCTTGCCTCTGAAGGATTAGTAGGCAGAAGCTTTTATGTATCTACTAGCGTTTGCACTCCATCGAGAGCAGCCCTTCAAACTGGTAAATATCACTATAACGTAAAACTATTTAGCAATGGACAAAAGCAAAAAGTGTATTTCCCTGACACTCCTGCAGGTATGCCTCAAAGCGAAGTTACTATAGCTGAAATGCTTAAGCCTCTTGGCTACCACACTGCCCTAATAGGCAAATGGCACTTGGGACACCAAGACGAATATCTACCTATAGAGCAAGGCTATGATTATTTTTATGGAATACCTTATAGTAATGATATGTGGCTACCTGAAAATATGAAATACGCAAAAGACATTGTCTTACGCAAAGGATTTACTATGGAAACTATGTCCAAGCGTGCTACAAACAAAAGACCATCTTTGGAAAATGGCAAAGAAGACCCTCCTCTAATGCGTGGAAACGAAGTTGTAGAATATCCTGCAGACCAAGCGACTCTAACTGAAAGATATGTAGATGAGACTATAAAATTTATAGAAAATGCTAAGGGCGAGCCATTTTTTGTATGCCTAACTCCAGCTATGCCTCACGACCCTCAGTTTGTTACAGACAAATTCAAGGGCGTTAGTTCTCGTGGTACTTATGGCGACTGCATTGCAGAAATCGACGCAAATGTAGGTAGATTAGTAGCCTATCTAAAAGAAAAAAATCTCTTTGATAACACTATAATCTTCTACACTTCAGACAATGGTCCTTACCTAAAGGCTAATAAATATGGCAAAGCCCTACCTCTAAAGGGTGGCAAATTTGGCTTAAATGAAGGTGGTTTAAGAGTACCATTTTTAGTTACATATCCAAAACTTATCAAGGCGAACACAGATACATTTGAAATTATGTCTAGCATAGATATAATGCCAACTATCGCAGAATTGACAGGAGCTAAAACTCCAGAAGGTATAGATGGCGTATCGCTACTTTCTTTCTTATCTGGAAAGACAAAGACTAGCCCTAGAGATGAATTTACTTACGCAGGCTCAAATGTGGCTGCCATTACTGGCTTTAGAAAAGGCGATTGGAAGCTTGTAAAAAATGGCAATGCAAACGCAAAAAATTCCCAAGGCTACGTGCTATATAATCTTAAAGATGATATAGGCGAAAAAACTGATCTTGCTAAAAAGCACCCAGAAAAAGTTCAAGAGCTAAAAGCACTTTTAGACGAGCGAAACGCAAAGTTCAAGAAACAGTAAAAAGTTTATATAATATTTTAAAATAAAGGCACAAAATTTATTTTTTGTGCTTTTATTGTTTACAAAAGTTATATAATTGCTAAAAATTATATTATGAAGATAGATAATCTAAAGATTTTTTCAGGTAGAGCTAACCCAGATTTGACAAATGCAATTTGCGATTGCTTGTCGCTAACTCAAGGTTCAGCAAGAGTAGAAGAATTTCCAGATACAGAGATTTTTGCTCAGTATTTAGAAACTATTAGAGGCGATGATGTATTTATCGTTCAGCCAACAAATGCTCCTACTAATGATAACTTTATGGAATTATTCATTATGGCAGACGCAGCAAAAAGGTCGTCTGCATCAAGAATAACTGCTGTAATTCCTTTCTTTGGTTATGCTAGACAAGACAGAAAAGATAAGCCAAGAGTACCTATTACTGCAAAGCTAATGGCAAACTTGCTAACTGCTGCTGGCATAGATAGAATTTTGACTATGGACTTGCACGCTCAACAAATCCAAGGTTTCTTTGATATTCCTTGCGACCATTTGAACGCTTCTCAAGTTATAATCGACTACCTATCTAAGGGTGATTTATCTAATGCTACAGTGATTTCGCCTGACGTTGGTGCATTAAAGAGAGCGGTTGCATACGCTGAGCAACTCGACGTACCAGTGGGCTTTATTGCAAAGAGAAGAATTTCTGCAGAAGAAGTTGCTGCAACTAACTTAGTTGGCGACGTTGAAGGCAGAGACATTTTAATCTTGGACGATATGACAGAAACAGCAGGCACTATAACAGCTGCTGCCCAAATTTTAAAGCAAAACGGAGCAAAGACAGTTAGAGCTGCAGTAACGCACGCTTGCCTAACTGACACTGCCTACGAAAGATTGGCTTTAGGTTATATAGACGAGTTAATCGTAACAGACTCAACTCCTCCTAGCCCTAGATACAAAGACTACAATATAACAGTACTATCTATAGCTCATCTCTTTGCAGACGCTATTTTAAGAATACACAACAATATGTCTGTAACTTCTCTATTTAAGATTAAAGGATTTTAGCCTAACTAAAGGGAAATAGACAACATCTATGTATCTAAAGCAAGTAACTATAAATGGCTTTAAGAGCTTTGCAGACAAAACTGAGATAGATTTACCTAAGGGTATAATCGCTATAGTTGGTCCCAATGGCTGTGGTAAGAGCAATATAGTTGATGCTATACGTTGGGTCTTGGGCGAACAGAGTGCCAAGGCTTTGCGTGGGGGCAAAATGCAAGATGTCATTTTCCAAGGCACAGATAAGCGTAAGCCTTTGCCTCTTTGTGAGGTAAAGTTGCTTTTTGCTGAGTGCGAAAAAGAACTTGGCACAAATTTTAATGAGGTAGAAATCGCAAGGCGTGTCGCTAAAGACGGAGGTAGTAATTACTATATAAATGGCAAAGTTGCTCGCCTTAAGGAAATACAAAACCTCTTTATGGATACTGGTATTGGGCGTGTCTCTTATTCCTTTATGGTTCAAGGGCAAATAGACCAGATATTGTCGTCTAACCCAAGTGAGCGTAGGGCTATTTTTGAAGAAGCAGCTGGCATAACTAGATATAAAACTCAAAGGCGTGAAGCCCTAAATAAGCTTGCCTTGGTAGACCAAAATTTAGCTAGAATTACTGACAGAATTGAAGAAATCAATAGACAAATTGGCTCGCTTAAAAGACAGGCAGCAAAGGCTCTTAGATACCAAAAACTTAGCCACAGGCTAAAGCATTTAGATATTGCAATAAATGCAAAAATCTACTCTGAGCAAAGCGTGTTAATTTCCCAAGATGAGGCTCAAGTAAATATCATTCTTGAAAATTTAGAAAAGCTAAACCAAGAATTATCTCAAAGGCAAGGCGAACTTGAAGCTACAAGAAGTCAACGTACTATACTTTTAGAAAACTTGGAAGTATTGCGTTCTAATTCAGCTGAAATTCGCTCTCAACAAGAGCAGGCTCAAAGAAATTGTGAGTTTGCTCAACTTCGTAAAAGGGATATACTCGAACGTGGCGAAAATATTCAAGCAGAAATAGAAAAGCTCGAAACCCAACTTAGCAATCTAAGAGGCAAAACCCAAGGCGACGCTAAGACTAAGCAAGAGCAACTTGAGCTTGTATTTAGCTCTGACGAACTTTTTAAACAGCAAAATCGAGACTTAATTCTAATAGAGCAACGCCTAAGTGCAACTGAGCAAGAACTATCAAAAGCAAAGCAAGATAGCCTTGTAAATGAGGGAGCTATAACTCGATTGAGGAGCAATTGTAGCTCTATAGAAGTTGATTTAAAGTCTTATGAGGTACGCCACGCAACAGCCTCTGACACTGCCTATCAGCTTAAGGAAGAGATACTTAGCTATCAGGCTAGAGATGAAGAATTTGCACAGGCAACAGAAACTGCAAAGTATAGGTTAAGTAATGTTCAAGAGGAAATTTCGCAAATAGCCCAATCAAATTCTGAGCTAATCCAAGCATATAGAGCAAAACAAGTTGAGATACAATCCCTCGATAGAACTATAGCGTCAAAGAGTGCTAAATTAAGCTTATTGAACGACTTGCAAGAAAAACTTGAGGGCTATTCTGATGGCGTACGTGCAGTTATGCAAGGCAAAGTCGAAGAAGTAATTTCCCCTTCAAGCGTGAATATCATTGCCCAATCGCTAGATATTAAAGAAGAGTGGGCTTATGCTTTTGAGACTATGCTATCTTCTAGCATAGATGCCCTAAGTCTCGATGATGAGTCGAAAATATCCCCTCTCTTAGACGCTCTTAGAGACAGAAATTTAGGCAAAGCCTGCATAAAAATCAAAGACTTTTTAAGCTTTACTCAACTCGACAACTTGCCTGCAAATATTTATAAATGCCAAAACTTCATAAGCCCTACAAGCGATGACGCTACTCTTGCCTTATCTGCAAAAAAGCTCTTAGACGGCTGTTATTTTTGTGAGGATATTTTAGAATTTTTAAGCTTTGCCCTAGCTCAAAGCAACTTCAATTTTGCCTTGGCAGTAGATAGAAATGGCAACGTCTTAGATTGTAGAGGTGTGATATATTCAGCTAGTCAATCTAAGGACACTGAAAGCTCTTTCATCTTGCGTAACAAAGAGATAAAGAGGCTAAGCTCTGAGATAGAACTCGACAACAACGCCCTCACAAAGCTCCACGAAGAGGCTATGTCTCTACAGGCTCAAATGGATAATCTCGAAGAAGAAGCAAAGCAAAAGAAAGCTATAGAAGCTGAAATCAAGCGTGAATTATTATCTATAGAAGCCCAACTTAGCAATTTAGAGCAGAACAAAAAGGCAAAGCAAGCCGAACTTTCCAAGCAAAATATGCTCTTAGAGGATATGGAAAATTCTCGCTTTGAAGCCCAAAATAGGCTCAAGCAGGCAAATGACGCTCTCTCTCAAGCTGAGGAAAAAATAGAAAATTCTCGCCTTGAAATAAATAAAAAAGAGGCTCAAATTGAAGATATACGCTTTGAAAAAGAGCAAAAGCAAGCCGAACTTTCTGAGCTACGCCTCGACTTAGCTACAAAAAAGCAGGCTCTTGACAATCTCGAAAAAGGCTTAAATGCAACTAAGCAACAAGAGATTGAAACAGAAACTCAACTACAAAAAATAAGAATAGAGCTAGAACAATCTGCACAAACTATACAAAACCTTGAGGAAAATTCACTAAAGGACTTAGAACTATCTACTCAGCTAAAATCTAAGCTCGACGCTCTATTAAATTCTATAGAAGAGGAAAAGCTCCAACTCTCAAGAAAAGAAGAAGCCCTCCTCCTTGCAGATAAAGATATGCAGGAACTTAGCCAAAGGCATAGAAAGGCTCTTGCAGATAAAAATGACTTAGACATAAAATTAGCTAAGCTAAACTCTAAGCGTGAATTTGCCATAGAAAGAATTTTAAGCGACTACGAGCTAGATATTTCCACTATAGATTATAGAGAGCAACTCTGGAAAGCTGACGAAAAGTTCGAGCTAAAACTAGATTTAAAGGACATCGAAGACGAAGCAGACTCTGCCCCTGTGGCAAAGGATAGACCTCCTATGACTGAAGAAAGCCTCAAGGCTCTTGAGTCGTCTGACTTTATTGCTATAGAAGAAGAGCTAAAGACTCTAAGGCAAAAGATTGCCTCAATGGGAGCTGTAAACCTCGTTGCTATAGACGAATATGTAGAGCTTAAAGAACGCTACGACTTTTTAAAGGCTCAAAGCGACGACTTGTGGAAAGCCAAGAACGACTTAGTATCTGCAATAGACGAAATCAACGAGACTTCCAAAAAGCTATTTATAGAAACCTTTGAGCAGATACGCAAAAACTTTGAATTTACTTTCCAAAAGCTATTTGGAGGTGGACACGCTGATTTAAACCTTGTCGAAACAGAGGACGTTTTAGACAGTGGTATAGAAATCATTGCACGCCCTCCTGGCACTGTACTTAAGAGTTTGTCGCTACTATCTGGCGGACAAAGAACTATGACAGCTGTTGCCCTGCTCTTTGCTATATATATGGTTAAGCCTTCGCCTTTTTGCGTACTCGACGAACTCGACGCTCCACTAGACGACGCAAACATTGGCAGATACACGGATATACTCAAAGAGTTCACCAGCTACTCGCAATTCTTAATCATCACCCACAGCAAACGCACAGTGTCTGCCGCCAACACTATCTACGGCGTAACTATGCAAGAACGAGGCGTTACAAAGCTTGTATCTATGCGTTTTAGCGACTACCAATAAATGCTAAAACTTGTCCAATGTAAAAAAATCAAAAAAAATGCTTGATTTTTTGGAAAAGATATACTTTACTTATATACAGATAAAAATGAAACATTTAGACGACATAGCAAATATCGAAACATCTTCACTTGAAGTTGGCTCTACTTGTGTGTCTACAAATGCGTACTACTTCGGAGATTTCTATTACTCATATTTTATGAAATAAAATATTCCCGAAGCGTGCTTGTATAATTTAACAAAAAATCAAGAATTGAAGCTCGGGGATAAAACCCGAGTTTTTTTTATAAACAGAAAGAAAATAAATAAAAATGAATGCTAAAGCAAAAACAAGCTCCAATGCAACTCAATCTAAATGGGTAGGCTACAGAGAAAACCTAAAAGTGCTAGACTGCACAATCCGTGATGGCGGTTTGATGAACAATAGCAGATTTACTGACGAAGAAGTTAAAGAAGTTTACTCTACTTTGACTAAAGCTAATGTAGACTATATGGAAATTGGCTACAAGAATAGCGAAAAAATATTTTCAACTAAAGATTACGGTCCTTGGAGATTTTCTAAAGACGAAGACATCAGCAGAATTATCGACGACCTAAAAACTGAAAATAGCCCTAAAATAGCTGTTATGGCTGACGCTGAAAAAAGCGATATGAATGACGTATTGCCTTGCGACAAAAGCCCTATAGACCTAATCAGAGTTGCAACTTACATTCACCAAATCCCTTTGGCTTTGGAAATGCTTAAAGATGCTCAAGACAAAGGCTACGAAACTGCTCTTAACCTTATGGCTATCTCTACTGTTAGAGAAAGAGAACTCGATGAAGCCCTAGAACTACTTTGTGCTGCAAAGCCTAACACTGTATACCTAGTTGACAGCTTCGGCTCTCTATACGGCGAACAAATCTCTTACCTCCTAAGAAAATACCACAGATACACTAAAGCTGAAGGCATAGAATTAGGTATCCACGCTCATAACAATATGCAACTAGCTTTCTCTAACACTATCGAAGCAATCCTTCGTGGTGCTACTATGCTAGATGCAACTATCGCTGGCTTAGGCAGAGGTGCAGGCAACTGCCAACTAGAACTCCTCCTCGGTTTTCTTCATAACCCTAAATACAAAATTCGTCCAGTACTAGAATGCGTACAAGATACTATCGAACCTATGAGAGAAGCTCTCGGCTGGGGCTTCGATTACCCTTATATGATTTCTGGTATTATGAATAGCCACCCTAAGTCTGCTATCGCTCAGTGCGAAGGCGAAAATAGAAAGAAAATCGTAGAATTCTACGACTCAATGACTGCCCAATAACAGGGCGAAGCCCTGTACCGAGAAACTTCGTTTCTCCTTGGGGGTACTCAGAGTTGCAACAGACGAATTGGCTAAAGCCAATGACTCCTCGCAAAAACATTTTAGAGCGTTTTCGAATGGGAACGCTCTTTTTTTTGCGAAGCTAATAAGAGTCATTTTCTATGCTAGAGTTTTCTTAAAATTAGTATTCTTTTTATATATTGACAAGGCGAAAAGAAAAGCTTAAATTATACCCATTAATATTAATTTGAATTATGAAGAGACTAACATTATATATATTGATGGCTGCAAGTGCCGTAAGTGCCTTTGCCGCAAAGGATAACAGACCTAATATCATCTTATTTTTAACAGATGACCAAACTAGAAATTCAACTGGAGTATACGGGAACACTCAAGTAAAAACGCCTAATATGGACAAGCTTGCCAATAATGGTGCGATATTTGCAAATAATTATGCAACTACCACTATATGTATGGCAAGTCGTGCGTCTATATTTACAGGTATGTATGAGTATAAAACTGGTTGTAATTTTGATAAAGGAGCTTTGTATGAAAGTAAGTGGAAGAAGTCTTACCCTATGTTATTGAGAGAAGCTGGCTACTTTACAGGTATGGGTGGCAAAGTTGGTGTAGATATTTATGACGAAGCAAATAAGGTAAAGTATAAGGGCGATAAAGCTATTGCTAAAGATGATTTTGACTTCTTTGTAGGTGGCACTGGACAAACTGAGTATGAAACAGCAAAGAACAAGCACTTGGCAAAATATGCAAAGGAATACCCTCACTCTACACGTGCTTATGCTGCTGCAATTGCAGATTTCATCAAGGAAGCAAAGGCAAGTGGCAAGCCATTTTGCTTTTCTATGAGCTTTAAAGCTCCTCATACTCCGATGAAGCCAGACCCTATGTTTAACGATGTTTATAAAGATACAGTTTGGCAAAGACCTGCAAATTCTGGCAGAGAAAGTGCTACTCATTTATCTACTCAAGCAAAGCTAGGTAGGCAATATTTAGAGTATGCAAATGCCTATTTCAAAGATGTAAACTTCCAAAGGTCTCAAACGCAATATCACCAATTGATACACGGCGTTGACTATGCCATAGGTATGGTTATGGAAACTTTAGAAAAAGAGGGTGTTGCTGATAACACTATCTTGATTTTAACTTCAGACAATGGCTACAGTTGCAGCGCCCATGGTATGGGTGGCAAAGTTCTTGCTTACGAAGAGTCAGCAAAGACTCCTTTAATTATCTATGACCCAAGAATTAAAAAGGCAAACAAGCCTAAGGATATTTGGAGAACAGGCGTTAGTGCAAACATAGATATAGCCCCAACTATCTTAGACTATGCTGGTGTAAAAATCCCAGAAAATATGGACGGCAAGAGCTTAAAGAAAGTTGTAGAAAACCCTAAGGAAAAGGTACGTAAAGAATTAGCTTTATACCAACTTTGGGGCAGTTTCCCTACAGTATCTCTAGCTATAGTTACAGAAGATTTCAAGTATATCTACTATCCTTATGCTGAAAGAATTGATCCAGCTGAAGAGTTGTATAACCTCAAAAAGGACGCTTTAGAGATGACTAATGTAATTAGCGACCCTGAGTATAAGTCTACTTTAAGAGATATGCAAGCTCACTACGAAACTCATTTCCAAAAGTACAAGAAGGAAAATGTAGCTAGAGATTCTTATGAAACTTTCCCTGTAATTTTCGACAAAAATATATCTTGGGACGAAAAGAAAAAGCACATACATAAACTCTTTGAAAATGGAGCTTATGGCTATGAAAATATGCTATATAGAATGAATTACGATGGCGATATTTATGATTACGACGCAGTAATAGAATATTCTCGCAAGAGACTAAGTGGCGAAATCAAAGTTCAAAACAGATCTATGACTGATAAGAAAAAGAAGTAAGAATAAATAACAAAAAAGAGGAAGAAATGTTGTACTTCCTCTTTTTATTGATTTTTTACAGAAAGTACTATGAAGAAATTAACTATAAGCTTATTAGTCCTTAGTGCATTGAGCCTATTTGCAAAAGACGATAGACCTAATATCATCTTCTTTTTAGCAGACGACTTGGCAAGAAACCACATTGGCATTTATGGGAATGAGCAGGTTAAAACTCCTAATTTAGATAAGCTTGCAAGCGATGGCATTGTCTTTGCAAATAGCTATGCGACGACTTCTATATGTATGGCAAGTAGGGCAACTATGATGACTGGTATGTATGAGTATAAAAATGGTTGCAATTTCGACAAAGCTCCCCTTTGGCAGAGCAAGTGGCAAAAGACCTACCCTATACTCTTGCGTAAGGCTGGTTATTACACTGGCTTTGCAGGAAAATTTGGCTTTGCTGTGCGAGAAGATGGCTCAACTGACGAAAAGTATAAGAGCTATGACGCTTTGCCTGCTGACGACTTCGACTACTTTGCAGGTGCTCCAGACCAAACTAGCTATATCACAACTAAAACGAATAAGGCTATTGCAAAGTATGCAAAGGAATATCCACACGCAACTCGAGCCTATGGGAAAGCTTGTAGCGATTTTATAGTTCAAGCCAAGAAAACAGGAAAGCCATTTTGTTTATCTATGAGCTTTAAAGCTCCTCATACTCCCAACACTCCAGACCCATTCTTTAATGATGTTTACAAAGATGTAATCTGGAAAACCCCTGCAAATTATGGCAAGGAAAACGCTAAGCACTTTGTTATGCAAGCAAGGCTTGGCAAGCAATATCTATTTGCCGCAAAGAACTTTGCCCCTAATATCTATCAAGAGGAAATTAGAAAATATAACCAACTAATCTATGGGGTAGACTATGCTGTAGGTATGATTTTAGATACTTTAAAAGAAGAGGGCTTAGCTGATAACACTATAATCATTTTCACTTCGGACAATGGCTATAGCTGTGGCACTCACGGTTTTGGACATAAGGCTCTAGCCTACGAAGAAGCGAGCAAAACGCCCCTAATTATCCTAGACCCAAGAGCTAAAAAAGCCGACACAAGTTGGAATCAAGCACTGGTTGCAAATATAGACATAATGCCAACTATATTGGATTATGCAGGCTTAGAAATTCCTGAAAATGTAGATGGAACAAGCCTGAAAGCTATAATAGAAGGCACTCAATCTAAGGTAAGAGAGGCTCTGCCACTTTTCCAAGTTATAGAGTCTTTGCCTTCTGTTTCAATGTCTATAGTTAGCGAAAATTTCAAATACATTTACTATCCTTATGCTGAAAAGCTTGACGCAGGCGAAGAATTGTTTAACCTAAAAACAGATAAATTTGAAATGCACAATGTCATTGCAGACCCCGAAAACAAAGAAATTCTTCGCAATATGAAAGCTGAATACAATAAGGCTTTAGCACATTGGAAAAATGAGAATGTAAAGAGGTCTAGCTATGAAGAATTTGAAATCATTTTCGACCAAAGCATAGATTGGCAAACAAAGAAAAAGCATATCCCTGCCCTATTCGAAAATTGTGCAGCAAATTACAAATATTTACTCAAAGCTATGAAATATAATGGCGACATTTATGACTATGACGCAATTATGAACTTCATAGATGAAAATTCAAATACTCAAATAAAACAAAAGAAAAAGAAATAATATATGAAAAGATTAATAATAATCTCAGCCTTTTGCCTAAGCGTCTTAGGTGCATTTGCAAAAGACGATAGACCTAATATCATCTTCTTTTTAGCAGACGACTTGGCAAGAAACCACATTGGCATTTATGGGAATGAGCAGGTTAAAACTCCTAATTTAGATAAGCTTGCAAGCGATGGCATTGTCTTTGCAAATAGCTATGCGACGACTTCTATATGTATGGCAAGTAGGGCAACTATGATGACTGGTATGTATGAGTATAAAAATGGTTGCAATTTCGACAAAGCTCCCCTTTGGCAGAGCAAGTGGCAAAAGACCTACCCTATACTCTTGCGTAAGGCTGGTTATTACACTGGCTTTGCAGGAAAATTTGGCTTTGCTGTGCGAGAAGATGGCTCAACTGACGAAAAGTATAAGAGCTATGACGCTTTGCCTGCTGACGACTTCGACTACTTTGCAGGTGCTCCAGACCAAACTAGCTATATCACAACTAAAACGAATAAGGCTATTGCAAAGTATGCAAAGGAATATCCACACGCAACTCGAGCCTATGGGAAAGCTTGTAGCGATTTTATAGTTCAAGCCAAGAAAACAGGAAAGCCATTTTGTTTATCTATGAGCTTTAAAGCTCCTCATACTCCCAACACTCCAGACCCATTCTTTAATGATGTTTACAAAGATGTAATCTGGAAAACCCCTGCAAATTATGGCAAGGAAAACGCTAAGCACTTTGTTATGCAAGCAAGGCTTGGCAAGCAATATCTATTTGCCGCAAAGAACTTTGCCCCTAATATCTATCAAGAGGAAATTAGAAAATATAACCAACTAATCTATGGGGTAGACTATGCTGTAGGTATGATTTTAGATACTTTAAAAGAAGAGGGCTTAGCTGATAACACTATAATCATTTTCACTTCGGACAATGGCTATAGCTGTGGCACTCACGGTTTTGGACATAAGGCTCTAGCCTACGAAGAAGCGAGCAAAACGCCCCTAATTATCCTAGACCCAAGAGCTAAAAAAGCCGACACAAGTTGGAATCAAGCACTGGTTGCAAATATAGACATAATGCCAACTATATTGGATTATGCAGGCTTAGAAATTCCTGAAAATGTAGATGGAACAAGCCTGAAAGCTATAATAGAAGGCACTCAATCTAAGGTAAGAGAGGCTCTGCCACTTTTCCAAGTTATAGAGTCTTTGCCTTCTGTTTCAATGTCTATAGTTAGCGAAAATTTCAAATACATTTACTATCCTTATGCTGAAAAGCTTGACGCAGGCGAAGAATTGTTTAACCTAAAAACAGATAAATTTGAAATGCACAATGTCATTGCAGACCCCGAAAACAAAGAAATTCTTCGCAATATGAAAGCTGAATACAATAAGGCTTTAGCACATTGGAAAAATGAGAATGTAAAGAGGTCTAGCTATGAAGAATTTGAAATCATTTTCGACCAAAGCATAGATTGGCAAACAAAGAAAAAGCATATCCCTGCCCTATTCGAAAATTGTGCAGCAAATTACAAATATTTACTCAAAGCTATGAAATATAATGGCGACATTTATGACTATGACGCAATTATGAACTTCATAGATGAAAATTCAAATACTCAAATAAAACAAAAGAAAAAGAAATAATATATGAAAAGAAAAAGAAATAATATATGAAAAGATTAATAATAATCTCAGCCTTTTGCCTAAGCGTCTTAGGTGCATTTGCAAAAGATACTAGACCTAATATCATAGTGTTTCTAACAGATGACCAAATGCGTAACAGCACAGGTGTCTATGGAAACAAGCAAGTAAAGACTCCGAATATGGATAAACTTGCAAATAATGGTGTGATATTTGCAAATAACTATGCGACAACTTCTATATGTATGGCAAGTCGTGCGTGCATTATGACTGGTATGTACGAGTATAAGACAGGTTGTAACTTCAACACTTTTGGATTGAGCGAAAAGACTTTCTCTAAATCTTACCCTATGATACTTAAAGATGCAGGTTATTATGTTGGATTTGCAGGAAAATTTGGTTTTGCAGTAACTCCTGAAGAGGGAGGCAGCCCAACTCACATTAAATACGAGCAGATGCCAGTGGATAGTTTTGATAACTTTGCAGGTGGTTTAAATCAAACAGATTACAATACAGCTAAGAATAAAAATATAGCAAAGTATGCAAAGGAATACCCACACTCTACACGTGCTTATGGAGCATTCTGCTCTGATTTCATAAGAGAAGCTAAGGCAACAGGAAAGCCATTTTGCTTGTCTATGAGCTTTAAAGCACCTCATAAACCTAATAGCCCAGACCCATTTTTTGACGATATTTACAAAGATGTAGTTTGGGAACAACCTAGCAACTTTGGCAGAGAAAATGGCAAGCACCTAGCCCCTCAATCAAGAATGGGCAGACAATATAAAAGCCTTTTTGAGTCCTTTGGCTACGAAAAGGATTACCAAAATACAACTCGCCAATACCATCAATTAATCTATGGGGTAGACTACGCTATAGGTATGATACTTGAAACTCTCGAAAAAGAAGGCTTAGCAGATAATACTATAATCATACTCACTTCTGACAATGGCTACAATGCTGGCTCGCACGGCTTTGGAGGTAAAGTATTTGCATACGAAGAAGCAACAAAAACTCCTTTAATTATCTATAATCCAAAGGCAAAGAAAGCTGACAGTATTTGGAGAAATTCAGTAACTGCAAACATAGACTTAGCTCCAACTATCCTAGATTATGCTGGAATTGAAATACCTGAAAATATGGACGGAAAGAGCCTAAGAACTGTTATAGATAGCCCTAAGGCAAAAGTTAGAGATGTTTTAGCTTTGATAAATGTTTGGATTAATGACCCAACTATATCTTACTCAGTTGTATCTGAAGATTATAAGTATATCTATTGGGCAAATGCTGAAAAAGTTCCAGCAACTCAGGAGTTTTTCCACATCTCAAAAGACAGACAGGAAATGAGCAACGAAATCAATAATCCTGAATATAAGCCTGCTCTCGACGATATGAAAGCTAAATATGCAGTTGAATTAGACAGATGGAAAAAGAATAGCATTGATGCCGAAGTTTACACACGCTTTGCAACTATATTCGACCAAGATATTGATTGGGCAGACAAAAAAGCCCTAGCAAATATAAGCGCTAGAACAAAGGCTGGCACAGAAGCACCTGCAGCAAGTGGTAGAAAAGCTAGAAAAGCTGCTAATAAAAACAAGGAATAAATCCCTTAAATAAAATCAACAAAGAGAGTTTTAAGCATTGCCTTAAAGCTCTCTTTTAGCCTAAAATATGGCATATTAAATTTAAACTTGTGGCAACTAGAAAAAGAAAGAATACAAAAACTAAAAGAAAAAACTCTCGCTTAAAAAAAACTAGCTTGGGCTTCTTTGTCTTTCTATTTAAACACAAGATACTTACACTCTCTGTAATTCTAGCATTTATCGTCTTTTTTATAGTACGCAAAGAAGAAATAATCTATGCACTAAAAGACACTGCTGTACGCATTATTCATATTCAAAAGCCAACGTCTCAAATGAGCTATAAAGGCGAAGAGGGGCAATATTTGACTATGCTTCGCAATAAATATGCAGGATATGGCAGAAAAGTTAGCCTAGAAGATACAAAAAAAGCAGTTGCAGATGCTTGCTTATATATAAAAAATATAGAACAAAACGACTTTTGGGACACTCCAAATGCTAGAGACTTGCTTCTTGCCACTGCAGTAACTGAAAGCGATTTGCGTGCAAGATACAGCCAATATGGTGGCAATGCAGTAGGTATATTTCAAATAGAATACATTACCTTTAAAGACCTTTGGCATAGAAGTATACCCAAGACTTACCCAAAATTATATAAGGCTATGCAGGCAGATTTTGGCGAGATAGATTTTGAAATGCTACAAAATAACGACATTCTCTCTGCAATATTCGCAAGGCTTGTTTACTCGAGGGCAAAGACAAGAATCCCTTATCGCAATGATGTCCAAGCACAAGCACAATACTATAAAAAACACTACAACACTCATTTAGGCAAAGCCAATACAAACACTTTTGTAAAAAAGAAAAATAATATACACAAATTCTAAAAATGAGCTTTACAAGGTATAAAAAAAGTATTCTAATATAGAGCAAAGAAAGAAGTTTTTCTATAAATAATAAAGGAACGAAAGAAGAAAAGAAATGAACTTGAAAAAAATATTTATCGTCTTGTTCGCCGCAATCACTCTTGCAGGCTGTACAACAACTAATAATTCAAGCCAAAAGCTAGATGGCTATAGCGTACTTGAAGACGAAGGCAAGTTTTTAGTAGACGCTTCAGGCAAAACTATTGCTCAGCTAGACGACAATTTTAAGTCTATCTGCAAAATTAGTAAATATAAGAATAAGCTAGTTCTTTTTGGCAAGATGGATTATGGTCATCTAATGGGCGAAGAAGATTTCGGTCAAATTGTTACTATAATTGAAGGTGGCAAAGTTATAGACTCTTTCTTATGCTTTTATCTAACTAATCCTTGGGGCGAAAAGAGAAAGGCTCTTCAATCTCCTTCTGGCAGATATATAGTATTTAGAAAGTTCCACACTGCATTCTCTAATGAGGCGGCTACTTCTAACTTTGCTATGATTTACGACTTAAACAAAACTCCTGCACAAAACAGACTAGAAGCTTCTGGTGCTATTTGTAGCGAAAGCGACGACGCTGCTCTATGTGGAATTATGTATGCTGGCGAATTTCTATATCCAGCAAATAACGACTTTTCAGGCTCAACTTGCAGTGTATATAAAACTGAAGTTGAAGACGAAGAACAATATACATACGTATTGGGCAACAAGTGGGACGCTCCAAAAACAGTGCTACAAATCAGCTACCCTAAGATTGGTCTAAATGACTTTTTAATCGTAGAAGAAACTAAGTTGGGCATTAAGAAAAACCTTTTGAAGTTCAAAAATGCTAAAATCTTAGACAAAGATGGCAATGTATTGAAATACGATGTAGCTCTTGAAGACCAATTCTATATGATAGATTTCTGCCTAAAGGGCGATAAGTTGACTATCACAAATCTTGAAAATTCTTCAAATGTAGCAAAGATTATCTTTGAACTATAATAAAGATTTAAATTAATTTAATGAAAAAGGGAGGCGTGAACTGTCTCCTTTTTTTTGGGAAAAATATATAAGGGGAAATATGAAAAAGGGGAAATATGAAGAGTTTTAGAGAAATGACTCGCCAAGAGTTAGGCGAAGCTTATGACAATACATCTGCTGTGGCAAATTCTGCAGACTTATTAGCTATATACGAAGAAGAAAGCGAATTAGTTCGAAAAAGCTACAAGCTAGTAAATATAAAATATGGCGAAAGTGAACGCCAAAATATAGACTATTTCCACGTAAAAGACAACGCCCCCATCTTTGTATTCATACACGGGGGATACTGGCAAATGCGTCGCAAAGAGACCTTCCACTTCATCACAAAGTTTCTTGCTAAAAAGGGCTATAATGTTGCATTTATAGGCTATACTCTTGCCCCTGAAAATGACTTAGCTGGTATTGAAAAGGAACTTAAAACTGCCCTAAAAACTCTTAGAGAAAGGGCAGAAAGCTTATATTTTGACAAAGACGCAATTACTGTATCAGGCTGGTCTGCAGGAGGGCATTTGTCTGTCGAAATGCTCGCCGAAGATGGCATAGTCTCTGCCCTTGCAATTAGTGGTATATATGACTTAGAGCCAATTTCGATGTGCTTTTTAAACGACAAACTCAATATATCCCGCCAAGACATAAAAGAGCTTAGCCCCATTCTAAAACCAGCCCCTACAAAACAGATACATATAGTATACGGGCAAAGCGAGCTAAGCGAGATTATCAGACAATCAAAGGACTTCTTCCAACATTGCAAAGCCACTGCAAGCCTAAAAGAAATTGCAAAGGCAAACCACTTCTCTATACTTTTAGACGAAGAGACTTATAGCAATTTATAAACAAAAACGCCATTGAGAAAAATCCCAATGGCGTTTTGCGAATAAAGTCGCCGACTTACAAATCTAAAAGAGTCTTAGCAAGGTTTTCCTTAGTAGACATACCTGTTCTGCCAAGCTCTTTAGCATTTTTAAAGAATACTATAGTAGGAATTTGCGTGATATTATACTCTTGAGCAATATCAGGGCAATCATCTACATTCACCTTAGCAACCACTGCCTTATCAGAAGGTATCTCCTTAACAAGAGCGTCTATAGTTGGAGCTAGCATTTTGCAAGGTCCACACCAAGGTGCCCAAAAATCTACCATAACTGGCAAATCGCCGTTGATTACTTCTTTAAAGTTGGAATTGTCTAAGTTCATATTTTTATTATTGATCTATTACTGTTAAAACTGCAAAAGCAACTGCAGCGACTGCCGCCAATGCGTCTACTATTACAGCGAAAATTGATACTTGAGCAGTCTCTTTAGGAGTTTCTACTACATTGAAGCTTGGAGTTGCTTGAGGGCGAACTACCTTAGCTGCAACTGGAGCTGCAACACGAGGTGCACCCACTGCAGCCTTAGGAGCTAAAGGAGATGCTGTGCCTGCAGGAGCTACTCTACGTACAGGAATTTTTGCAGCAGGAGCTTTAGGAGCTAAGCCACCAACAGCCTTTTCAGCTGGAGCTTTTGCAGTTAAGTCTATCTTAACAGAAGCAGGAGCAGCCTTTGGAGCTAAATCAACCTTAACAGTCTTTGGAGCTTCAACAACAGGTTTTGCTTCCACAACAGGTTTTTCGATTACAACTTCTTCTTCAGGGAAAACTTCCTTTTCGAAAGTTGGAGCTGCCTTTGGGGCTAGTTCCACTTTAGGAGCTAACTCTACCTTTGGAGTTTGAGGGATAACTTCTTCTTCAGGGAAAACTTCCTTTTCGAAAGTTGGAGCAGCCTTTGGAGCTAATTCCACTTTAGGAGCTAACTCTACCTTTGGAGCTTGAGGAATAATTTCTTTTTCTTCTAAAGCTTCCTCTAAAGTTGGAGCTGCCTTTGGAGCTAATTCTACTTTAGGGCTTTCAGATTTTGGATTTTGGGGTAATTCTATTTTGTTTTCTTCAGACATCGTTTTAATTAAAGTTGAGTTTTAAATTAAATATACTTTCTTTTAGCTAGGGTGAGTTCTAAAAATTAGCACTTAGCTATTTTTTAGATTGTTTTGAGGTTAATTTTTTATGTTTTTAAGGAGGATAATGTATTATCTAACGCAAAAACAGAGAAAATTAAACCGAAACAGGCAAAAAAGAGCAAGTGTACTTTTTCTATACTTTTCAAAAACTAATTTTTAGAACTCACCCTATATTAAAGTGTATCGGAAAAAATATTACAAGCTTTAATTAAAAAAAATTGAGTGATAAGCTAAAAAAAATCTATAAAAATAAGAATATTAGAGTAAAAAGCTTGCAATTAAAAAATAAATGCACATTCTTTTCGAGATTAATGGGTAATAATGTCCATTGATAATGCGTTAGGAATATGAAGTTCCACTTTGTAGTCCCGTAGTTTTACGAATAATTTTCGTTCCAACGATGCTTTCAGCGAGTAACTGGGGGTATGGGTTTTACATTAAAACTCCAAAAAACTATGTATAAAAGGAATAAAAAAATGGCAGAAGAAGCTGTAAATAAGGCAAGTATAATAAAGGAATATTCAGTATCTGATAAAGACACTGGTTCATGCGAAGTGCAAGTTGCACTCTTAACAGCTAGGATTTCCCACCTAACAGGACACCTAGCAACACATAGGAAAGACTTCCACTCAAGAAAGGGTCTATTGGCTCTAGCTAGCAGACGTAGAAAGTTATTAACTTACCTAAAACGCACAAACTTGACTAGATACAACGACTTAATCGTTAGATTAGGCTTACGTAAGTAAAGTTTTGCAAGACTCTCTTTGCGTTAAAACAAAGGGAGTTTTTCTATTTTTAGGGTAATTTTCAAACTACCCTTTAATCTTAAAATAAGCTAAAAAACGTCCAATCCGTGTAGGCTAAACCATAATAAAAGGAAATAAATGAAACAAAAATATTCAGTAGAAGTGCCAGATATGGGCATTACAATCTCAACTGGAACTATAGCAAAACAAGCTAGTGGTTCTGTTACAATTCAAATAGGCGAAACTACTTTATTAGTAAATGCAGTAGCTGCAAATAAGTTACGCCCAGACCAAGACTTTTTCCCACTAACTGTGGATTATAGAGAAAACTTTTCAGCAGCAGGTAGATTTCCTGGTGGCTACTTCAAGAGAGAAGCAAAGCCTTCTGAAAAGGAAGTTCTAACTTCAAGATTGTGCGATAGACCATTAAGACCTTTGTTCCCTAAGGGCTTTATGAATGAAGTTCAAGTTATAGGTCAATTATTGACTACAGATGGCATCAATGAACCTGATATTTTGATGGTAAATGGTGCAAGTGCTGCTATGTTGATTTCTGATATACCTTGGCATGGTCCAGTAGGTTGCGTAAGAATTGCTGACATTGATGGCGAGTTAATCGTAAATCCTAATCACGAGCAAATGTTAGACTCTGTTTTAGACTTGATTTATGTAGGTAACGAAAAAGAAATGATGATGATTGAAGGTAGTGCAGAGCAATATCCTGAAGACAAGTTCATCGAAGCTCTTGCTTTCGCACAAGAACAAGTACAAAAGATTATCGCAGCTCAAAAAGAGTTAGCTTCTATCTGTGGCAAGACTAAGAGAGAGTTTCCTCTAGTTGTTGTTAAGGACGAGATTTTGACTATGAGTAAGGAATATGTAGGCGAAAGACTTTCTGCTGCAGTCTTCCAAGACAATAAGTTACAAAGACAAGACGACGTAGACGCTCTTATGGAAGAGACTGCAACATTCATCGAATCTAAGATGGGCGAAGCTGATTTCGATAAGAACCAAGTTAGAATGGCATTTGAAGTTCTTCAAGAAGAAGTTTACAGAGAAAATATTCTTGAACATGGCAAGCGTTGCGATGGTAGAGGTGTTGCTGATTTAAGACAAATTTCTTGTATGACAGACATCTTGCCAAGAGTACACGGTTCTGCTCTATTCCAAAGAGGCGAAACTCAAGGTATAGTAATTACAACTTTGGGTACTTCAAGAGACTATCAAGATTTAGATGGTTTGACAGGTGGTAGCAAGCAAAAGTCATTTATACTACACTACAACTTCCCTCCATATTCTGTAGGTGAAACAGGTAGATTTGGCAACCCTGGCAGACGTGAAATTGGTCATGGTGCGTTGGCTGAACGTTCATTACTTCCAGTATTGCCTTCTGAAGATGAGTATCCTTATGCAATACGTCTAGTTTCTGAAATTATGGAGTCTAATGGTTCTACATCAATGGCTTCTGTATGTGGTGGTTGCTTATCTTTGATGGACGCTGGTGTACCTATTCAATCTCCAGTAGCTGGTATTTCTTGTGGTTTGGTATCTAAATTTGATGCTGAAGGTTCTATAGAAAAGCACGTTATCTTGACAGACATCTTGGGTGCTGAAGACCACTTTGGCGATATGGACTTTAAGATTTGTGGTACTAGAGCTGGTATAACAGGTTTCCAATTGGACTTAAAAATCAAGGGCTTACCTTTCGAAATCACTAAGAACGCTATCTACCAAAATAGAGAAGCTCGTTTCAAGATTTTAGATATAATGGGCGAATGTATGGCGAACCCTAACGAAGAGCCTAAGGAGTCTGCTCCAAGAATTAAGCAAATTCGTATAGACCCAGATAAGGTTGGTGCATTGATTGGACCAGGAGGCAAGAACATTCGTAGAATTACTGAATTATCAGGTGCTCAAGTTGACATCGACGACAAAGACCCTGGTAGAGTTTTAGTATACGCTATCGGTAAGGCAACTATGGATAGAGCTTTGGCTGAAATCGAATTTAGCATTGGCGAAATCGAAGTTGGTAAGACTTATAAGGGAATAGTACGCTCTATTAAAGACTTTGGTGCTTTTGTAGAATGTCTACCTGGTAAGGAAGGCTTAGTTCACATTTCTGAATTAGCTGACTTTAGAGTAAACAAGACTGAAGACGTTTGCAAGCTTGGCGACGAAATTATGGTTAAGTGCATAGGCAAAGACGACAAGGGTAAGGTAAGATTATCAAGAAGAGCAGCAATCTGCGAAGCTCAAGGTATACCTTACGAAGTTCGTGAACAACCTGCACGCCCTTCACGTCCTCGCAACGACAGACACGACAGACACGATAGACACGACAGAGGCGACCGCCGCTAATTTAAGCTAAATAGCAAAGCAAAAAGGAATTGATTAATCTCAATTCCTTTTTTTGTGCCTAAACTAAATGGTGTTTGCTAATTTATGGAGGCTTATATATGCAGACAAAAAAAGATTGCACCTTTGAAAGTACAATCTCTTTTGATAAAGTTATTAGGCTTTAATTACTTCTTTGCAGGCTTTGCAATAGGAGTAGTGTCAAGCTTTAGGTCGTCAGCTGCAAATTGCATACCTCTAGTGTAAAGTTCCAATATTTCAGGAATGATGAATGCTCTGTGGTCGTGTCCTAAAGCAACGTAGCAAACTCTACCCTTGCCATAAGACTTAACCCATACTAGACCAAAATCGTGGTCGTCTCTATGGATTTGCTTTGACTTGTTTTTAAGGTCTCCTTTGATAGGGCTTTTGTCGAAATCTATAGCACATAGAACTCTTTGCTTAGTTCTGTCGTAGCCAGTAGTAACTTGATAAAGCTCGTCTTCACTGATAAATTCGCTACCTTCCCAAATACCCTTAACTAGAGGGCTTTCAGTGTCCTCAATAGCAATTACAGCTTGTTGACCACCACAAGTCCAAGGGTGATTAATAAATCTGCCACCAATTAAGTCAGCAAAAGTGTCGTTATCCTTATTAGCGTCGCAAGCTCCGTGAATACCAAACAAACCGCCGCCATTTTCAACATAAGCCATTAAGTTTGCAAGAAGCTCATCGTGCTTAGCTGTTACTTTAGCCTTTTCTTCAGCACCAAGCTTTTTCATTTCAGCTAAAGGCTTATCAAAAATTCTGCCAGTTGTGTTACTTAGAACAACAGCGTCGAATTTAGCTAGATTATCTTTTTCAAAATTAGAAAGTTCATTGCTAACAACAAAATCATAAGCGTCGCCAATGTTTTCCTTTAAAGTCTTGATATAATGCTCGAAAGACTGAATACCCAAAGTATGCACATAATTAGAAGAGCAGTTTGAATAAATTAAAATCTTCTTGCCCTTTGTAGCTTTTGCACTTAGAGACTTTGGAGTAGCCGCTGAAATCTGAGCTTTAATTTCGTCAGTAACTTGAGTTACACGTTTTGCTTTTTGTGCTGTAGCACTAAGAGAGAATAAGCAAAATATTGCTGTTAGTAATATTGTAATTTTTTTCATTATCGTTTTTGGGTTAAAAATATGTAGTGCCAAAACATTCGGCGTTTAAATCAAGGGTGGGTTCTAAAAATTAGCACTTAGCTATTTTTTAGATTATTTTGAGGTTGATTTTTTATGTTTTCAAGGAGGATAATGAATTATCTAACGCAAAAACATAGGAAATTAGACCAAAATAGGCAAAAAAGAGCAAGTGTATTTTTCATTTACTTTCTAAAAACTAATTTTTAGAACTCACCCAAGAATATAATCTAAACACAGCAAAAACTATAATGCAAGAATTTATTTACCAGACTTCAT
>JAWXTY010000004.1:38151-82674 GCA_044433115.1 Opitutales bacterium
ATTTACCAGACTTCATATTTTCATAGAAGTTTCTTGCAGCGTCTTTAGTGTATCTTGATAACAAAGGCAAAGGCGATGACACTGCAAAATTCTTAACTAGAGATAAGTTAGAAGAATTAGTCATAATTCCCAAGAAGCTACCAGACCTATCAAAAACCAAGTCGCCTGCAGCTGGAGAGAAATCGCCAAATAGCGAAGAGAAAAAGCCAGAGTCCACCTTTGCAAAGCCAGAATACTTTTCATCTACGCTATACTTAAGCTGTCCATAATAGAAGTCTTTAGTATCTACAAGTGTAGCTTGTTCGTGCTTAAATGGATTTTGGGCAAAGCTATAAACCTTTAGTCCAGTTTTTTCTACAAAGGCTACAGGTATCTTAAATGCTAAAATATTTGTATGATACTTCAAGGAATACAAGGCAGATAAGTGGAATTTCAAGCCCTTTGCCCAAGGAGTAAATTCTAAATTTTCAGGAGCAATGAACTTATTCTTAGCCCTATCAAAAGGCGTGTCGTCTGTGCTAAATATAGTCCAATATTCGCCATTGACATCAATAATCGCACTTCTAATAGTCTTAGTTTCTATAGAGTCATTTAAAACGCCTGTACGCTTATAGCTGACATCTATATTCAAGGCATTTGCCTTATAAGTTTCGTAAATTTCGCTTTCAGTTAGAGGACGCATTTCGTCGACTTGCTTCGCCAACTTTTCTTGAGTATCTATAATCTTAGTTTGGCTATCGGCTAGCTTGCCCTGACTTTCAACTAGCTTAGTTTGATTATCTGCAAGTTTATCTACGCCACTTGCAAGGGTCTGAGCGTGTTCTTGAATTTGTTGCTTTTCATTTTTTTCCAACATAACCAAGCTCTTCGCCTTTTCTAAATCCTCTTGATATATACTTGCCTTAGTCTTTTCAACTTCGAGCTGAGTGCTTAGTTCTTCGCTCTTTTGTTGTATAGAAGCCTTTTCTTGGCTGAGCGAGTCTACATCAGCCTTAGCCCTTTCTAGCTCCTCTTGCATAGCCAAAAGACGAGCCTTTAACACAGCGTCGCTCTCAGACATTTGCCCAACTTTTTCAGCCAAGGCAAGCTTTTGATTAGCTTCGTCTTTAAGCTTTTCTTCGAGAGCCTTCGAATTTTCAAAGCTTCTTTGCTTATCAGCTTCAAGGGCTTGCTTTTGAGAAATCTCGCTTTGCAACTTAGATTGAAGCTCTTTAGCTTCTGCCAAGCTTTGAGCCTTTTCTTCTTCTAAAGTTTTATTTGCTTGTTTTGATTGCTCAATTAAATCAAGAGCCTCTAACTTTTCTGTTTGCAGAGCGTCTAAAGACTCTTGTTTCTTAGCCAATTCCAAGGCTTGTTCCTTAGAAATATCTTCTATTTCCTTAGCCCTAGACGAGTATTCATCTACCTTAGAATTTAAGCTATCTCTATTTTCCTTCTCTTTATCTAATGACATTCTAAGCAAATCGACTAGCTGCGAGTCTGCATAGGGAGTAACTATCAAATCGTCCTTTGGAGCTTCCTGCTTAGTAGGTAAATCATCGAAAGAAATCATACCTAGCATACTAAGTAAAAGGAAGTCGCAAATAACAATTAGTAGTGTTTTATTCATAAGAGAGGAGTTTGAGAAGTGAGTGTGTTCTAAAAATTAGAAGTCCTTTTCGTCTGCTATAGACTTAACATTATAAGCCCTGTTTATACGCTTTGCCATACCAGCAAGAACGCCACCAGGACCACATTCATAAAATTGTTCAACGCCCAATTTTGCAGCATTTTCCATACAATCTTGCCACCTTACAGACATCACAACCTGCTTAATCAAAGCTTCCTTGATAGCAACTGGGTCTGAAATTTCCTCAGCAGTTGTATTAGTAAATACCTTAATATTAGGCTTTTTAAATTCTATATCAGCTAAGAACTTTGCAAATTCTTCTCTAGCTGGCTCCATCAATTTACTGTGATATGCCCCTGCAACCTTTAGAGGAACAGCCATTTTAAAGTCTTTAGTTTCAGCAACTTTAGCCCCAGCTTTGCCAATTTTGTCAGCGTCTCCAGATATAACTATTTGCCCTGTGCAGTTTAAATTTGCAATTTCCACATCAAATTCTTGGCAATATTCCTTAGCTAAATCCAAAGAGCCACCAATTAAGCACAACATAGCACCCTTAGAAGCCTCACAAGCCATTTGCATTAAAGCCCCACGCTTTTCAACAATCTTCAAGCCTGTTTCAAAGTCATAAGTGCCAGCAATGGCGTGAGCAGTCAATTCGCCCAAAGATAAACCCAAGGCACATTCCAAATTATCCAAAGCACCACGCTTCTTTAAAATAGTAGCAACAGAAATGCCGTGTATATACAACGCAACTTGGCAGATATTAGTTTTAGTTAATTCTTCTATAGGTCCTTCAAAGCAATACTTACTTAGAGGCAAGCCCAAAGCAGAGTCTGCCCTTTCAAATAGTTCTTTAACTTCGCTATGAGCCTCATAGAGAGACTTTGCCATACCAACGCATTGTGCACCTTGTCCTGAAAATAATAATCCTGTTTTCATTTGTTATAATCCTTAATCTTTAGATTTTATAGTTACTGTTGCCTTAGAGCTTTTAAAAATCGAGTCAATAATATCTAAAGACAAATCCGAAAGCAAAGTAGAAATCGAGTCTACATAGCCTGCATAAGATTTGCCATTAGCTATAGTTTTTTCAAAAACGCCATCAGCTAAAAGTTTATTTGCCTTAGGGTCGCCCAAAGTCCAAGTAGCCTTAATAGTCGACTCCTTGCCCAAAGTTCCACATAATTCATTTATAGAAATAGATAAAGTAGGCAATTTGCTATCAAAGGCTGCCATAGGGTAAGCATAAATCTTAGAATTAGGAGCTGAATTGCTCATAAAGTTCAAATAAATTACCCTTGCCACTGCATTATTTAGAGGCTCGCCCCACCTGTTAATTTCCGACACAAGCAAAGTATTAGCCCCTAAATAAGAGACAACTTGAGGCTTATCCATATAATTAGGCAAAGCAATAGGCGACACATTCATATTTAGATAATGCTTCGTGCTATCCTTTGCAGGCTTTTCCTTTAATACATAAAATACAGTAGGGTCTTCTTCTGGTTTCAATAACCCAGACAAGCAACCAGACAAGCTAAAACTCAATGCAGATAAAAGTGTGATTATATATATCTTTTTCATAAAAATTCCTTATTTCTTAGATGACTCTAAAGGCTTTCCCTTTAGCAAGGCACTTGGGTTACGCTCTAAGTATTCCATTAGAGATTGAGCCGATTGTGAAGTGCTTCTTAGTGTGTTTAAGAGAAGCGAAAACTCTGTCATAAAAGGAGAATAGCGAGATGTCATAGCATTTATATTATCCAAAAATTCATCGCCTTTACTTAGAGTATTTCCAAAATTTTTCGACATAGTATTAAGTTCGCCACTTGCAGTCAAGAGTAAAGTATCAGCTCCGTCAAGCACCTTGTTTAACTTTTCTATAGAAAGCTTTATGTCAGCACCTTCGACCAAGTCATTTATATCAGCTAAGAGCTTTACAGCATTTTCGCTAATATTCTTTGTATCTAGCTCTTCAAGCTTTGCATTTAAAGTTATCAAAGCCTTATTTACGTTAGTTCCTATTTCAGCCAAAGGCATCTTAGAAACTTCGTCTGCAACCTTAGTCAATTTTTTACTCAACTCGTCAAAGGCATTCGAAGGCATTGTAGGCATCTCTTGCAAGTCTACCCCCTTATAGCTATATTCAAATACATCGCCCTCTTTTGCAAAGTAGTCCAACTCTATATACAACATACCTGTAACTATACTTTGATAAGCCAACTTTGCCCTCAAGCCCTCCTTAATTGCTAAATCTATCTTCTCATTAAGCCCACCTGAGTCCTCTTCACTAAAAGAATAATTAACATCGCCTCCCTCTATAAGAGAGAAAACAACCATTACCTTCTGAGCCTTTATACTAGAGTCGCTACTAATATAAATCTTGTTAATCTTACCAAGAGTTACCCCCTTATATTTAACAGGAGCACCCACGTCTAAGCCATTTACAGTTTCGTTAAAGAAGCATATATAATCTTTCGTTTTTTGAAAGAATTTGCCTGCTCCCAACACTATTATACCAGCAAATAACAAAAAGATTGCTGTTATTACAAATATTCCTATCGCTAATGGATTTGCTTTTTTCATATTTTTATTTATCCCCCTATTTACTTCGAGGGTCTATTCCTCTGTTTAAGAAAATTCTGACATCTTCGTAATCGCTGTCAACTAAATCTTTAGGATTACCTAAAATGCCCTGCCTTTTTGTCTTTGTATCTAAAAATACTGCATTGTCGGCTATTGCAAATATACTTGCTAACTCGTGCGTTACAACAACTATAGTCGAGCCTATGCTTTCCTTTAGCTCTAAAATTAAATCGTCTAAGTTCCTTGAGCTAATAGGGTCTAAGCCAGCACTTGGTTCGTCGAAAAACAGCACTTGAGGGTCTAGTGCCATAGCTCTTGCCAAGCCTGCCCTCTTTGCCATACCCCCACTTATCTCTGAGGGATAAAACGAGCCAAAGCCTCCTAAGCCTACTAAAGATAACTTAACTTGGGCAATTTCTTCCATATCCTTTTTAGATAAAGATGTATATCTCTTTAAAGGCAACTGTATATTTTCCGACAAAGTCAAAGCAGACCACAAAGCCCCACCTTGATATAAAACGCCAAAGTTTTTCAACATTTCCTTTTGCTTGTCCTCATCAGCATTAGTAAAGTCTACCCCATTATAAAGCACTGAACCCTTTGCTGGCTTTCTCAAACCAATCATATTCCTAAGAAGCGTACTCTTACCACAGCCACTGCCTCCCATAATGACAAAGACTTCGCCTGAATTTATAGTAAAATTCAAGTCATTCATCACAACATAATCGTCGTATGCCAAAGTAACATCTTTTAATTTAATTTCGCAACTCATATACCAAAAATGTTGAAGATTACTGCAAAGACTGCGTCTGCAACTATAATTATTGTAATACTACTTACAACACTTGCCGTAGTTGCCAAACCCACGCTTGCCGAAGAGCTACCACAACGCATACCCTTCAAGCAACCTATAACTGCAACTATCACACCAAAAACAAAACTCTTGCAAAAGCCTGTCATACAATGCGTTACAGTCAATGCAGTCTGAGTCCTTACCATATACTGATCAAAATTTAAATCAAATAGCGTACAAGAAATTAAAGCTCCTCCTGCTATACCAACTACATCTGCAAAAATCGTCAAAAGCGGAAACATTGCTATCAATGCAATCAATCTTGGCATAACCAAGTACTCTATAGGCGATATACCAAAAGTCTCGTAGGCTGAAATTTCCTCGTTGACTTTCATAGTCCCAAGCTCAGCTGCAAAAGCTGCCCCAGTTCTACCTGCCATAACAATACCAACCATTATCACGCCCATCTCTCTAACCATCGCCAAACCAACTAAGTCAGCTGTGTATATCTCAGAGCCATACATTGCCAGTTGCACACCTCCAACAAAGGCTAAAATCAAGCCTATCAAAAAGCTAATTAGCGTAACTATAGGCAATGCCTCAATGCCAGCTCTTTGGATAATTAGCATAAAGTCCTCCCTGCTAAAAGAAGCCTTTCCACGCAATAATCTAAAGAAACAAAGCACCAATTCGCCTATAAATTCAAACTGCCCCTTTGCGTTGCCTACTGCATTTATAGTATGAGAACCAACTCTATGAACCAAGTTCGCCCTCTTTTCCTCTTGCTTGTTTACCTTAGACTCTACAGATGTCGCCAAAAGCATTAGTTTTCGCATAGCCTCAGGCAAAGAGTCCATATCAAAGTCTATATTCCTTGCCTTTGCAAATTCATAGCACTTCAATAAAAAAGATATAGCACTCGAGTCGAAATTAATAACTTTACCAGCAGATACCGAAAGCTTATCAATTCCCTTTACATTCAACTCTTCTTCTATAGCTGAAGATGGCGTTCTCGCATTAGAAAAAACCCAGTCGCCCTGCATAAGCAAAACTGCCCTAGCCCCATCTATGCTAAGAGTAGCAGTCGCTAAAGCTTCTTTGCCTGCTTTTTCATTTTCTTTAAAAAACGCCATTATTCATATACTTCTTGGATAGAAGACTAGTAACGATCGTCCTCGTCGTCGAAAGACATAGAACCCATATCGCCAAAGTCCTCATCTTCGTCCTCGTCCCATTGCATAGTATCGTCTTCTTCTAAAGACTCTTCGTCCTCTGGGAGGTCTTCGATTTCGTCATATTCCTTATCTTCAGAGTTGTCCTCGTCTAGCTCGTCCTCTTCCAAAGAATAGCCCTCAGGGATATATTCTAAAATATCCATAATTTCATAGAAAGCGTGTATAGACTTACCTTCCATATAGTCGCTATGGAATTTGTCTCTCAACTGTTCTTCTAAGTCCTCTATAGTTAAGTCCTCTTCGAACTTGAAAGTTTTATTTAGCATTTTGATTTGCAAATAAGTAATATGCGTTAAAAACTCAGCATAAAAGCCAGTTTCGTCGTCTATATTATTAGGGAACAAGAAAATATGCTCATTTGCGTCCATTACAGAGTCATTAGTCTTAAGAAGTTTTACACCCTTTTCGCCATCTTGACTATCTATAACAAAGCTAAAAAATGCTTTTTCTACAAGACTTTCTTCCAAGCCATATTCCTTTAAAGATTGCAATGTTTCGATGAAATGCACAGTTTGTCTTGGGTCTAAAACGCTGATACCATCATAATCCCAATTCACCTTGTCGCTAGTTTCGTAGACCCACCAGTTATTATCACTGCCAAATCTTGCTTTACACCATTTTAATTTTGTTGATTGATTTCTTGCCATATAAAAATTTATTAAGTTCACTATTTTAAGACTTATACGGAAACTTCAAGCATATTTTTACTTTTTTTTAATATTTTTACGCTTTTAAGCCAAATTTAAAGTCTTTTTATAAAAAAATGAGGCTTTGCATTTCTTGCAAAACCCCACTTGATAAAGATATTAAGCTAAAGCTTACTTAACCTTTAATACATTCTTAGCAAATGCAACTTCTTCATCAGTTAAAAACTTCTTAGTTAAGAACTCGTCAACTAATTCCTTCTTTGTAGTATAAGCCTTTTCCTTAGCTATACATTTAATTGCGAGCTTCAAAGACTCTTCTCTTAATACCTTATCATCGCCCATTTTAGCAAAGATTTTATTTATATCATGAACAGTCATTTGATTTGAAAATACAGTTACTACGCCCTTGTGCTTAATACCTTCAGGAGTCATCAAAGTATCTATTAGCATAGTCCTTGCCTCTTCATCGCCCCTTCTAACTAGTATATCCATATAGTCATAATTTTTTGTACTCTTAAAAACCTTCATCAACTCAACATTTACAGCCTTACTTGACATTCTACTTAAAGCATAAGTAGCTGCTCTCTTTACAGAAGGCTTAGTAGAAGTAGCTAAAGTTATGAGTTTTGCAATATCTGAGTCTTTTGAAATAAATTCGCTACAATACATAGCCTCAAGAGCTACAATACTATCGCTTTCTTTTATTTCAGAACTAATAATATCTACAAACTTCGCATCGCCAGAATTTGCAAAAGAACGAAGAGCAACCACCTTGCCAACTTCAGACATATTAGGATAAGCCTTAATTAAGATAGCAGAATTTGCATAAGTTCTTCCTGCGTCATAAGCTAATCTACCTGCAACTTTAAAGCCTTCGCCTTCTTTTACTATAATTGCGTCTAAGTAAGGGATTGCATTTGAACCTTCTAGCTTAACACGCACTGGCAAAGCAGCTAAAAAGTCTGCAGGCACTTCTGCCAATATCTTCTTAGCAGTGGCAACATCAGTGCTTACAGCCGCTTCAGCCATTTTCACTAAAGAAAAGCTTTTAGTATCAGCAAGCTGTGCAGTAGCTTTAAAAGACATTAAAGCATTAAGAGAGTCCTTAGAAACTATATTGCCTAAGCACTCCAAAGCCACACGCACAACTTCTTGATTTTTAGAAGCTAAGCACTTTACTATAGAAGGAACAGCTGCTTTAGCGTCCATCAAAGCCAATGCTCCCATTATAGTAGATTTAGCCTTATCGTCTGCATTAGGCAAAGCTTGAATTAAAAGCTTTTGAGCCTTTTGAGAACCTATGCCAAGCAAAACATTCACAGCTGGTGTAGAAAACTTATCGCTTTCTAAGAACTTAGCAACAGCCTCTACACTCTTTTCAGTTGCACAATTTTTCAATAGTGTCGAAATCTGTCTAAAAGCGTCTTCAGTGATAGCCTTATCAGCAAGCTCTGCCAATAATTGAGCTTCAACTTTAGAAGCCTCAGCTGGTATATTAGACTTAACATAAAGCTCGTTATACCAATCTAAAGAGTCGCCACTTTTGAACTTAGCTATATCGCCTGCAAAAGCAAAATTCGACACAGATAAACACGCTAAAATATAAATTAAATTTCTCATAATATTCTCCCCTTAATTAAGATAATTGCCAATCGCCATAAAAAGAACGTGAGCACATTCTATTAGCTGCGTCATCGCCTATTACCTGTTCATTTTTGTAATCCCACTTAATAGTTCTGCCAGTTCTGTAAGCAATTTCGCCAACCAAACAAGCTGAATTAGACCTATGTGCAGTTTCTATGTCAGTTGCAGTTGGTCTTCTATTTATTATTGAATTTATGAAAGCAAAGTTGTGAGTACCCATTGAATTTGCATTAGCACCGATAACCCCATATAAACGAGTTCCATCTGTAGGTACTTTTTGGTCTAATAGAGAAGAAGGTGTACTGTGCATTCTTGATCTATCTACATAAATAGTGCCGTTTTCGCCAATAAATTCAACACCTGGGCGAGAACTATCGCCTCTAACGTCAAAAATTTCGCCATTTTCATATTCCATTTCAATATGAAATTCTATAGGTTGGTCGTAGAAACCTCCCAATTTTGGCCACACAACATTCTTAGGAGTAACCTTAATAGGTCCTTTGTGGTCATAGCCCAAAGCCCAGTGAGCAATATCAATGTGGTGAGCACCCCAGTCTGCTATCTTACCTGCACTATACGCTGACATAAAACGCCAAGTAGTAAATGCCTTAAATGGATGGAAAGATGTACGAGCTGCAGGACCTTGCCACATTTCCCAATCGAAACCTTCAGGAATAGCTTCTGGAGCTAGAGGAGCAATATCCTCATTCTTTGGCAAAGTAATATTAACTTTATGTACCTTACCTAAAACGCCATTTCTAATCAATTCAGCAACATACAAGAAAGTATTCAAAGAGCGTTGCCAAGAACCTGTTTGCCAGATAACTCCATTACGCTTAATAGCATTACACAAAGCTCTACCTTCAGCTATAGTTCTAGTAACTGGTTTTTCGCCGTGTACGTCCTTGCCAGCATTTGCAGCTGCTATATCAATAATTGCGTGCCAGTTATCTGGGCAAGCTGTTGTGATTGCGTCAATATCGTCTCTTGCAAGCACTTCCCTAAAATCTTTAAATATAGGTATATTTTTCTTTTGACTTTCATTGAAAGCTCCAGCACCTAGAGTGCCATTATGCTTATATCCATATTTATCATAAGAGTCGCAAACGTCGCACAATGCAATCATTTCAACTCTCTTATCACTTATAAAAGTTCTAGTATTTGCTGTACCCATAGTACCCAAACCTATAGATGCCATTACCACCCTATTACTTGGAGCAACACTGCCAGCTTTGCCCAAGACAGAAGATGGCACTACCATTGGTGCTACACTAGCAAGTCCTAAGCTTTTTAAAAAACTTCTTCTCTTCATATATTCCTTCTTATTTTTACAAAATATAACTTTCAAAATCATTAAACCCCAGACCTTAAAAAGTTACATTTAAAACATTAATTTTTCAACTTTAAACGATACATTCAAGCAAAGCCCTTGTAAAGCTTTTTTAGGCTATTTTACTTGATTTCAATAAGATTGTTATTGAGATTTTTTGAGATAATTTGAGATAACTTGAGATATTGCAATTAGGCTTTCACTTGGGCTATCAAAAGCTAAATCACAACCTGTAGAAAACACAAAAGCCTTAGTTTTTCCAATATCCAAGCATTGCTTTGTCTTTAGTATTGTTTCTTCTTTTGAGCAGTTTAAAATGTCGCTTCTTGGGTTTAAATTTCCTCCAAAACTCTTCTTAGCTTTCAAAGCCTTTTCTCGCAATACACTCAAATTGACATTTGAACAAACACTTATATTATGACAGCGACTTTCACAAATTTCATCTAAAAGCTCATTTACATCTCCACACAAAAAGAAAGAACTAAGTAAACCTAAGTCATTTATATAATCAAATAAATCATTTTCAAAAGGCAAAAGCTCCTTAAAGAAATCTATATCTAAATTACTACAAAGTGGCTCAACAACTGCAACTACATCTACCCCACGCTCTGCATAAGCTTTTATAGTCTTTAATTGTATATCCCTACAATAAGCCAAAAGAGGGATTAGGCTATCTGCCCTATTTGCTATATCCTCCAATAAAGCACGCCCACGCAACTGATACGCAAGAGTCAAAACACCACTTACAAGAGCATATAAAGCAGTATTGTCGCCAAGCTCTGCCCTTATAGACTCTATCGCATCTAATACACATTTTAGCCTACCTGAATTTGGCTCATAGACATTTAAATCGCTCAAAGACCCCTTCGCCAATGGGTGCTTAATCACAGCAGGAGGCATTTTATCTAAATACTTTACTCCACAACCCAAAAGCTCTGCCTCTATCTGTAAATCAAAACAAAGAGGTATCCCATCTGCATTATATAGCTTAGCCGACTTTACAACTCCCTTAGCAATCAAATCTGAACTAGACAAAAAGTCTTTTAGCCCAACTTCTAAAACTTTCGCAGCATGGACTCCCACAAAAGGCACAAAAGGAACTTTTTCACCTTCGCCCCCCTTAAGCACATTAATCAAATTCTCTCTCCTTGAAATTTTCATACTACACGACTATAATCACTACAATTCATACTCTATGCAAGATTAATCTTTTTAGCCACAGATGAAACAGATGAAAGCCTAACCTAATTTCCTTTGCACCCTCAAGTGCAAAGCCTAAAATCTTAAATAAAAAATGTATATAACTTGAAAAATATCCTTATTTTTCAATGGATGGGGTTTTTGTTAAATTATCTTTAATTTTTTCAAAATTAATTTAATTTAACAAAAAGAAGAGTGGGCAACCGACTAGCACCCCTAAAAAACACACTAATCAACAACTTTCAACTAAGCCCAAACTATGGCTCAAAGCACTGCTTTGTTTCAGGTTTTAAGGACGGGAACTAAGTCCTTAATGGGGTTTGGGGCAAAGCCCCAATATCTAAATCTTCCCATTTCCCTTAGCCTTGCAAATTAAATGAGCGTTGTAGGCAGCTCCATAGCCATTGTCTATATTTACAATGCTTACGCCATTTGCACAAGAGTTAATCATAGTTAAGAGGGCAGATAGACCTTCGAAGGCAGCTCCATAGCCTACGCTAGTGGGGACGGCGATTACGGGGCGTTTGATTAGACCTGCTAAGACAGTGGGGAGAGCTCCCTCCATACCTGCGATAGCGATGACGACGTCGGCTTTTGCGATTTTGTCTACTTGGGACAATATTCTATGAATGCCAGCGACGCCGCAGTCGTAGAAGCATTCGACTTCGTTGCCTAAGAACTGGGCAGTAAACTTTGCTTCTTGGGCTACAGACATATCTGAAGTGCCGGCAGTAACGATAGCAATCTTGTGGCAGAGGGGCTTGGGCTTGGTATTTCTTATGCAAGCAATTCTGCCTATTTTGCATATATTTATGTTTTTGAAATTTGCTTCGAGCAAGCTTATAGCCTCGTCTTTTAGTCGAGTTATGAGGACTTCGCCATTTTGTGCTAAGATACAAGAGGCAATTTCTACAATTTGCTCAGGCGTTTTGGACGCTCCGAATATGACTTCGCCTACGCCAGTGCGTTTCTGCCTTGAAATGTCTATGCGAGTATGCCCTAAGTCTTTGTAGGAAAAGTTATCTACTAAATCCTTAAGCTCTGCTGGAGTTTTGCCCTCAAAAAGTTTTTCTAAATTATCCATTCATATTTCCCATTTTATAAGGCGATAAGTCTATAGAGACAAACTTAAAGCCTAGCTCTTTTAGCTTTGTATTGATTTTTTCTTTGATATTTGCTTCAAAGATTTTGTTGAAGTCTGCTTGAGCTAGCTCTATTCTGGCACAAGAGCCGTGCTTGCGTAGCCTAAATATATTAAAGCCTAGTTCTCGCAGAAAATTTTCTCCAGCGTCGACAAGGGATAGCTCTGCAATGCTGATTTTTGTGCCAACTTCAAAGCGTGTCATTAGGCAAGCATAGGCAGGCTTTTGAGAGAGTTCAACAAGCCCTAAGCCTATTGCTAAGGCACGAATGTCAGCTTTTGTGAACTTTGCGTCTAACAATGGGCTTGCGATTTTCAACTCAGCTAATGCCTTCATACCCAAGCGATAGTCTGACAAATCGTCATAATTTGTGCCATCACAAAGAGTCTCAAAACCATTTTCTCTAGCTAGTTCAAGCAAAGCACTAAATAGCCCTAACTTGCATATATAACATCTATTGGCTGGGTTGTTTTCAATTTCTTTAGGCAAGCCTCGCTCTAAAACTATGCGTTTTACGCCATATTTTGCACAAAGTGCAGTGCCATAATCAAGTTCTTGAGTCATCATATAAGGCGATTTTGCAACTAGAGCTAAGACATTGCCTGCCCCCAAGATTTTTACAGCAAAGCCAAGCAAGACAGAGCTATCTAAGCCACCTGACAATGCTATAGCTACTTTACCATAGCCCTTTAATATGCTCTCTAAGTTCTCTTTTTTCACAGACTAAAATCCCTCTAAGTCCCTAGATAAATCCATTATAGGCAAAGCCTGCTCGAGAGCGATACGCTTTTTGTCCTCAAACTCCACCTTAGAACGTGGATATGCCTTGCAAGTAGACTCCTTTAGAGCAACTTTTCCAAAAGGCGTATCTTTTTCTGAGTGCTTTCTTGGCAAAACATACCTCGACTTAAGCTCTCGCCTAATGCCATAAGTTGTGGAATTTTTCATAAATATATCCAAGAGCCTCGACTCGTCAGAAGGCTTGCAAACAAGAGAAACTTTTTGAGCAAGCCTGCCCTTTTTCATATATATAGCCTCTTGCCAAGCATCTAAAGCTCCTGCATTTAAAAGTTCTTCGAGCAAGAAAGATAAGTCCTCAGGTGTCATATCGTCTATATTTGTGCTAAGCTCGACTATGTCCTCTGTAGCTAGGCTTGAGCCGAAATCCTCTGTATCTAGCAAATATATACGCAAAATATTTGTGAGCTTTTGAGAGTCCTTATGCCCTATGCCTATGCCAGTAGCAAGCATTTTACCAGAAAACTTTGCGTTAAATTCATCTACAGTACTTGCGATAATGCCAGCTCCAGTAGGGGTTGTACACTCAAAACTATCGCCATTTAGAGTAGCTGGTATGCCCTCCATTAATAAGGCAGTCGCAGGTGCAGGAACAGACAATATTCCGTGAGCACAGCGAACTTGCCCACCTCCTAGCTCAATGGAAGTTGCATAAACTTTGTCTATGTTAAAGTAGTCTAAGGCAATCGCACTTGCAACGATGTCGACAATGGAGTCTACTGCCCCAATCTCGTGAAAGGCAACTTCGTCTATACTCTTGGAATGTACCTTCGCCTCTGCCTTTGCAATCCTTTCAAATATATCAATAGCAATATCCTTCGCCCTCCCAGAAATCCCAGAAGCCAAAATCATAGCCTTTATATCCCCATAATTCCTATGCGAATGATGATGGGAATGAGCGTGAGAATGAGCGTGAGAATGAGCATCGTGCGAGTGGGAATGTGCGTGCGAATGACTATGAGAATGTTCACAATGACTATGCGAGTAGGAATGATTATCCTCTTCGTGCGAATGTTCACAATGACTATGCGAGTGGGAATGCGAGTGATGAGGGCGAGAATGATTATGCCCATCGTGTGCGTCCTGCGAATGTGCGTGATGACTATGCTCTTTATGCCCATCGTGTGCGTCCTGCGAATGTGCGTGATGACAATCTTCGTGCGAATGTTTATCCTCACAATGGCAATGCTCGTGAGCTTCATGCGAATGTTTATCCTCACAATGGCAATGCTCGTGAGCTTCATGCGAATGTTTATCCTCACAATGACAATGCTCGTGAGCTTCATGCGAATGTCCTTTACACTGGCAAGCATTGCCCTCGCAGATAACTTTCAGCTGAGTTCCACTTATGCCATTTTTCATTCTAGTTGAAACATCAAGCTCATACTCTCTAATATTCAGCTTCGCAAGCTCCTCTTTCAAATAATCAAGGGGCAAACCCAAGTCCAAGAACGCCGCCACGTTCATATCCCCACTAATACCTGAATTACAATTATAATATAAAGCTCTCATCTAAATCTTTCCCATTTTAACGTTTCCTAAAATTCTTAATTAAATTGCCCAAAACAATTCTATACAGACCTCATTACTAACTAGCCTTCTTCACAAAAAATTAGAACAAATTTCCCCCAATCTTTCAAGCACAATCTTGAAAAAGCTGTTCTCTCGAACAGCTTTTTCAGTGGACAGTGGACAGCTTTTTCAAAAAAAAGAGCGTTGCAAGTTGGTACTCGCAAAGCTCCTTAACGAAAAATTATATTAAATATTAGTTCTTTTCTGGTTGAATATCTTCAACTTCCTTTACACGTGATACCACGCCGCCAGGAGATCTAACGCTTGGGTTTTGGTAAACACTGCTAGAGCTTACACCTGAGAATAATGAGTTACGTAATGAACCACCAGGAGTTATTCTGTTTGCAGTTACGAAGATAACCAAGTTTCTCTTTTGACGAGATTCACCCTTAGATCTGAAGAATGTACCCAATAATGGAATGTCCTTCAAGAAAGGAACGCCGTCATTTACAGTCTTAACTTCTTCCTTTGCCAAGCCACCTAATACTATAGTTGCACCATCAAATACACAAACCTTAGTGTCGATAGAACGTATAGAGAATACAGGTTGGATAAAGCCAGATGGTACTGTTACTGTAGTGCCGTATGACAATGCAACTGCAACGCCGCCATATTCCATAAAGCCTTCAAATTCTTTAACTTCAGGGTTCAATTGAATAGTGATAGACTTATCTTCTTCAACTACTGGGCTAATGTCCATAGTAACACCAATTAATGCTTCTACGAAGTTAGATGGAGTTCCTGGAGTGATTGTTACACCTGCTGCACTACTGTTGCTGTTACTGTCAGAACTGCTGCTGCTTGAACCTACTTCAGATTCAACATCAGAGAACTCTGTTGGATAGAACATTTGTTGTGCTACCTTGATATTTGCAGACTCACCAGACATTACTGTCAACTTTGGAGCTGTTAAAACGTCTGTGCCTTGTTCTTGAGATAAAGCATTAACAATGATGTCAGCTGTGAAGCCATTGATTACACCCAATACTGCATTTGCTGTGTCTACTGCAGTTGCTGCAAGATTGATTGAAGATGGCAAACCTGGAATGTTTTGAGCATAAGAGTCATCTTTATATGAAGTAGATACTGATGAATTACCAGCGTTGTCAGTGTATGTAGTATAAACTGGAGAGCTTACAGTAATTGCACTGTCAGATGTAGATGTTTCAGAAACAACTGCAGATAACAATCTGTTATTTGTAGCAAACAATGTTTCTGTATTGCCATCTGCATCAGTTCTAGCCATATTATAGTTGAATGCAACCATATCTAAAGCACCTTGGTTTACTTCCATAAACTTAGCTTCAACTTCAACTTGCTCAATATCACTGTATCTTAACAAGATGTTACGAACTCTGTCGATGTTCTTAGGAGTGTTTGTTACAGAAATTTCTGAATCTGTGCAAGATACTGCTGTTCCTGGTCCAAATTGAACACCTCTGCTCTTGAAGAATGCTTCTAAAGCCTTAGACTTGTCGTCGCCACCAGCATCTGAAGAACTAGATGAACTAGAAGAAGCAAATGGGTCTGAATTGTCGCTTGAAGAAGAGTCGCTCTTGATACCTAAGATACGAGTTTGTAAAATTTGTGTATTAATTGTAAATACTTCTGTGTCCAAATTCAATACTGAAGCATCTGCAGCACCTTCTACTACTAATACTACGTCGTCTTGGATTTCATAAGTATAACCAGCTTGTTGTGTTGCCAAAGACAAAATTCTTACTAAAGGAGAATTTCTCAATGCCAAAGAAACAGTCTTACCATCATCTTTGCCCATCAACGCAATGTTAACACCTAAATTAACGTCGCCAGACTTGTCATTTTCTACTGAAAGTGCAGATAATGTATTAATAACTCTGCTTAAAGGTACGTCTGTGAAGTTTACGTCTTCAATGATGATATTATCAAGCTTTGCTACGATAGGAGAAACAACTACGCCATTGCTTTCAGCAGCAGAGTCGCCTTGGTAAACTTGAGGTAATTGCCAGCTATTATCGATTTCAGCAATTAATTGCTTTCTTGTAGTTTCATAAGACTTCATTCCAACTTCGCTCATCTTTGTAGCTATCAAAGATAAATAAGTCTTAGCTTGCATATTTTCATTGTCTAAAGTTTCAATGTTTCTGAATGTACGTCTAGCACCATCGTAATCTCCGTATAAATATTGGATCTTACCCTTCTTCATCAAAGAATTGATTTCCTTAGTTCTTACAACATAGTCAGGACTTACAGACTCTAACTTGTTCTTAAATGGATTTTCGCTATCTTCAGCGATAACTTCAACTAATTCTTCTGCTTCAGTTGAGTCAGCTGACTTTGCTGCAGCGTCTTCTGCATAAGTCTTTGCTTCGTCAAATCTACCAGCTGCCAAAGCGTCCTTAGATAATAATAGAGATACCTTAGCTTGAACTTCACCTAATTTTGCTTTTGCAGCATTTACTTCAGGAGAGTCAGATGCCAACAAATTCAACTTGTCGTTTGCAACAGTCAATTTTGCAGACGCTTCAGCAATATTGCCTTCTTCAGCTAAAGCTTCAGCTTCACCTGCTAAAGTTTCTACAGATAATAGAACCAATTGCTTTCTCAATTCTGCTTGATTTAAAAGAACTTCTTCCTTAGTTGCGTCTTGGCTTTCAGCTACAACTACGCCTTCTAATACAGCAGCTTCTGCTTCTTCTAGCTCAGCTAAGTTTGCATCAACTACTGGAGTTTCGCTTTGAACTACCTTTGTTTGAGCTGCCAATACTGCCGCTTTTCTTTCTGCAGCCATAGTAGCTTCTTGAGTAGCTATATCTTCATTTACACGTACCAACAGAGTTTGTATAGATTTGTCTGTAGGAACAATTTTCAAAAGCTCCTCTAGCTTTTCTTTAGCACCATAAAGGTCTCCACTATCTTTAGCTTGCACTGCGGCAATCATTAATCGCACCTTTTCTTGCGTGTTACTTTCCTGTGCATAAGCCGATGTCGCAAAAGCGAGACCTGCAAGCAAGATAACAGCAGAAGTCATAAGTTTTTTCACTCTATTGTTTTTCATAATATGTATAATTCTATTTTTCGTTTTTAATTTTTATGCAATACTATAACAGTATTATCAGATAATAAAAGTTTTTTTTTGATTTTATGTATTTTTTAGGCAAAAAATTGTTTTTTCTACCTGAAAAAGGGGGATTATTCTACTTTTGAAGCCTCCTCAGCGTCTGATTGCTCTTCTTGAGTAGATTTTTTTATTATTGTTAAGCGATGAGTAGCAGGTAATATTTCACTATCATCTGACACTTGAGCTAACACAATAAATTCGTTTTCAAAGGAAAGTTCCTCAACTTTGTACTTACTTCCATTGTAGTTGATAACTTCGCCAGCTGCAAAAATAGGGAATGTCTTTGAGCCATCTATAGTAGATTTTAATATAAATTTCCTTTGATCAGGCAAAATAGTATCTCCATCAGTTCTCAACTCTATAGTTCTACCCAACTTTTTGTCTTCGATTTGAACTATAGTTACTTCGTTAATACTACCATCTGAAGCCTTGATTTTTTCCTTCTTAGCACTTAGGAACTTCAAGCCCAAATCTATCATACTCTTAGATGACAAACCATTTGGGTCTTTATAAGATAAATCTTGACCTTCCTTGCCAATAAATTCTATAGGATTTTCAGGGTCAGTCTCGTCTCTAAATTGGAACAAAGAACCTGCATAGCCCAACAAAACAACTGGGTACTTACCTGTAGTTACAGCAACTAATTCTAAGTCATTAACCACAACTTCCTTATCCTTGATAATCTCAACTTTCGGAGCACTTGCAATGAAGTTACCAGAAGCGTCTTGCCAAATTCTTGGAGGAGTAAACACTTGGAACAACCAAGTCTCTGCTACGTCTTGATACGCTGGGTATCTCCATGACATAGTCTTAGACACATTAGTCTTTACCTCAGTATTTTCCCACTTTTCGCCCTTAGCACCTTGCGATTTCAACACTTGAGCCTTTTGCTTTAAAGAGTCTAAAGCAGAATTGCCTGTAACGAAATAACCTACAGAAGCTAGCAATAAAAGAAAAGCTACTGCTAAAAATATTTTATCATAATGATTTTTCATATATCAAATTTCCTTATTAAAGCTAAGATTAGTCCTCGTCCTCTTCTGTTTTAACTTGAGCAACAGGCTCGTCAGAAAGCTCTATATATTCTATAGTTACTGTAAATTTAGATATGCTATCGTTAATCACAGGTAAATTAGACTTATCCATTTGCTTAAGAGCAAGCTCTTCTGCACTTAATGGCTTTGCAGAATCGTCAGCAGAGTGGGCTTCGTTTTCCTTTGTTTCAACTTCAGGCACAACTATAGGCATACCAGCTGTAACTTCAACACTTCTAACTACTAACATTAAGTCGAAGTCCTTTAAGCTATTTAAGAAATTTCTCAAAACGTCTGTCTTAGACCTAAACTCAAACTTGAATGCAACTGTATTTATACTTCCATCAACTCTTGCAGATACCAACTTGTCTATAGCAAAAGTATCTTGAGTAGTCGCTTTTCTCTTTGTACTAGTTCTTCTTGTAGCAAATTTTGAAGTACTCTTCTTTTCTTCTGCAGCTACACTAGTCAACTCTTCTGGCAAAACTTCTCTTTGAACTAAATCTATTTGCATAGGAACAGCGTCAATCTTAGAAGCATACAACTTGCCAATAATATAAGTTAAAACTGAAGACTGAGTCCACAACTTTTCAACTGCAGCATTTGGAGGAGGAGTCGCATCTTTTTGATAGTAACTTCCATAGCCGAAACACTCGTTAGGGTTTATTAAAATATTGTGCTTTGCAGCATCTGCTCTCAACTTATTGATAGTACCACGCAAAGTTTCTACAAATAAATAGCCTTCCTTTACAGGAGCTTCGCTAATTATATCAGATGACACTGGGCTTAGCTCTCTCAACAAAGTTGTTAAAGTCGCATCTACCTCTTTAATGTTTTCTAAAGATGCCTTTACAGAAGTTTCTGCAGGGTCTCTATCTTGTACTCTCTTATACTGCTTTTCTACTTTGCTATATTCAGCTTCAGCCGAAGTCAAAGACATAAAATGCAAAGCGTTCATAGCAAGCATCGCCACAAATACTAAGATTAATGCACTTAGTATAGTGAAAAATATTGGGTTCTTTTTAAATTTTTTCATATAAAGTAGGAATTAAATAGGTTTCTCTTTATTTACTAACAAGTCAAAAGTAAACTTTAGAATTTTAGGGTTAGATGGGTCTGTCTTAATATTAGTGTAATTATCTACAAAAGAAGACTTCTTAAAGTTAGTCAATAGAGCAGTTACCCTATTCATTGCAACTGCAGAGTCATATCCAGTTTCGCTATCAGCATCTCTCAACAACATTCTGCCAACTACCTTTAAAGTATATTCTGCAGGAGTAGTTACAGCTTGAGTTTCAGCGTCAATCTTAGCTTCTTTTCTAACTACAGTCAAAGATTCCAACCAAACGTCCTTAACGTCAAATAAGCACTTTTCCAACTCTACAAAGAATTGCATCCAGTTAGATTTTGTATTAGCTAAGCCTTCCAAATTAGAAATCTTAGATGCCAAAGCGTCTATCTGAGCCTTATTGTTTGCAACAGCATCTATTCTACTTTGCATAGCAGGAATATCAGCTTTCAAAGCCTTTGTTTGAGCCTTGGTCGCATCTATTGCATCACTTAAGTATACAAAAGGCATAGCCATAGAAGCAGCAAGGACTAAAGCTGAGAAAATTAAAGTAGGTCGCTTTGCCTCGAAAGCCAATTGCTTAGTAATTTCTGGAGGCAATAAATTTACACCTACGCTACTTGGCAACAACATTCTAGCTGCTTCACCAACAAGCTCTGTCAATACAGTTGAGTTATACGCCAACAAATTAGAGTCAACCTTAGGGCTAATTGCCAAGCTTTCCAATGGGTTAATATATTCTACATCAACGCCTTGGTCTTCACAAATAGTAGTTGAAAAATTAGGTAAAACTGAACTTCTACCAGATAAGTAAATCTTAGCTATAGGAGACTTAACCTTACGTTTATAAGATAATATAGAACGCTTAATTTCCATACTAACACGCTTTAGCATAGACTTTTCGTTAGTCTTAAATATGTCTACAGCAGGGTCGCTTGAATTTAAATTGTTCTCGTTTGCAAAGAATGCAGTCTTAATCGCCTCAGCTTGCAAGAAAGTCTTACCCAAAGAGTCTGCGATACCTTGAGTTAAAGTATTGCCACCCATTGCCAATGTTCTAACAAACAAAGCGTCTTCTTTTGCTATAATTAAATTAGTGCTTTTTGCCCCTACGTTTAACATTATAGAGTCTTCAGGCAATCCACAGAACTTCCAAGTGTTATAATCTAATATAGAAGAAGCTTCCAATGTTTCAGGAATTAAGCCCACAGATGAAATTGCTTGGCACAATTCATTTGCAACGCTCTTTTTCATAGAGACTAACAAAACTTCAGTTTCGATGCCATCGTCAGAAATAACTTGATAATCCCAAGTAACTTCGTCTAAAGAATAAGGAATATTCTTTTCAGCTTCAAAAGCAATAACCTCTCTTTGCCTATCACCAGTTACATGGGGAACTTGTATAGTCTTTGGCAAGATAATGCTAGAAGGAGCAATAATAACAGCCCTTCCCTTTACGTTCATTTTCTTTAATGCAACGCTAAGAGCTAAGAACCATTCGTCTTGATTAGAATAGTCATAGTCTAACTCTTGAGCGTAAAAATTCTCTAGCAAGAGACGCCCAGCGTTAACACTGAAATAACCTGCAGTAACATAAGTAGTACCGCAATTAATAATAAGCTTTGATGTTGAAGCCATCTTATTCCCTAATTAAAAATTAAAACTAACGTTGATAAACAGGAGTTGGCAACATTTCACGACCGCCATCATTTAACTTAACTCCAAAAGGAGCGTCTTCGTAGTAAATCATCATACCAGCAGAGCGATTGTCTTCAGCAGCGTCAAAAAGAGTTTTTGCCTTAGTAGCAGTAGACGCATTTGTACGACTCTTCCAGTTGTCAGCAGTCATAGGATATTCAACGCCATTTGCCTTTAGACTAATAACATAGCCTTCAGGAGCGTACTTATTTACCCTATTCATTTCCAAAACTTCTGCAGGAACATAGAATATAACGCTATAGGCTTCGCCTTTTTCAAGTGCAATAAATTCTACAGAAGAAGAGAACCAAACCATTTGCTTGTCAGCATTATCATAGGCACAAGTCATTCCTATTTCAACGTCTTTAAGCCAAGTATCATTCTTTTCGCCAGCAGCCTTTGCAGCTAGGTCTCCCTTGGATACAATTTTCATTTCAGCCTTAGCCCATTTCTTTTTAGACTTAGCAGGTGAAATATAACTAAATTTTACTCCATCAATCTTTACAGGATCATCTTGCACAGCACTAGACTGAGCAAATGAAATTGTATTGAGGAAGAGTATCGATATAAGTAAAGTAAAAATACGACAATTCATAAATCATATTTAAATCTCTTTTTTAAATTGACTGCAAGCTTTTTTTTCGTTTTTTTCAATAATATTACTATCTAAGGCTAAAAATCTTGAAAAATAATACTTAAACAATGACTAAATATAGAACAAGAATTGCCCCAACTCCATCTGGACAACTCCATTTGGGGCATTTGTCTACATTTTCCATAGCCCAAGAAAGAGCAAAAAAAGCAAAAGGCGACCTCATTTTAAGGATAGAGGACATCGACAAAGCTCGCTCTAAAGAAGAATATATAGAAAGTATATGCTCTGACTTAGTTAAATTTGGCATTATTTGCAATGAAGGCTATAATATAGGAGGTGAATTTGCACCCTACAAACAAAGTCAACGCCTCCCTTTATATATAGATAGATTAAAAAAGCTCATTAAAAAAGGATATGTATATGCTTGCTACAAGAGCAGAAGCCAGATAGCAAAAATTGCAAAATATTCAGAAGAAGACCCCAAGGAAAAAGTGTATCCTAAAGAATTTAAGAATAAGCATTCCAAAGAAATTCCAGAAAATTTTCTATCATTAAATTGGCGTTTTGATTGTAAATATGGCGAAAATATAGAATTTTACGACGAATTATGTGGCAAGCAATCATTTATTTGTGGCAGAGACTTTGGCGATTTTCTAGTGTGGCGTAAGAGCGAAGAAGCCTCTTATGAGCTTGCAGTGGTCTGCGACGATATTGCAATGAAAATAACAGAAGTAGTGCGAGGTAAAGACTTATTACTATCTACAGCCAAGCAAATACTATTATATAGAGCATTTAATGCAATAATACCCCTCTTTGCCCACTGCCCTCTAGTATTAGACGCAAATAAGGAAAAGCTGTCAAAGAGCAAAATACAGTTGACATAGACAAAAGAAGAGTATAATTATTTAGAAAATTCTCTTATAAAGAAATTGTAATATACAATGAAACTTATACGAGAAAAAATGTATTATATATGATGACTATGAAAACTTTTTTGAAAACGATATGCTTATTTAGCATATTCACTGCAGTGAATTTAAATGCTTCGACGAGGACGAATATAGAGCCTTACGAAAGTGAGAGCCTTTTTAGTGCTACTTCAAAACTAGACCAAGCTGTGCAAAGTGGATTAAAAAAGCAGGGGCTACAATCTACTTATATTAGCTCTGACACTGTTTTTGCAAGGCGTTTATACTTAGATTTATTTGGCAGGATACCAAGTGTTAAAGAGCTTTATGCCTTTATAGATAGCAAGAAAAGCAACAAGCGTTGTCTATTAATAGAAGAGCTTTTAGCTTCTGATGAGTTTTCTGTATATATGACTTTTAGGTGGTCTGATATATTTAAAATTAAGGCAGAATTTCCTATAAACTTGTGGCCTAACGCTGCTCAAGCCTACAATAAGTTTATTTTAGATAGCCTAATTGCGAATAAACCTTATGATAAGATTGCCTATGAGATGATGACTTCTTCAGGCAGTAACTTTAGGGTAGGCTCTGTAAATTTCTATAGAGCATTGCAAGGCAGAGGCACTGATATTACGTCCGACGCACTTTGTTCTGCATTTTTGGGTATAGACTTTACAAAGCTTGAAGAAGATAAGGCAAAAAATCTTGAAAAGTTCTTCACTAAAATTGCATATAAGGCAACAAAGGAGTGGAAAGAAGAAATAGTATATCACGATTTTGCAAACTTAGAGCCTATAGAGACAAGCTTTATAGATGGCAAAAAAGTATACATAAAGGGCGAGGACGACCCACGTTTAGCTCTAGCAGAACTAGTTATAGCTAATGAATATTTTGCTAAAAACTTTGTAAATAGAGCCTTTGGTAGGTTAATGGGCAAATATATAATTCAAAACCCAGACGACATTTTAAATAGCAAGAACACAAATCCTGAGCTTTTAGATTACTTGGCTAATTTCTTTATAAAGAATAACTATGACATAAGAAAGCTCTATGCTGAGATTTTAAATTCTAACACATACCAACAATCATCTATAGCTCTAATAGAAAAAGAGGGCTTAGCTGAGAACTTTGCAATTTACACTCCAAGACAAACAGAAGCTGAAGTGCTAATAGATATAATTTGCGACATAACAAACACTGCCGAAGTATATTCAAGTATGATACCAGAACCTTATACAGCTATGCCTATGTATATTAAATCTATTTCCATACCAGATGGTAGCATAAGCACTGGCTTTTTAGACCTATTTGGCAAGTCTCAAAGAGACACAGGCAAAGAACTTGAGCGTAAGTCAAGACCAAGTGCAAGCCAAAGAATGCACTTGCTAAATTCGACTCACATAAGGAATAAAATAGAGTCGATGGCAAAGTCTTTTGCAAATCTAACAGATGCAAATATGGATAAGGCTATAAGGTATTTATACGTAAAGATACTAAGTAGAGAAGAAACAGCAGGCGAATTGGAACGTATAAAAAGATACAAAAAGGAGAACAAGATGAATAATCTTACACTCTTTACTGACACAATTTGGGCTTTGATGAACTCAGAAGAATTTATTAACAAGCATTAAGAGATGAGGGATTAATTATGAATAGACGTGATTTTTTAAAGAGAAGCTTGGCAACAAGTGCATTAGCACTTTCTGCAAATAGCATTTTAGCAAAAGAAAATGAAGAGAAGTTGAAATTAGGTAAGGCTAAATCTATAATACAAGTTTGGCTTTGGGGCGGCCCTGCCCAACTAGAGACTTTCGACCCTAAACCTAAGGCAGGTGCAGACTATTCTGGCAACTTGACTTCGCCTATAGCAACAGATACAGATGGGCTATTTCTATGTCAGCTCTTGCCAAAATTAGCAAAGATGAGCCAAGATTACTCTGTAATAAGAAGTATGAGCCACGGAACAAATGCTCACGAAACTGCTTCTTATTTAGTGCAAACTGGCAGAATGCCTGACAAAGATGTATATCCAGCTATAGGGGCTATGATTTCTAAATTCAAGGGCTATGAAGCTGGCTATACCCAAGCTCTACCTCCTTATATAGTGCTTACAAAGCCTCAAGGTAGATTTTCTGAAAATGGCTTTTTGCCTGCAAAATTCAAACCTTTTGCCACAGGTGGAGACCCTACTAAAACTCCTTTTGAAGTGGAAGGTATAGTTGCAAGAGGCTTAACTGCTGAGCGTCAAAGGAACAGAAAAGATTTACTTGAGGACTTAAATATGTATAAGAAGGCAATGAGGGATAATCCATCTCTTGCTGAGTCGAATATGTCAGTAGACCAAGCTTATGAAATGATATTGGGCGACACTGGCAAAGTCTTTGATACTTCTCAAGAAGACGCAAAAGTAAAAGAGCGTTATGGCAAGAGTAAAACTGGGCAATCTTGCCTAGTTGCAAGGCGATTAGTTGAAGCGGGAGTCCCTTACATCACTTTAAACCTTGGAGGCTGGGACACTCATAAGCTACACTTTGAAGAGATGGCGAAGAAATTGCCTGAGCTAGATTCAGCTGTGTCATCGCTAATTGCAGATTTAAAGGACAGAGGGCTTTTAGATACTACTATAGTTTGGGTAGGTGGCGAATTTGGAAGGACGCCTAAACTATCAGTAAACGCCCCATTTAGTGGAGGTAGAGGACACCACGGCGACGCATTTTCTTGCCTTGTTGCAGGAGGTGGAATAAAGGGGGGAACAGTAGTAGGTACTACAGACGAAAAGGCGAATAAGGTAGCTTCTCGCCCTACTCACCCTGCCGACTTCATTGCTACTTTATATAATAGAATGGGTATAGACCCTTATTCTACTATCAAAAATCCTAGAGACGAAGATGTAATGCTAATGGAAAAGATTGCAGATAGAAACTTGTCAGAAGGGATTTTGCGTGAAATTATTTAAGTATATTTTAGCACTGAGCCTGACTCCAGCACTGCTAAAGGCACAAGATATAAAGGATATGCCAAGCATAGCCTATATCTATCCTGCTGGGGTAGAGCAAGGCAAAACTATAGATATAATTATAGGAGGTAGAAATTACACTGGAGTTGTAGATATTATCGTTTCAGGCGAAGGAGTAAAGGCTACTATAGAAAGCACATTGATACCTGCCGAGAGAAATAGAGGCGTTGGCTTGAGGAACAAATTGCACGGACTACTTATAAATAGAGGTATACTAAGACCAGAAGACGCAAATTTAGCAAAGCTCGTAAACAATGCCGACTGCACAGGACACCCAGATTTACTGGCAATCAAAGAGCAGATAAATTATGAAAATAAGCTCTATGACTTGGGGCAATCATCTCAATCTGCCTTTGCAGAAACTATACATATTAAGTTAGAAGTAGACAAGGACGCAAAGCTTGGCAAACGCACTATGAAGGTAGTTAGCAAAGAGGGCGTATCTAACTCTATGCCCTTTTATATAGATGACTTAACAGAACATAGTGAGCGTTCTATTCGAGATAAGAGCTATGGAATTATATTCAAGAAAGAAGGTAACGCAAGTTTATTGCCTAACAAGGTTTTAAATAGCGAGCAAGCCAAGATGTTTGCAAAGCAAGAAGCTCTAGTTCAAGATGTTACATTGCCTGTAATCCTAAATGGACAAGTTGATTTATTGCAGACAGACATATATAGATTTGAGGCAAAAAAAGGGCAAGAAATTGTAGCCTTTGTGAGGGCTAGAGACTTGATTTATTATATAGGCGATGGTGTTCCTGGTTGGTTTCAAGCTGCAATTTCTATAAGAAATAGTCAGGGCAAAGAGATTGCGTATGTAGACGATTTTTTTCAAAATCCCGACCCTCTTTTAGTGTTCACAGCCCCAGAAACTGACGAGTATACCCTCGAAATTAAAGATGCAATCTTTAGAGGCAGAGAGGACTTTGTATACAGAATAACTCTTGGAGAACTTCCTTTTATAACTAGAACATACCCCCTTGGTGGCTCTATGCAAAGTGGGGCAAATCTAAAGCTATATGGATATAATTTAAATAGGGACACAGCCAAGATTGAGCAAAAATTAAAGCCTTCTTATAATGAATTATTACTTGCAAAAGGCGATGAAAAGCAGTCTAAGATATTGTATCAGGCAACTTCGCTTGAGAGCGTAGATTTTGCTGAGAGCAACAATACATCAAAGGCGAATGCAGAGAGTATAAAGCTTTATCAATCAGCAAATTCTATATTGAGACACAAGGGCGAAAAGCACTTCTACGAATTTCATACCCAAAATGACACTAAAGTTGTTGCAGAAGTCTTTGCACGTCGACTTGGTTCGCCTATAGATACTTATATAGAAGTCTTTGACTCGACTATGCAACTAATAGGATCTAGCGACGACCTTGAGGACTTTTCAGATGGCTTAAATACTCACCACGCCGACTCTAAAATTGCTTTTGAAACAAAGGCAAATGAGCTTTATTACATAGTTCTTAGAGACGCTCAAAACAAGGCTGGCAATGAATATGCCTACAGGCTCAATTTATACGAGCCAAAGCCAGATTTTGAAGCTAAGGCAAGCCCATCTACTATCAATGTAGTTCAAGGCAAAAGCACGCCTTTTAACATTAGCGTATTTAGGAAAAACGAGGGCAAATTCCCTATAGAAATTAGGATTAAAAACGCCCCTAAAGGCATTAGCATAAGTGGTACTGAAATTGATGCAAATGCAGAGAATGTGATGGCTGTTTTGCACTGTAGTAAAGATCTAGATTTAAATATGCACGAGATTGAGCTAGAGGCATTTATAACAGTAGATGGCAAGGAAATTGCAAAGGATATTATCCCTTGTGAAGATATGCTTCAAGCCTTTTATTACCCTCATTTAGTGCCAACATTTTCACAAAATGTCTATGTGATTTCGCCTAGTCTAAATCCTGCGTATAAAAATGCAGATAAAATTGGTCCTATAGAAGCAAGGTCTCTAGTAATTCCAGACGAGATTAAAATTCCTCTTGGCGGCGAAACGCAAATAAATATTGGTATGTACGGCTCAACACTTAAAAAAGGAGTGAAAACTGAAACTATACACGCCGAACTTAGAGACTCTAGCCAAGGAATAACTATAGAAAAAGTCCTAAACGACAAATATGGTTGCACTGTAACACTAAAGAGCAATGCTGATATATGCAAAGTTGGGCAAAGTGCAAATATCATTATAGACGTTTATACTAGTGCTACAAAAGGCAAAAAGTTGAAAATTGATACACTAAAGGCAATAAAGTATATTATTACAGAATAGATATATGAATGAATAGATAAGGGGGCTTCTAAAAATTGGCAATCAAAACCAATTTTTAGAAGCCCCCTTAGCATTTTATAGTTGCACTGAGTGCGAAAATAGATAAATATTGAGTCTTTATTTTTAAATCAAAATATGATAGCACGTATATTTAAACTTTTCGCAGGCAGCCACTATAAAAAATTTTACAAGAAGGCTCGCCCAATTATAGCTAAAATCAACGCTTTTGAAGAAGAATATCAATCTCTAAGCGACGAAGAATTAAAGGCTAAAACTCCAGAATTTAAAGAGAGAATTGCAAAGGGCGAAAGCCTCGAAAGCATTCTTCCAGAAGCATTTGCAACTGTTAAAAATGCTGCAAGACGACTTTGTGGACAAGAAATCTTAGTTTGTGGACACACTCTAACTTGGCAGATGGTACACTATGATGTACAGCTAATTGGGGGTATTGCTCTTCATCAAAACAAGATTGCTGAAATGGCTACAGGCGAAGGTAAAACTCTAGTATCTACCCTACCCTTGTATTTGAATGCCCTAACTGGCAAGAACTGCCACTTGGTAACAGTAAATGAATATCTCGCAAAGAGAGACTGTGAGTGGATGGGTCATTTGTATAATTTTCTTGGGATTTCAGCTTCAAGTATCTATAATCAACAAGACTCTGAGTCGAAGAAATTAGCTTATGCAGCTGACATTACTTATGGAACTGCAAGTGAGTTTGGCTTTGACTATTTGAGAGACAATGGTATGACTAGCTCGGCTGCAGACCAAGTTCAACGTGATTTATATTTTTGTATAGTTGACGAAGTTGACTCTATTTTAGTCGACGAAGCAAGAACGCCTTTAATTATATCTGGACCTATGCAAGAGCAAAAGGAAGCTCCTTTTATGCTTTTGAAACCTGCTATATCAAGACTAGTTAGGCTACAACAAGGATATTGTAATGACTTAGCTATAGCTGTTAAGAAAATTGTTGATAGTCAAAAAGAATTGGAACGTGGCGATTTGCAAAACTTGTGGCAAGTTAAGTTGGGTATGCCAAAGAATAGAATTTTGCGTCAGTTGATGGAAGTTGGTTCAGTGCGTAAGGCTCTTGATAAATTTGATATGGAAATGGCTGCAGACTTCAATAAGGAAGAACGCTATGCAGTTAAGGAAAGATTATACTATATTATAGACGAAAAGCAACAGCAAAGCGATCTAACAGAAAAGGGCAGAAATACTATAGAGCCTAACAATCCTGATGCCTTTGTATTGCCAGATTTGCCTACTATATTTGTAGAAATCGACTCAAGAAAAGACCTTGATATTCAGCAAAAGCAAGCTTCAAAGTTAAAGGCTGAGCAATATTTCATCTCTACTTCTGAGATGATACACTCTATTAGCCAACTACTTAAGGCTTATTCTTTATACGACAAAGACGTTGAATACGTAGTTCAAGAGGACAAAGTGCATATAGTAGACCAAAATACTGGTAGAATTATGTATGGCAGACGCTGGAGTGAGGGCTTACACCAAGCTATAGAGGCTAAAGAAGGCGTAACTATAGAAAAGGAAACTAAGACTTATGCGACTATTACTGTGCAAAACTACTTTAGAATGTACACTAAACTCGCTGGTATGACTGGTACTGCAGAGACTGAAGCTCAAGAATTTAACGACATTTATAGGCTAAACGTAATGGCTATACCTACTCATAGAGAGTGCAAGCGTATAGACGAAAACGACACTATTTACAAAACTAGAAGAGAAAAATATCAAGCTGCTATCAAAGAAGTTGAAGAAGCTCATAGAAGAGGTCAGCCTGTTCTAGTTGGTACAGCCTCAGTTGAAGCTAGTGAAGTTCTAAGTAGAATGTTGCGTAAGACTAATATAATTCACAATGTTTTGAATGCGAAAAATCACGAAAAGGAAGCTGAAATTATCGCAAATGCTGGGCAAATTGGAGCTGTAACTATAGCTACAAATATGGCAGGTCGTGGTACTGATATTAAGCTTGGCGAAGGCGTTCAAGAACTAGGTGGCTTATACGTATTAGGCACTGAAAGACACGAGTCTAGGCGTATTGATAGGCAGTTACGTGGTAGATGTGCAAGACAAGGCGACGCAGGCAGAACAAGGTTTTTGGTATCTTTTGAAGACTATCTATTAAGACTATTTGGCAATATGGGAATGATTTCTCGCATACTTGACAAGTCTATGAAAGAGGGCGAACCTATAGAGCACCCTATGCTTAATCGTTCTATAGAGAGAGCTCAAAAGACTGTTGAAGGGCAAAATTACTCTGCTCGTAAGAGATTATTGCAATACGACGACGTTCTAAACAAGCAAAGAGAAATTATTTATTCTTGGAGAAACGAGATTTTGCAAGTTGAAGACACTCGTAAACTAATCGTAGAATTTATTCAAGACGAACTTCAAGAGCGTTTATCTATATTTGATAGCAATGCTGAAGCTGCTGTTAATAGCGATAAAGACAGCCTTGCAAGCATAGTTTCTTGGTTGACAAGTAGAGTGCCTTTAAATCTTAAAGTTGAGGACTTAATTGAAAAGTCAAGAGAGGATATGTTCGATATAATCCTTGCTGAAATCAACGAAGTATTCAAAGTTCGAGACGAAGTTGAAGACGCAGACATTGCAAAGAATATCGAAAGATATGTACTTTTACAAGCTGTAGACAAGAATTGGCAAGACCACTTGAGCGAAATGGAAGATTTGCGTAAGAGCGTTGGCTTGCGTAGTTATGGGCAAAAAGACCCTCTAAATGAATATAAGTCTGAAGCTTACAAATACTTTGAGCAACTTTTGTCTAAGATTAGAGACGACATTATGCTTAGAACTTTTGGCTCTGCCTCTAAGGTAGAAGTAATTCAAGCTATGATAAATAGATTGCAAGAGACTGCTGTTGCAAGAGGTGTAGAGCAAGCTAAAGAGGGGGCAAAACCTGAAAAGGCTATGCTAGAGCATAAGGAAGAAGTTGCTCAAGTTGCTACTGAAGAAGTTGCCCAAGAAGTTCAAGAAGCTCAAGAAGCTCCCAAAGCTCCTGAAAAAGAGCTACCTAAAGTTAAGCTTCAAGACTTATCTGCATACGGCAGAAACGACATCGTTCGCATAGTACGTGGCAGAGAAATGCAAGAGCTAAAGTTTAAAAAGGCTAAAGAGCTAATAGAAAACGAAGGCTGGCGAATTTTAAAATAAAAAGCAAAGCCAATGCTATATTTTGCATATTTACTAAGTGCCATATTGTGGTTTATAAGCTATAACCCAGTGGAATGTCCTGAAGCTGGGTGGGTCTTTGCAATACCTGCACTTTTGGCAAATATGCACTTAAAGCCAAAGCAAAATACGTGGCTAGTGAGTTTTATTACTTGCTATGTAGTTTGGTTTTTTGTCTTGTTGTGGCTTAGATTTGTGTATCCTCCCTTTGGTTATGTAACCTTAGTGGGCTTGCCTGCTATAATTGCACTTTATTATATGCCATTTTTTGCACTGTCGAAATATTTTTTGTCAGAGCGTTTTGCAAACAACTTGCCAAAGAGGATATTTGCAATCTTTGCCTTTGCGAGTTTTTGGGTAGTGCTAGAATTTGCTAGGGCAAATTTGATGACAGGCTTCCCTTGGTTATTGCTCGGACATAGCCAATATACACGCCCTGTATTGATACAAAGTGCAGCTATTGGAGGGACTTATATGGTATCCTTTATAGTGATATTGTTCAATATAGGAATGGCAAAGTACATAAATCATCTATATAAATTTCATCGCAACAAGATTAGAAATGTAAAAAATATAGGCAAATTCTGCCCTGAGTTTTATATAGCTACCCTTGCACTAATGCTGAATATATTGCTGTATACTAAAGATTTACCTCTCAAGGCTAATTCGGAGTATCTATTTAGAGCAGGAACTATACAAACTGACTTTGTAGCCTTTAGAAAGTGGGATAAGGAATTTATACTCAAAGACTTTGAAACTATAAGGAATTTAAGCCTTGCTACCCAAGACGCAAGGGCAGATATTTTGCTATTTCCAGAGGCAGCAACTCCTCCAAGTTTGCCTCTATTTGCAAACGATTACACCCAAAACTATCTCGAAGATTTGTCGAAGGAAATTGCAATGCCCATACTCGCAGGTAGCACTTCTATAGTTAGAGAAGGCGAAGAGGTTTTTTGGCAAAATGGGATATTTACTGTGTCGCCTACAACTGGCTTGGGGCAAGATTTCTATGCTAAGATGCAACTAGTTCCCTTTGGCGAATACGTTCCTGATATATTCTCGTTTTTGGGCAAGCTCGTCCCTGTAGGCAATATGAAACGTGGCACGCACACGACTCCCCTTGATATAGAAATTACAGGGAAGCAATATAAAATTGGCACTATGATTTGCTATGAGGATATTTTCGAGCATCTTGGCAGACAAATGGCAAATAATGGAGCAGACTTACTTTTTGTATGCACGAATGACTCTTGGTATGGCAGGGAAGCTGGGGCTTGGCAACACTCGGCACACTCGGCTCTGCAGGCAGTAGCTACGAGAAAAGTCTTGTTGCGTTCTTCAAATAATGGGCTTAGTTGCGTATTTAATGAATACGGGGCGATGTTGCCAAGCATTACTTTAATGGCAAAAGATGGCACAGCTTTCGATGGCAATAATGAGCTAAAAACTCCCCTTGATATTAAAGATGAAAGTGGCAATATGCTAAATCCTTATAGCCTAAGCCCACTGAAAAACTCGCCTTTAATGAATGAGCAGAGCGATATATACTTTAGGGGAGCAGGCTATACTGATGTATACCAATTCAAGAATTTCAAAGACAAGCAAAGCATATACTTGAAATATGGCTACAAATTCCCATACCTTTGCATAGCCCTAAGCCTAGCCTTTGCAGTCGTGTTTTACAGAAGCCGAAAGAGGCTTGTTTTATAAGACTGCAGGTTAAATAATTCACACTTTTTAGTGAATAGCGAATAGAAAAATCAAAGATTTTTGAATACCCCATTAACAATTAACAATTAATAATTAATAATTAATAATCACTCCCCTAAATGTAAGTGAGGGACAATGTAGTTGCAAACGTAGTCTTTTATGCTATCTTTCATAGGCATATTTTGCTTTAAGTAGCCAGTTGCCATAAATTTATCTATGGAGTCGCTCTCCTTTAGAATATAATTCTTTTGCTTGTCGCTTGGCATATCTATAAATTCTATATTAGACTCTTTGCCAAGGGCTTCAAAGATATATCCAACCATTTCAACAAAGCTAATAGCCTTTGCGTTTCCTAGATTATAGATACCCTTTTTGCGATTTACAGCCAAGTGAATTATCATATCCACAGCGTCCTTAATATAGAGATAATCCCTAAGTTCGCCCCCATTTTCGTAATCGCCTATACTCTTGTAGAGCTTGATTTTAGAAGTTTCTATAATATCCTTTGTAGCCTTTAGCACAAAAGAAGAATTGTCAGCTTTATGATATTCGTTTGCACCAAAGATATTAAATAGCTTAAGGCAAGTCATAGAATTTGTCCAGTTGCGATTTTTCGCCCAAAGCTCAAACATTTGCTTTGAATAAGCATACATAGTATTTTGCTTAAAAATGTGCAAGTCCTCTTCTTTATCCGAAAATCCATTTGCACCATTGCCATAAGTTGCAGTAGATGACGCATATATGAAATTTACGCCTGAATTTAGTGCATTATCTGACAAAATTTTTGTATAAGAAAAGTTGTTCTCTACCAAAAAGGAAGCGTCCTTTTCATCGTCCAAAGAGCAAGCCCCAAAGTGAAATACAGTTTTAATCCCTATATCTTTAAGGAAAGTTGGGCTTTTTTCCAGCCACGCCATAAAGTCGTCAGCCTCATAATAATCCTCATATTTCAAAGAAACAAGATTTTGCCATCTTTCATCACTCTTTAAAACGTCTGTAATTATTATATTAGTATAGCCAAGCTCGTTTAGCCTCCAGACCAAGGCAGAACCTATGAAGCCTGCCCCACCTGTAACTAAAATTTTGCCACTTTCTAAGGGATTTGTATTTCTTATTTTCATAACTTTGCCAATTCTTGCGACCTATTCTTTGCCGCCTCCAAGCAAGACTTAACAGCCTCTCTTAAATTATAGTCTGATAGTGCCTTTAAGCCTGCAAGAGTTGTACCTCCTGGGCTAGAGACTGCATTACGCAATTCGCTTGCACTAAGTTCGCTTTGCTCTAATAAGTGAGCAGAACCTATGAAAGTTTGATAAGTCAATTTCTTCGCCTCTTCAAAGCTAAAACCTATATTCATACCTGCTTCTATGAAAGCGTCAGCAATTTCAAATATATAACCAGGACCGCTGCCAGAAAGAGCTGTAACTGCGTCAAGCTTTGCTTCGTCTACCAAGATAAACTCGCCTATGGCTGAAAATATATTCTCAACTTTAGCCTTTTCCCCTTCGCTTAAATCGCTCTCAGCAGAATAACAACTTATACCCATTGCAATTTGAGCTGGCATATTAGGCATAGACCTAACTATATTCTTAACCTTAGGGAACTTTTGCCTTAACTTAGATATAGAAGTGCCAGCCAATATAGATATTAAGACCTCTGCTTCCAAGCTTGAAGTGTCGCCAATGCTCTCTAATTGCTGTGGTTTGCACGCCAAAACTAAAATATCTAAATCGTCTGCAAAGAAATCTTCTTGGGCTAATAAGTTAATACCAGTAGCCTCCGACAAAATCTTTCCAGAGTCGTCATCGCCACAAATACAAGATATTTGCTCTGCCCCTATGTTATTAGCTATCATTCCTTTAACGATAGCTGACGCCATTTTTCCTGCACCTATAAATGAGTATTTATTCATAATATATCTAATTAAAACAAGTCCTCTTGCATTTTACAAGCTTAAGTTTTCAAAATTATACTTGCCTTGAGGAATTTTTAAATATTTATTCCTTTATCGTGAGTGAAATTAAGTACAGTTTAGAGGAGGAAAAAGTAGTAGTTTTAGGGGGTTCTTTCGACCCTATACATAAGGCACATCTAAATATTGCCCTCGAAAGTGCTAAGCAAGTTGGAGCGAAAAAGGCAATATTTGTACCTGCCCACATCAGCCCCCTTAAAGATTTTAGCCCAAAGGCAAGCGACGCAGATAGGCTTGCTATGCTAAGGCTTGCCCTAGAGGATTTTGAAATTGATAGCGAAATTTGCACCTATGAACTAGAGGCAAAAGACATAAGTTATTCAATAAATACTGCAAAATTCCTACTTAAAACTTATAAGAATATATACTGGATTATAGGCACAGACCAATATATGCAGCTGCATAAGTGGAAAGATATTCAAGAACTTAGCAAACTCATAAGCTTTGTCTTAGTCCAACGCCCCACTTATAATAACCACAACCTAAATCTACCTTTAGATATAAATATAAAGCCTATAATATCTACTCCAACAACAATCAGCTCAACAAGTATAAGAGAAGATTTAGCAAAGAAAAAATTTTTAAATGTTGAAATTCCCTCAAAGCTAGTCTTGTATATAAAAGAAAATAATTTATACCAAAAATAATATGACAGAAAATAATTCAGAAGATACAATCGCTATCCTTAAACAATGCGTAGAAGCCCTAGAAGACAAAAAAGCAATAAGCCTTAAAGTCCTAGATATGAGAGGTAAATCTCCAATAACAAACTTCTACATCATAGCTACAGCTAACTCTCAACCTCATATGAAAGCACTAGCAGGCGAGTTAGAAAAAACGCTCAAAGAGCTTAAAATCAAAACTATAGGCAGAGACTTTACCCCAAATAGTGGCTGGTTAGTTCTCGACGCATTCGACTTTATGGCACACATATTCCTAGAATCAGAACGTGGTGTATACGCCATCGAATCCCTCTGGAAAGACGCCAAGACTATAGACCTAGAAACCCTAAAAAACTCTTAATAAAGAGTCCCAAGGGGGCTAGCCCCCCTATTTATATTGCAGCCCAAGCGAAACTAAATAAGTATCGCTTAAAAATTCCAATGAAAACTTTATTGCACATAGCCCTTTGTTTTTTGCCTCTTAGTTTGTTGGCTCAAGCACAAAATAAAGTTTTTTCGAGAGAGGATACAAAGCTTTTAGTTGAAATATCCGAAGGAATGAAAATTCCAGATAATATTGTAGAGCTTTCCAAGGAAAAGCTTGAAGAATGTATAAAGAACGACAATCAAAATGGAGCAGAATATGCGATGTTTTTGTCTTTGTATTATTTGGGATTTCCTAAAGAAATTATAGGTACTTTTCGTATACTTAGCAATCATAGTAAAAATATATTTCCCATTGTAGTGGCTAGCCTTGTTTCAGGTTTCTTAAGGACGAGAACTAAGTCCTTAAGTGGGCTTATAGGGGCAAAGCCCCTATGAAATCTATCTCTACATCTTAAATCTATCTCTACGCCTGTGTTTACTATGTTGGTTCAATATATTTAAGGTGGATAACAAATTATTGACAAAGGGGAGGAGGTAGTATTTATTTATGTGTTTATAGAATTGAAATATGGCAGAATACAAGAATAAGACTAAGGATAAGAAGTTGACTAAGAAGGATATGGAAGTGGACATATCTTTGTTGAGTTTGCCACATAATCAAGATGCTGAGGAGGGCTTGCTTTCTAGTATGATACTTGATAGTGATGGCGACACTGTGATTAATTCTTGTATAGTGGCGAAGTTGTCGAGTTCATATTTCTTTTTTCCCTATAATCAAAAGATATATGAGGCTATAATAGACTTAAATAGTAGGCAGATGCCTTGTGAGTTGATTACATTGGCAGAGCATATGGCAAAGTTGGGTACGCTTGAGTTAATTGGGGGTGTGCCTGAGTTGGTGCGTATAGCAGGTAGGGTTGAGACTTTTGCCCATTTCAAGATATGGCTAGAGATAGTTAGGGAAAAGTATTTCTTGAGGTCTTTGATAAGGGCTTGTAACAAGACTATAGAAGAGGCGTATAAGGCTGAGGGCGACTTTGAGAATTTTATCGACAATGTTGAAAGACAGATTATGTCGATTAGCCAAGATAGGGTGCAAAATACGGCAAAGTCTATCAATGGCGAAGTTGAAATAGCAGTTGCAAATATCAATAAGATGATACAAAACAAGGGCGTTTTAACTGGTATTAAGACAGGCTTTAAGGGCTTAGACGACAAGACTCGTGGCTTGCAAAACAAGGAAATGATAGTTATTGCAGCTAGACCTGGTATGGGTAAGACTTCTATAGCTTTGAATATAGCAGAGTCGGCTATGTTGGACTTAGATAAGCCTGTTAAGGTGATGATATTTTCGCTTGAAATGGCAGCGTCGCTCTTGGTACAACGTATGGTATGCTCTAGGGCGAGAATGGATCAATCTGCATTAAGTAGAGGATTTTGCCCTAATGACAAGCAACAAGATTTAGCTACAGCTGCAAACGAGCTTAAGAATAATAAGCTTTGGATAGAGGACTCAGCTGATATGACTATACTAGAAATGCGTGCAAAAGCTAGAAGAATGAAGCAACAGCACAATATAGGCTTGATTATTGTAGATTATCTGCAATTGTTAAGAGGTACAGATAGTAGAGCTCCGAGAGAACAGCAAGTTGCCGAGATTTCGAGAGGTATGAAAGCTATGGCAAAGGAATTAGATTTGCCTGTTATAGTACTAGCTCAGCTAAACAGAGAGACAGAAAAAGAGAATAGAGACCCACGTCCGAGCGACTTGAGAGAGTCGGGATCAATCGAGCAAGACGCAGATATGATTCTTTTGCTAAACTGGAAAAGTAAGGCAGAAAGCGACGAAAAGATTTCGAACGACCAAAGATTGATAAAGCTAATTATAGCTAAGCACAGAAATGGTCCAACGGGGGTAGTCGATTTAATATTTAACAGAAATTACACAAGATACGAAAATTACGCAGGTTCTGATTATGAAGAATAAAATAAGAAATTTAACAATACTTGCCCTAGCAAGTTTGTGTAGCCCATTATTTGGGCAAAACACAGCAACTCCAGCTATAAATGTAGATGAAGTTACAGTGCTTTTTGAGGGAAATCAAAATGTTTCTAAAGAAGCAGTTTTAGCTCATATTAGATTAAAGAAGGGTTCGCCTTTCGATCAAATTTCATTGGATAATTCAATACGAAGCTTGTATGCTACAGGTTTGTATGAATTTATAGAAGCTCAAAAGACAGTTGATGGCAATGGCAATTTAGACATAGAGTTGGTGGTATCGCCACGTATGAAGATTGGGCAAATTGTGTTTAAGGGTAATAAGAGATATGAGGCTTCTAAGTTGCAAAAGGAAATACTTAGCTACTCTGGCTCTATCTTAGACGAAGTTAGGGTAAAGACTGATGCAGACAAGCTTAAGACTTTTTACGACAAGAAGGGCTATGCTCTTTCTAAGATTGATTACGACATTCAAAGAAACGCTGAAAGTGGCGTAGGTGCTGTGATATTTAGTATAGATGAAGGCGAAAGCATCAAAATTCAAAATATACGCTTTGAAGGCTCACCTTATATAGAGGCAGAGCCTGCTGGTTTCTTTGGGTCTATTTTTGAGGAAAGCCCTCCTAAGGGAGTAGTAACATCAAAGCAATTGGTGAAGTTGATGAGAACTGACACGTGGATACCTTTAATTTCTTATTTGACTGACAATGGCAGACTTGAAGAAAATGCTTTAGAAATGGACTTGGAAAACTTGAGAACTTTCTATAAGAATAAGGGCTATCTCGACGTAGAAATTGACGAGTCTAAGGTTCGCTTTGAGTTTCCAAACGATGAAGAAGCTGGCGATATGGACTTAATTATACCTATTACAGAAGGTAGAGTTTATAAAGTTGGCAAGATTACTATGAGTGGCAATACGCTATTTGACACAGATTTATTGATGAGGCTTTTAGACTTGGGCGAAGGCGACACATTTTCGCCAAGGCTCGTAGACTCTTCTGCTACAAGCATTAAGGATTACTATGGACAATGGGGCTACTTGGACTCTTTTGCTAGAATGAAGAGAAAGCCTAATCTTGAAACAGGCGATATAGACTTGGATATAGAGATAACTGAAAGCGACAGATTTTACATTGAGTCTATCAATATTCAAGGTAATACTAAGACTAAGTCTGAGGTAATTATTAGAGAATTGGCTTTTGCTCCTGGCGAGATTTTCGACTTGGTTCGTATGAAGCAATCTGAGGCGAGATTAAATTCTACAAGGTTCTTTGAGGAAGTTAAGCTAACTCCAGAAGCTACAAATATACCTAATAGAAGAAATTTGAAAGTTGTAGTTAAAGAAGGCAGAACTGGCAATTTAACATTTGGTGCAGGTTTTTCTACTGTTGAAAGTTTGGTAGCTACTGTGGAATTATCTCAAAGTAACTTCGACTGGAAAAACTATGATAATTGGTTCCAAGGTGCAGGACAAAAGTTTAGAATTAGCGTTTCAGTTGGTTTAGAGTCTAATCAAGTTATATTGAGCTTTGAAGAGCCTTGGATATTTAATAGACAAATCGCATTTGGTACAGACTTGTATAGAACAGACACTGGCTACTACTCTGATTACTACTCTGAATTGAGAACAGGGGCGACTTTCTATCTAAGAAAGAGACTCTTTGAATTGGTAGAAAGTAGATTGTCTTATACTTTCGAAAATATCGACATTTATGACGTTGAAGACGATGCTCCAGATTTCATTTCGAACGAAGAAGGCGGACGTACAGTATCTGAAATTGGCTTGAGCTTCTTAAGAGATAGCAGAGACAATTATATGATGCCTACTAGTGGTACACGTTTTGAGTTATTGCAAAACTTCGCAGGCGGTCCACTTATGGCAGACACTAATTTTTATAGAATAGAAGGTCGTGCTGGAGCGTGGTTTCCAACATTCGATGCAGGCAAGCAAGTATTCTCTATAGTTGGTCGTGCTGGCTCTATCACAGGTTTTGGTGGGCAAGATGTACCTTACTTTGAAAAGTTTTTCTTAGGTGGTGGCTACAATATGCGTGGTTTCGAGTATAGAAAAGTAGGTAAATTAGACGAAGATACAGAAGAGCCTTATGGTGGTAACACTTTTGCATTTTTATCCCTAGAATACTCTATAGAGTTATTTGAGCCAGTAAGATTTGCAGTATTCTATGACATAGGTTTTGTAAATGAAGACTCTTGGGACTTCGACCCATCTGGCTATAATTCAGACTTTGGCTTTGGCTTAAGAATACTTATGATGGGTGCTCCAATGAGAATAGACATAGGTTTCCCATTGACTACAGGAGAGTATAATAACGATGGAATGCAATTTAATTTCTCTTTTGGTACAATATTTTAAAAAATATTTGAACGAAATTAAACAAAACTATATCTAATACATTTATAAGGAGGGTATTTTTTAGAATTGCTCTAAAATTACCCAAAGAATTACCCCTTTAATATACAAATATTAAATCGATATTAAATCACTAATAAAATAAAAATAATAAAAATAAAATATGAAAAAAATATATTCAATATTGGCCCTTATGGCTTTTACAACAGTATTAAACGCAGCAAACACTATCTTGGTAGTAAACACTCAAGAAGTTCGTGTAAGCTACTATAAGGTAGTAGAAGCTCAAAGCCAATTTAAGCAACAAGCTGACCAAGCTGAAGCTACACTAAAGCAAATGGACGAAGCTCGCCAAGCAGAAATTGCTAAGTTAGACCCAATTCGTGAAAAAATGTCTAATCCAGTATTGACTCCAGCAGGCAAGCAAGCATTAGAAGCAGAAGCAACACCAATTGTACAAGCTGCACAACAAATCGAGCAAAATATGCGTAGCTTCCAAAGCCAAGAGCAACAAAAGTTACAAGCGAATGCACAACAATTAGCAGCAGTACACAACAAGGAAATCTTGGCAGTAGTAGACGAAGTTGCAAAAGCAAAGAAGGCTGATTTCGTAATAGAAAAGGGCGTATGCTACTTCTCTAATGACGCAGCAGACATCACTGCAGAAGTTATCGCTAAGCTAAACGCTAATCAAGCTAAGTAATTAATTTAGATAGCTTGGGGCTTCTAATAATTAGCAATTAAGTTGTTTTTAGAAATCCCCAACAAATAAAGAAGCTGGCAAGGACAAAAATCCTGCCAGCTTTTTTTGTGTATAAACAAAACGAGCAAAACTTAAAATCTTCTCAATACCTAACAAGCCCCCAAGTCCCAACACAAAAATCTTGCCAACTTGGCTTTTGCGTGCGATAATATACTTATGATTAATTCTTTACACTGGCAAAAATTACCTTAATTGGCATCGTTTGAACTGTGGGAGGTTTTTTAGAGGGAAATATAGGAAAATTGTGGGATTTTAGGCAATTTAGCTAGAAACAAGCGATGGGGGGAGTTTTGGAAAGTTCCTTAAAGAAAGGTATAAAAAAATTGCAAAGCTGTCTGTGTCGACTTGCTTTGCAATTTTTATTGAGGACTAGAACTGGCTCTTTAGTTTGAGAACTGGCTCTTTAGTTTGAGAACTGCCCTTGGGCTTTGTTTATTGTTCTAGGGTTTTGTTGGATTGTTTGTTGTAGAGGTGTATGTAGTGTTGGCAGCGTTCGATTAGTTCGTCGTGGGTGCCATAGTCTACTATATTGCCTTCGCTAAATACTATGATTTTTTGGGCGTTTCTTATTGTACTAAATCTATGGGCGATAATTAGCATAGTCCTATCTTGCATTAGCGTATCTACTGCTTTTTGTATGAAAGCTTCGCTATTAACATCTAGTGCAGAAGTTGCTTCGTCTAGTACAATTATAGGAGGGTTTTTCAAGAATACTCTAGCTAGTGCTACTCTTTGCTTTTGCCCACCTGAAAGTCTATCGCCCCTCTCGCCTGCAAGAGTATCGTAGCCATTTTCAAGTCCTGAAATAAATTCGTGTGCATAAGCAAGTTTCGCAGCCTCTTCGATTTCTTCTCTAGTTGCACTTGGCTTTGCTATTGCTATATTATTATATATAGTATCATTAAACAAAACTGGGTATTGAGATACGCTACCTAATTGAGCAAAAAAGTCCTTACTTCTTATATCTCTTAGGTTAATTCCATCTATTTTAACATTGCCTGAAATTGGGTCGTATAGCCTCATAGCAAGCTTAGCGAATGTACTCTTACCTGCCCCACTTTCGCCAACTAAGGCACAGCTCGTTCCTGCAGGGATAACTATATTAACCTTATTTAGCACGCTTTTTTCAGTATATGCAAATTCCACATTTTCAAAAGTGATTTCGCCCTTTAGCCTACCAAACTCCACAGGATTTTCTGGTTCTGGCACTGAAGATTTATATTCCAAAATCTCTGAAATACGCTCAAACATAGGCGTAGTCTTAATCAAGTCTGTAGACATTCTCAATATACGCTTAATAGGGTCTATAGTAAAGTAAAGGGCTGCTCCTATAGCCGAAAACAATGCAAAAGACACCTTTTCGTAAAAGCAATATAAGAAAGTTACAGCTATTAGCAATGCAGACAAAAATTCCATAAATGGCTGTTGCATAAGCTCGTACTTAGCCATTTTTAAGGACAAATTTTTAACGTCTTTATTAAAATCGTCATACTTGCCTTGCTGAGTATCTTGTAGGGAAAAGACCCTAACTTCGTGTACAGCGTCGATATTTTCGCCAAAGAGCTGAGCCATCTCGCCAGTCTTAACTTGAACCTTTCCAGCAAAACGCTTCATATTCTTTCTAATCATCTGCACTGGCAATATACAAAATGGCACAGCTGCGATAACTATCAATATAACCAAAGCCTCGCCCTGCGATATACAAGTGTAAACTAAGAATATAACTGCTCCGAGAACCTGCAAAGGTTGTCTAAATATTTCTGAGGCAAAGCTCAAAAGAGTAATTTGTATTGCAGAAGTGTCGCCATTTAGACGTACAAATAAGTCGCCTGTAGAAAATTTTTCGAAAAAGGCTATAGGGAAACTTTGTATCTTTTTAAATATGTCATTTCTTATATTTCTCGAAACTTCAACTGCTGTATAAGTCATCAACAAAGAACTCACATAGCCAAACAATGCCCTCATTAAAAATATTAAAGGCAACAAAGACGCCGACCCAAGCACAATCCACAAAGAGCGATTAGGGTCGTCTTGCCCTTCGAATACGCTACTAAAGACATATTTAATAATAAAAGGTACGCCAAAACCACTGCTGAGACCAAATAGCACCCCAAATATAATAGCAAATATCAACTGCTTGTAACAAGGTTTAACGTAAACGTAAAATTTTAAAAGATTTTTCATAGGTGTCTTCTGAAAATTAGCACTTAGCTATTTTTTAGATTATTTTGAGGTTAATTTTTTATGTTTTTAAGGAGGATAATGAATTATCTAACGCAAAAACAGAAGAAATTAGACCAAAATAGGCAAAAAAGAGCAAGTGTATTCTTTATTAACTTTTTAAAACTAATTTTTAGAAGCCACCTGATATTAAATAAAAATTAGAGCAAAATCGCAAAAACTTAGCAAGGTAAAAATTAGCTTGAATAATCTTGCATTCTCTTGAATAATTTGAATTAATCTTTATATGAATTGCCTACTTTTTGAAAATGAAGACGACTTGAAAAATCTGCCAATAGCAGACCATAGGGCTCAGCATATCAAAAAATATCTAAAGGCAAAAACTGGCGATATTTTATATGTAGCTATAGCTGACAAATTCTTGGCAAAGGCTACTATAGAAATAAAGGACACGCACTATAGCTTTGATATATGCGAGAAGTTGCCCTGCCCCAAGCTTCGCAACATAGAGCTTGCAATAGCATTGTGTAGACCACAGATTGCTCAAAAAATTCTCTTTGATTGTGCGAGCATTGGAATAAAAAAAGTTAATTTCTACATAGCAAGCAAGTCTGAAGCTTCTTATGCAAACTCAACTTTGTATACAGAAAATTTATACAAAAACTACCTCATTGCAGGAGCTGAGCAAGCTTGTAATTGTTATCTACCAAAGTTTGAAATACACAGCTCTCTTGAAGATTTTCTACTAAAACTCGAAGAAAAACCAGATTGCCTACGCATTGCTCCTGATATTTACGAAACCAAAGGCGATTTTAGTGAAATTTCTTCTTTAAGCACCTACAAAAACGCTATTTTAGTTATGGGAGGCGAGCGTGGTTTTAATAACTTAGAACGAAATCTACTAAGAGAACACTCCTTTAGCCTTGCCCTTATGCGAGAGCGTGTCTTACGCACTGACACTGCCTTAGTTTACGCCTTAGCCCTCTTGCACAAAATTTAAAAAAA
>JAWXTY010000005.1:0-82534 GCA_044433115.1 Opitutales bacterium
TTTTGTTTTCATTTAGAAGCTTTGAAACAATCTTGTTGTTTTCGATGCTTCCCATATGAAAAGACTTACGATATTCTCATAAAAAAAATATTTTGCAAGCTTTTTTTACAAATTTCTTAAAGTTTTTCTAACAAAGTTTAGGCAATTTACTCAAGTGATTGATTTGCAGCAAAAAGAGAATACAATCAAAACAAATAAAACTTTAATCATAACGCCCTCTGGCGATTAAGCTATCCCTTAAACGTCGCCTCCAAGACTTAATTGGTATCAAATTAGTTAAAATTCTGACAAGAATGAAGCCTTTAAAGATACTTTTCTTCCTTTTTGCAACTGTTTTTAATCTTAGCTTTGTATATTTAGTATAGATTTTCTTGCGAAAGGCTTTTTGCCTCCATTTAAATAAAGCGTCGTTGTAAAAACAAATATCAAGCCCCTCTGCCACATTCCCTATAGATACAGTGCCTCTTTTTAATGAAGAATTTTTTAATATAGCAAGAATATGCACTCTTTTATCAAACTTTGAGCTTAACTTTTCTAGTGCGTCTTTTAATTCTTGAGTAGATACATCATCTATTGAGGCTTGATATATAAATAAAACCTTATCGCCATCTTTAATGAGATTATAAAACCTATCTATCCTACGCTTAAACTTTGCTTGGGCTAAAACAAAGGCTTCTTTAAAATCCAAAGATGGATTAAAATCATGAACAAAACGTATTAGACCATCTCTATCTACATAACCTTCTTGAAATCCTTTTGCATTAATATTAGGGATTAGCCTATCTGCATTTAAAAATCCATCGAAATCATTTAATATAAAATCTATTCTAGCATTAAAACTAGCTAAGCCTATCCAATCGAAAGGTCCAGAGCAGAGTCTCAATGAGGCTCTTTTCAAATTCATTGCACAATCGCATTTTGCCCCTAAGGAATAAATAATATCAAAACGTTGATTTTCCATAAATTCATTAGATTGCAATTATAGCTAAGAGTAAAGATTTTTTTAGTTATATCGGAAAAATTAAGTCCTACTTAACTTAAAAATAAAAAAGAGCCTCTTGTATCTATATACTCAAAAGGCTCTTTTTATATTATGGGGACTTCCAAAAATTGGCAATTAGCTATTTTTAGAAATCACCATTATTCGAAACTTAGCGAGACAAGAAGTCTTGCATAACTGGGTCTGGGTCGCTGGCAAAATTTATTAGTTCTATGCCACAGCCTATATCTCTAAAAAATTCAAAGCTTAGTTTATTTTGCGTTTTATCTGCCTCGTTCTTATAGAAGAATACTATAAAGCAAGAGCCAAGATTAGATACGCTCATATATTCTCTTGTATTTTTCAATTCATCGCCAAAGGCTGCGACGATTTCGTCTACACTTGAAGTGTCGCCTATTTTGTCTTCATAAGCCTTAGCACTGTTTTCGTCTAAAAATACAGTAAAAGTGCCGAAGCGTTTTGCGTAAAAAGCGTCGTAAGCTTCCAAGTATACATTATAAGGCTCGTAGGCTGAGAGTTTATTTTCGTCTTTAGTGTCTATTATATTTAAGTCGGAGTCAGCAAATTCAATATTTTTGCTCTTTTTCTCTACACTATCTATAAACTTAGCGTCTTTTGCGTTTTGTGCTATATATGTATATAGAGGAGATGTATTAGAAACGTCCCAGATGGCGTTTTTGTCTAAGAGTATATAAGAGTTGTCTAATAATATAATAGTCTTTGTGGCATCTGTGATTACATATTTTGATTTTAGGGAAGATGTGTCGCCTAAGTTTGCAAGTATCTGCTTGGCTTGTTCTAAGTCGCTTGGATTAGTTATAGCCTTGGCAAGGCTATCATCTTTAAGCGAAGCGAAAAGCCCATTTAGCAAATATTCCAAAGCCTTTGAGTTTTCGAATTTATCTGCATAAGCCAAGAAGCTTGCCTCTGTAAACTCAGTATTATCGCCTGACGCAAAGTTATAAGCAAGAGCCAAGACTTTTTGGCTTTCCTTTGCGTATCCCAAGTTTAGCCCAAGAGCTAAGACTAATAATATTTTCAATAATTTCATTTTATCACCTATATATAATTTACGTAGTTTGAAACATAGATTATATATTGTCAATGCTTTTTAGATTACAAAAAAAGAGGGCTTATAATTAAATAAGACCCTCCTTTTGGGAAAATGATTTTTTTATCTTTATTTTGCGATAAAAGATGAAATCTTGTAGCTCGCACCTATAGTTTCCTTTGAGGTACTAACTGTGGCAGAATTTACTCTAATATAAGGAGCGTAATTCATAAGCATCATTTCAAAGTTAATTAGATTAGCTAAATCTACTTTTTTTGTATTCAAAGTTATGCTGAAAAGTTGGAAGTTATCGAGCTTAGAGTCTGAGGTAGCAGATATATCGTAATCTATACCAGAGAGCAATGCACACTCTTCTATACAAAGTTGTAGAGCTTGAGCGTCAATCATCTTAGACTCGTCTAAATCACGCTTAACAGCAGCGTAGCTATCCATAATTTTATCTTCGAGAGATAACACGCCTTCGAGTTTAACTATCTCAATTTGCTTTGCCTCTATAGCAGAAGTAGTGTCAGCACTAGCATTTTTAATAGAGAAAGCCCAAACTATCAAAAGCATATAAACAGTACACATCATAAGTACACGTTCGCTTGCTTTCTTAGAGTTATAAAAATTTATTATTGATTTAAACATTAGCCCAACTCCTTAAATTTGATAGTTATTTTAAATTTTGCTCCTGCAGACTTAGATGAGCTATCAAAATCTATGTCCGAAATATAATCCTCATTTTTCAACTGAGATATATAGTCATTTAGCAAAGATAAATTTGTAGCTTCGCCACTGACAACCATTTCCATATTGCTATTTGTAGCAGTCTTTGAAAAAGACACGCCATAAGGGCGAGTGTTATTAATTTTTGCAATCAAAAGAGCGTTAAAAAGTTGGTTTTTAACAAAGTTTCTAGCCGACGTAACTTGGTCGCTAATAGTTTGCAACTTCTTCGCTTGAGGAGCTAAGATTGCTGCCTTTTCTTGAAGTACAGCCAAGTCTTGCTTTTTATAATGCACTGAAACTTGCATTGCAATTAGTGCTGCTAGTGCTAGTGGCACTGCCTTTATCAACCACAATACTGCACTTGCCTTTAGAGCTTCTGACCTTAATCCCTTTAAAAATTCTTCGCTTCTTAAATCTAAAGTAGACAAAACTGACTTTGCATTAAATTTAGATTTCAAGTTAGGGCAATTTTCCCCCTTTAAGTTTACTATAACTGAAGAGAAAGAGCCTTGAGAAAATGAGTCGAAAGAATAGAGTTTATATTCTGCAATGCTATTTTCCTTAGCAAAGGCAACGCACTGACTAGCGAACTCGCCTGCCCCTAATTCTATTGCATAAAAGTTCTTCCACTGCCCTTTTTCTACATAAACTGCATTTAGGGTTTTAGGCATCTTTACGATATTCCAGCCATCTGCAAAGGCGAACTTAGTTAAAAGTCCAGCTTCTGGGATTGCATATAAAGCAGAGTCCATATCCTCGTGAGTATGTCCTGCTTGGGCAAGTCTATCTGAAGTTGACGCTAAAATTAGAAGAGAGTTTTTCACTTTCACATAAGACCACTTCAATGTGTCTATAGCTATAGGCGAAGACGACTCAAGCTCATTTTCTACAAAAAACCTAATATCTTTTTGTTTGATAGATACAGGCAATTCTACCAATTTTGTAAAAAAGAGATAGTCGCTAAAAGTTAATATTTTATTTAAATCTGACATAGTGTTAAAAGTATAAACGCTTTTAATTATATATTGTTTCAAAGACTATAGTATATTTAACGACAAAGCAAGACTCTTTTTACTCTAGTTGGGATAGACACCATAGTTTCCCAAGGAATACGCCTTGTCCAGAGGCTATAAGAGTGCAAATCTATACATTCTTCGCCTTGAGTGCCAATGAATACAACTTCGTCGCCAGCCTTTAGATTTTCTAGTTGGCTGACATCTGCGTAACATTCGTCCATAAATACTTCGCCTAATATAGGGCAAGCCTTGCCATTTATCAAAACTACTGCCCCTTTTGCAAAGTCTGCAGGCACGCCATCTGCGTAACCAGCACTTATAGATGCAAGCTTCTTGCCCTCAACTAAAGATACGCTCGCCACCTTTGCCTTAAATGACATAACAGGCAATACATTCAGCTTAAGCATTTCTTCGTTAGGGATAATTCCATATTGCAAAAGCCCAACTCGCACTGCATTAAATACATCGTCTGCCTTCAAATAAGCTAAGCCTGCACTGTTATGTGCGTGTATTAACCAGCCTTTCCTATCAAAATTTAGCACTATATCTCTAAATATACCAAGTTGCTTGTTTGTATATTCTACATTAGAGTCGGCACTAGATAGATGAGTAAAGACTCCTGCTATCTCTAAATTATCATAGAGCTGAACTTTTTTAATAAAGCAAACAGCCTCGCTATGCAAGACTCCCATTCGCCCCATTCCTGTATCTATCTTTATATGCACCTTTAGCTTTGTATCTTTTGCCTTAGCTAGTGCATTGAAAGCTTCGCACTCTTCTATAGTAGAGACAGCTGGCGTAACATCATATTCAAAAACCAAGTTACGCTCTACACTCAATATAGGGCTAAGCACTAAAATAGGCTTATCTAAAACCAACTCTCTAATACGAGAAGCCTCGTAGATATTTGCCACTGCAAAATAATCAGCTCCACCAGCCAAAAAACGCAACAAAGACTGAGGCATACAATGTCCGTAAGCATCAGCCTTAACTATAGAGATATAAGAAAAACCAGCAGGCAAGGACTCCTTTATAGTCCTTACATTACGCTCTAAGTTCTTCAAATTTATCTCTATATAAGACCTCATATCAAAAGCCTAAGCTTTATCTTTTGCACTTTTGCATAGCTCTTGCACAAATCTCAAGTCCATCTTACCTGTAGGCAATACTGGAATTTTGTCGACCTTAATTATATATTTAGGTATCCACAAATTAGGCAAGCCCTCTAGTTGCAACTTCTTTCTTAGGGTAATCATATCTACATCTTTAGAACTAAGTAGAACAATGCTTTCGCCCTTTGCTTCGTCCTCGCAAGCACCTACAGCAAAGCTCAATTCGTCATCATCAGGTGAGCCAAACAATCTAGTTACTGCTTCTTCTATAGTTACGTGAGGTACCATTTCGCCACCTATTTTAGAAAATCTTGAAAGACGACCCTTTATATAGAGAAAGCCCTCTTCGTCTAAACAAGCAATATCGCCAGTTAAGAGCCAGCCATCGTGGAACTTCTTTTCATTTTCTTCTGGCAAATCCAAGTAAGAATGAAAGATATTGTCCCCCTTTAAGCAAAGCATACCTTCGCTACCTATAGGCAAAAATTCCTTTGTATCTATATCCATTATCCCTGCCTGCATACCTGCAAACAAAGGACCTATAGAACCTTCTTTAACCTTGCTTGGATAAGGTCTATATTTATTAGGCTTAATGCTCTCTCTTAAATTTACACTTACAACTGGAGATGCCTCAGTTAAGCCATAGCCTTCAGTATATAGAGAATTAGGGAATTTTTCCTGCCACTGCGTTGCAAAGCCTCTTGGAGTTTTTTCTGCTCCTCCTATTACTGTTCTCAAAGAAGCCCCCTCCTCTGCATTACCCTTACGATAGTAACTCTTTAAAAAAGTAGGCGTCGAAATTATTATAGTAGACTTCTTTTTTTGCATAGCCTCAAAATTCTGCTTAACCTCGAGAGGCGACGCTACCATAGTTTGCCTACAGCCAAAGATAGCAGAAAACCAAACTTGGATAGTTTGCCCAAAGCTATGAAATATAGGCAAATTAGAATGAAGCCTCTCATCGTTGGTCTCAAAAATTCCAGTAAAGTGCATTTGGAAGCAGTTTGCCATTATATTTTTATGCGTCAACACAGCTGCCTTTGGCATACCTTCGCTGCCACTAGTAAATATTATAGAAGCCTCTTGGTCTTTTTTTACACGCTTTCTAATTCTAAAGAATTTTTGCATAAAAGAAATTGGGCTTAGCTTAACTAAAAGTACATTTCTAATTATTCTGCTTTTAGGAATAGCCTTAATAATCTTTTCTACATCGTAAAATCTATCTGTCCAAGGGAAATTCACTCCCTTTTCTCTCAACTTTCCACGTAACTTGTGAGCTGATATTATACTTTTAATACCTGCAACTTCTATACAGTGCGTCGCCGGCTTTCTAGCCAATGAAAAGTTTAAATTAACACAAGACTTACCTGCCATTTGCAAAGCTAAGTTCACTAAAAGAGCTGGAATACCAGAAGGAAGAACTATACCTATGCGAGTTTCGTCTTTGAACTCTTCTTCGAAATACTCTTTCATAGCCAGAGCAACAGCAAGAACAGTTCCCCTTGTCATAGACTTATTCATAGTATAATCATAGCAAAGCTCCCTAGTATGGTGCGTCGCTAAGCGTCTAAGAGCCATATAGGCTAAATTGTAATTGAGATATTTAATTTTGCAAAATTCGGCAGAATTAACATCAATAAACTTTCCTTCTTTTATAATATTCATAATAATATCTATGTAATAAATTCTAAATTATTAGAAAATTGTTAGAAAGAGCAATATAAATCGCTTCTTTTTGAAAATTATTTATTTCAAGGTGCTTATATACTTGCTCTTTGGGGCTAAGTTTGAAATGCTTAGTCTCGTGTCTAAAAAAAATAATAGGTCTAATTTCTTTTTAACAGGGCTTTTGCTTGTAATATCCTTAATTGCCCTAGTCTTTTTTGCTATGAAAATCAATGACGCTGTAGCAATAAATAGGCAATCTGAGGCAAGGCTGAAAAAGCTAGAAAAGGAATTTAATGAACTCCAAGCACTTGTGGCTCAAAAAAATGAGCGTTATAATAGACTATTAAGCGACGAAGAATTTGTTAAACGTATAATAAAACAAAAGTTTGGATATACTTATCCTGACGAAATTGTTTTTAAATTTAAAGATGGCGAAGTTTCTGAAGAAGAAAACAATCCTATAAAATAAATCTAAGGATATTTACTATGAGCATATTAAAATCTTGGTGGCACGACAATAATTTAATTCTATCTAAATTTACTGAAGATATTAAGGAATTGCCTACACTCTTTCTAAAGACCTTTAACTCCAAGCAAAAGCTCAAGACTTCCTTTGCCCCAAAGGCACTATTTGCAAATTATTCGCACTATTATATAGATAAGGGCAAAATCAACTTTGTGCTAAATTCTTTCAACTTTCCCAATATAGACCTAGATGAGAATTATTACCTCTTTGGCAATTTCAATAATTGGAAAGATAGTATAGGCAAAGAAAAGTGGCGTTTAAAACGTGTAGGCGACGAAATGCGATTGAGTCTCGACGCAAAAAAGTTCTTTAGTAGGAAATCTCATATCGTTTTTAAGTTTTCTTCAAAGACAAGGTGGATAGAGCCTAATGCAAAATGCCCCAATCTCGAAAGAGACGAATTTGGCAACGCCAACCTAACTATAATTAAACATAGGACAGGCAAGCACGTGTTGTTATCTGAGTGTGAGGGCAACTGCGATATATCTTTGGGAGTAGAAATTGTAGACGAAAAGGACAATGTATTAGCTAAAGTAGACTACGCTCACTTGCTTATATCTATGCAAAGCGACGAGAAGATGGGAGTTAGCATAGACGATGGCAAAACTACCTTTAGGCTTTTCGCTCCAAGGGCTAAGCGAGTTGTGTTGATATTGCGAGAAAGCTTAATTTCTGAGACTATAGTTGAAGAAATGCAAAAGCAAGATAATGGAACTTGGTCTTTGAGCTTTCATTCCAATTTGAGCAATATGCTCTATTCTTATAAAGTAATAGGCGACAATTCTAATATACGCACAGCCTTTGACGACACTATAGAAATCTCCGACCCCTACGCTATAGCAATGAGTGGCAGAAATTCGCCATCTCCTGTATTAGATAGAGATAAACTCCCAAAAGCGAAAGCGTCTAAGCATATAAAGTGGCAAGACCTTTGCATAATGGAATGTCATATTAAGGATATACTGGCAAAGACTGAGTCGAAGGACAAGAGAACTTTTAGTGCCTTAAAAGACTATATCAAAACTAATGCTTGTTATTTCAAAGAAGCTGGGATTAACTGCATAGAATTGCAACCCATACAAGAATTTGACAATGAAAGCCTAGACGAATACCACTGGGGCTATATGCCTGTAAACTGGTTTTCGCCTGCAAGTGCCTACGCAAGCGAGCCAGAAAAGTTCACTCAAATTCAAGAGTTTAGAGAGCTTGTTGAGGCTATACACGAAGAGGGCTTTAGTCTATTATTAGATGTAGTCTACAATCACGTAGGCGAGCCTAATCACCTTTTACGCATAGACAAAGAATATTATTTTGAATGTGCCCACGATGACACTTTAATGAATTATAGTGGCTGTGGCAACGACTTTAGAGCGTCGTCAGCAATGGGCAAAAAGCTCATAGTCGACAGCCTCAAGCATTTGATAGAGCATTATGGGGTAGATGGTTTTCGCTTTGACTTAGCAGAATTATTGGGAGTTGAGTGCCTTGAATATATAGAAAAGGAACTTAAGGAAATTAGACCAGACGTGGTTTTAATAGCAGAGCCTTGGAGTTTTAGAGGACATATTGCACATTCATTGATGCACACAGGATTTAGCTCTTGGAACGACTCGTTTAGAGAATTTGTAAGAGGCTATGTATTAAATAATGGCGATGTTGGAGGTCTTAAATATTTCTTAGAAGGCTCAAAGGCTTGTGCGAGCTGGCCTGCCCAAACTGTAAATTATATAGAGAGCCACGACGATATGCTATTTTTCGATAAAATCAGCAATAACTACAACGCTCCCTCTATAATAGATATGAGAAGATATAAAATTGCTTACGCTATTACTCTTTCTGCTCTTGGTATACCTATGCTTGCTGAGGGCTTTGACTTTGTGCGAACAAAGTGGGGATCTAACAATACATATAAAGATGGGGCGACTAATGCCTTAGAATATGATAGGGCTTTGAAGTTTCCAGCTGGAGTGAATTTCCTAAGAGACTTGGCTCGTTTTAGGTCATATTCCGAAAACTCAAAGGCTATGCGTCTTAGCGATAGGCAAAGCGAAAGTTATTTTAAATATTTTTACGCTCCAAATTCAAATGCCTTAGGAGTTCTTTATAATGCAGATAAGTCTGCGAATGCAAAGAGGCTCTTTGTCTGCTTTAACCCAACTTTTAGCATAGCCCCACTAGATATGAAAGGCTTCAAGCTAGACAATTTTAAGCAAATTGCAGACATAGATAGACTCGATGAAAATGGCTTAAAATCGCCTTTAATTAAAAAAAGAGATATTTTAAAATTGCCAGAACTGTCTTTTTCTCTTTGGATAGAAGATTAAATAAAATATGAAATTACTTATATATATTACACTTTTCTTAAGTTCTCTAAGCCTATTTGCAAAACTAGATAGCAAAATTATCCCTGGAAATGCCAAGGGCTTTGAAATATCTAAATGGGACGACGACACTTCTTTTCTCGAATGGAAGATATACGGAGACGAGGGCGAGTATAAGGAAAATGACTTAATTTTAATCCACAATATGAAGTTGGATATTTACGATGGCTCTGAAAAGGAAATCGAAAAGATTAAGATTAATAGCGAGCTTGCAGAAGTATATGCTAGCACTAAATCTGCTGGAGGCGATGGCGAGATATTTGCAAAGGGCGATAATTTTGACTTTAAAGGTAGAACTTGGCTTTGGGAAAGTAGAAACAAGAAAATTAGCATATACAATTCCTTAACTATAAATCTACAGTCTAAAGATGGCGACTCTGAATGCGTTGCAAAGAGTAAAATTGGATATTTCTTTCACCTTAAAGACGAAAATATATTCGAGCTAGAGCGAAATGTTAACATTGTAGATGAAAAGTCTGAGATTGATTGCGACTATCTATTATTAAAGACTGACAAAGACTCTGTGCGTGGTAACAATAAATCAGCACGAAGCGTAGATGCAAAAGGTAATGTAAAAATCTTGTGGGACAAAAAAATATCTGCCTATGCTGACAAACTAGATATAGACCCTGAAACTGAGTTTGCAATATTATCAGGTAACGCAAAGTTGATTGATTTAAAGAGTAATACTCAAGTTTTTGGAGCTAAAATCGACTTAAACAAAAATTCAAAGCAATCAAAGGTATATAGCGACAAAAACCAAAGGGCAAAGGCTATACTCAAGCAAAAGAACGACAAGGGTGAGCTTGAAGAAGTCAATATTTACGCAAATAATATATCTATGATTATGCGTGATGAAGAAGTTGAAGTTAGCTTTACTGGCAATGTAATCTTAGAAACTCAAGACATACACGCCTCTTGCGACACTATGATTAGCCTTGCAACTAAGGCAGAAGGCAAAGACGACTTTGAATTGCTAAAAGTTGTAGGCGAAGGCAAAGTTGGAGTAAGGCAAGGCAAAAGAACTGCTTCTGCAAAGACTTTTATTTATACTCCCGAAACTAGCGAAATCGTGTTAAACGAAAACGCTACTATGCAAGATGAGGAAAGAGGAGTTAGTCTTATTGCCTACTCTGTTGTGCTAGACAAAAACGAAAATAGGGCTATAGCAATATCTGAAATTGGCAATGATAAATCTTTCGTGCATCTTAGAATTAGTGAGATAAAGAGCGATACGCTCAAGACTAAATCTGAGCTAAATATATTTTCAAGGCACTTAATTACTAATAGAGATGGCGACAATATCACTTTTAATTTTGAAAATGACGTAAAGATAAAAGCCTCTAATATACAAGCAAGTTGCCAAAGAATGAATATATACGCTAAGGGCAATCAAAAGGGACGCTCTCAAATAAGCAAAATTGAGGCCTTTGAAAATATCATAATCAAGCAAGAGCAGTATTTAGCTACAGCCCAAATTGCAAGAATTTTCCCTAACGCCCAACTCAACGACGCAGGTGCTTTAAAGGATAAGAGCTATACAGAACTTTTAACTTCTGATAAAAAGCCAGAGGAACGCCCTAAGATTATTTTAGCCCCTATAGGCAATATTGGGCTAAACGAGAAAATCACCGAGGGCAAAGTATATAAGAATACAGAAATTACAAGCGACAAGCAATCTTTGGTAGAAGGCGAAGAATTTGACACATATTTCTTTGAAGGCAATGTGGAAATCGACTCTACAGATATGCAGGCTAATTGTAATAAGATAGAAGTTAAGATGGCAAAGGAAGGCGACGCTTCTGTAAAGAAAATTTCTCATATCATAGCTACAGAAGATGTAATCATCACTCAGGGTTTAAAAGAAGCGAAAGCTGGCAGATGCGATATATTCCCTAATGAAGAGATGATAAGCCTAAGCGAAAGCCCTGTGGTGCTTGATAAGGGGAATAATTCTAGTGCAACAGGCTATAGAATGACTTATAGAAAAGGCAAAAAAGGAATAAGCATAGAGGGCGACCCTAATGCAAAAGCAAGCACAGATGGCGAAGCTAAAAGTGATGATGGGGCTAAAAAACCAAGCAGACCAACTATAACCTTACCTCCGATTAAGGGGGCTTCTAGGTAAAAAAGCATATTTTCTTTAAATACTATAGAAAAAAATGCTTGCAAAGCTATAAAGATTAGGGCATCGTTAAAAGTAATTTATCAATGAGACTTCTATATCTTGTTAATTTTTAGATATAGTAAGTAGGCTCAATTAAATAAAAAGATAATATAAAAGGATAAAAAAAATGGCAATTAAAGTAGGCATTAATGGTTTTGGACGTATTGGTCGTCTAGTATTCAGAGCAATAGTTGACAAGGGTCTATTCGGTAGCGAAGTAGAAGTTGTAGCTATCAATGACTTAGTACCAGCTGATAACTTGGCATACTTATTAAAGTATGACTCTATACAAGGTCGTTTTAACGGCACAGTTGAAGCAAAGGGCGAAGACTGCATCTTGGTTAACGGTAAGGAAATCAAGACTTTGGCAGTAAGAGAAGGTCCAGCAGCTTTACCTTGGGGCGAATTAGGCGTTGACGTAGTAATCGAATCAACTGGCTTATTCTGCGACGAGAAGGCATTCGGACACATCACTGCTGGTGCAAAGAAAGTTATCATTTCAGCTCCTGCAAAGGGCGACATCAAGACTGTAGTTTTAGGCGTTAACGACGACTCTTTGACAGCAGACGACGCAGTAGTATCTAACGCTAGCTGCACAACTAACTGCTTGGCTCCTATCACTAAGGTAGTATTAGAAAACTATGGTATCGTAGAAGGTTTAATGACTACAGTACATAGTTATACAGCAACTCAAAAGACTGTTGACGGCCCATCTCGCAAGGACTGGAAAGGCGGCAGATCTGCAGCAATCAACATTATCCCATCTGGTACAGGTGCAGCAAAGGCAGTAGCTTTAGTTCTTCCTGCAGTTGCTGGTAAGTTAACTGGTATGGCATTTAGAGTTCCAACTCCTACAGTATCTGTTGTTGACTTGACAGTTAAGACTGAAAAAGAAACTACATACGCAGACATTTGTGCTAAGATGAAGGAAGCTTCTGAAGGTTCTTTAAATGGTATCTTAGGATACACTGAAGACGAAGTTGTTTCTTCTGACTTCATTCACTGCTCATTATCATCTATATTCGACGCATCTAGCGGTCTTGCTTTAAATGGCAATTTCTTCAAGCTAGTTAGCTGGTACGACAACGAATGGGGTTACTCAAACCGTTGTGCTGAATTGTTGATGAAAATTTCAAAATTTCTTTAATAAGAGAGCATAAATAATTATGTGGCGTTAATATAAAGATACGCCCCTAATATATAAAAAAAGAACGGGGCAAGTTGTTGCATATTGCATACTTGTCTCGTTTTTTTATGAAAAGGGTACTGCTAATTTTTAGAAATACCCCCAAAGAAAATAGATAAAATTTAAATAAGAAAAAGATGGCTAAAATTAAAACAATTAAAGATATAGACCTTAAGTCAAAGAAGGTTTTTGTAAGAGTAGACTTTAACGTGCCTTTCGACACTAATGGCGAAATCAGCGACGATACTCGTATAGTAGGAACATTGCCTACATTGAAATATTTAATAGAAAATGGTGCTAAGATTGTATTAGCGAGCCACTTAGGTAGACCTAAGTCTAAGGCTGACACTCAGTTTTCCCTAGCTCCAGTGGCTAAGGCTTTGGCTGAAAAAATCGGCAAAGATGTAAAATTTGTAAACGACTGCATAGGCGAAGAAGTTGTTAAGGCTTGTGCTGATATAGCAGATGGCGATGTAGTTTTATTAGAAAACACTCGTTTTTACGCTGAAGAAAAAAAGAATGACCCTGCATTTGCCGAAAGCTTGGCAAAGGACACAGGTGCTGAAATATTTGTATTAGACGCATTTGGCACAGCTCACAGAGCACACTGCTCTACTGCTGGTATCGCTCAATTCGTAGACACAAAAGTAGCTGGTTTATTGCTAGAGAGAGAATTAGACTTCTTAGGCTCTAAGACTGAAACTCCAGAACGTCCATTTACAGTAATCTTAGGTGGTGCAAAAGTTTCTGACAAAATCACAGTTATCGACTCTCTTTTAGAAAAGTGCGACACTATGATTATTGGTGGTGCAATGGCTTATACATTCTTCTTGGCTCAAGGCAAGGCAACAGGTTCATCTTTAACAGAACCTGATAAGGTTGACTTGGCTAAATCTGCTATAGCAAAAGCTAAGGAAAAGGGCGTAGAATTGCTATTGCCTATAGACAATTTGCAAACTGATAGCGTAGATTTCGCAGCAAAATCTTTGGGCAACACTAAGGAAGTTGAGTCTATAGAAGAAGGTCAATCTGGCGTTGATATAGGCGAAAAGTCTATAGCATTGTTCAAGGCTGCAGTAGACAAGTCTAAGACTATATTGTGGAATGGACCTATGGGTATATTCGAAATCGAAGCATCTTCTAAGGGTACATTTGCAATCGCTAAGGCTGTTGCCGACTCTGACGCGCTAAGTATCGTTGGTGGTGGCGACTCTGTAAAGGCTGTAAAGAAGAGTGGCTATGCTGACAAGGTAAGCTTCATCTCTACAGGCGGTGGTGCTTCTTTAGAATTTTTAGAAGGCAAGGTTCTCCCTGGTATTGCTGCTCTTGACACTAAGTGCTGTGGCAAAGGCAAAAATTGCAAATGCAAAAAAGAAGAAGCAGGCGAAGCTCCTAAAAAGAGATGTTGCAAAAAGAAGGCTGAAGGCGAAGCTACTAAAAAGAGATGCTGTAAGAAAAAGACTACAGAAGAAGCTCCTAAGAAAAAGTGTGGCTGCCGTTGCAAAAAAGACTAATAATTTAATTTAATTTTAAAGGGTGTTTTTAAATCAAAAGCAATTTTTAAAAGTACCCCCAACCAGAAAGAAGACAAATATGACAAGAAAATACTTGATAGCAGGTAATTGGAAAATGAATAAAACTGCAGCTGAAGCTTTCACTTTAGCTGGCGAAATTGCTAAGGAAGTTGGTACAGACACATCTGTAGACGTGTTGATTTGCCCTACATTTACAGCATTAGAATCTGCACGCAGAGGTATTGCTAGCTCTAGCTTAAAGTTAGGTTCACAAAATGTATATGTAAAGCAAAGTGGTGCTTATACAGGCGAAATTTCTCCAGAAATGTTGAAGGAATTTTTCTGCTCTTATGCAATTTTAGGACACAGTGAAAGACGTGAATACTTCAACGAAAGCGATGAGTTTATCAACGCTAAGGTATTGTTCTGCATTGAAAATAACCTAAAACCAATCTTGTGCGTTGGCGAAACTCTTGCACAAAGAGAAGCAAACGAGACTATCGCTGTAATCGAAAAGCAAGTTGTAGATGGCTTAAAGGGTGTTTCTAATGACGACGCAGCTAAGGTAGTTATCGCATACGAACCAGTATGGGCTATAGGTACAGGCAAGACTGCAACTCCAGAAATGGCTCAAGAAGTTCACGCTGAAATTCGTGCTATGCTTGCAAAGCAATTTGGTGAAGTAGCTGAAAAGGTACAAATCCTATATGGCGGCTCAATGAACCCACAAAATGCAGACGCATTGTTGGCTCAAAAAGACATCGATGGAGGCTTAATAGGTGGTGCTGCTCTTAAAGCAGAAACATTTATGCAGTTGGTAGACTCTGCTAAAAAAGCCTCTATCTAAGGGCTTGGGGCGTAATATCGCCCTTGATACTCCGCTTTGCTTTTGATTGAGACTCTCATGTATATAAATATGCTTCGACCCTCAATCAAAAGCAAATACTCGTCTGAAGGGCAATCTTACGCCCCAACAAAAATTATGCTTTCAGCAAATTTTTGGCAGGTGAAGTAGATAAACAAAAAATTCACTCTTATGTGAACAAAAAAATGACTAAAATGGACTTGAGCCTTTTTAGTCATTTTTTTAATCTATTAAAAAACTAATTTTTAAAACTCTTTAAGAATAAAAGGAGTTCGCAAATATAAATTGCTAGAGTCGTCGAAAGTTGAAATTATTTTATCTGCAGCGTTATCCTTTATTATTTTAGGTAGGAATGATTTTATATCAGTTGAGCTTTCCCCTGTGATTAATTCAAAGAAAAACTCTTCGTAAGTCTTTGGAGTAGGATATGTCAAAATCCCATAATTAGTACCTTCTAATTTCAGCTCCTTTGCTATGCTTTGCAATGTATCTGGCAAATTATTATCGTCGCTATCTATTAGCCCCAAAGCCTTTGCCTTTTGAGATGTCCACACGCTACCTGTTGCTATATCCTTTCTTACAAAGTCTGCATCTAAGTTTCGAGAAGTGGCAACTAAGTTGACAAAATTATCGTAAATATCATCTACTTGACTTTGCATAATTGCAATTTCTGCCTCACTTGGCTTCCTTGTACTTGTGAATAAATCTGCATATTTACTAGACTTTGCCACATCGTAAGTTATGCCAAAATTGCCACTAATTTTCTCTATATCAAAGAGCAAAGAGAACACTCCTATAGAGCCAACAATACTAGTTTCTTGAGTATAAATCTTCTCGCAACTACTAGCAATCCAATACGCCCCACTTGCACACATAGAAGTAACATAAGCTATACACTTTTTCTCTTTGCCTAAAACTTCTACAGCACGCCTAATTTGTTCGCTTGCATAAGCCGAGCCACCTCCACTATTAATTACAAAAACCACAGATTTTACAGAGTTATCCTCCCTTATTTTGCCAATAATTTTACAATAGCGTTGAGCTGAAATCACGTTATCGCCAGTGCCAAATTCAACTATATCACCAGTCATATAAACCACTGCTATATTAGATTTTGCCTTTTCCTTATTAATTCTATAATTAGGCACATAGCTCTTTACATTTATTAGATTGAATTTATCATCTCCCTTGCCCAAGATTTTATAGACTTCGTCCTTATAAGCAATTTCGTCTACAAGATTTAAGCCCTTTGCCTCCTTTGCGTTTACAAGAGGGGTAGTTTCTCGAATTTCTTCGAGCTTTGCCTTTTCAATTCCCCTAGAATTTCCAGAAGAACCTGAAGTATAATCTTCTAATCCCCTTGCAATCTCTTCTAAATCTGCCTTAGTCTCTGGCGAAAATTTATCAGAAGTAAACATATCGCCAAAACTTTTATTTACTCCACATTTAACTACGCTTGCCTCAATGCCATATTTATCAAAAGCATTTCCAAAGAAAACGCCTTGGAAAGAAATTCCACTAAAGTCTAAAATGCTATATGGATTTAAATAAAGCTTATCAGCAATAGTCGCCAAGAAATATTCATTTTGAGAAATAGTAGGCTCGCCTAAATATGAATAGACCTTTTTGCCAGACTCCTTAAATGTAGTTAAAGCCTTTTTAATTGCCAAAGCTTGAGATAAATTAAAACCAAAGCGTGCCTTTGCATTACAGATAAATATTGCGTCTATATTTGGGTCGTAAGCTGCCGAAGTTATTCTCTTATAAAGCTCAAGCAGAGACATTTTTGCGTTGCCAGCAACAACTATATCATTTCTTGCCCCCAATGCAATGTCCGACAACAACATAGATGTATCTACATAAAGAGTGCTTCCCTTTTTCAGCTCAACTTTTTTGGAGTCGCCATCATTGCCCAAAAAAGATACCAAAACTGAAGAAATCAATATTAGTATTATAAAATTTACTATACACGCAGAAAAGACTGCCTTAAATATAGTTTCAAAAAAACTTTTCAAAAAACTCATAATCGGTATAAAATATTCAAAATTCAAGAAGAGCAAATACTACATTACCCTCGCTTGTATTTATTAGTAAACTCAATCTTTTTAGTTTTCAAGTCTAAATTTACAAAAGCACTCTCTTTTCGCAACAAAGAGAAGTTTTTAGTATCAAAAGCACTACGCCAGTTGCCACTAAAGTCCATTTCTATAAAATTATTATCGCCAACTTGCAAAAGAATACTATGAATAAAGGCACTGCCTCTATCTGGCGAGTGCATAAAATGCCCAAGCCTCTTTACAAAATTTCCACAATCAGCATAGGGGTCTAATATCCAAGTTATGCCTTCGACTTCATTATCTATTGCGTCTTTCATAGGCTGTATCTTTTTGATATTAAAACGAAGCTCGTCTTTATCATATCTCATAAATCCAGATATGCAAAGGCAAGTATCCTCTTCTAAAAAGCCCTTATACTCCTCGTAAGTAGCAGAAAAAACGCTCAAAGAATAAGACTCACCTGCCCTCGTCGACAAATTGAACATCGCCCAAGGCTTGCTATCCTTTTTCGACAATCGAACTTTCACTGCAGAAATCACTCCACAAATTCTAAAAGGTGCATTTTTAATTCGCATAACCTTTTCAGCCTCTGGCATAACTTCCAAAGCAGTATCAAAAGCACTATAATCGCCCATAGGGTGTCCTGATATATAAAAACCAAGCAGTTCCTTTTCGTGTTTCAACTTTTGAGCTAAAGGCATAATATCTGCATTTGTATTTATCAAATCCGAAAGGCTAAAACCTGAGCTTTCCTCTTGCATATCGAGTAAATCAAATATACTAGTTTGCCCAATTTCATCATCTTTAGCCCTCTCACTTGCAGCAGCTAAAATCGCATCTACAGAATTATTTAGGTGAGCTCTATCTATATCCATCGAGTCAAAAGCTCCCGACAATATCAAGTTTTGCAAAACTCTCTTATTGATATTTGCCCCAGCTCTCAATGCAAAGTCAGCAACATCTTTATAAGCTCCATTTTTCTCACGCTCTTCTATAATAGATTGAGCAGCGATATCGCCTATACCCTTTACAGCAGCCAAGCCATAGCGTATAGAGCCAGCAGATTTCGCAAAAGAGTTCTCGCTAGTTGCGTCCCAAGTTTCGTCTACTATAGGGGTAAAGAATTGCCTAGACTCGTTTACATCTGGACCCAACACGTGTATATTTATCTCTTCGCAAGCGTCGATAAACTTTTCAACCTTATCGTGATTTCCCATTTCGCTCGACAACATTGCTGCCATAAATTCCACAGGATAATTCGCCTTTAAGTACGCTGTTCTATAGCTTAAAACTGCATAGGCAGCAGAGTGCGATTTATTAAAACCGTATTCGGCGAACTTCAACATAACAGCAAAAATTTCCTTAGCCTTATCAGCCTCAATGCCATTAGTCTCCTTTGCACGCCTCACAAAAATCTCGCCTTGAGCCTGCATAAGAGCGTCGTTTTTCTTACCCATTGCACGCCTTAGAATATCAGCTTCGCCAAGAGTGTAACCTGCAATAATCCTTGCAACTTCCATAACTTGTTCTTGGTAAACTAAAATCCCATAAGTCTCTTTAACCAAATTATCCAAAAGTGGGTGTGGCGAATTTATCTTAGAATTATCCTTTTTGCCCTCTATATATTGGTCTATGAAAGCCATGGGTCCGGGTCTATAAAGTGCAATTAGGGCGATAACTTCGTCTAAGGAGCTAAGCCCTATACGCCTACACAAATTCCTCATACCCTCACTTTCGAGCTGGAACACGCCCATCGTATTACCCTTATTTAAAAGCATAAAGGTAACAGGGTCTTCCAAGTCGACTTTTTCTATCTCAAAGTCAGGCATCTTTCTCGTATAACGAACATTATCTTGAGCGTCGGAAATCACAGTCAAGGTTTTCAAGCCCAAAAAGTCTGCCTTAAGTAGCCCCAAGTCCTCCACAGGTCCTTTAGGGAACTGCGTCGTCAAGTCGCCATCTTGTAGCATAACAGGAACAAGGTTCGTAAGAGTTTGGTCGCCTATGATTATACCACAAGCGTGCTTGCCAGTTTGCCTAATCATACCTTCGACAACAAAACCATCGTTGAAAACTTTCTTAACAAGAGAGTCGCTTTCCATCTCGTCTCGAAGCTCAGGAGATACTTTCAATGAAGCTTTCAGCTCAGACTTTTCGCCTAGCTTTTTCAAGTCGCCCTTGATTGTATCTGGGATAAGCTTTGCCAAGTCATTCGCCTTTGCGTAAGGAATATTGTTTACCCTCGACAAGTCTCGAACAATTTGCTTAGCTCCAAGCTTACCAAAAGTTGCGATATTTGCAACTCTGTCTACCCCATACTTATTTCGTACGTACTCTACAACTAAGTCTCTGCGTCGCTGGCAAAAGTCTACGTCAAAGTCGGGAGGAGAAACACGCTCTAAGCTCAACATACGCTCAAATAGCAAGCCAAAACGAAGTGGGTCTATGTCTGTAATCTTAAGCAAGTAAGCCACCATACAACCAGCCCCAGAACCACGACCTGGACCCACAGGTATATCCTGACTTCTCGCCCAAGCAATGAAATCGTAAACTATCAAAAAGTAATCAATGAAGCCTGCCCCTACTATAATAGAAAGCTCGTAATTCAACTTTTCGCAAATCTTTTTGGCAAAATCCACATCTTCAAAAGCCTCAGGATTGTCATAATCAACCCCATAACGCTCTATCAAGCCTGCCTTGCACAAATCGAAAATGAGCAAGCCATTTTTCATATATTCAGCTCGCTTGTCTTCGCTAAGCTCAAAATTTGGCTCTTTGTCGTTTTGCTTTAGCACAATATTTTTACGAACTACGTACTCATCTAAAATCTTCCTAAAGTTCTCTTCGTCCTTATTATAACTCAGCTCTATAGGCTTTTCGTATCGAGGGTAGTGGTCTTCGTAAAACTTGATTTTTATATCAACTTTTTCAGCAACTTCCAAAGTATTATCTAGCGTATACTCCAAGTCATTGCCAAGAGCCTTGAGCATTTCTTCTCTACTTTTTAGGTAAAACTCGTGATTGGGATACTTTAACCTCTTTTCGTCCGAAAGCACCTTGCCTGTTTGTATACACAACAAAGAGTCGTGAGCTTGCCAGTCTTTTTGCTCTACATAGTGGCTATCATTTGTCGCAACTACCTTTAAATCAAAGTCCTTTGCAAGGCGTATAAGCTCAGGTATAATCTTTAGCTGAGGGGCAAGAGAGTGATTTTGTATCTCTATATAGTAATTATCCTTGCCAAAAATATCCAAGAAATTAGCAGTCGCCTCCCTTGCCTTCGCATAATCCGAATAAAGCAAATATTGAGACGCAACCCCATTTAAACAACCACTTAGTGCAATTATCCCCTTTGAATACTTCGACAATAAGTCTATGTCAACTCTCGGCTTATAATAAACCCCATTTACAGCAGCTTCACTAACTATCTTCGACAAATTCACAAAACCATCATAGTCCCTAGCTATCAAAGTCTTATGAAATATTTGATTTTTAGGGAAATTAGCAGGCTGTAAATAATCCTCATTCGACTCAACGTCCGAGATGTCATCTGTTTTGTTTATATCCCTCTTGGGTCTGTCAGTCATCTTGTGGTCATGCACAAAATAAATCTCACAGCCCAACAAAGGCTTTATCCCTGCCTTCGTCGCTGTGTTATACAAATCTATAGCTCCGCACATATTGCCATGGTCTGTTATTGCAACAGCTGGCATATCCAAGTCCTTGACTCGCCTAACTAAATTGTCAACACGACTGCAACCATCAAGAAAACTGTGGTCTGTATGTACGTGCAAATGCACAAAAGAATTTGCCATAAGGAAATTTCCTTATTCTAAGTCGCCCTTAGAGCCATTCTCTTCGCCTAAGGCAGTGCCTCCAACTACAGCGTGAACCTTCTCTAAAATTTGAGACCTAATCATATCTGCAGTCTCCTTATGCTCGCCTAAATAAGACTTTGCAGCTTCCCTGCCTTGTCCAATTAAATCGCCATTAAGAGAAATCCAAGCACCCTTCTTCTCAAGAATTTTATGCTCTACACCCAAGTCAATCAAACTGCCTGTTTGAGATATACCCTCATTATACATAATGTCAAATTCACACTCAGTAAACGGAGCTGCAACCTTGTTCTTAACAACCTTAACCTTAGTTCTATTGCCAACAATCTTGCCAGATGGGTCTTTAATTTGCCCAATTCTTCTAATGTCCATACGCACAGATGCAAAGAACTTTAAAGCCCTACCCCCTGGAGTAGTCTCTGGGCTACCAAACATAACGCCAATCTTCTCTCTAATCTGATTTGTAAATATACATACACACTTAGTCTTATTAATAGCAGCTGTTAACCTACGCATAGCCTGACTCATCATTCTAGCTTGCAAACCTATAGTGCTATCGCCAAATTGCCCATCTAACTCTGTCTTAGATACAAGAGCTGCAACCGAGTCGATTACGATTACATCAACTGCCCCAGAACGTATCAAAGTCTCAGCAATATTCAAAGCATCTTCACCACACTCAGGCTGAGATACCATCAAATTATCCAAATCTACCCCAACTACCTTCGCATAACGAGGGTCTAATGCGTGTTCAACGTCAATAAATACAGCATTGCCACCTGCCTTTTGAGCCTGTGCAATCACAGACAAACAAAGAGTAGTCTTACCAGACGACTCAGGTCCATATATTTCACAAATTCTACCCTTTGGCAATCCCCTAACTCCCAAAGCCAAGTCTATAGCAATAGAACCAGTACTCGTAACTTCAACGTCCATCTTCTTAGAGTCGCCCAAACGCATCAAAGAACCTTCCCCAAATTGCTTATTAATAGCACTTAACGCTAAATCTAATGTCTTCTTCGCATCTGCTGAACTTTGCACTTCTACCTTCTTTGCCATATCTTTCCTATCTATTTTTTAATGGCGAGCCCCAAAAAAGCACCCACCTAATGTTTTATTTTTTATAATTATCGAATATATTCTAGCAAAAAAATATTGTCGATATTTATTTTTTAAATAAAAGAAAAAAATAAAAAACCCACACCAAAAAGCCTTTACTTAGGGCTTGTCAGGGCTACTCGCCCCGACACCTAAGGCAGGTGGCTTGCTCAGCCCCCTGCACCCCCGAGCAAGTGAGGCACTTGATACCATTGTTGTGTTGCTCACTGTTCTAAGCGTAGGTCTTTGCTTGTTTATTTATTTTTTTGTTGGCGTTTGTTTGTCGCTGTTGCAGTGTGGGCTTTGCTATGAAAAGCAAAGCAGTGTTTGCTGAAAGCAAAAAGAAAAGGAAGGACGGGCAAGCAACCGAGACCCTAAAGAAAATACACTAATCAACAAACGCCAACCGAGACCAAACTAAAAGTCAAGGCTAGCCTTGTTTCAGGTTTTAAGGACGGGAACTAAGTCCTTAATGGGGGTTGGGGCAAAGCCCCAATATCTCTCTAAATCTTACTTTCTTATTTAGCTATGAAGGCTTCGAGTTCGACTTCTATAAGTAGGTCGTGTCTGCATACTATAGCATAAGCTGGGCAGTGAGGGAAGTCTGCACCATTGCCTTCTTCTTTTGCCCATTCTTTGTAAATTTGGTAGTATTGTGGTTTTAGGCAATATACCATAGATTTGTGTACATTAGACCAAGACATTCCGTTATCTTCGAGCATAGCTTTGATAACTTCCATAGTTAGGTCAGTTTGGGCTTTGATGTTATCGAGGTAGAGGGTTTCGCCAGTTGGGGCGATACTTGCAGTACCTGAGATGGTTATTCTTTTGCCAAATTCGTTTTCTACGAGAACTGCACGAGCGAAGCTTGAGCCGTATTCTGGAGCACCGCCTTGGAGGGGGCTGTTTACGTCGGAGGCAGTCCAAGTTTTATTTTTGCCTGAGCCTTTGATTGCGATAACGCCACTAGTTATGAAAGAGCCAGCTTTGTTAGGAGCACCAATGCCTGTGCTTGCAGGGAGGAGACCATCGAATACGTTGCGTTCTTTGTAGAATTTAGTACGAGCAGCGTTAAATGGGTCATACCAAGCCAAGATGTCGTCGTTATAGAACCAAGTTCTGACTACATCGTTGTATGTATATCCACAAGACTTTATAGCAGTTTCGAGTTCGTTTAGATTTGCTTCTGTGTGCTGGTAGCCATCGTCATTATCAACTTTTTCGCATACGCCAAATACACGTAAGTATTCTTCGTTTTCGTTGCCGTATTTAACTGCGACTGTGTTGTTTTCTGTTTTGAGTACTTCAGCTTTAGAGCCACTAAGTGCCGTTATGTGAGCAGAAGCGAGGATAGGTTCTTCGCCTTCGACGAGAGGAAGTATCCAATTTAGAGGAAATTCGGTTGTGCTTTTAGACTTAAAATTTTCGACGGCATCGTTAGCAAAAACGCCAGAAAAGACTTCGAGACACAAGACTTGACAGTCCTTTTCGCCGAGATACGCCAACGCCTTTTCGAACTCAGCTTGAGCTGTGTTTGCGTCATTAAAATTTAATATTAAGTGATGCTCTTTAGCATCTTTATTTAAAATAATTTCTTTTGAGTTCATTTCCCTAAAAATTTCTTTTCTAATACATTTCCCATCTCATACATAATCGCTATATATGTTAAACAAACATTTAAACACTTGTATTAAAACTTTTGCAAGCTTTTTTTTACTTTATTTTAGTCTAGCAAAATCTTAAGCACTTCTTTCTTGTTTTTGTTAGCCTTTAAAAGCCCTACGATGAGGTATTCCTTAGGGAGGTACTTTGGGTTTAAAAGCTGTAGATAAGCAGCGTTTTCTGCGTTATTGAGTATAGAACATACATAGAATTTTAAGTAAATTTTATGTAAATCTTCCTTAGAAAGCATAGATTCAAGAGAGCTTAAAAGAGGGGTTGCATTTATGTCTGGGCTTATAGATAAAACTGCATTAAAGAAGGCTTTGTGCATATCGACTAGTTCGGTCTTATCTGCGATTTCGCTTTTAGTGCTTAGCATTTGAGTAGCAAGCTTGATTGCAAAATTTTGGTTTCCAGAGAACAATACAGCAAGTTCGCCCAAGACTAAAGCTTTGATATATGCAGGGGATTTTTCGCTTAAATCTTCATATTCAAGCAAGTTTAGACGCTGAGCCAAAGTTTTTATATGGACATCAGTTAAGTCGCTAACATTTTCAGCTAAATAGTTTGCTATCTCGTTTTTATTTCCCTCATGAAGAACGCTTACACCAATTTCTACTATTGCTTCCTTACGCTTTATTTCGTCGGCACAATTAGATAAAACCTGCAAAGCAACATCTACATTTGTAGCTCTAAGTTGCTTAGAAATTTCTAGGGCAATGCTGTCCTTAATCTCTTGGTCTTTGATGAGAGAAAGTAGGTCTAGGGCGTTGTTGAATTTGCCACGCTCGATTAGCTTATCTGTATAATAGACAAAGGCTTTTGCACGCAAGTCTTCGTTTTTAATATCAGATAAAGCTACGTTTACAGACAAGGAATTATCCATATTCGCATAAATTTTCGACAAGATAAAATAGCCATTATCCCTTTCGTCTGGGAGGGTAATTTTAGATATATTCTCTTTTATCTTTGGCATATAAGGTTCAAAAATCTGCTTTAGATTTGGCTTATCTGCAATACCTACTGACATATCATATAGATACTGCAAGGCAGTTTTTTCAAAGGCAATTAGAGCTACATTTGTTTTAACTTCCTTAGAAATAGCTAATACGTCCTCCATATTTTCAACTACAATCTCAGCCTTTTCTAACTCAGCTTCTGGAAGTGGAATTGGGGCTAGAATTGGGTATTTAGCAACTTTAGCTATGTCAAAAAACTCGCCAACTTGCTTGTTTGGCAAAGTTTTATATTCAGGTTCACGCCAGCCATAAAAGAACTTATACGCCTCCCTTATAGCCTCTTGCTCGCTATCATACAAGAACTCGCCTATATCGCCATATTTATCTACATAGACAGAAAACGCCTTCATTTTTTCTAGTTTCTCGGCTAATTCAGCATATTTCTTTTTGCCAAAATTCAAATTTTCATTCGACACCAAGCTTAGTGCAATATTAGTCTCAGGGTAGTCAGCTAAAATCTTGTCGCAACTAGCAAGGGCTTCCCTTAGCAATGGCAAAGCTGTTTTGACATTATAGTTTTCATACTCCTTTATAGCAGCATTTGCCTTTAAAGCTCCTGTTACAAAGAGTTTGTTTGCAGCTGCCTCATTGCCCTGCCCATAAGCTGAACTTAGGGCTAAAATTGAGATAAAAATTAGCGAGATTGTTTTTTTCATAAAAATATAAAATCAAAAGCTTTATAAAAGAGCAAGTTTAAAGATAGAAGTTCCTTATTGTATCTACTACAAATTGCCTTTGCTCTGATAGTAGTTCTGCATAAACAGGTATAGCCAAGCAAGACTTTGCAGTAGCCTCTGCAACAGGGAAATCGCCCTCTTTATAACCCAAAGGCTCAAAGCACTCTTGTAGGTGTAGAGGCACAGGGTAGTAAATTTCGCAGGCAATCTCATTTGCCCTCAAGTGTTGCATAAGAGCGTCTCGTTTATCTGTACAAATGACAAATTGGTTAAACACGTGCCTTGCCCCCTCTACTATACAAGGCAATTTCAAGCCATCTATGCCTGATAATTGTTCCACGTAGAACTTTGCGTTGGCAATTCTAGCTTCGTGCCAAGACTCCAAAGAGTCCATCTTTGCAGACAATATGCCAGCTTGTAGAGTGTCGAGCCTATAGTTGCCACCTACCCACTTGTGGAAATATCTTGGTTGCATTGCGTGATTGCGAACTTGACGTAGCTTTTGAGCAATTTCGTCGTCATTACAAATAGCCATACCAGCGTCGCCAAAAGCCCCTAAGTTCTTTGTAGGGAAGAAGCTAAAGCAGCCTATATCGCCCAAAGAGCCTGCCTTCTTGTCGCCCAACATAGAGCCTATAGACTGACAAGCATCTTCAATTACATACAAGTTGTGCTTCTTTGCTATAGACATAATCTCAGACATATTCGCACATTGCCCATATAAATGCACAGGGATAATCGCCTTGGTATTTTCAGTGATTGCCTCTTCGAGCTTAGATGGGTCTAGGTTAAAAGTGTCTGCATCTATATCGACAAATACAGGTTTTGCCCCTGCACGCCACACGCTACCTGCCGTTGCAAAAAAAGTGAAAGTTGGGATAATTACTTCAGGGGCTGGAGTGTTGTCTATAGGGCTTCTTGCAATACCCAAACTGAGCAGGCTTGCCAAAATTGCGTCTGTGCCACTAGAGACTCCCACTGCGTGTTTTACCCCACAATATTGAGCTATCTTTTCCTCAAGTTCGGCAATGTGTTTGCCCTCTATAAAATGTTGGCTTTCGAAAACTTCTGCAAAAACCTTTCCTGCTCTTTCTTTAAATACTTCGTTTTGTTCTTTTAAGTTAAGTAAATCTACCTTCATATTCTCTTATATAATCTATAAATTAAAAAATAAAATACTAAAAAAAGTTTCGATAAATTCAAGAAAAATAATACTAATTTTTATCATAAAAAAATCGCCTAAGTTTCCCTAGACGATTTTCGAAAAATATTGGTGGGTTCTAAAAATTAGCACTTAGCTATTTTTTAGATTATTTTGAGGTTGATTTTCTCTGTTTTTAAGGATGATAATGAATTATCTAACGCAAAAACAGAGGAAATTAGACCAAAATAGGCAAAAAGAGCAAGTGTATTTTTTCTTTTACTCTTTAAAAACTAATTTTTAGAACCCACCTATTATACTAAAACTAGCTAAGCTCTTCTATAGATACAGCGTGAGCAAAACCATCGACATTTACGCTAAAGTGCTTTGCGTTTCCTGAAGCACTCAAAGAGCCTGTGTCTAGTGGAGGTTTTTTCAAAGCGTATGCAGACTTTGGCTTTTTATACAAGTCCTCAAGTTGCTGAGGGAACATTGCATAGATAACTGCGTGTTCGTCGTCGTCTTTTAAGCCCTTTTCTCTCAACTGCTTTTTGAGGTCTGCCATTCCAGCTTCTCTCAAATCTGCTGGGCGAACTGTGATAGGCTTTTTGCCAGACTTCTCTTGAGCTATAGCCATAACTTCAGGGTCAACTGGAGCTGGAGTTGTTCCATAGTATCCCAAAGCAATATCCATAGCTTGAGGGCTGAAATTCTTCCATCTGCCAAACTTTACGTTCAACATAGCTTGAGTTCCAACAATCTGAGATGTAGGAGTTACCAATGGTATCCAACCTAATTTTTCTCTAACATAAGGAACTTCTGCAAAAACTTCTGCAAACTTGTCTTCCATATTTTGCTCTTTAAGCTGATTTCTGAAATTAGAAAGCATACCGCCAGGAACTTGATATATCAAAGCGTCAGTGTCGATAACTTCGTTTTCACGCATTGTATAAGCACCTAATTCTGCATAAGTTTGAGTAAACATCTCTCTAAGTTCAGCAAGTTTATCTGCATCAAATTCTGGCTTTCTTGGGTGATTTTCCAACATAGCCAACATTCTTGATGCGTCTGGTTGAGCTGTGCCATTTGCAAAAGGTATTACACTAACATCTACAGCGTCTACGCCTGCGTCGATTGCAGCATAGTAAGTAGGAGCACCCATACCTGCTGTTTCGTGAGTGTGTATCCAAACAGGTATCTTTAGAGTATCCTTTAGAGCCTTAACTAGAGTATAAGTGATATAAGGAGGAATTAAGCCTGCCATATCCTTAATTACTATAGCGTCGCAACCCATTTCTTCTAACTCTTTACCCATTTGTACAAACTTTTCAAGCGTGTGAACTGGGCTAGATGTATAGCAAATTGTGCCATGGGCGATAGCTCCTGCGTCCTTTGCTGCCTTGATTGCACAACGCATATTACGAGTGTCATTTAGAGCATCGAAGATACGGAAAATATTCATACCGTGCTTTGCTGAAGTCTTTACAAAAGTTTCAACAATGTCATCTGGGTAATGCTGATAAGCAACAATATTTTGACCTCTTAGAAGCATCATATGCTTTGTGTTTGGAGCTGCCTTTTTAAGGGCATCTAGCCTATCAAATGGAAATTCGCCCAAGAACCTTAAGCCAGCGTCTATGGTAGCACCGCCCCAAGTTTCTAAAGCACCAAAGCCCATTGTGTCTAATATCTTTGCAGGTTCAATCATTTGCTCAGTCGTCATTCTTGTCGCTGCCAAAGATTGATGTCCATCTCTCAATACTGTGTTGTTAAATGTTACTTTACTCATATTTTGCCTTTATTGATAAATATCTTTTATATAAAAAGGAATATACGTTAAAATATATTCCCTTTGCAAGTTTTTTAGTTAATTTTTTGCCTTATTTCTTCTTTTCTGTGCTGGGCTTTAGCTGTTTGACATCGAATTTTTCTATATGTTCTTCGATTTTGGCAAGCATAGAGTCTTTAATTTGAGCAAATTCTGGGTTTTTAGATAGCTCATTTTCTTGATAGAAATCCTTTTTATTGTCAAATAGCATAGATGATTTTTTTGTTAAATCTCTAGGATTTAGCGTATACATTAAGCTGTAATCCTTATTGCGAACAGTAATGCCCTTAGACCAATATGAAAATACTTCGTCTTTAACGTCAGCTTTTGGGTCTTCTAAAATTTTAACTAGACTTGTTCCGTGTATGCTTTCAGGTGCTTTTAAGTTGCAAAGCTCAGCTAAGGTTGGGTAAATATCTAAAGACTCAGCTAGAGACTCAGTTGAAACGCCAGCATTTTTCATATTTGGAGTTCTAATAATTAAAGGGGAATTTAATGCTCTGTTGAATAGAGTGTGCTTGCCCCACATTGCATATTCGCCAAGTTGCCAGCCATGGTCGCCCCAAAGAACTACTATAGTGTTGTCAGCAAGCCCAAGGCGTTCGAGTTCGTCTAAGACTTTACCTACAAGGCTGTCAGTGTAGCTTGCTGCAGCGTAATAGCCGTGCTTTAGAGTTAGAGATAACTCGTCGCTAGTTAGCTTTGTGAGATTAGTTTTTGTGTCTTTGTAAGCGTTGAACTCACCACTATTCATAGAAAAAGCTTTGTCGTGAGTAGCTGGATAGTTGCGAGGAGATGGGAGCTTTTTATCTTTTTCATCGTATAAATCCCAAAATTCCTTAGGAGAATTGAAAGGTAGGTGTGGTTTTACAAAACCTACAGCCAAGAGAAATGGTTGGTCTTGCTTAGCGAGTTCATTTAGCTTAGATATAGCCAATTTTGCATTTAGAGTGTCGAGATACTCATAACCTTCGGGCCCTTTTTCATAAGGGAGGGGGCGATTTCTGCCATAGCCTTCTTCGGGTTGCTCTACATAAGCATAAGTAGTTTGAGGGCTATGCCACTTGCCAAATTCAAAATATCGTTCGTCCCAGCTATGCAAGAAGTCTGACTTCCAATCTGTGTTCTTTTCTTCTACGTGAGATATTTTAGATATGCAGATAGTTTTGTAGCCATTTTGCTTGAAGAGGTGAGGGAAACTTTCTGGAATAGTATTGCTTGGCTTGTTTGCTCTAGTTACACTTGAGGCGTGATTTTGCACAAACTTAGCATCGCAAGGGCGAGATGAAGTTAACATAGAATGCCTTGAAGCTCCACAAGTTGGGACTTGTACATAGTGTCGAGTGAAAGTTCTGCCAGTGCTTGCAAGTTTATCAATATTAGGTGAAATAATTTCACCATCATAGCACCCCAAATCTGGACGCAAATCGTCAATAGCAATAAACAAAACATTATAAGGCTTCTGAGCAAAGGCAAAGGCACTTGCACACAAAGCCACTCCCATCAATGTACTTTTTAATATATTCATAAATAAAACCCTAAATACTCCCATCTTCCAAGTCAAGCCAATAGTATAAGATACCACACATAAAGACACAAAAAGACTCCCCCAATTAAAGGGGAGTCTCAAAGTTTAATACACTCAATTTCTTTCAAATGCCAGCCTAAATTCAGCCAAAAATTTGCGTAAGCAAAATTTTTGTTGGGGCGTAAGATTGCCCTTCAGGCGAGTATTTGAGGATTTTTTGGGGTTGATGTTATATTAATACGTGAGAGTCCAAAAAATCCTCGAAACGGAGCATCAAGGGCGATATTACGCCCCCAAAAAAAGACTCCCAATCAAGGGAGTCTCAAAAATTCCAATACACCGAACTCTCGCTTTGCCGACAAAAAAATCCTTAGATTTTTTTGTTTTGGGGCGTAAGATTGCCCTTCAGACGAGTATTTGAAATTTTCACAGGTTCGAAGCGTATATTAATACGTGAGAATCTGTGAAAATTTCGAAACGGAGTATCAAGGGCAATATTACGCCCCAAAACTCTTCCAGTGGTTGATTAGGGTCGTACCCATATCAGACGGAGTAGGAGCAACAGCGATGCCAGCGTCTTTAAGAGCAGCAATCTTGTCTTCAGCAGAGCCACTCTTACCAGAGATGATAGCACCTGCGTGTCCCATTCTTTTACCCTTAGGAGCAGTAACGCCAGCGATGAAAGAAGCAACAGGTTTTTTGCAGTTGTCTTTTAACCAAGCAGCAGCTTCTTGTTCAGCAGTGCCACCGATTTCGCCAATCATAATGATAGCTTCAGTTTCTTCGTCGTCGTTGAACATTTTAACAGCGTCTAAGTGGCTAGTGCCATTGATAGGGTCGCCGCCGATACCGATTACAGTACTTTGACCATAGCCGAGGCTAGTAGTTTGCCATACAGCTTCGTAAGTTAGAGTACCAGAACGGCTCACGATACCAATGTTACCCTTTTTGTGGATATAACCTGGCATAATACCGATTTTACATTCTTCTGGAGTGATGATACCAGGGCAGTTAGGACCGATTAGGCGAGAAACGCAATCAGAGGCGTTCATTCTAGCTTTAACTAGAGCCATATCCTTAACTGGGATACCTTCAGTGATACAAATAATCAAAGGTACTTTAGCATCGATAGCTTCCAAGATAGCGTCTGCTGCGAATGGAGGAGGAACGAATACTACGCATACGTTAGCACCTTCTTCAACTACAGATTCTTTAATAGTATTAAATACAGGTACTTTATCTTCGAAAAGCATACCACCCTTACCAGGAGTTACGCCAGCTACGATATTTGTGCCGTATTCCATACATAATTTAGAGTGAAACGCACCTGCTCCGCCAGTGATACCACTAACTACGAGTCTTGTGTCTTTATTTACTAATACGCTCATTTTAAATTCCTTATCCTTTTACAATTTTAACAATCTTTTCAGCTGCGTCAGAAAGAGAATCTGCTGCAACTAGGTCTATACCACTTTCAGATAAAAGTTTTTTACCTTCTGCAACATTAGTACCTTCTAAACGAACAACTAAAGGCAAAGTTAAATTAACCTTTTTGCAAGCACCAATTACGCCCTTAGCGATGATGTCGCATCTCATAATACCACCGAAGATATTAACTAGGATACCCTTAGTGTTTTCGTCGCTCAATAGAATTTCGAATGCACCTGTGATAGCTTCTTCAGTTGCACCGCCGCCTACGTCTAGGAAGTTTGCAGGAGAGCCACCGAAGTGCTTAATGATGTCCATAGTAGCCATAGCTAGACCTGCACCGTTTACCATACATGCGATGTCGCCATCTAGCTTGATATAGTTTAGGTCGAATTTCTTAGCTTCGATTTCCTTAGGGTCTTCTTCAGATAAGTCTCTTAGAGCAGAGATGTCAGCGTGCTTGAATAATGCGTTGTCGTCGAAAACAACCTTAGCGTCAAGAGCCTTGATTTGACCATCTTTAGTCAAAACTAATGGGTTAACTTCTACAGTAGAGCAGTCTTTTTCCCAGAATACATTGTATAGACCATTGATTAGAGCAGAGAATTGCTTCATCAAAGATTTTTCGCCAAAGCCCAAGAAGAACGCCAATTGACGCATTTGGAAAGATTGCAAGCCCAATTCAGGGTTGATAGCAGCCTTATAAATTTTTTCTGGAGTTTCTTCAGCAACAGTTTCGATGTCCATACCACCTTCAGTAGATGCGATAATCATAGCCTTGCTAGATTCTCTGTCCATTACGATAGCTAGATAGTATTCTTTTTCGATTTGAGACGCTTCTTCGAAGTAGATAGTGCCAACGTTTTTGCCAACAGGACCAGTTTGCTTAGTAACAAGAACGTTATTAAACATTTTGTTAGCAATGCCTTCTGCTTCTGCTCTTGAAGCTACGTGTACGCCACCTTGATAGCCATCAGTAAAAGTACCTTTACCTCTGCCACCTGCGTGTATTTGACTCTTTACAACTACAATGTCGCCTGAAATTTTAGCGATAGCATCTGCAAAAGCATCAGAGCTTGTTGCTGCCACGCCAGTTGGTACAGGTACAGAGTATTGTCTAAACAATTCCTTTGCTTGATATTCGTGAATATTCATTTTTTTTAGTATGTTTTAATCTAATTAATATTATGAACAAAAAATTTTACAAAAGGGGTATCTTAGATAGCTCTTGAATAAAAAATTTGCCTTGTATAAAAATATCTGTAGCAAAACCAAGTTTTTGAGGAAGTTTAGCAACAAAGACTTTCACACAATTTCATTTCAATACTTATTCAATACTCATAATTTTTATATGCAAGATATTCTTATATTTTTTTTCAATATTTCTAAAATAGCAGACAAAAAAAATACATTTTTGTAATATTGAACAAATTTCGCCACATCTAAAGGGGAAAAGAAAAACTTTTTACTTTACAAGACAAAACATTCTTATTAATTTTTTGTCTATGAAGAAATTTATATCACTAATTATATTAACATTAATTTCACTAAGTGGCTTTGCCCAAAAAGACGAATTTGTTGGCTTTTACAAAGGCGACATTGTTGGTTTAAGCAAGATACCTTGGGATTTAACTAGAACTGTATATGGTGAAGTATATAGAGTAAAGGACGAATATAGGCTAAGACTCGTAGGGCATATATTTAGTAGGTGTACAAATTATTTTATCAAAGAGGGGCTTAAGGCTAATGATGGCGTAATTAATTTCTCAGGAGGTGGCAGACTTTCTGTATCTAAGGGAACTATAACTCCAGAAAGCATTACTATAGTAGGTAAATCTACTAAAACTGACATAACGCTAAATATGACAAGATACAACCCTCCTCAAAGCACTTTGGGTCAAAAAGCACCAGATGGGGCAACTGTAATCTTCGATGGAACTAGCACTGATAATTTAGAATTTAAGGGAGCTAAGCCTTGTACCCTAGAAATCGTAGATGGGGCAATTGCTATAGACCCAAAAATCAAGGGGGCAAAAGATGGGGCAGTAGTGAGAAGCTCTGTATATACAAAGGAAAGCTTTGCTGGAGCATTTAAGTTGCACGTAGAGTTTATGTGTCCTGCAGATAGCTACCACTTATTAGGACAACAAAGGAATAACTCAGGTATATACTTAGGCGATTACGAAGTTCAAGTGCTAGACTCCTTTGGTCTAGAGTCTCTATGGGACGATTGTGGTGCTATCTATAAACAAGTTGCTCCTTATAGAAACGCTTGCCTTGAACCTGGAGCTTGGCAAACTTATGATATTACATTTTATCCAGCAGAATTTGAAGGCAATAAGCTTGTTAAAAACCCAAGAGTTACTGTATATCAAAACGACATCAAAGTTCAGCACGAAACAGAAATTGAAACTGCAACAGCAGGGGCGGCTTCAGACCCTGATAAATATAAGCACCCAAATAAAGCTTTGAAAATTATGTTACAAGAACATAAGAACAAAGTTCAATTTAGAAATATCTGGATAGAAAAACTATAATAAAGAAGATAATATAAAGATATGAAAAAATTACTAGCAATATTCTTAGGCAGTATAATATCTCTTAGTGCCTTTGCAACAAAAGATGAATTTGTAGGCTTTTATAAGGGGGACATTGAGGGCTTTACTAAATTGCCTTATGCTATAACTAAAACAGTCTACGCTGAAGTTTACAGACTTGGCGATAATTATAGATTGAGAATACAGCCTAAGATTATGGCTCGTGCAGATACATACTATCTAAAAGAAAATCTAAAAGCTAAAGATGGCAAAATAAGCTTTGAAGGACATAGTCTCGACTTTAAGCTAAGTGGCTCTATCACACCCGAAGAACTTAAGGCTACTGGAACTCAGGGCAAAACAAAAGTATCTATGAGCTTAAAGCGATACAGCCCTCACATAGAAGCTATGGGAGCAAAAGCCCCTAAAGACGCTATAGTTATCTTCGATGGCAAGGATATGTCAAAACTAGAACACGCTGGAAATATCCCATCTCTATGGACTTTAGAAGATGGGGCTATGATTGCTAAAACAGATGCAAAAAATTCTGCAGGCAAGCCTATGAGAACTTCTATATATACTAAAGAAGCTTTCGATGGAGCATTTAAACTACACGTCGAGTTTAGGATACCTACAGAAGAATATCACCTATTAGGACAAAAGAGAAATAACTCTGGCGTATTTATGGGCGATTATGAAGTTCAAATATTGGACTCATTTGGCTTGGAGTCGCAATTTAATGACTGTGGCTCTATATATAGACAAAGCCCTCCTTATGTGAATGCTTGCCTAGAACCAGGGGCTTGGCAATGTTATGATATAACTTTTTACCCTCCTGAATTTGATGAAAATGGCAAGCCTATCAAAGACCCTGTAATTAGCGTATATCAAAATGGTGTAAAAGTGCAATCTGACACTATAGTACCTACAACCACTACAGGCGGAACTGAAAGAGCAGCTAAATATACTCACGTACAAGGGGCAAGAAAACTTATGTTCCAAGAGCATACAAATAAAATTGCTTTTAGAAATATTTGGCTCTTGCCTATAGAAAAGTAGGCTTTTAAACAAAAAAAGTAGGCTTTTTTGCATAAATAATTAAATAATATACAAAAATCTAAAAAAAATGCTTGCAAAATTTTCCTAAGCATTTTTTATAGATTGTCTTTAAATAGAAAAATTTCAAATATGAGCGAACAACAAAAGAAACCAGCAACAGAATTAAACTATACAGACACAGAGGCATTGAGCCGCTTTGTTACTGAAACAGGTAAAATACTTCCACGCAAATTTACTGGGCTAACTGCTAAAGAACAACGCCACGTAAAAAAGAGCGTAAAGCATGCACGTAATATGCTTTTGATGAAGTAGTCTTTACTTTTATAGATTTTTAATTATGGAGTTAAAAGCAAATAAGGCTTTTTTAATTCCACCTAGAAGCGAGCCGTCTGAAGAAATTCTCAGTGCGGCTCGAATTATATCAAAGGGTGGCTGCGTTGCTGTACCTACAGAAACAGTGTATGGCTTGGCAGCAAATGCCCTAAACGAAGAAGCTTGCAAAGGCATCTTCTCTATAAAAAACAGACCCTATATAGACCCTCTTATAGTACACGTATCAAGCTTTGATATGCTAAATGACATTGCTTATACGAACGAGCTTGCTCTAAAGCTAGCAAAAAAATATTGGGCAGGACCATTAACTATGGTTCTAAAAAAGAAAGACGTAATCTCTGATATAGTATCGGCAAATTTGGATACTGTGGCAGTTAGAATGTCGAAACACCCAATAATGAATGCTCTTATAGAAGCGAGCAATGTGCCTCTAGCAGCTCCAAGTGCGAACCCCTTTGGCTATATTAGCCCAACTAAGGCAGAACACGTTAAGGCTCAATTAGGAGATAAGATAGAATTGATTTTAGACGGCGGGCAATGCCAATGCGGACTAGAGTCAACTATAATATCACTCGTCGACGAGACTTGCCCGAAGCTATTGAGGTATGGACCTATATCTAAAGAGGACATAGAGGAAACATTGGCTATGGAACTTGAAATACCAAAAGCAAACCCTGCTCAGCCTACAGCTCCAGGAATGCTTAAGGCTCACTATAGTCCAAATGCACAGTTTTCTACTTTTACAGAAATTTCTGAAATTGAAGAAGGCTTCGAAGGTGCAATTATATATCTAAAGCGACCTGAATTGATAACTAAAGATAGTTATTGGTTATCAGAAGATGGAAACTTGGAGGAAATTGCAAAAAATTTATACGATTTAATCAGGTTTTGCGATAAAACCTACAAAAACATAAAGTGTCAATGCCCTAAAAACGAAGGATTAGGGGCTGCAATATGCGATAGATTAAGGCGTGCAAGCGAGAAATAATGCAAAAAAATCAAAAAAAGTGAAAAAAATGCTTGCACTTTCAAAATCTATCCTATTTATTTGACTCTTTTACAATTTACGATGATGAAGGCTACAATTAAAATACAAGGTAAACAACTAACGGTATCAGAAGGCGATATTTATTTCGTTGACCGCGTTAAAGATTCAAATGCGGGAGATTTAATTTCCATTAACGAAGTTTTGATGCTAGGCGAAGGCGAAACAGCTAAGTTCGGTACACCTATTGTTGACGGAGCAAGCGTTGAATTCAAAATTCTTGAAAACAAACGTGGTAAAAAAGTTCTAATCTACAAGAAGAAACGCCGTAAGGGATACCAACGCAAGAATGGACATAGACAAGAATTGTCTGTAATTAAAATTGAATCAATCAAAGGATAGGAGCTGAGAATATGGCACATAAAAAAGGACAAAGTTCTTCAAAGAATGGCAGTGATTCTAATGCACAACGTCGTGGCGTTAAGAAATATGGTGGCGAAGCTATTTTAGCTGGTGGTATCATAGTACGTCAATGTGGTACTAGGTTTCACCCAGGACTAAATGTTGGTTGCGGTAAAGACTACACTCTTTTCGCACTTAAAGACGGAACAGTAAAATGGGACGGAGCTCACAGAAAAGTATCTGTGATCTAATTTAAGCCAATTTTTAATTAAATTTCAAAAACTCTCTTATCCAAGGGAGTTTTTTTATGTCCACTTTTTTAGTGGACAGCATTTTTAGTGGACAGTGGACAGCATTTTTAGTGGACAGTGGACAGTTAGTCTCAAGAAAATTTTAGAGTCGCTAGTTTTTAGCGATTATCTTTTTTATTAAAAGTCGAAACACGAAAGTCGAAACACGAAAGTCGAAACACGAAAGTCGAAAGATTTTTTTTAAGGAGCATTATAAACTAGAGATATTAATTTCCCCAAAAAGCTCGCTGTCCACTGTCCACTGTCCACTGAAAATGCTGTCCACTGAAAGTGCAAAGCCTAAAATCTTAAATAGATTGTAATTAACTCGAAAGAGATACTTCTCTTTCGATGGATGGGGCTTTTATTGAAATATCTTTAATTTTTTCAAAATTAATTTATTTCAATAAAAGGAAGAGTGGGCAACCGACTAGCACCCCTAGAAAACACGCTAATCAACACGACGCCAGCGACCCAAACATAAAGTCAAGGCTAGCCTTGTTTCAGGTTTTAAGGACGGGAACTAAGTCCTTAATGGGGTTATAGGGGCAAAGCCCCTAACTGCCTTCCCCTAACTGCCTACGTACTGCAACAAAAAAGCAAAACCTTTTTGGGGGTTTTGCTTTTTGCTTTATATTTTGTTTTGCTTTGCTGTTAAGCTTAGAGGTTTTTTAGAGTAGGAAAGAGTACTGTATCTCTTATATTTTCGGCAGCAGTTAGGAGTATAACGAGTCTGTCGATACCAACGCCCATACCGCCTGCAGGAGGCATACCGTGTTCCATAGCAGTGAGGAAGTCTTCGTCGAGGTTTTGAATTTCTTCGCCGACTTGGTCTTCGAGCATTTGTCTTTGGATAATTGGGTCGTTTTGTTCTGAGTATGCAGGGGCAACTTCTTGACCATTGATGCAGAGTTCGAATACGTCGAGGAGTTCTGGGTTCTTTTGGTTAAGTTTAGCTAGTGGGCAAAGTTGCTTATCGATATGTAGAACGAAAGTAGGTTGGATAAGGTTTGGCTCTATCATTTTGCTGAATACAGCGTTGCTTATTTCGAAATCTTCTAAGTTGTTTATGTCGTCGATTTTTAGACCTTGTTCTAGGCAGAAGTTGATTTTGTGTTCCTTAGAGCGAGAGAACCACTCTGAGTCCTTGGTAGCTTCTACAATGAGGTCTCTATAGTCTGCTTTACGCCATTCGCCGCCAAGTTCGATTAGGTTGCCATCTGGCATATTTATAGAAGTTGTGCCAAGGATATTTTTGCAAATTCGAGTAATCATAGTTTGGAAGAGTTCCATCATAGAGTCGAAATTGCCGTAAGCTTGGTATACTTCAAGCATAGTAAATTCTGGATTATGCTTTTTGTCGAGACCTTCGTTACGGAATACTCTGCCAAGTTCGAAAACTCTTTCAAAGCCACCAATTAGCATTCTCTTTAAGAAAAGCTCAGGGGCGATACGCAAGAACACCTCAGTGTCGAGGGCGTTCATATGAGTCGTAAATGGGCGAGCTGCTGCTCCTCCTGCAACAGTGTTGAGGATAGGCGTTTCAACTTCGAGGAAATCTCTTTCCCATAGGAACTGCCTAATTTCTTGGATAATCTTAGAACGCAACTTAAAGCGAGTTTGAGACTCGTTATTTGTGATTAGGTCTAAGTATCTTTGTCTATAAATTTGTTCGCTATCAGTTAAGCCGTGCCATTTTTCAGGGAGAGGGCGAAGAGCCTTAGTTAGCATTTTGTAGTCGCTAATTTTAACAGTGATTTCGCCTGTTTTAGTTTTGAATAAAACGCCTTTAGCTCCAATTATATCACCAACGTCGATTTCTTTTTTGAAGCATTCGTTATAGATACCTTCTGGGAGGTTGTCTCTTGATACATAAAGTTGGATAATGCCGTGTCTGTCTTGAATTTTCAAGAAGGCAGCTTTGCCCATTAGTCTGTATAGCAAAATTCTGCCAGCGACAGAAACTTCGCAAGTATTTTCTTGAGTTTCGTCGAAAAGCGAGATTGCTTCAAGGCTAGTGTGAGTTTGAGTCCATTCGTTTCTAAATGGGTCTTCGCCTCTAGCACGCATAGCGTCTAGCTTTGCCTTACGCACTTCGAATAGCTTATTTGTGTTTGTCTTATTTTCTTCTTGTTCGCTCATTTTATAAATTATTAAGACAAAAATTAGACTAGAATAAGCGTTAAAAGGCAATTACAAAAAGAGCTTTTTTAGGGAATTTTCGTCAATTTCCTTAATTATATAAGAGCCATCTGGGGCATTTGAGCTGTTTTGGCACTTAAATAATTTTTCTAAGAGCTTCAAAGCGTGTGTCTCTCCCTTTTCGATGCGTAGATTTTTTACAGACTTTATTGCAGTTTTAGCAAAAATTTCTGCACTTAAATTTATCTTTTTATAGTTGAGCTTGCCCTCAATTGCATAGTCTAAAATATCTCGCACAAAGTTTTGAGCATTAGTGCTGTCCATCCAGTTTGGCAGAGATATAATCCTGTAGGCATTTTTAGAGAAGCTTTCGATTTGAAAGCCACAATCGTCTAAAATAGGTAGGATATTTTGCAGGAGCTGAAATTCTTGTCTGTCGCACTCAAAGAGTATTGGAAATAATAGTATTTGCTTTTCAATCTTAGACTTGTTTAGAGCTTGAAGAATGTCCTCGTAGATAATTCTTTTGAGGGCTGCTTTTGCGTCTAAAATTTTTAGGCTATTGTTGTATTGAAAAATTTCCAAGTTGCCAATGCTCGCAATGTGCCTCCAGCTAAAACGAGGTATCGTGTGCGTACTTTGCAATTCTGCTATAGGGGAAGTATTAGGAACACTTTCTTCTATTTCTGGCAAGGCTTCACGATTGGTAGTATTTTCTACACTTTCGACCTTTAAGACCTTTTTTACATTTGTGAGCATAGAAACTTTTGTAGGGAAAATTGCAGGGCGTAACAAATCAGCTTCTGGCTCTTTTTCGGGAGTTTTTTGAAAGTCTTTTAAATGAGCCTTATTGAAATTATCCAAATTTTCAGAGAATGCTTCACATAGAAAATCCCTAACATCGTTCTCTTGCTTAAAGCGTATTTCACGCTTTGCAGGGTGGACATTTACATCGATTAGCGTTGGGTCTATATCTACAAATATAAAGCCTGCCCCATATCTTCCATAAGGCACAAATTGCCTATAGGCTTCTTTGAATGCAAAGAAAATACCCTTAGCCTCAACAGGACGTAAATTAATAAAAGACATAATGTTACGAGAAGTACCAAAAGACTCTTGAGGCTTTAAAATTGTACCTCTAAGCGAAAAAGCACCCCTTACAAAAGGCTTTAGTTCAAAGACTTTTTCGCTCATTGCTTTTCCATAAATTTTTTCTATTCTAGTTATTAAATCTAAGTTTTTAACAGACTTAAAAATAACCTTAGAATTTTCTTTTAATATAAAAGAAATATGCGAATGAGCAAGGGCGTAGGACTTGCAAATTTTTATAATATGACTAGCTTCCACAGCTTCTGTTTTTAGAAAATTACGCCTTGTTGGCACAGAACAAAATAGGTCTTGCACGATGATTTCTGTTCCAAAATTCATTGCACATTCACGCAGGTGTTTTGTAATCCCAGACTCAACATAAATCTCTACAGCCTTTTGCCCCTCTTGCCTTGTACGCATTGTAAAACGGCTCACAGACGCTATAGATGGCAATGCTTCGCCTCTAAACCCATAGGTATAAATTGCGTCCAAATCCTTGTTAGTTTTTATTTTACTAGTTGCGTATTGCATTAAACTGACTTCTGCTTGGGCAGGCGACATTGCAATGCCATTGTCAGTAATTTTTATTAGAGATTTGCCTCCATTTACAAATTCTATTTCTATTTTAGATGCCCTTGCGTCGATAGAATTTTCGATAAGTTCTTTAACTACAGATGCAGGGCGTTCTACAACTTCACCTGCTGCGATTTGCTTTGCTAAGTCATCTGGTAATTTTAAAATTTCTACGCTCATAAACCTAAATCCAATTGCTGGTCTGCCTGCTTTGTTTGAAGAACTTCCTTAGAGACTTCTTCGACTTCTTCAAGAACTTCTTCTTGAGTATTTTTAGAAATAATTCCCAAAAACTCTTCTTCACTAAGAACTTGCACATTGTGCTTTTTTGCCTGCTCTAGCTTTGAGCCTGCATTTTCGCCACACAATAAGTATGTAGTATTTTTACTTACACTGCCTGAAGTTACGCCTCCATTTTTTTCGATTAAATCCTTTGCTTGCGTTCTCTTTAGAGTTGGCAAAGTGCCTGTAATTACAAAAATCTTGCCTGCTAAAATTGCAGAATTTGCCTCTTCTGCCTTAAAGTTTAGACCAAGCTCCTTTAGGGTATTAATCATACTCAAATTGTCTTCGTGCGAAAAATATTGCCTTATGGAAATCGCCACAATTTCGCCTATGCCATCTATAGCCGAAAGCTCTTCTTTGCTTGCCACGCTCAAGGTTTGCATAGTCTTAAAGTGCCTTGCTAAATCTCTTGCAATTTTCTCTCCAACATTAAAAATGCCAAGAGCAAAAATCAATCTATAAAGCTCCTTAGACTTGCTTTCTTTAATTGCTTCTATCAAATTTTGTGCAGATTTTTCTTGAAATTTATCTAGCCCTAAAAGCTTTTCTTTTGTTAAGTAATAAATATCAGATGGCTTTGTAATTAGCTTAGCGTCAAAGAGTTTTTCGACATTAGCAAAACCAAGCCCATCTATATCCATACAAGGCTTTGAGGCAAAATGCTCCAAGCGTCGCTTGACTTGCTCGCTACAATCATAGTTAGGGCAACGCCAATAAACTTCGCCATCGTCTCTCAAAAGTTTAGTGCCACAAACTGGGCAATTCTCTGGAAAAACAAAGTCTTTCGACTCCTCGCTTCGCTTATCTTTTTCTACAACTTCGACTACAGCAGGGATAATTTCGCCTGCCTTTTCTATCAAAACCTTATCGCCAATTCTTATGTCCTTACGCTTAATTTCCTCAGCATTATGCAAGGTAGCCCTCGACACGCTAGACCCCGACAAAAAGACTTTTTCCAATTCTGCAACTGGCGTTAAAACTCCTGTTCTGCCAACTTGCAAAGTTATATCTCTAATCGTCGTTATAGCCCTTTGGCTCTTGTATTTATAGGCTACAGCCCATCTTGGGAACTTCACAGTAAAGCCAGCTTGCTCCCAAAGGCTAGTGTTGTTTAGCTTGATTACTGCCCCATCTGTATCAAAGGGAAACTTCACTCTTTCTTCGTCTAGCTCTAAAATTTTCGCATAAGCAGCTTTCGCTCCAAGAGCAGTTTTGCTATAATTTAGAGGGCTTAAATTCCAGCTATGCAAGATAGAGCCTAAGTCGCTTTGCTTATCCAATTCAAAGCCTTTGCTTGCACCAACAAAGTAAAAAATTGCATTTAGTTTACGCTTAACTAACTCTTTTTTATCCAAGAGTTTCACAGTTCCAGAAGTCAAATTTCTTGGGTTTGCATATAGGGATTTCCCCTCGTCTTCTCGAAGTTTATTGAGGCGTTCGAACTCCTTTGCCTGCATAAAAACCTCACCACGAATTTCAATTAGCTCAGGTGGATTTTCAGTATTTAATCTACTTACAATGCCCTCAATAATTCCAATATTGGCTGTTATATCTTCGCCAACTTTGCCATCGCCACGAGTCAAAGCTTGGAGCAAAAGCCCATCTTTATATAAAAGAGAAAGCCCAACGCCATCTATTTTTGGCTCAATGCAGTATTCTAAATCCTCAGATACGCCAAGAACCTTTTTAAGCCTCGTGTCGAAATCGCAAAATTCCTCGTAGCTAAAAACATTATCCAAGCTAAGCATAGGGCTAAGGTGTTCTATCTTTTTAAAGCCCTTAGCTAAGTCGCTGCCGATGCGTTTAGAAATGGAATTAGCGTCCTCATATTCAGGGTAGGCATTTTCGAGAGCAATTAGCTCACGCATAAGCATATCGTAGTCAAAGTCGCTAATTAAAGAGAGGTTGTCGAGCCTATAAGACTTTTCGTAGGTCTCTAGTTCTTGGCGAAGTTTTAAGATTTTTCCCTTGGACTCTTCGCTCATAAAAACTTGCCTTCTTTAAGTATACACTGTCTATCTGTACGCTTTGCAAATTCTGGATTATGGGTAATTAGCAAAAGGGCAACCCCCTCATTTTTGCAAAGCTCAAGGAACATATCCATAATATTTTCAGCACTCTTTTCGTCTAAATTTCCAGTAGGCTCATCAGCTAAAATCAACTTAGGCTGCAACAACAATGCACGAGCAATAGCCACACGTTGTTTTTCGCCACCACTGAGGGTCGTTATGCTATGTCTATACCTATTTGCAAGCCCAACTTCGGCTAAAATATCTAAAGCACGCTTTTTGTATTGGCGATTATAAACACCTGCAATACGAGCAGGTAGCGTAACATTTTCCAAAGCGTTTAGTTCAGGAACAAGGCAGTAAGACTGGAACACAAAAGACATAAATTTAGAACGCAACTTAATTTGCTTTGCATTACGAAGCTTATCGACACGTGTCCCATTCCAATAAATCTCGCCACTATCTAAGCTTTCAAGAGCAGAAACCACGTTTAGAAAAGTGCTTTTGCCTGCCCCACTTTCGCCTCTCAAGCTCAGGCTTTCCGAAGGGTATATCTCAAAGGAAATGCCTCTTAATACTTCTATTACAGAAGCGTTTGGGCTTTTGAAAGACTTAACTATATCTCTACATTCTAATATTGGGTTATTCATTACGCATTGCCTCCGAAGCCTTTAATCTTGACGCTAATAAAGCAGGTATAAAGCCAGCTAAAGTACACAATACCACAGCAAAGGCACAAGTAGTTATTGCGTCTAAAGTGTCGTATTTAACAGGTAGCTCTGATAGATAATAGAAATTCATCAAGCCCTCTTTACCTAAAACAAGCTCTAAAATTTCATCTCTAAATCCAAGTAGCGTATAAGTAAATATAAGACCAACTATAGCCCCAAAAATTCCTATCAAAAGCCCTTGAAACACATAGCAAGAAATTATCTCTAAAGGACTTGCTCCCATAGCAGAAATTAAGCCTATCTCTCTCGTCTTTCTCAAAACAGAAGTGTAGAGCGATATACATATAGAAAAGGACGCTACCAAAATTACCAACATAATAATCACTGACATCATCGTCTTTTCCATATGTATCACATTTAAAAATTCTCCATTTGCCTGCTCCCAAGAATATGCTCTAATTCCGACTTTGCCATATTTGTTTTCTATGTAGTTTGCAATGCCTTTAGAGTCTAAATCGTCATTGATTTTAAGTAGCAAATTTTGAGACGAGTCGTCCTCTATATCATATAACTGCCTCATACGCCTTAGAGATACAACAGCGATATTCTTATCCATTGTGCTAAAGCCTGAGTTTAAATAGCCTATAACTTTTAGACGAACTGGCATAGGGACTTCTTCGGAATTTAGCTTATCTATCATTGTTGGCGAGTACACGCTTATAGTATCTCCCAAGTTTAGGGCTAAGTCGTAGGCTAATTGATTTCCTATAATTATAGAGTCGTCGTCTAGCTTGTCTAAGACGCTTGCAAAGATGAAATTCTTTTCTCTAAGAGGTAAAGCTGAAACATTTTCTATAGTGTCAAAAGAACGCAACATAGGGAAAGCCTGCGTACGCTCATTACGCAACATAACAGGACCTTGAATAACAGCTTCAGTCTTTTCAACAAAGCTCTCCTTTGCAATTTCTTCTTGGAGTTTCGACACATTGTCAATGAGTCCACCTCGCATAACTATAGTTATATCGCCTGAAGTATCCTTGAGCTTTTCGCCAATTTTTTCGTGAAATCCATTCATCACGCTCTGCGTTCCATATAAGGCAAGCACCCCAAGTGCTACCCCCAAGACTGAAACTATTGCAAAAAAAGATATTCCCTTGCCACTTGGAAAGAGCTGCTTAAATGCTATATATATCCACCATTTCATAAGTTTTTTGTGTTTTTTGAATTTATAGAAGTTTTGCTGCAAATTCTATCTACTAAATGACTAAAATCTTTATCGCCTGAAAGTATATTTATATCAAGCTTTGTAAAGTATAAAGGTATAGGAGTTTTGTAGTCCTTGGCAATTCTGACTGCGTCTTTTTCTGTTGTAACTACAAATTTTGCACCATTTTCTTTAGCTTCTGCAAAAAAGTCGTCTAGCTCTAATTGAGTAAAGCGATGGTGGTCTAAAAACCTCTCTTTATGAACTATGTTAGCCTGCTCTCTCACTAAAAATTTCTCAAAGCCCTCAGGAACAGCTATAGCCGAAAAACAAGCGATGTCTTGCCTTTTCATTATAGACATTTCTGCACGCTCATTCGTATGAAAATTCAATAAATATTGTATAGAGTGTTCGCACTCAATCATTTCAGCACTCTTGTTATATTTGCGTATAAAGTTTTCAAGGGGCATATCTCTATTGCCATCTGACTTTGTCAAAAGCACGTAAGATGCACGTTTTAAGTGGCTTACAGGCTCTCTTAGAATACCCCTTGGCAAAAGGTGTTTATTGCCAAAAGGATTAGTTTTATCTACTAAAAGCACTTGAAGCTGCCCCTTTAAAGGTAAATATTGAAAGCCATCGTCTAAAATTAAAACGTCTACGCCAAAATTCTTTACAGCAAAATGCCCAGCCTTTACCCTGTTTTTATCTACAACTACAGCCACTCCCTTTAAGTTGCGAGCAAGCATATAAGGTTCGTCGCCAGCTACTAAAGAGTCTAAAAACACAGTCTCGCCATCAGATACAACCTTAGGAGGCGAAACCTCCCCATGGGTAAAGTAGTTCTTCAGCTTCGTGAAAAATCCATCTGACTTAGACTTATAGCCCCTACTTAGAATAGCAACCTTCTTGCCTGAGGCAGTCAATTCTCTAGCAATTTTTTCTACAACTGGAGTTTTGCCAGTTCCTCCCACAGTCAAATTACCAACAACTATAACCAAGCAACCCAAGTAATTATCTTTAAAGACCCTCTTGTCGTATAAAAAATATCTAGCTTTAACTATAGCCTTGAATATATAAGACAATCCCTTTAGAAAAAATGCAATAATGCGAGCTGGCACGTCTTGTCTCTTGTCGTAGACTATCTCTATTAGCCCTTTTCCCATAAGGTCTAACTTCTTGCCTAAACTCTTTATCCATCTCGATAACATCATAATTATTATATTTTTAATATGTCAAAAGCCCTACAAAAGAGCAAGTGTATTTTTTAAATACGAAAATACTTAGTTATAATCAAGTTCTTAGAGAATTGGAATTTACCCTCTGCAGTCAAAAGTTGCCCACGCTCCCTATTTTTACTATACAAGCCCTTTAGAGTCCCCTCAAAGGCGTTATCTCTATGAAATATATGAACTAAATCAAGGCTCTCCTTCTTGAAATCTACAAAACTTTCGCTGTCCTCTTTATCCCTAAGCATAGCTAGCAAAGTCTCAAATGAGGCAAAATTGCTATAGCTTATATTGTAATTATCCCCTAAAACAAGCATATTTTCAGTGTTGTCTCTAGCAAATATCTCATAAGTTTCGCCCTTCTTTGCACATAAATAATATGAAGTCCTAAGCTTTCCCCTATACATATTAAAGATAACCAAAAGAGCAATTCTCTCACTATCGCTATAAAAAAGTGTAGCTAAATTCAGTGGCTTTGCCTTATATGATGCTATACGCTCAAAGCCCTCGGCTTCTATATCTAGCTTAAGTTGATAAAATTCTCGATTAGGTCGCCAAGCATTTTCGCAAGAAACAAAGCCAGAAAATGGCAAAACATTCCTCCTTGAATAAAGCTCAGCCCTAATATAAGCATAAGTAAATTCAGCCCAAAGCACTAGTAAAAATGACAATATATATACAGAAAAGCCACCTGCAAATACAAAGTCTAAGCCCAGCTTTACATAGCAAAAAAGCAAAATAAAGCTTAGCCACCTTAGCAAAAAGCTAAGTCTATCACTGGCAAGCACAAAAAAATTCAAACACAAAAGCAACAAGAAGCCTAAACTAAAGCCCCCAAAAACAAGATATGCGAGAGAAAGCCCCTCGCATATATCATAAATTGCTTTTAAGTATGCTCCCATTAAATTCTCAATGGCATTACTACGCAAATAAAGTTATCCAAAGTCTTAAATACCCCTGGACTCATCTCGTCTTTAAACTCAAAGAATACTTCGTCTTTAGTCAAGCTCTTCAATGGGCTAATTAAAAATTCTGGGTTAAAGCCTATTTGTATTTCAGCTCCATTATATTCAATATCCATCGCCTCGCTAGATTCGCCATATTCAGTACTCTTTGCAGAAACTTCCAAGCAATTAGGGCTCATCTTTAGCTTAACAGAATTTTGCTTGTCAGTAGTAACAAGAGCAACTCTCGATACAATTTCGTACATCAAAGCTCTGTCTAACTTAACCCTATGCTCAGCTTCCTTAGGGATAACTTGCTTATAATTAGGGTAAATGCCTTCTACAATCTTAGATACTAGATATATATTTCCCTCTAAGCCCTTTTCTGCAACTTCATCGTCTACAGCAATTTCGAATGCAACGTGCCTATCGTTAAAAGAAATCTTTACGCTCTTGCCACCTGCCAAAAGTTTTTCAACTTCAGAAACAGTCTTTGCTGGCAAAATAATGCTACCCTCTTCTTCTTGAGCAACATTCATATCTCTTGAAATCAAAGCTAAACGCTTGCCATCAGTAGCCACTAAAGACAACTTAGACTCAGAGAAATTGAAGTATACACTATTTAATATATATCTATTTTCGTCTGTACTTTGAGCATAAGAAACACTCTTTAGCATAGAAGAAAGCTCTTGAGAACCCAATTCATAAGAGTGCTTGTCAACAAAACTTGGCAAAGCAGGGAAATCTAATGCTGCCAAACCAGGAACTTTAAAGTCAGATCTACCAGACCTTATTCTAGCGTTTTGCCCATCTTTAGACTCTACAGAAATTTCTTGGCTAGTAACTGAATTAACAATTTGGAAAAGCTTTTTTACAGGCAAAGTAATATCGCCTTCAACTTCAACATCAGCTTTAATTGCACAACGTATACCCAAGTCTAAATTTGTAGTAGCAAGCAAAATTCTATTAGCTTCTGCCTTGATTAATACATTATTTAGAACCTGCATTTGAGGCTTTGCTCCAACTACAGAAGCAACTTGTTTTAAGCCTGTAGCAAAATGCTCTTTATTAATTTTAAATTTCATAGTTATATATCCTAAGTCTTCTCTTTTGTTTTTCAAGTATAAATTTAGAAAGTTATTAACATTCGAGGCTAAAACGCCCTTTATTTAGCTACAATTTCAAAAATATCGTCTAAATCTGTGAAAATTAGCTCTGGCTCTATGTCCATATCTAGGGATTTCCTTAGGCGTAGACTAGCTTCGTCGCCTCCAAATAGAGCTGTCTTAAAGCCAATTTTCTTGGCAGGAAGAATGTCGTTGAGCATATCGTTACCTACATATAAAACATTTTCAGGAGATATATTATAAGTAGCTTCAAAGTATTCTGCTGCAGACTCAAATAGAGTCGCAGAAGGCTTTGCACGCCTCAACTCATAAGACCAAATACAAGCCCCCTCGTCAAAGCCAATTTCTGCCATCGTCTTTCCAGTGATTGCAGGGAATATCATAGGCGTAAAGAACTGTGCGTTCGAGACTGTACCCATCTTTACGTTCAATGCTTTTAATTTTTCCAAAGTTGCTATAGTAGACTTAGTTATCCAAACTGGGTGAGCTAGAAATTCGTATTGAATTGCAAGCATTTTAATCTTTTCTGGCGTGATTTTTCCCTCAATAATTTCCTCTGCAATTAGAGTTTCTAAGAGGTCTTCGTATACCAAAATCAAGTCGGCTTCGGGGTTATCAACTCCATCTGCAGCTCTAATATCTTTATGGGCAATATACATATCCTCAAAGGCTTGCCCAAGGTTATTTGTCCCTCCATCTATTTCCTTAATACCCACAACTTTTAGGGCTTGGCGAAACTTTTCATCGGACTTATCATTACACAATATAGCCATCTGGCTAGAGTTTGAAACTAACAATGTGCCATACAAATCCCATAAAACTGCTTTAATCTCGCCAATTTCAGATATTTTTTTATCTATATTAGCGTGTCTTGCTTTTTGTGGTTTACATAAATTCCTAATTGCTTCAAGATATTTCATAATTTATACATACTAGTATAATTTTAAGTGAATGAAAAGCCTTTTTTTGAAAAAATTTTTTTTACCAACAAAGCTAAGATGACGAAGACAAATAACATAGAACAAAGCCCAAAGCATATTGCTATAATTATGGACGGCAATGGCAGGTGGGCAAAAGAGCGTAAGCTTCCAAGGGCTAGTGGGCATAAAAAAGGGGCAGAAAGCGTGCTTAATGTGGCTAAAGCTGCAGAAAAAGCTGGAGTTGAATATCTTACATTATACGCCTTTTCCTCCGAAAATTGGTCTCGTCCTAAAGCTGAGATAAATGCCCTTATGTCGCTATTGCTATTTGCCTTAAAAAAGTATCACAAGAACTTCATAGAAAACAATATACGCTTTGAAACCATAGGGGATTTAAGCAAATTGCCCTCCTCTTGTCAAAAGGCTATAAGTTCGCTAAAAAAAGAGACTGAAAACTTTAGCCAATTTACTCTAGTTTTAGCCCTAAATTATGGTAGCAGAAACGAGCTTGTTTACTCAATAAAAGAGCTTGCAAAAGACCTACAAAATGCTAACTTAGATGTAGATGATATAAATTATGAAAAAATCGCTTCATATTTTTATACAAAAAACATACCAGATCCTGACTTAATTATAAGAACTTCGGGCGAGCATCGCTTGAGTAATTACCTATTAATGCAATCTGCCTATGCTGAATTTTACTTCACAGAAACCTATTGGCCAGATTTTGGTGAAGAAGATTTTAATAAAGCTATAGAGTCTTATCTCAAAAGAAAGAGACGCTTTGGCAAAACCCAAGAACAAATAAAATGATAAAAAGACTAATCAGCTCAATACTCCTAATAGCAATATTATTTACAAGCATATATTTTGCCAAAGGCAACGCCCTTGCGACAATATTCCTATTGTTGTCTATTGCTGGTATACACGAATTTGCCTTGATATTGCAAAATATGGGTATCATCGTTAGCAAACTTGGGCTACAAACTGCCAACTTTGCATTAGTTGCAACTAGCATTTACACTGCATCACAAGGCAACAACCTCTTGGCTATAGTTATTCCTGTTGTAATCTTTCTATTGATTTCCTTTGCCTTTGCCTTGGGGACTTTTAGAGATATAACTAATCAAAAGTTGCGAAGAAATGCGATAGCGAGCATTATGACTCTAGTTGCACTAAGTTTGCCTATAAGCCTTTTTGCTGTAGTTTCTTTATTGACCCCAAGTTCCTTTGCATTAGTAATTTGGGTTATGTTTGCCACAAAGTTTACAGACATAGGTGGCTATTTATTTGGTATATGCCTTGGCAATCACAAAATAGCTCCAAGTATCAGCCCTGCAAAGAGTTGGGAAGGTTTAGCAGGGGGCTTATTATCATCTTTTGTGATAGGAACTTTTGCCATTGTTGCATTTAAAGGACTTTTTCCAGAGAGCTTTACTTTGCTACACGCAGGGATTTGGGCTGTTATTATAGGATTTTTAGGATTTTTGTCAGACTTATTAGAGTCTGCATTCAAAAGATGTGCAAAAGTAAAAGACTCGGGGGCAACTATCCCTGGCATAGGTGGCGTTTTAGACTTGCTTGACTCTATGCTAATTAACGCCCCTATAGCTCTTGTAATTGCATTACTATACTGGTGAGTTCTAAAAATTGGCAATTAGCTATTTTTAAGATTGTTTTTAACGTAATTTTCTTGTTTTTTAAGGCGAATAATGTAATTATTTAACGTAAAAACAAGGAAATTTAAGCAAAAATAGGCGAAAAAGAGCAATTGTAGCTTATATTAGTGCAAAAACAAAGTTTTTGTTTGCTAATAAAAACCAATTTTTAGAACTCACCGTACTATAAATAAAAATATGAAAAAGATAAATTTAGCATTGTTGGGAGCTACAGGCTCTATAGGAAAAAGTACCCTAGAAGTAACAAGGGCAAACCCTGATAGGCTCAATATAAGCTCTATAGCTGGACACTCAAATATAGAAAAACTAGCTGAGATTGCCAAAGAATTTAATGTAAAACACGTTGCTATTTACGACGAAAAAGCCTACCAAAAAGCCCTAGATAGTGGCATATTTGGCGACGCTAAGCTCTATTTAGGCGAAGATGGCTTAACTCAAGTTTCTTGCTTAGATGAAGTTGATATGCAAGTTGCGGCAGTTGTTGGAACAGCTTGCCTACGCCCTACTATCAAGGCTATAGAAGCTGGTAAAGACATTGCTCTAGCTAATAAAGAACTCTTGGTTATGGCAGGCAAATTTGTGATGGAAGCTGTTAAAAAGCACAATGTACGCCTGCTACCTTTAGATAGCGAGCATAATGCGATTTTCCAATGTCTAAATGGCGAGCGTAAATGCGATGTAGCTAGCATAATAATCACAGCCTCAGGGGGTATGTTTAGAGAGTATAGCTTTGAGCAAATGAAGACTATAACTGTAGGACAAGCCCTAAAGCACCCTAATTGGGATATGGGTCCTAAGGTTACGATAGACTCTTCGACTATGGCAAATAAGGGGCTTGAAGTAATTGAAGCAAGGTGGCTCTTTGATATGAAAGTTGAAGATATAGAAGTTGTAGTGCATAAACAGAGCATAGTTCACTCTATGGTTCGCTTTTGCGATGGCTCTATATTGGGGCATTTCTCGCCTCCATCTATGACTTTTGCAATATCGCATAGCATTTTATACCCAGAGCGTGGCGAAAAGGTTATGAGTGGCATAGACTTTACTAAGGCTATGTCTTTGGACTTTGCCCCTCCTAATTTAGAGAAATTCCCTTGCTTGAAATATGCTTTTGACTCTTTGATTATAGGAGAAACTGCCCCTTGTGCTTTCAATGCTGCAAACGAAGTTGCTGTAGCAAACTTCATAAAGGGCAAGATAGCTTGGGTGGATATATCTAAGGTAGTTGGCGACTGCATAACTAATATGCAACATATCAAGGCGAATTGCCTAGACGACATTTTTATAGCAGACAAAAATGCTAGAGAATTTGCTCAAAACTTTATAAACAACAATTTCTAAACTATGTTTAATTCAATAGAAGATACTCTTTCTATAATCGCTATAATATTAATTTTTGGTGGCTCAATTTTTATACACGAATTGGGGCATTTTTTAGTGGCAAAGGCAAGAGGGCTAAAGGCTACAAGGTTTTCCATAGGCTTTGGGCCCAAGATATTTGCTTGGCGTGGCAAAGATGGCTGTCAATATAGAATTAGCCTATTGCCATTAGGTGGCTATGTGGCTTTGCCTCAACTAGCTGATATGGAAGAGCTTGAAGGCTCAGACCTCTCTAAGGAAGAAATATCAAAGCTAAAGAAAGCAAGCTTTACAGACAAAGTTTTAGTGTCAGCTGCTGGTGCATTTTTCAATGTGCTTTTAGCTATAGTTATGGCTTTCTTAGTCTACCTAATAGGCATACCTACTGCCCAAGAAGGCAAGACAAACATCATAGGTTTCATTCCAGAAAACAGCCAAAGCACTCAAGTTGACTCTGAATTATCCCTAAAAGAAGGCGACGCTATTTTAGCTATAGACTCTACTAAAATCGAAAGCTTTAACGATGTGAGAATGATGGTTGCCTTAGGCTCGAATAGAGACGAGACTGGAAAGGCGATTGCCGTATTTACTATCTTGCGTGATGGCAAGGAACTTGAAGTTAAGACTTATCCAAGCCTTGAAAAGACTAATATAAAGACTGGCGACGAAGTGCGTATGCTCGACATTTATCCAGCTTCGCAAATGATTATAGGCAAGATTATGGAAAATTCTCCTGCCGAAAAAGCTGGCTTTAAAGCAGGCGATGAAGTCTTAAAAATAGATGGCAAAAGAATTTATGCTAACGCTAGATTTTCTAGTGAACTAAATAAAGTTGAGGGCAAATGCACTATAACTCTATTGCGTGAGGGCGAAGAGATTGACTTAGTTTTAGAGCCAAAAAAGATTGCGAGAACAAAGGCTTTGTGCGAGATATTCACACCTAGTGATAGCAAAAATGCACTAATTAGCATAATCTGCACAAACCCTAAAACTACAGATATTACAGAGAACGAAGTTGGTATATTAAAGCTAATAGCCAAGGGCGACGAAGGTTTAGTTAAAGAGCTAAAACTTGGTTCAAGCCTTTATGAAGTAGGCAACAAAGAAATAAGTTCTCTAGCTCAGCTAAACACTATAATAAACGCAAAGGCTGAAGATGAGTCTTTGATTTTGAAATTTATAAATAGCACAGCCTTGACAGATATTAACCTAGAAAAGGGAGCTTATTCTAAGATTATTCCTCCTCAAGAAACTGCTATGGCAGGCTATTACTTGGCGAGCAATACAAAGATAGAGCACCCTAGCGTTATAACTCAAATTAAAGAGAGCTTTAACGTAACATATCAAGCAATGAAAACCCTCTTTAATTTCAATAGCGACATAGGTATAAATCATATGTCGGGACCTGTTGGTATAAGCAGAGTTATATACAAAATATCAAAAGTCGACATTGCCTTATTGCTATCTTTTACAGTGCTACTAAACATAAATTTAGCTATATTAAATATGCTACCTCTACCTATTTTAGATGGAGGACACATAGTAATGGCTATTATAGAAAAATTAACAGGAAAAGCTATACAAAAGAGCTTAGTTGTTAAAATCACTCAATCAATTTTTGCATTAGGATTTATTGCCCTTATGATATATATTATTTATATGGATACTCAAAGGTGGCGTGGCGATATAAACCAAGAGGACATATCTACTATACAAAATCAATATTACTTAAAAGACTTAGATTTCAAAAACAATGAATAAAAATTACACATTATCCAGATTTGCTTGCAAAAGAATGCCAACTCGTGTCGTTAAAATTGGCGACCTAGAAATTGGAGGCAACAATCCTATAGCAGTGCAGTCGATGACTAACACTAAGACTATGGACGTCGAAGCTTCTGTAAAGCAGTGTATAGAGCTTGCAGAAGCTGGTTGTCAGATTATAAGGCTAACAGCTCAAAACATACAAGCTGCACAAGCTCTTGAACACATATCTAAAAAATTCAAGGCAGCAGGCTTTAACAATCCACTGGTTGCCGACATTCACTTTTTGCCTCAAGCTGCAATGACAGCAGTGGAATTTGTAGAAAAAATCAGAGTAAACCCAGGTAATTACACTGATAAAAAATTCACTAAGCTAGAATATACAGACCTCGAGTACGAAGAAGAATTAGAGAAGCTAAGAGAAGGCTTTTTGCCTCTACTTAGACGTGCAAAAGAATTAGGTAGAGCATTGCGTATAGGCACAAACCACGGCTCATTATCTAACAGAATTTTAACAAGATACGCCGACACTCCTTTAGGTATGGTAGAAGCAGCCCTTGAATTTGTGAGAATATGCGAAGCTGAAAACTTTAAAAATGTCGTACTTTCCTTTAAAGCAAGCAACACAAGAGTTATGACTCAAGCTTATAGACTTGCCTCTCAAAAGATGCAAGAAGAGGGCTTTGATTGCCCACTACACTTGGGGGTAACTGAAGCTGGCTTTGGCGTAGACGCAAGAATTAAGTCTGCAATGGGCATTGGTGGATTGCTCCTCGATGGCTTAGGCGACACTATAAGAGTATCTCTAACTGAAGACCCTGTAGAAGAAGTTCCAGAAGGTATAGAGCTAGTTAAGTTCATAGAAAAATTTAGAAACAACCAAGAACCAAAGTCTATAGAAGAAAAGCTAGATGTATATTCTTACTCAAAGCGTGAGTCTTATACATTGGATTTAGGCAACTTAAAAGTTGGAGGCAATTCTAGCCACGCTGTAGCTGAATTTGCAGAGGAAAGCCCTGCTGAAATTAACTTTAATTCTGAAAATATCGCTAAGTTAGGCGAAGATTTTGCAATTAAAACTTATACTATTGCAGACAAAGAAACCCTTGTTGCTGACTTAAATTCTGGCAAGAAGCTAGCTTTAAATATATCTATAGCAGACCTCGAAGCTGGTTTAATTGAAGTATTGCAAAATGCTTGCCTTGAAACTTTTGCTCTAATTGCTCCAAAGCCTACAGAAAATAGGCACTATGTTGGCGAATGTAGATATTTAGTTGCCCTGCTTGAAAAATTTGGCGTAAAATGCCCTATATTCTTAATGCTAAGCAAAGAATATTTCACAGAAACAGAGCCTGACAAAATGCTAAACGAAGCAAGCATTTACTTAGGTTCTCTTTTAGCTGACGGCATTGGCGATATAGAACTAATTAACATATATCCAGACGCTAAAGACGATGTAAAGATGTGCTTGGCTATCCTACAAGGAGCAAGGGCAAGGAAGTCTAAGGCAGAGTATATTGCTTGCCCAAGCTGTGGCAGAACTCTATATAATATCCAAGAAACTGCAAAGAAAATCGAAGAGAAAACTAGCCACTTAAAGGACATAACTATAGGCATTATGGGCTGTATAGTAAATGGACCAGGAGAAATGGCTGACGCTGACTTTGGATATGTTGGAGGTGCTGTAGGCAAAATCAACTTATACAAGGGTCAAACTTGTGTGGAAGTAAACATTCCTCAAGAACAAGCTATAGAAAAACTCTTGGAGCTTATATCAAAATATCACGACATTTCAAAATAAAATAGGTTAAAATAATTTAAAATAAAAAATATGACAGACATAGAAATTATACAACAAAATTCAGAACACTTTATAGGTAAAGACGAACTCCAAGAGAGAATTGCTCAAAATAAAGAATTGAGAGTGAAACTTGGTGTAGACCCAACTCGCCCAGACTTGACTTTTGGACATATGGTAGTGTTCAACAAACTAAGGCAATTCCAAGATTTAGGTCATAAAGCTGTGCTAATTATTGGCGACTACACTGCCTCTATAGGCGACCCAAGTGGCAGAAGTGCATTGCGTCCAGTATTGAGCAAAGAAGAGATTAAGCAAAACGCCCAATCTTACCTAGACCAAGCCTTCAAGGTTTTAGACAAAGATAAGACTGAAGTGGTATATAATAGTGAGTGGTTCGACAAAATGAGCTTTGGCGACCTCTTGAACCTATCAAGACGTATGACAGTTGCAAGAATGTTAGAGCGTGATGACTTCTCTAAGAGATACGCTTCTAATACCCCAATTTCAATCGTTGAATTTTTATATCCTCTAGTTCAAGGCTACGACTCTGTAATGGTTAAGTCCGACATTGAATTAGGTGGCAGCGACCAACTTTTTAATAACCTTGTAGGTAGAGACTTCTTAGACCAAGAGGGTATGCCAAAGCAAGCTGTTCTAACTATGCCTTTGCTAGTTGGCTTAGATGGCAAGAAGAAGATGTCTAAGAGCTATGATAATTATATCAGCTTTAACGACGAGCCTCGTTCTATGTTTGGCAAAATTATGTCTATCAGCGACGAGACTATGTGGGTTTACTACCAATATTTGTTGCTAAAGACTCCATCTGAAATCATTGAGCTAAAGCAACTTCACCCTATGCAATGCAAAAAAAGCCTAGCTCTTGAATTGCTTACAAAGTTCTATGGCGAAGAAGCTGCGAAAAAGGAATTGGAAAATTTCGAAAAGGTATTCTCTAAAAATGAAATACCAGAAGAAATGCCAGAATTTTCTTTTAGCCAACTAAGCCAATCAGAAGAAGAAAGCCTTATCAATATTATGGCAGCAACAAAGTTGTTCCCTAGCAAAAAAGAAGCAAGGCGTATGATAGAGCAAGGGGCTGTAAAAATTAACTCGCAAAAGGAAAGCGATGTCTTTTGCTCTTTAAAAGCTCCTGAGGAAAGTTTAGTTATCCAAGCTGGAAAAAGAATATTTTTCCGTTTGACTAAATAGCTAAAAGTGCAGTGGCACTCTTGATTGTTTTTTTAGAAAATGTCTATAAACGCTCATACAAAATTTTTAGGAGAAGCTAGTATGCCTAAGCTTCTTCTAAAATTTTCTATACCTGCAATAGTTTCCACAACATTACACGCTCTATATAATATTATAGATAGGTTTTTTGTTGGAAATGCCTTAGGGCAAGACGCTCTTGCAGCAATTCAGCTATGCTTTGCCCCTACCCTATTTTTGCTTGCCTTTGGTATGCTCATAGGTCAAGGTTCGGCGACTTTGCTATCTATAAAATTAGGGCAGCGTAAGGCTAAAGATGCAGAAAAAGTATTGGGGCAGTGCCTGTTTTTGTTTTGTAGCTTAGGGGTGCTAATATTTTTCTTAGCTCAGCTTTTTACAAAAAACATACTCTCCATTTTCGGAGCAAAAGAAGAAGTCCTAAGCTTAGCTATAAGTTATTACACTGTGCTTGTCTCTGGTATAATCCTAGAAAAAATATCCTTTGGCTTTAATAACCTAATTCGTGCTGAGGGCAAACCTCTATATTCTATGTACACGATGTTTATAGGCATAGGTGTCAATATAGTGCTAGACTGGTACTTCTTGATGGTCTTAGGTTTAGGTATACAATGGGCAGCGATTGCAACGCTTATTGGGCAGTTTTGTGGCTCAATTTGGGTATTGCGTTACTACATTCTAGGAAAATCTACCCTCAAATTAAAGTTTGAAAATATAAGAATATTCCCAACTCTACTAGCAAAAATGCTTAAAGTTGGTTCTCCTATATTCTTGCTTCAGCTGCTTAATTCTGTAGTTATGTCTTATGTAACTATACAAATTATCAAGTACGGCACTCAAAATTCCCTAAGCATCATAGGCACGATTATGCCTATGGATATGATAATCTTAATGCCTACGATGGGTATCAATATGGGAGCTCAAGCTATCGTTGGCTACAACTGGGGAGCAAAGCTCTACGATAGGGTTAGGCAATGCTTTAAGTACTGCCTGATTTTCGCAAATGGCTATACATTTTTAGGATTTTTATGCTTCTTTACTTTTGCTAAAGATATTGCAAGGCAATTCCTTGGCGACGGCGAAGCCCTCCTAAATGAGGCTGCAGAGGCTATGCGTATAATGTGCTCTGCCTTTGTAATTATTGGGCTAAACATCACAACTTCTACCTTCTTCCAATCCACTGGCAGACCTGCTCTAAGCATATTTATAAATCTGCTTAGACAAGTTATTATAATGTTGCCTTTGCTGATAATCCTACCTCCAATATTTGGCGTTAAGGGAGTATTTCTAACTTTCCCTCTCACTAATTTCCTAACTGGTATTTGTGCCTTAATTATGATTTATTACGAATTTAAAAGGCTCAACAAACTTCAAAACAACTTAATCTATGAAAAAAGCTAAAAAAGAAAACACCCTCTTTAATATAATTTTTAATATAGCTATCCCTAGCGTATTGCTAATTTGGGGTGGCAAATTCCTTAAAAATAAGGGTATAGAAAGCATTTTGGGCTTAGATGCAAGCGTGCTTATTTTCGTCTTGGCTTTGGCTTTCCCTATAATATATGGGATTTACGACTTGGTATCTCGCAAAAAGTGGAACGTGATTTCTATCATAGGCGTAATTAGCGTATTCCTAACTGGAGGAATTGGCTTAATGCAATTATCAAGAGAGTGGATTATCGCAAAAGAGGGCTTAGTTCCCCTCGTTTTGGGTGTCATAGTTTTGATTTCCTCCTTCACAAAAAAGCCTCTAATTAAGGCTTTAGTCTACAATGACGCTGTTTTAAATATAGAAAAACTCGAAGCAAAACTTATCGAAAACAATAATATGGACGCCTTTAATTCAGAGTTTAAAAAGATAAATTACATCTTTGCTTTCTCTTTTTTACTTAGTGCTATATTGAATTTTGCCCTTGCCTCTTATATATTTACAGCAAATTCTAGCCAAGAAGAATTTAACGAACAAGTCGGAAAAATGACTGCACTTAGCTACCCTGTAATCGTTTTGCCAACTACTATAATTATGCTTTTTGCCACTTTTAAAATATTTAAAGCTATAAAGAAATATTCAAATCTTGGCTTTGAAGAATTGCTAAATACTGATTAATCTTAAGGAAATATATGCCAGTAATCGCACTATCAACTTGCTATTTGCAACACAAGTTCAAAGTGAACTCCTACGATATGCTCTATGAGGCAAAACAGATGGGATATGACTATGTGGAAATTAGCCACAGCCTTCCCATAAATGCACAAGAGGGCGTATTAAAGGCTGTAGATGAGGGTTTCATAAAGGTTGCCTCTTGCCACAATTTTTGCCCAATGCCCCCTGTGCTAAGCTCAAAAGTGCCAGCTCCAAACATATATTCACCTGCAAGCTTCAACAAAAAAGAAGCCCAACTTTGGCTTAAATATACGCTCAAAACTATAGAATTTGCAAAGCAAGTTAAGGCAAGTGCTATAGTTTGCCACTGTGGCACTCTCGAGCATATATTCTTGCCCCTAGATAGAAATATCACAAAGCAACTTAAGCAAGACAAGCCACTAAGCGACATTATTTTAAGTGCAAAATATCAAAAAATCAAAGAGCATTATTTGAAAAAATCTGCAAATAAGAGCCAAGCTTACTATAAAAATATCAGGCAAAGTTTGCTAAAGCTAGAAGATAGCCTCAAAGGCTCTAATATTAATATAGCTATAGAAAATAGGGACAATGCCCCTGAATTACCTTTCGATTGGAACTTGGATAAAGCACACAAAGACTTCTTTGACGACATTGCCTACACAAAATCTTGGCACGATATAGGACACTCCAAAAAACGTGAGCTATATGGGCTATACAATCAAGAGCAACTCATCAAAGATACTCATAAACGTATCATAGGCTGGCACTTACAAGATTGTACCAATCAAGGCAAAGACCACCTTGCACTTGGCGAAGGCGATGTAGATTTTAAAAGAATTTCAAAATACTTTGACAAAGAAAAACATTTATTTATCTTTGAACTCAATAATAAACAAGATAGACAAAAAGTCATAGACTCAAAAAAAATATTAGAGGATTTATTATGAAACGTGAAGTAGAATTAAGCAACAACTCGAAATTTGTAGACATAAATGAAGCAAAACTAAGTGAATTTATTCAATGCTTAGACGATAATTTAGAAACGAGCCTACTCGCCCCTAAAGGCGATTTATCCATTGCTGTATTCGATGAAGAAATGATTTCTAAGCTACACGCAGATTTCCTAAACGACCCAAGCGACACTGACGTAATCACCTTTGATGGCGATGACTTTGACTTCGCTGGCGAAATTTGCGTAAACGCTCAAAGAGCCTTAAAACTCGCTTCGCAGTTCAATCATAGCCCAAGCAAAGAGCTATCTCTCTACATCGCTCACGGCTATCTTCACCTCGCTGGCATAGATGATATTGCCCCAGAAGATGCACTAATTATGCGTGCCTCAGAGAAAAAAGCCCTAGATTGCCTAGAAAAATTTAACTTATGCGAAATATTCGATTTTAAAAAGGATTAATTATGATTAAATCACTTAGAAATTCTCTCATAACAGGTTTAGTAATTTTACTACCCTTATCAGTAACCTTATTTATACTCTACTTTTTAGTTACAAAAATAGGTAGCCCAATTAGTAATGTCCTATTTAAACCACTACTAGATGAAATAGACCAAACTTTCATAAATGAATATGTCCTAAATATAATATTAGACACTATAGGCACCCTGCTCGTAATTCTAGCAATAACCCTAATAGGCTTTCTATCTAAATTCATATTAGGCAAATTCGCAATCAACACCTTTGAAGCCCTAATAGACAAAATCCCAGTTGCAAAACAAATATACAACACTGTAAAACAAATTGTAGATACTTTTTCTAAACAAAAAAAAGCTGTATTCCAAGAGGTAGTTCTAATAGAATTTCCAAGAAAAGGAGCATACGCTATAGGTTTTCTAACTAGCGAAGCTAAAGGCGAAATTCAACACAAAACAGGCGAAGAAGTTGTAAATATCTTTGTACCAACAACTCCCAACCCTACAAGTGGCTTCTTAGTTATGTTCGCAAAAAACGAAGTAACTTCCTTAGATATGACTGTAGCAGAAGCTATGAAACTAATTATATCAGGCGGGGCAGTAAGCCCACAATGGGCTAAAAAAATTGACTAATACCCTAGAAGGCATAATTTTAAATAAAGAAAATAGGGCAGAAAATTTCATAAGTTTTACCCTATTCTCTAAAGATATAGGCATTTGCTACGCTATGATTAAAATGTCTAAATCAAAACATATCCCCCTACCCGACCTCTTTAACGAAATATCCATCGAAGCAAATAAAGCAAACTCTTCCAATACATACTTCATTAAAAGTATAAACAACATAGACTGCATAAACAACTTCACAAAAAACTACAAAGCATTCATCGAAGCCACTAAACTAGCTCAGTGCCTAATCAAAAATGCCCCTCACCTAGAAGACTTCACACACCCCTACCAAGACTTCACACAAGCCCTAAAAGCTTACATAAACGCTAAAGACCCACGCATAATAAACATAAAATGGCTCTACAAACTCTCAAAACGAGAAGGCTACCCAATCAAAGAAGATTTCGCCACAAAGCTACCCCTACCCCTACAAAACCCCTTCGTAAATATAATTAAACTCCCCTCAAACTCCTGCGAAATCAATAATAATGACTTAGATTACATATACAATAATCTATCCATCTGGATTAATAACCAAACCGATATTATTTATTAGAGATAAGAAAAAGAGAGAAAGAGATAAGAATTAGGGGCTTTGCCCCTATAACCCCATTAAGGGCTTAGTTGCCGCCCTTAAAATCTGAAACAAGGCAGTGCCTTGAGCCATAGTTTTTGTTGGCGTGTGTTGATTAGAGTGTTTGCCTTAGGGTCTTGGTTGCTTGCCCAGCTTCCCTTATATTTAATTTAATTGATTATTAAATCAATGAAATTAAATATAAATTCTTTCACATCGAAAGAGAAGTATCTCTTTCGAGTTATTTACAACTTATTTTAAATTTTAAGCTTTGCACTTGAATGTGCAAAGGAAAATAAGTTTAAGATATCAAAAACACTATACTCCCTGAAAACAAAATAATTCCCAAGGACTGCTAAAAATTGCATAGCAATTTTTGTAGGGGCTTCAAATTGCCCTTCAGGCGAGTATTCGCTTTTATTTAGGGGTCGAAGCGTACTTGCGTACGTGAGAGTCCTAAATAAAAGTGAAACGGAACATCAAGGGTGATTTCAAGCCCCTACCCTAAAAGAGTTGGATTAGGAGGATATTTATGTCTGCCGGCGAAACACCTGAAATTCTTGAGGCTTGGGCGAGGCTTAGGGGTTGGATTTGAGTTAGCTTTTGAGCTGCTTCTATGCGTAAGCCTTTAAGGCTTTTGTAGTCAAAGTTTCTAGGAAGAAGTCTATCTTCAATATCTTTGAGTTTTTCTATATGCTTAAGTTCTCGTTGGAGGTAGCCTTTATAGATTACTCTGTATAGGATTTCGTCTTTAGTTGGCTTATCAAGGTTATTAAAAGCTTGAGGAAGATTAACTGCAAAGGCTACGCCTTCTTGTTTTAGTTTTAAAGCCCAAGAGCCACTTTCAATTTTTTCTACCCAAGAATTAGTGTTTTTGATTTTAGCTTCAATCTTAGATAAACGAGCGTCGTCGATTAGGGAATATTCCTTAGCGTGATTATATAGTCTATGTTCTGCACTGTTGTGGTTTAGAAGTAGGCGATATTCAGCACGAGAGGTGAACATTCTATAAGGCTCAATAGTGCCTTTATTTACGAGATCGTCAATAAGTACACCTATGTAGCTTTCGTGTCGTTTTAAAATCATAGGGTCTTTGTTAAGGAGTTTAGCACTAGCATTTACGCCAGCAACTAAGCCCTGCCCTGCGGCTTCTTCATAGCCACTAGTGCCATTTATTTGACCTGCAAAGAAAAGGTTTTCGATAATTTTCGACTCCAAAGACGCTAAAAGTTGAGTTGGTGGGCAATAATCATATTCCACAGCATAGGCAGGACGTGCCATTTTTGCATTTTCTAAACCAGAAATAGTCTTTAAAATCTTAGATTGGACTTCTATAGGTAGCGATGTAGACAAGCCATTAATGTAGTATTCATCAGTAAATCTGCCTTCTGGTTCAACGAATAGCCTATGCGAATTTTTGTCAGAAAAGCGTACAATTTTATCTTCTATACTTGGGCAATAACGAGGGCCCACCCCTTTAATCTCGCCACTATACATAGCAGATTTAGTTAGGTTATCACGTATAACTTGGGCTGTTTCTTCGTTAGTATGAGTTTCCCAGCAGGATATTTGTTCTTTACCAAATGCAGTAAAATCGTAAATATTTTTTGATTGTTCCACGTGGAACATTTCGTCTCTAGTTTCATAGAAGCCAAAAAGCTGAGGAGTTGAGTCGCCATCTTGCCTTGTCATCTTAGAGAAATCTATGCTTTTTGCAAGTATTCTTGCAGGTGTACCAGTCTTTAAACGTTCAACTATTATGTTGTTTTTCCTTAGAGAGTCCGACAAAGTTTCAGCAGAAAAGTCTCCCATTCTGCCACCTATAGTCTTATTTGTGCCTATGTGCATAAGCCCCTTAAGGAAAGTACCTGTAGTTAAGATGACAGTTTCGCCATAGAAATTTTGTCCTAAATTTGTTTCAACACCTATAACTTTATTATTTTCGCAAATAATACCTGTAGCTATAGCTTGGAAAATGGATAAATTTTTAGCTTTTTCTAAGACATTTTTCATTCTAAATTGATAAGCTTTTTTATCACACTGAGCTCTTGGTCCATGAACCGCTTGCCCCTTAGAAGCATTCAATAATTTAAAATGTATACCAGAGGCATCTGCGTTTACTGCCATTTCACCACCTAAGGCATCAATTTCTCTAACTATATTACCTTTAGCTAAACCACCTATTGCAGGGTTGCAACTCATTTGAGCAAGAGTGTCTAAGTTGCCACTAAGCAACAAAGAGTCCATTCCCATACGTGCAGCAGCTAAAGCAGCTTCACAACCAGCGTGTCCACCACCACAAATAATTACCTGATATTTTTTATCGAACATTTTTCTATTATTTATTTAAGCTTTCAATAATGAACTATATTTTAAGTTTTTCAATATTTTTATAGGTACTTCTAAAAATTAGCTTATTTTTGGCTTAAAATTAATTTTTAGGAAAAATGAGTATAATTTTCAAAAAAATGAAGAATTTTTTATGATTTTTTAAAAAATTAAAATTTTTAGAGGGCTAAAACGCCAAAACACCCCCTAAAAGAGCCTTAAATTCAATTTACCTAAGAATATAAAGGCTATATAAAGAAAATCGATTTTAGGGCTATTTCTGAAGGTCGTTTTTTTGCACTTTTTTAGGTTTTTTTAAAATTTTATAAAATTTAAGTGAGTTTAGTTAAAATTCCTTAAGGATTGTTCCACGTGGAACATTTTATAATTTTTAAAGATTTAAAGCTAGAGCTAAAATAATTTAAAATTTTACTTGCAATAGAAAAGTTTTTTTGAGATTATTAAATCTTAACAGTGGGGGTGTAGCTCAGTGGATAGAGCAGCGGTTTTCTAAACCGTTGGCCGCAGGTTCGAGTCCTGCCACCCCTGCCATATAAAAAAGTTCTAGAATATTTTTATTTTAGAGCTTTTTTTGTGTCTACATAAAAAAAGGGTAGGGTAGGCTTTCTTTTTTATAATTCTTGACATAAATTTTAGAGTGTTTTTTATAAAATGTATGATATTATTTTTACTTGGATTATTGATATTAACTGTAGGTTATTTTAGCTATTCTAAAGTTATAGAAAGAATTGTTGGCGTAGATGATAGTGCAACTCCTTCTAAAACTCTCTATGATGGTGTGGACTATATAGAGCTTCCGAATTGGAAGAATAAGCTAATTCAGCTATTAAATATAGCAGGTGTGGGTCCTGTTATAGGTGTTATTTTGGGTATAAAATTTGGAGCGATTTGCTTTATAATTATCCCCATAGGCAACATATTTGCAGGGGCAGTCCATGATTATTTAGGAGCTATGATTTCTATAAAGAATAGAGGTGAAAACCTGCCTTGGATTATAAGAGATAATTTAGGAAGGTATTATTCAGCATTCTTTAATGTGTTTATGATTTTTCTTTTAATATTAGTTGTGGCTGTATTTATAAATATTCCAGCTAATTTAATTGTAAAAAATTTCGACTTTTTTAAAGAATATTCCAACTCATTTTTCATAGTAGTTTGCTTAATATTTGCATATTATATAGTGGCAACATTGTTCCCTATAAATAAGATTATAGGCAAAATTTACCCTTATATAGGGGCTATTTTGATTATAGGAACTCTTGTAATATTTGGAGCTTTGATGTTTAATTGCCTAGAAAATCCAAGTCTTTTAAGCGAAAGTGCAGGATTTTTAGCCAATAAATGGACTACAGAAAATAATCACCCAATCATACCTTTATTATTTGTAACTATAGCCTGTGGTATAATCTCAGGTTTTCACGCAACGCAAAGCCCTATAGTAACAAGAACTATAAAAAGTCAAAAGCAATGCAGACAAACATTTTATGCGATGATGGTTTTGGAAGGATTTATAGCAATGATATGGGCTGGGGCAGGGCTAGCAATTTACAATTTAGTTCCTGAATATATGTCTGAAGCACCTACTACAGTTTTAATAAATTTAAATAAATATTTCTTAGGCGACATAGTTGGATTAGTTACAATTTTAGCTGTAATTATCCTAGCAATCACTAGTGGCGACACAGCCTTACGCTCTCTTAGGTTAAGTTTAGCATCTATGTTAAAAATGCCTCAAGTTAAAATATCAAAAAGATTAATCTTAATAGCACCTTTAATTATTGCTACTTCAGTTATATTATATTGGTCGAATGTAGATGTAAAAAGTTTTAATAATTTATGGAATTACTTTGCGTGGGGTAACCAAGTCTTGGCAGCTTCTACACTAAGTGCTGCCTCTGTGTGGTTATTCAAGCAAGGCAAGAATGGCTATGTAGCCCTAATACCTGCCTTATTTATGACTTTTATAGTACTTAGCTATATCTTGTGGGTTTCACCTGCTATAGGGCAACCTGTGGGCTTTGGCTTGAGTTTAAATACATCTTATATTATTGCAGGTGTGTTGACTTTCTTTTTAGGTGTTATTCTCTTAAGAACAAAGAAATCAAAGAGCTTAAACTAAGTATATGAATAATGAATTAAATTCTTTTTTAAGCATTATGTTAACAAGCTAAATTAGGCTCTATGAATAATAATATATATAATAAATTAAATTTCTTCTTCATTATATGCTATGTTAATAAGTAGAATAAGTCTATAAGTGAATGAAAATTAAGGAGTTATATCTAAAAATTATTAGTTTTCGCTTGTGTAGAACTAGTTACTAAGCTATGAGTTATTAATATATTAGCAATTATTCACCAATTATTAATATATTTTCAGCTATTTATTAACATTAAATTGTTAATAACTCTAAGTTATAAACAAAAATGGCTTAGTTAAGAGCTTTGCAAAAAAAAGATGATTGAAAAAAATTTCATAATCATCATTATCTTCATATATTTAAAATTTCAAATTCATCATCAATAATGATTACAAGATATATATTAAAAGTGCTAGAGCTTTATGGCTTTAATAAGAGTGTGGAAGTAGGCAGGTCTGTAGATGCTCAAGGCGAGCCTATCCCTTGGTATACATACCCAGCTATAGAATATCTCTCTGCTCTCGATTTTAAGGATTGTTCTGTATTTGAATTTGGCAGTGGTTCTTCTTCTATTTGGTGGGCAAAGAGGGCTAAGGAAGTTTATTCTGTTGAAAGCTCTAAGGAGTACTACGACAGGCTAATTGAAAATAAACAAGACAATAACACTGTATTTTTAATAGATAATAACGATGATTATAGCGAGTGTATTGTTAAGCAAAATAAGATTTTTGACATTATAGTTATAGATGGCAAAAGAAGGCTAGAGTGCATAGAAAAGGCTTTGCCATTTTTGTCGCCTAAGGGAATGTTGATTTTTGATAATTCTGATAGGGCTTTAGTTTTTAATCACTATAAACGAGCTTTACAAAGACTAAATCAAGAGGACTTTATCCAAGTTGACTTTAAGGGATTTACGCCTATTAATATGTATACAGCAGTAACGAGCATATTTTTCAAGAGGGACTGCGATTTAACTAACAAAAATCATATGCAGGCTTCAAAGGCTATAGGTAGTTATCATATTAAATTTTAAGCTTGATATAATTTAAAGATTTTACATCATAAGGAGAACTATGATTAAGAATTTCACATTTGCATTATTTGCCTTAACTGCAATAAATATCCAAGCTCAAGAAAAGGCTTTGCTAGATACTCTTGTACAAAAGGGATATTTATCAAACCAAGAAGCTTCTATAGTTGCTCGTGAAAACGTTGTAGTAGTTCCAGGAAGCTCTGAGACGAAGTCTATAAGGCTCACAGGGGGTATTTCTAGCTGGTACAACTGGGGCAATACAAATAGGTCTACAGGGGCTAGCCCAAGCGAGACTAACTCCTTTACAATGCGTTATGTAAAGTTTGGTATTGAAGCTGACGTTGGCGGAGGCTGGGACGTTAAGTTTATTACAGATTTTGGTGCTGAAGGTGCAGATAGAAATTACATAGATATTATAACTATAAGCAAAAATTTAGACTTAGGCTATACTAAAGGTGTAGTAGATTTTGGATTTAAGAAGCTTAGTTTTGGTTTAGAGCAAATAAGGGGCGACTTTGAGCAATATGCTATAGAACGCTCTGTGGCGACTTGGTTTTTTACACGTCCATCTATAACAGCAAGTGGGGCAAGAACGAATTTTGGCTCTAGGGCGACAGGTATCTTTTTTAATGGCGATGTAGATGGGCTACAAGGGCTATATTATGGCTTATCTCTAACTGGAGGGGCTACAGAAGACGTATCTTTAAACAACAATACTAGTGATTTAAATAAGCTTTCTTTCTTCTTTAATACAGGTTTTAAGAAAGATTTTATCGAAGAGGATAAAATTTCTTACGACTTTGGTCTAAATTATGGTTATGCAAGTGGAGGTTCAGTTTCTGCTACAGGTAGTTCAACTATATGGGGTATAAATCCTTATGTAAAATTAAAGTGGGATAACTTGAATGTTATTGCTGAATATTTTTTCCAAAATATATCTAATGCAACAACTTCTGGTAATGGAGCAAGCCCACATGGTGCGAATTTAATTTTTTCTTGGAGAGAAAATTTAGGTGAGTGGGGTACAATAGAGCCTATATTTAGGTATTCATATTTAGATACAAATGGGGCTACATTTAATACAAATTATGGTATTGATTACTTTGATAAAGATGGAAATATTAGCAGTGGGCTTAATTTTAATATAGCAAATAGCGTATATTTTGGAGCAAATTGGTATGTAGTACCTGCAGTTAAAATATCACTTGGCTACGAATTTTCAGTCTACGACAACCTAGAAAACAACACAGATAGCAATAAAGGCGACGCCACAGAAAATTCTATCAAAGCCCAACTACAAGTTATATTCTAAAAGGTATCCCTAAATAATGAAAAAGAAAATTTTATTTACTTTAGCCTTTATAATATTCCTTTTCCTTTATTTATATTTTGTAGGCAATTATAGATATATCAAAATCCTAAATTGCACTAGAGACAATGTTAATTTAGAGCTTAAATTTAGGGATAATATATTGCTTAATGAAAATATAGAAAAGAATTTTATAAGCACAAAATTTGTAAAAATAAAGAATAATGGAGGCTATTTTTACAAACTAAACGACAAAAGCCCTCAAGCCTTTTCCTACGATATGGCAGGTATTGGCTATGAGCTTAAACTAAAAACTTTTTACATAATAATCACCCCAAAGAAAGAAATTTTTATGTATGAGTTTTAAATATAATAGACTATAGAATAAACCTGAGGAAATAAAAGCTTAGCTAGATTAATAAATAAAAGCTAAGCTTTTATTATTTAATAATTACCTAAAATTCTACAATTTCCCACAATTTTCTCTAAAAAAACCGAAAATGCAATGACAGCATATCAAGACAAAAATCGAGAATATCAAGACTCAGTTCTAGCAATGACTAGAGATGATTTAGCCAACGCAATCGCTTTCTATAAGTCATTTTTTGAGACAGAAAACACCCCAATGGAAGATAAGGGAAGTATTCTTATACACGAAACAGCCCACCTTGCAGCCCCTCCATCACCTGCCTAGATATTTGAGCAAAGTGCAAAGGCAAAAAAGTAAACTAAAAGTCTCTTAATCATAAATAAGGTGAGTTTCAAAAATTAGTTTTTGAAAAGTTAAGAAAAAGGCAATTGTTCTTTTTTGCCTATTTTCGCTTGAATTTCCTTGTTTTTGCGTCAGATAATTACGTTATCATTCTTAAAAAACAAGAAAATTACGCTAAAAATATTCTAAAAAATAACTAATTGCTAATTTTTAGAACTCACCATAAATTATCGCAGTTTTGATTAGGAGACTCAAGCTTTATGAGGCTTTATGAGGCTTTGTAGCCTATGCCACGTACGGTTTCGATTATGTGGGATTTATTGAGGAGTTTTTTGCGTAGGTTTACTATTTGTACGTCTATTGCTCTGTCTGTGATTGGATAACCAGCTCCGTGTACGTAACTGATTATTTCATCTCTAGTATACACTCTTTTTGGGCTTGAAATTAGTAATCTAAGTATAGCAAATTCGTTCGCAGTTAGTGTTAGGCTATCCCCATCTAAGCTTGCTTCGTAATATTCACTATTTAGGCTTATACCCTCGTAGCTAACAATCTTATCTGTATTAACCTTAACTTCCACAGGCTCTCTAAGTTTGCTCTTAATTCTAGCTAAAAGCACCCTTGGACTAAAAGGCTTTGTGATATAATCGTCTGCCCCAAATTCCAAGCCACTTACTATATCTGAGTCTTCACTTCTTGCACTTAGGATAATTATAGGTATTTGCTTAATATTCTTGAGATTTCTATATATCTTACAAAAGTCTAGCCCGTCCATACCATTTAACATAAGGTCGAGTAGGATTAGGTCGAAATCATCGTCTTTAAGGGCAACTAAGGCATCTTCTGCAGAGGCAACACGCTTAGTTTGGTATCCATTTTTCTTTACGTTAAATTCGATTAATTCTGCAATATTATCTTCGTCTTCTACTATTAATATTTTTTTGTTAAACATAATTTTTACCTACTTATTTAATGTTATTGTGAATGTGCTGCCCACTCCTATTTTGCTACTTAGTTCTATAGAGCCTGAGTGTAATTTAATTATATGCTTAACTATAGCAAGCCCAAGTCCTGTGCCTCCCAAGTTGCGAGAACGCCCCTTATTCACCCTATAAAACCTCTCAAATATACGTTCTAAATCTTCCTTATTTATCCCTATAGATGAGTCTCTAAACTTTAAAACAATACTGTCTGTTAAGTCAAGTATTTCTATTTCTATTAGGGAATTTTCGTTGCCGTACTTAATTGAATTATTTATTAAATTACTAAATGCAAGCTTAATTAAAGTTTCGTCGCACTTAATAGATATAGCTTTTGGACACTCAAGGCAAATATCCATATTTTTGCTATGTGCTAAAAATTCATTATAGCTAATAGCCTCTTCTAATAGTGATTTTAGATTATGACTTTCAAATTCCTTTAATTGAGTGTTTTCTGCATATTCTATTTTAGATAGCAACAACATATCATCTACAAGGTTATTCATACGTAGAGTTTCCTTATTAATCATATCTAAAAAGTTTTCCCTTTCCTCTTTAGAGTCGCACTCTTGAATGGTTTCTGCTGCCATTTGTATAGCTGTAATAGGAGTCTTTAATTCGTGGGATACACTAGATACAAACTCACGCCTTAGGGTCTCATTGGCACTGATGTGAGTTATGTCGTGCAAGACGCAAAGCACACGCTTTTTAGGTGAGTCGTAAGGCAATATCTTACTTTGAAGTATGTAATTTCTATCCTCATATTCTAGTTGTATAGAGAGTTTTTCGCCTTGATTAAAGCTATCGTTTATAGCATTTAAAAGGGGTGTATTTCTGATAACTTCATTTAGATATATTTTGTGATGAGCTAAATTATCCTTAATATTTAATAGAGAAGTCCCAGCTTGGTTCATTCTTAAAATCCTACCATCGCTATCGCATATAAATATTATTTGAGTCATCTGCTCAAAGATTTCGTCTAGCTCGCTGTTTCTCTTGTTGAGGCTATTTATACGCAACTTAAGCTCTTGAGCCATCGACTGCATACTCCTTGCAAGCTTATTAATTTCAGGGACTGTAGACTCTGTAACCTTAGCATTAAAGTTGGCTTCTTCATAAGATTGGGCAAGCCTGTTTAGTTTTTTAAGAGGCATAGATATTTCTCTTGCAACTAAAAAAGAAAGTATACCAGCAAGCAATATAGTTAATAATATAAATGCTATAATTTCTAAGCAAAACTTTTTAAATTCCTTAGATAGGGTATCTATAGATATGGCTTGCCTTATGCAATATTGATAAGAGCCATCTTCGTATTTACCTGCATAAGTTGCTATATATAAAAAGGACTCCTTTGTTGTGTCGGAAAATCTTATTATGAAATTTTCTTCGCCAGATAGAGCCTTTTTAATTTCTGGTCTATCCAAGTGATTTACCATTTCCTCAAAATTTGCATTAGAGTCATAAATAACAGAGCCATCGTTTTTAACGATAGTAGTTCTAATACTGTCTATAGTGGCATCTTTTTTTATGGCTTTATAAATTATTTCTTCATTGATACCATTTGCATCTATGAGTATTTTAATATCATCTGCAGATTGTGATAATAAGGCTTTTTTGCCCTCAAGGTGAATTTCTTCTAATTTGACATAAGAAGCACAAGAAAGCACTACTATAATAATAGCACTTATGCTTAGTATAGATAAGAGGACTCTTGCAAAGAGGCTTAGTTTGAATATTTTCTTCATGTTGCTAATTTTTAATAGTATTGAGTTTCTAATAAAATATTTAAATATGTCAACAAACATCGCAATCCTAACCAAATTCTAACCAAAAGTGGGGGTATTTGTTAGATTAAAATTTCTAACTTTAACTTTAACTTAGGCGAAAATTATGCAAATATTAATATACATTTAATAAAATCCTAACATAGCTATGGAATAATGGTTCTCATATAAAACGCATTGTGTAGAAATTTTTAAATGCAATGTGAGTAAAACATAAATAACATAATAATATGAAACTAAGATCACTAATTACAGCAGGAGCAGCTTTCCTTTCTTTGGCTAGCATAGCATCTGCACAAGATAAAGCTACTCTCGACTTGTTGCTAAGTAAGGGTATAATTACAGCTGATGATGCTGCAAGCGTTGCAAAGTCTGCTGTTGAAGTAAAAGCAAAAGACAAAGCCGTTAAGAGCGTAACTCTAACTGGTAGAATACAAGCTCAATATATGGGTGCAGAAACAACTGCAGGCGACTATTCTGCTTCTAAGAACCAAATGTACTTGCGTCGTTTATATTTAGGTATGGCAGCTGACTTAGGTGCAGGCTGGAAGGGTTCTATAGTTATGAATTTTGCAGATGACTCTGCAGCAATCGACTCTGCTACAATTTCTAAGAAGCTTTCTTCTTTAGATGGTACTTTATCTGTAGGCTACCAAAAAGTAAACTTTGGTTATGAAGAAAACACTTCTTCTTCTAAGTTAATGACTATAGAGCGTTCTACAGCTACTCGTTACTTCAACGAAGGTGGTTCTGCAGGTAGTGGTAAGAAATTAGGCTTTGGTGCAAGGCATATGGGTATCACTTGGAAGGGCGACATTGAAGCTATAGATGGTTTATCTTATGCAGCAGCATTTACTAATAGCGTTCAAGGTACAAGTGGCTATGAACAAGACTTCGCATATTGGGCAAGCGTAGCATACGCTAAGAAATTTGATAATTTCTCTTTCAAGGCTGGCTTGAACTTTGGTTACACTACTCAATCTGACGCTGGCAATGAGTCTATGTTAGGTATCAACCCTTATATCGCTGCCAACATCGCTGGTTTCGATTTGTGGGCAGACTTCCTATATGGCAGCATAGACGGCAACGACTCTTATGCAACATCACCTTTTGCTTTCAACTTTGCTGTTGAATACAAATTTGATATAGGCGAATGGGGTCAAATCGCACCTGCATTCAGATTTTCTTACCTAGATACAGATGGGCGTGGTGTAGACACAAGTGCAATGAAGAATGTTGAGTCTGCAAAAGACAACGGCACTACTCTTTACTATGACAACACTACAAGCTTCTACGTAGGTCTAAACTGGTACATCATCGGTAATTCTGTAAAGCTATCTGCTGGTTATGAATATGCAATGTTCAATGATTGCACAAACTCTGCAGGCTCTGCTGACGCTGACGTAAGCGTATTGCGTACACAATTACAACTATTGTTCTAATCTAAGAACAATCCTCTCAATTTAATAAATATCTCTTGGAGTAGGGTCTATTTTTACCCTAAATCCCAAGGGCAGGGGGCTTTTGTGCAAATATAAAACAGCCATTGCTTAAATCTTAGAGTTAAAAGCTTTAGGCAGCCCTCAACAAATTTACAAAATTTCTCAAGGTGGGTTCTAAAAATTGGCAATTAGCTATTTTTTCAAATATTTTTAGCGTAATTTTATTGTTTTTTAAGGATAGCAACAGCGTTGCGTGGCGTAAAAATAAGGAAATTTAAGCAAAAATAGGGGAAAAAGAGCAATTGCACGTTCTACACTCAATTTTTAGAACCAACCTAATAAAAAAAGGAAAAACAAATGAAAATAACAAAGTTAATCGTAGCTTCTCTTATGGCAGTTTCTGCTATATCTGCAAATGCTCAAACTAATATATTAATCGATGGTTCTACTACAGTAGGTCCTATCTCTAAAGCATTCGCTGAATACTTCAAGGAAACAAATCCTGAAGTAAATATCACTATCAGTGAATCTGGTTCTGGCAATGGAGCAAAATCTCTAACTAACGCTTCTTGCGATATTGCAAATTTATCTCGCTTTATGAAAGCTGGCGAATTTGCTGCTTGCGTAAAAAACGAAGTTTGCCCAGTTGCTCACGTAGTTGCTTACGACGGCTTAGCTGTAATCGTTAACCCAGACAATGGCGTTTCTGCTTTGACTGACTCTCAAATTAAAGACATCTATACTGGCAAAATCACAAACTGGAAAGACCTTGGCGGCAAAGATTCTGCTATCGTTGTAATTTCAAGAGATACTAATAGTGGTACTTACGAAACATTCAACAGCATAGTTCTTAAGAAAGAAGCTATCGTTGCTAGTGCTGAATATGTTAATTCAAATGGTCAAGCTCGCACAAGAGTTAGCGACACTAAAAGTGCTATCGCTTATGTTGGTTTAGGCTTCGTTGATGGAACTACAAAGCCACTAACTGTAAATGGCGTGCTACCTTCTGCTAAGACAGTTAAAGCTGGCAAATACCCAATTTCAAGACCTTTGTATATGTTCACAAATGGCTATCCTGCAATGGGTTCTCCTATATTCAGTTTCGTAACTTTACACCTAACTAAAGACGGTGCAGAGATGATAACAGATTTAGGCTACGTCCCAGTTGCCGACTAAAATTGGGGGCGTGAAATCGCCCTTGATACTCCGTTTTGCCTTTAGTTTGGACTCTCACGTATTAATATACGCTTCGACCCCAAACTAAAAGCAAATACTCGTCTGAAGGGCAATTTGACGCCCCCACAAAAATTTTGCTAAGGCAAATTTTTGGACGGATATTAAACATTTTTAGAAATTGAGACTCTCACGTATTAATATACGCTTCGACCCCAAACTAAAAGCAAATACTCGTCTGAAGGGCAATTTGACGCCCCCACAAAAATTCTAAGGATTTTTTGGCAGACATTAAGAATTAACATTAAATGTTTATTAGAATTTTTAGTCTCGCTCTTTTAAACAACAAATATCAACCAAGCCCAAACTATGGCTCAAGGCACTGCCTTGTTTCAGGTTTTAAGGGCGGCAACTAAGCCCTTAATGGGGTTATAGGGGCAAAGCCCCTAAATCTATCTATCTATCTATCTATTTATTTTATATGAAAAGGAAACAGAAATCATTAGTAATGGCGGAGAGCTCGAAAGTTTTCCAAAATATATTTAATAACTTAGGGCAGGTGCTGTTATTTGTGATAACGGCAGTGCCTACTATAGCAGTTGTGTTTATATTATTTTTCATAGCGAAGGAGGCTATGCCATTTTTTGCGAGTATGTCTAGTGTTGTGGAGTTTTTCACATCTAGTAATTGGACGCCATCTGTGGAGGAAAATCCGAGTTTTGGTGCATTGAGTATATTTTATGGGACAGCGATGGTTACCTTGGGGGCTTGTGTAATAGCAGTGCCATTGTCGATATTGGCGGCAGTTTGTTTAAATGAGATTATAGCAAAGACGCATAGTCAGGTGTTTAAGCCTATAATAGAGTTATTGGCGGCAATTCCATCTGTGGCTTATGGATTTTTTGCAATGGTTATATTAGCACCTTTATTGCAGGACAATGGCAATTATATATTGTCAGTTGTGTCCTTGGGCGTTGGGGTATTTGCTTCATTTGTGTTGGCGTTGTTGATAGGCGAGTTACTTTCTTATAGATATTTTCCTAAGGCGACAGCTAGGGTTAGGGGAGTGTTTAAGTTTATTATATTTGCGATATTTTTTGTTGTGGCGGCAAAGTTTAGCTATGATTTATTGGGCGTGAAAGTTCTAAGTGGTACAAACGCATTGAATGCAAGTGTTATATTGGCGATTATGGCATTGCCTACTATAGTTAGTATATCTCAAGACGCACTGTTGAGCGTTGGTAGAGAGATGAGAGAGGGTTCTTTAGCATTGGGAGCGACGAGGGCTGAGACTATATTTAAGGTTATTATACCTTGTGCTAAAAATGGGATAATGGTAGCAGTGATATTGGGCTTTATGCGTGTGTTGGGCGAGACAATGGTAGTGTGGATGGCTAGTGGCAATTCATTAAAGATACCTGAGCCATTTTATAATTTCTTAGAGCCAGTTAGAACATTGACAGCCACTGTTGCAAGTGAAATGGGAGAAGCCGACCAAAGTACAGGCTCTATGAGGTATCACGTATTATTTGCAATGAGCTTATGTTTATTAATCGCTTGTTTAGGATTAAATGCAGCGAGCCACTTTGTTTCAAATAGAAAGGGAAAGTAAAATGGACATTTCAACTAGAAAAGTATTAGATAAAGTTTTAACTTATGTTGCCTATGGCTCATTGGCAACAATGATATTTGCAATAGTATTTTTCCTTGCCCCAATTATGTATAAGGGGGTAGGGGCTGTATTTTTTAAGGCAACAGTTGAACACGATAAGTTCTTGTGCTATCACTTGAATGAAGCACAAAGCGAGTCTTTCAAGGCTGAGTTAAAATCTACAAACGAGGCAAGGGCAGCTTTATTTAAGATGATGGCTGATTTTGAACACGCTCCAGAGCAAGAGGAGATGGAAGTTAAGTTAGCTCAATTAATAGAAGCGGGCTTAAAGAATTTAAGTATAGAAAAGGCTGTGCAAATCACAACAAGTGATAGCTATTTAGAAGTAGCTAAGGCTTATTCAAATGAAATTTTTGCACCTTATAGGGAATATGTAAAGAGTATAGAGGGGGCAAGCCCAATGACTCTAGTTAGCATATTAACTAAGGAGAGCGAAGGTGAAGTGGTTTACAATGCAATTAAGGCGAGGATAGCTGAAATAAATGTAGATGGGAAGATTTCAAAATTGAAAGCAAATTCATTAGCTAGAAATTTGAGAAACCCAGTAGACGAATTTATCGCAGCAGAGCTAGATGTTTTGGAAGTAAAATCTAAGCCTTACGACAATTTTAAGCACGGAGTTAGAGAACTTTTAGGTCCTGAAACTGAGCGTCAAAGACAAGAAGCGAAAATGCCAAGACAAAAATATGGTCAACCAAGACTAGATAATGCCTTGAAGGTTTTAGACGAAAACGTATTGACTATCAGCGTTACAGAATTGAACGAAGCTGGTATTCCTATAATACTAAGAGTTAAATCTAAGAACTACTTTGCAGGCACAAAAGTTGAAGAGATGATTAGCTATATCGAAAATAACTTCGACGCAATGCTAAACCCACACTATACATTTTACTGGGGCTTCTTCTTTGATAATCCAGTAGACTCTAATATCTTTGGGGGGATTTACCCTATGATTTTGGGTACATTTTACTTAACGCTATTTTCAATGTTGATAGCAGCCCCTCTTGGTATGCTAGCTGCTATATACTTTGCAGAATACGCAAAGAAATCTAAGACAGTTGCCTTTTTAGAAATGTGCGTAGGCACTCTTGCTGGCGTTCCATCTATAGTATTTGGCTTGTTCGGCTTAGCCTTTATAATTAACACTATAGGCGTTTCAGATGGCAAGAGCGTTATCGCAGGTTCAATCACCTTAGCATTGCTGATATTGCCTACAATTATTCGTAGCTCAATCGTAGCTTTACAGAGCGTACCTCATTCATATAGAGAGGCATCATTGGGCTTAGGGGCAAGCAAGTGGAAGAGCATTGTTACAGTTATACTGCCAGCAGCCTTGCCATCTATGCTAACGGGCATAATCATATCTATGGGTAGAGCAGCAGGCGAAACTGCCCCTATTATATTTACAGCAGCAACAAGCACAGGAGCAGCTCTTGGCATAAGCGAAATTTTCAGCCAACCAACAACTGCCCTACCTTGGAATATTTACAATATGTGTGCCGAACACGAACTAGCCGACCGAGTTGTACACGTACAATACGGAATGGTATTAACACTAATAACAATAGTTTTAGCCCTAAACTTCATCGCAATCTACATAAGAGCTAGATTGCAAAAGAGAGCAAAATAAGATGAATACAACTATAGAAGAAATCAAAACAAATACGACAATGAATAAAGCGAACATACAGACTTTTTCTAAAGAAGAAACTGTAATAAGTGCAAGGGACTTTTCTGTTTATTATGGAAAATTTCACGCAGTAAAAAATATAGATATAGACTTTAAGCGACATAAAGTTACATCTATAATTGGGCCCAGTGGTTGCGGTAAAAGTACTTTTTTAAGGTGCATAAATCGTATGAACGACCTTGTCGATGGTTGCAAAACTACAGGACTTTTAAGCCTAGATGGCACAGATATTTATCACAAACGCCTCGATATAGTAGAGCTTAGACGCAGAATTGGTATGGTTTTCCAAAGACCGAACCCTTTCCCTAAATCTATTTACGATAATGTAGCCTATGGCGTTCGCCTGCAAGGTTCTATAAAGAAGAGCGAGCTAGACGACATCGTAGAAAGCTCTTTGCGTAGAGCTGCCCTTTGGGACGAAGTTAAGGATAGATTAGGCAACAATGCAATAGGTATTTCAGGTGGTCAGCAACAACGTTTGTGTATAGCAAGGGCATTGGCTATCAATCCTGAAGTTTTGTTGATGGACGAACCTTGTTCGGCTCTTGACCCTAAGTCTACATCTAAGATTGAAGACTTAATTACAGAGCTTTCAGGCGAATATACTATAGCTATCGTAACTCACAATATGCAACAAGCTGCACGTATATCAGATTATACAGCATTCTTTTTCGAAGGCGATTTAGTTGAATATGACGAAACAAAGAGCCTATTTACTAAGCCTAAATCTACAAAAACTAGCGATTATATCACAGGAAGGTTCGGTTAATATGTATACTCATTTAAAGAAAGACTTAGAGAAACTCAGAAGCCAAATTTTGAAAGTAGCAACTTGTGTAGAAGAAAATTTACGCAAGACTATGAAAGCAATCAAAACTTTGTCATTGCCAATGGCTCAAGAAGTTATCCAAGCTGACAAAATTATAGATAAACTCGAAGTTGAAACTGAAGAAGAGTGCCTAAAAATCCTAGCTCTTCATCAGCCAGTTGCAGGCGATTTACGCTATGTAATCACTGTATTAAAAATTAATAACGAGCTTGAACATATAGGCGATTTAGCAGTAAATATAGCAGAAAAGGTCTCTTATATCCTAGATACAAAAATTAAGCTAGAGCGACCAACTTTTGATATGGAAACTATGACAAGTCGCACGCTCTATATGCTTAAATCTGCAATAGACTCTTTCCTACACGCCGACGTAGACCTTGCTATAGGCGTTTGCAAAGACGATGAAATCGTAGATAATGAAAACCGAAAGAGCTATGTCAATCTCGAAGAAGACTTGAAGATAAACCCTCAAAACGTCCACATAGATATAAATTACCTACTTGTATCCAAGACTCTTGAGCGTATCGCCGACCTATGCACAAACATAGCCTCCGACGTTATCTATATGAAGTCTGCAGTTATAGCACGACACAATCTCGAAGAGACCATTCGCCAAATCGAGGCTGGGGCGTGATATTGCCCTTGATACTCCGTTTTGGAAATTTTTGAGACTCTCACGTATATAAATACGCTTCGACCCTTTTGGGGCGTGATATTAGGTCTTATACTCCGTTTCGAAAATTTTTGAGACTCTCACGTACATAAGTACGCTTCGAGCCTCAAAAATTCCCGAATACTCGTCTGAAACCTAATCTCACGCCCCAAAAAAATACACTAATACTCGTCTGAAACCTAATCTCACGCCCCAAAAAAATACACTAAGCCTTGTCTAAGAAGCAATTTTGTTGCCCCAACAGAAATTTTGCTTTCAGCAAATTTCTAGCAGACATTGTGATAAGGGCAAAAGGACTAAAAAATTTCTTATATAGTTATAATCAACACAGGGCTATCTTTTGGGGTGTGATATTACGCATAAAATGCAATATCACGCTCCTAAACAGATAGCCCTTCCTTTTTTCTAAGCTCTTGGCAAAAAAAATACTTGCTCTTTTTTTCTCATTTTGCTTTAATTTTGTTCGATAAGTTACTTATTGCTTAACTAAAAATATAAAAAATCAATGTCGAGGTGTTATTGTGATTATAAGTGAAATTGAATTGAAATCCTTTGTAGGTGCGAAAAATGATAATCCTCACTCGCTTTTGGGTATGCACAAAGCGAAAGGCGGGCTTGTCGTTCGTGCTTATTTACTCAACGCTCAGGCTGCTGAGCTTATAGACCTTCGCAACGAAGCTAAGGCACGCTACCCTATGGAAAAGCTAGACAACTCAGGCTTTTTCGAGCTATTTCTTCCTCAGCAAAAAGAATGTTTTAATTACAGAATTAGAATTAAGTCCTACAATGGGCAAGTCGCTCAGATTTATGACCCCTATTCTTTCAAGCCATCTCTATCAGAGGACGACCTATATCTAATAGGTAAGGGCGACCAGCACAAAATTTATGAAAAGCTTGGTTCGCACCTCCACAAAATAGATGGCATATCTGGCGTACGCTTTGCAGTGTGGGCTCCCAATGCACGTAGAATTAGTGTAGTTGGCGATTTCAACGAGAGCGATGGCAGATACCACCAAATGCGTAAACTTGGCTCTACTGGTATATGGGAAATTTTCATTCCTGCTCTAAAGGTTGGCACTAAGTATAAATACGAAATCTTGCCTCAAGTTGGCGACTTGCCTTTCTTAAAGACAGACCCTTATGCTCTAAGTTACGACCCTCAGCCTTTCAATAATTCCATTGTTTGCGATATTTCTAATTATCAATGGAAAGACGACAAGTGGCTTCAAAAACGTCAAAATACAAATCATAAGACAGCCCCAATGGCTATATATGAAGTTCATCTTGGCTCTTGGATGCGTAATGCAAAAGATGGCAATAGGGTTCTAACTTACAAAGAAATTGCTCCATTGCTTGCCTCATATTGCAAAAAAATGAATTTCACGCACGTTGAGCTAATGCCAGTTACTGAATATCCTTTTGAAGGCTCTTGGGGCTATCAGGTTACAGGATTTTTCGCCCCTACTTTCAGATATGGCACGCCTCAGGACTTTATGTACTTTGTCGACTACCTCCACCAAGAGGGAATTGGCATTATCCTAGATTGGGTTCCTTCGCACTTCCCTAAAGATAGCTTTGCCCTAGCTCGTTTCGATGGCACTTGCTTATATGAACACGAAGATAGTCGCTTAGGCGAGCATAAGGAATGGGGTACGCTTTGTTTCAATTATAGCAGAAGTGAAGTCAAAAACTTCCTCATAGGCTCAGCTCTATCTATGATAGACAGATTTCACGTCGATGGCTTGCGTGTAGACGCAGTTGCTTCTATGCTCTACCTCGATTATGGCAGAGAAGAAGGCGAGTGGCTACCCAACGAATATGGCAATAATATAAATATTGGTGCTATAGATTTCCTAAAAGCCCTAAATTCCATTGTCCACACTTACCACAAGGGAGTCCTAACTATTGCAGAAGAAAGCACAGCCTTTTTGGGGCTTACCAACACTGTAGAAGATGGAGGAATTGGCTTTGACTTTAAATGGAATATGGGCTGGATGCACGACACCTTAAGCTTCCTAAAAGAAGACCCTATCAATAGAAAATATCACCACAACAGAATTACTTTCCCTGCTATATACCAATTCAGCGAAAGCTTTGTCAGCGTATATTCACACGACGAAGTTGTACACGGCAAAAGCTCTATGATAAACAAAATGGGCTCTGGCTATTGGACTGATAAAGCAGCCACTCTTCGTGCTTTATATGGGTATATGTGGATGTGGTCTGGCAAGAAAACTCTATTTATGGGTTGCGAATTTGGGCAAAGCTCCGAGTGGAAATACGACGCTTCTCTCGATTGGAACTTGCTCGAATATAAAGACCACGCTGGCATAAGTGCTGCTCTTCGAGATATTTCAGGCATATATATCAATGATGAAAAACTCGCAGAAGGCGACCTCGAATGGGATTGCTTTAAATGGATAACTTGCGACGACAGAGACGCAAGCGTCATAGCCTTTCTTCGCTACAGCAAAGACAAAAAAACAGCCTATGCAACCGTATGCAACTTCACCCCTATGCAAAGAGATGGCTACCCTATAGGCTTGCCTTTCGAAGGCGAATGGACTGAAATCTTCAATAGCGATAGCTCTGCCTACGGAGGTAACAACAACGGCAACGGAGGCTCTATCATAGCAGAACGAGCCGACTACGGCGACTTCCTATACACAGCCAAAGTAACTATACCGAGTCTTTCCACTGTCGTCTTTAAAAAATCTTTTGGGGCGTAATATTGCCCTTGATACTCCGTTTCGAAATTTTCACAGATTCTCACGTATTAATATACGCTTCGAACCTGTGAAAATTTCAAATACTCGTCTGAAGGGCAATCTTACGCC